>JADFXM010000055.1 GCA_015233565.1 Candidatus Rifleibacteriota bacterium
AAAGTTCGATAATAACCTGGCCTGCTTCATGACAAGCTTTTAATTTAATTGTACCGGAGGGATTCTTCCCTGATTTCTGACGTTCCTCGGGGGTTTCAATTCCGTGATCACAAGCGTTTCGGACCATGTGAGTCAATGGATCACTGAGTCCTTCAACCAGAGTTTTGTCCATTTCCACTTCTTTTCCGTCAATTTGAAGTTGAATTTCCTTCTTCAATTCTTTTGAAAGGTCATGTACCAGTCGCGGGAACTTGTTGAAAACTCCCCCAATGGGTTGCATGCGTGTCCGCATAATTGCTTCCTGTAGTTCAGTGGTGACAAGATTTATTCGTTGGCTGCCTGCTACAACTCCTTTGGGGTCATTAACCGCTATAGCTTCACGCAGTTGATTCCGGCTGAGTACCAGTTCTCCTGCTAAGTTTACAAGGCTCTCCAAGAGATCAACGCCCACCCGCAAAGTTGACTCTGCTTGTGTTTTCTCCTGGGAGAGTATTTTTCCTGGGTCCTTCTTCTTATTATCTTTTACAGCTGATTGGGGCTTTAAATTACTTATTTCATGAGCTTTTGATGCTTCAGGTGATGTTGGAAGAACTTCCGATTTAAGTTGTGGCGATGAATTATTCTCTTCATTATTTGCGAGGAGATTAATTTTTGTGGCCTCGGGGGTTGAAGTTGCCGGAGAAGACTTTTGTTCGCTCGTAGGGTCATACAATAAAGTAATTTTTTCCTCGGAAATTTCTAGAACAAGACATATTTGAGAAGGATCTATATCGGTGGAAAACAAAATCTGCATAGGTATAGTTTTGGGAGGTTCCGAATTCAGGGTGCCTGCAGATGTAAAATCGATCTGTACATCCAGAATCCGCCCAAATCCGGTGAAAAGTTTGACCAAATCAAGCAGGTTTTTGTTCTCAAAATCAATGTCCGTAAGGATGTTGTATTCCGCAAAATATAAGTGATTTTTGCTTCTTCGTACAGAGTCAAAGTCGGAATCGGAAAGCTTTACAAAGGATGATTTCGGAAGTTTTACGGTTGGACGAATTGGGTTTGGAACTTTTTTTCCAAGGAAAGGAGAGGAAATTTTAATTAATTCGGACAATTGATCTGCAATAAATACCTCTTCGCAAGTCGTAGTGTCATTAATCATTTCCCGAAGTTTGTCAAATGCTTTTAAAAGTACACTGACTACTGACGGATTTGGTACTAAAACTCTTGATCTGATTAAATCAAGCACTGTCTCACTTTTGTGTGCAAGTTCCTGCATTTTTTTAAAATCAAATAAACTACTGGCACCTTTAATGGAATGCGCGGCTCTAAAAACTTTGTTAACAAGCTTTTCGTTGATTTCTGCACCAGCTTCTTCGATTTGAAGCAGATCATTTTCAAGATCATTCAGTTGTTCCCTCGATTCAGCGATGAATTCCTTCAAAAGAAGATCTCTATCGATGTCAAGTTCCATATTTTTCTCCCGAATATTTCATCGTAAACTACAAAGTCGAACCAACAAAATACTTATTACTTCATTTCTAACAATGGCAACGAGACTGTCGGAAAAGCTCGGTACATTGAATTAGGTGCAAAATGTGCTTGTTTGATGCGCGAAAGCGGAGCCAAAAAGCGAGTTGGTACATAAAATCATCCAATTTTAGGGGTTTTCCGACAGTTTGAACAACAGGGAATTGTTTTTCGGCTGAAAAACATGTTGTGAAGAGAATTGCTTTTAAAGAAAGTCAGGACAACTCAGAATTATGATCAGCTCCTTTGGGGGTGTTTTCAACAAAAAATTTTGGGGAGAGCTGTAAAGTATTAAAAATTTCGGCAACAGGTGCTGATTGGTTTCTTAAAACAAGTTTTCCGTCTATCGATTGCATCGAATTTGCAGCTGCCATAAGAAGCGCAATTCCATGGGAATCAATCATCTTGCAGCCTTCCATGTCGATAATCATTTTTTTTACATCACTACTAAAGTACTTTTTTAATTCATCGCGAATCTGACTCACAACTTCTACTGTTAAGTTATTCTCTAATAAAACAGTAACGGTTTGATTTTCCAGATAAATTTTGGAATGTTCCATTGGTCAATTGCCTCACAATCATTTAACTTTCCATTTTGAATTTTTAGCCACAAGAAATTTATGGAGATAATTTATACTTGACAAAATTGAATGTCAAGTAATAAACGGAAATTTGGTAGTTATTTACCGAAAATGGGATTAATTCTCTTCAATAATATGGTATACGTTGTTTTTCTCCCGTTTCCGAGAAAATAGATGATTCTTTAACAAGGAAAATGTTTTTAATGACAACAGGAATTCTGAAATTGGAGTTGGGTCTGACAGAAATTAATTGGAAGTTAGAATTAAGAGAGTGATAACCCTCATCCGATTGGCAAAAAGTCGGGCAGCCTAATGGAAGAATTTCCTAGTTCTTGTCTCACTTCTCATCCAGGACTTCTCGAATTGTTTTGGCAAAACTTTGTTTAGTAACGGGTTTCAATAGGATTCTATTTATTCCTGTGAATTTCTTTGCTTTTCCATTGACGGTTTCTCCGTAGCCCGTACATAAAATAATAGGAATTTCTGGTCTGATTTTCAAAACTTCAATGGCTAATTGGTCTCCAGGCAAATCAGGCATGGTCAAATCGGTAATAATCAGGTCGTAATCATTTGGAGCTGAGCGAAACAAGACAAAAGCTTCTGTTGGACTGATTTTGCACGTTACTGTATATCCAAGTGATTGCAATATTTCTTGGGAAATTTCAAGCAGCATCTCTTCGTCATCTATAAATAATATTCTTTCAGAACCTTTCAAATTGGCTCTTGATGGCTCAATTTGTTTTTCAGGCCGGACTTCTATGCAGGGCAAATAAATATTGAATGTTGAGCCCTTGCCAGGTTCACTGTAGACTGTGATAGTTCCTTCATGAGCTTCCACAATTCCGTATACTACTGAAAGTCCCAATCCTGTACCTTTTCCACATTCTTTTGTAGTGAAAAAGGGATCGAATATTCTGCTCATAATCTCAGGTTTAATGCCGCATCCAGTGTCACTTATCGATAATTTGACATAATTCCCAGGTGCCAAGCGGTTAATCAACCTTGAGTCATCTTTTCCGAAATATATTTTTTCTAATTTGATTTCCAGTGTTCCGTTATTTTCCATGGCATTACATGCATTAGAACATAAATTCAACATTATCTGATTGATTTGAGTTGAATTAGCCAAAATATTTTCAGAAACATCAATCTTTTGCTCAATTTTGACTGTTGATGGAATGGCAGGTCTCAGAAGTTTCATAGATTCTTGTATAACTTTCGAAATATTCAGAGGTTCTTTTTCCGGGGAAGCTTTCCGGCTGAAAATTAATATCTGATTTATTAGTTCTTTAGCTCGAAGACAAGCTTTCAAAGATTCTGCAAGCCTTTGTTTCAAGGAAGGATGGTCTGAATCATAATTCAATGCCAATTCGTGATTTGCTATGATTATTGCCAATATATTATTAAAGTCGTGTGCAATTCCTCCGGAAAAGGAGCCAAGCGCATCCATTTTTTGGGCTTGTCTGAGTTGCTCTTCAACTTTTAATCTATCACTTATGTCTCTTCCAACTGCAATGATGAATTGGGGGGTTCCGGTTTCATCTCTGATTGCTGACTCGAAATATTCAGTGGGAATCGTTTTGCCACTTTTACTAATCAGGGACATTTGAATATAAGCACTTTCGCCTGCTTTAATTTTTTCCAGAGCTACGGAAGCTGATTTGAGATCCTTTTCATTATAATAGTTATCCGGAGCCTTCATTAATTTTATTTCTTCATCGCTGTAACCCGAAATATCTCTGAAAGCTTTGTTCCATCTAACTGCTTTTTGGGTTGATGGCTCAAAAACAAAAAAAGTGTCTGTTTGGGCGTTCAGTGCTGTTTCAGTAAAAAGCTTTTCCTTTAATAATTCCTCTGAATATCTGCTTTTTTCTTCGAATAATCGTGCATTTTCCAGAGAAATAGCTGCTTGAGCGGCTAAGAGATTAAGCACTTCCAGATGTTTGGAAGTGAACGCGCCGACCGCCAGATTGTTTTCCAGGTAAATTACTGCTGTCAGGGCCCCTTTACTGAGGATTGGAAAACAGATTACGGATTTGGGGCCGTTCTTTCGTACATAGGGGTCTGATGAATATTCTGAATCCTGAGAAATATTATCTGACAGAAAATGCTGGTTTGTTCTTGCAACATAACGGATGACTGAAAGCGGCAAATTTTCGGATTTTTCTATCGGTGTAGCCTTCAGAATGTTGAAAACCTTCCCTATTCCAGCTTCTGCTTGAATTTTCAAGAGATATTGGTTGTTTTCGATGAAAACTCCTTTTTCTGCTCCAGCGTTTTCGATTACAATATTCATGATCTTTTCGAGCAGATTGTCCAACTTCATTTCCCCTGAAATAGTTTGTGCGGCTTTCATGATGCTGGCTAGATCAATTTCTGTTGCCTTGGTCAAGCATGTGGGCGTTCCCTCTGGTTTGTCGGAAGTCGGGTGAGTGACAGTGTTTGAAAATAAATTGGGATATTTAATTTCCAAATCCCGGACTTTCGTTTGTGCGCCCCAGCGTTGGTAGCCATACCGTGCTTTGTTGATATAAACCTGTGCTAAATCAGTCAACCCATGAGTGAGATAAAATTTGGCTGCTACCTCACAAGCCAAAGCCTCTTCATGCTGATAACCGTTTTCATGTGCACCTCGAATAGCTTTTTCATAGCTTTTTACCGCATTTTCGAAATGCCCTGAGATGCGGGCTATTTCGGCTTCCACCAAATCGTGTTTATGTTGAAAATTCATGGAGGCATGTTCAGCCCATCGTTTTAGATGATTCTGCCAAACCCGCACTTTTTCCAAGACTTGAGAAAATTCACTGGAAGAATTGAGCGGAGCCAATAATGCAAGTGGGGCGTAAAAACAGTATTGCATCACAGGATGAGCACTCCCGATGCTGTAAATGTAAGGTTCGGCATGTTCAATTGCTTGCAGTGCCAGGTCTGTTTTTCCAAACAAATATGCCAATATCAGTTGGTTGAAATAATGCATTGAAATTCCTAACGGATTACCGCTTTTTAAAAGCCCCCCCATTGCCCCTTCCTGGTAACTTTCGCCTTTTATTTCCCAGGGTATTTTGCTAGTGTCACTCATAAGATTGATGATGGTCTGGTCCAAGCATAGCAACAGGTTTGTTATCAACTCATTGTTGAGAGGTCGAATTGCTTCAATATAATTTTCATATTCACGATGCACCTCAGGCAAAGGTGTATCAGTACAAGACAATAAGCGCAGGTAGTTGCTGCTTGCATAAGCGGCAAATTCATATTCACCTAACTTCAATCCAACTTGGTAAGCTTTTTTTAGTGGTATCAGCGACTCTCTAATGGGAAGACAATAAGGCGTAATAAATGTGTGAGTATTGTTCAGCAACATCGGTTGAAGAGGTGGATTAGGATATTTTTCAAATAACTCCTGCCCTAATTTTCCATATCGGGATCCAGAGGCATAATCGGCAATTCCCAAATCGCAGAGAATCAAACCATAGTTTACATAGAAAGCTGATGAATAGATAGAGTTTCCATATTGTACCGACAGCAGGACCCCCTGACATACAACAATCGGAAATAAATCCGGACGTGCGAAATAACTGAGAGAAATCAAACGAATCAAAACTCGCATGGCTGCCAATTTTACAGGGTCGGTCATAGCTCGAAGTTCCAATAAAACTGATGAAGAATACTTCCCTACTTCCTTTTTTGTGTGATTAAGGCATTCCTTGAGAATAGCTGGAGTCGCTTCATTTGGGGTATTTACCCCCAATAATCCTAGGAATTCAAAACCGATCAACAGGCCATCTAAATACTTGTTCAACATTGCATTGGCCTGCATTCTGATTTCAAAGATACGTGCCTTATCAAGAATTGTTGCGGCGTTTTGATTAACAACTTCGGCAAATCGTTCCATGCTCTTGAAATCGCCGTTCAGAAAGGCGACTTCGGTTAATTCAGTATAGAGATCCAGTGCCAGTTCATAGTCGTTCTGCCAACTGTCCTTGCTCAAAAGTGAATGCCCTGTCTGAAGATATTTGTAAGAAGAATGATACGCAGTCGCTGCTTTGGCTTTCTGTCCTGCTCTCAGGTTGAAACGGGCTATCTTATTCCTGGCAGGTTGATCTTCTGCTTGTTTTTCTCCCATATTAAGGTGATCAACCAGTTCAAACAGCTTTTCTTCAGCGATGATCGGATCTCTTAGCAATAATTGTCCTATCTGCCAATGCATGATTTGTTTTTCTAATTCGGAAAGCAATGAATAGACAGCTTGGTGTACTCGGTCATGGATAAATTGATAAGCGTCAGGGGTCTTTACTATCAAGCCATCCTGCAAGGCTTTTAAGAGATCACGACTGACTTTCTCCTCACTTTGTTGGGCCAAAATAGCTAATACAGAAAATTCAAACCGATTTCCCATTACTGCAGCCAATTTCAGGATTGCCCCTGTTTCGGGCGAAAGCTGGAGGATTTTGCCGACCATCAGTTCCACTACGTTATCAGTGATGTTACATGCCTGAATTTGTACTAAATTCCATTGCCATTGATTCCGTTGATAATCGAAGCTTATAAGGTTTTCTGAATACAGGGTTCTGACAAAGGCCTTCAGAAAGAATGGGTTTCCGCCGGTTTTGGCCAAAAGCAGTTCAGCAAGACCGTTTTTATTTCTCTCCTGTTCATTCGGTTTCAAATTGAAAGTGTCAGTGAGAAACTCCTTGATTTGAGTTAAAGTCAGGGCTGGTAATGTAATGGTTTGGAAGTCCACTCCGGTTTTTCTTATTTCTTCAAGAGTGGAAATCAGGGGGTGAACTGCGTTGACTTCGCTGTCCCGGTAAGAACCTATCAAAAAGAGATAGGGAATATCTTTCATCATTAGGGCCATCAGTTTAAGACTGGCTAAGTCTGCCCACTGGAGATCATCAAGAAAGATAACCAGTGGGTGATCCGGTTGACAAAATACCCGAATGAAATTTCGAAACACCGAATTGAAGCGTTTTTGAGAATCGGTTGGTTCGAGTTCTTGTGTTGCAGGCATTTCTCCTAAAAGCAGCTTCGCCTCAGGAATAATTTCAATGATGATTTGTCCGTTTGAACCAACTGCTTCAGATAACTGCTTCTTTCGGTTTTGTAATTGTTCTTCCGGCTGTGCCAGTAATTGGGTTACCAAGGTTTTGAATGCAATGGAAATAGCGGAATAAGGGATATTATTTTGGTACTGTTCATATTTTCCGGAGACAAAATAAACTATTTTCTCAGATATTATTTTTTGAACTTCTTGTACCAATACGGTTTTTCCGACACCAGTATTTCCTGCTATCAGAAACAATTCTGCACTGCCTCCGCTGGCTCTTTCAAATGTTTCAATCAAAGCTCTGATTTCCGCTTCACGGCCATACAACTTTTTTGATATCTGTAGTTTTCCTGTCCAGTCTTCTTGACCGATAGGAAATGCTTCAATTTTTGCATTGGAGCGAAGCTGATTTTGACATCCAGTTAGATCCTTGTTTAAGCAAAACAAAGTCTGGTAGCGTTCTTCAGGAGTTTTAGCCAGCAGCTTCATGATGATCATTGACAGGACTTCCGGGATATTGCTACTGATCTTGCTCGGGGGAACCGGTTGCCTGGCAATGTGGCAATAAATAATCTCCAATGGATCTTGCGTTTCAAAGGGCAGACGGCCCGTAAAAATCTCGAATAATGTTACGCCAAGGGAATAAAAATCTGTGCGATAATCAACTGTTCGATTCATTCTCCCGGTCTGTTCGGGGGAAATATAAGCAAGTGTTCCTTCCGGAATTTGAGGGGAAGCAGAAGATTTCTCAGTCAGGAAAGTTGCCATTCCAAAATCAATGAGTTTCAATTGTTCTGTTTTGGGATTCCAAATAATATTTGATGGATTGAGGTTTTTATTAATGATATTAGCTTCATGAAGGTGTTTCAAACTTTCAGTAATTTGAATTGCAAGAGAAAGAGATTCCTTCAGAGACATTCGGCGAGCTTTCATCCATTTATCCAGTGATTCGCCACCAATATCTTCCTGGACTATCATCAGAGTATCTTGTATTTTTTCAAGGCTCAAAACGTTGATAATACCAATGTTATTATTGTTTTTGGCAAGATAAAACTCATTTTGAAAGTGGCTCAACTCTTCGGGAGTGGGTTGATCCTTGTTCAGAATTTTAAGGATAACCGAGTCCCGGGAACCTTCCATTAATGCCCTATAAATCCGTGAAACAGAGCTTTCATATAGCTTTTCAGTTATCTGATAATTTGCGATCTTATTTTCCATTTTTCTCTCACATATTTTCTTTCAATTTTATATCTTTTGCATGTCCAATGGTCAATTTTTTTTTCACTTTCTGATTCAATTTTCATTGAAGTATGCTTTTGCCTTCCAAGGCATCTAAGGGAAATTTGAAAAATGGAGTTTAATGTGGTATGAATGCTCAACAGCAATAGAAAAATTAAGGGGGTCATTAAATGAATAAGCGGTTAGAGGGTTTTGTTTTCCTTACTTTTTTTCTTTTACTTGGCAGTTTTGTACAAGCAAATGAAATTGCGGGAATTTCATATCCGGTGGAAGCTCAATCCACCAAGAGTGGAAAAGTTTGGCCCGCAATTTTTTTAATCACTTCTCAAGATTCAAAATCAGGAAAAATCGAGGGGCAGATTGAATGGAAAAGTCTGAAAACAATAAACAAAATTGCCGGACGATTATCGCACGGGAACCTTTCCTTTAAAGAAGTTGAACACATTAAAAATAAGGGCGCTCAACTTTTAGTCAATTTGTATCTTCATTAGCGAATGATTTCGGTTATTCAAGTGTCTCTAAGTGGCTTCAATTGCTAGTTTGACGTGAACTCACGGCTGAAACGTTTTTTTGTAAAACCATGATTGTGGCATCGTCTGTTAAGGGGACACCGTCGGTCATTTTTTTGTGCCAGCCTCTTATCGCTCGAATCGTTTCAGGCGCACTGTTCTTCATTAATCCTGGAAGGGATGCTTTAAGACAATTTGTACCAACAGGCTCATTTTTTGTGCTTTTGGCTTCTACAATTCCGTCGGTGAAAAAAACCACTCCGGAATGTTTTTCCATGGCAATCGCTTCGTTTTTAAACACGCTATCTGAGCTGACTCCCAGGGCTGGGTAATGGCATGTAATCTCATTGATTTTATCTCCTTCAAGTAGGAAAGGGAAAATGTGTCCCGCATTGGAAACAACCAGATTGTTCTCTTCCGAGGAAAAAATTCCGAGAAAACATGTCATACAACGTTTTCCTTTAAAAATTTTAAACAGCGCTGTGTTCAGCATTCCCAATAATTCAGAAGGTGAAGCTCTATTTTCGGGGTAGTTTATCAATGCTTTTACCAGACCAACTACCAAGGCAGCCTGTACTCCCTGACCCACAACATCGCCAATTAAAAGTAACCAACTACCATCTTTCAAAGGAAAAAAATCAAAATAATCCCCACCTAATTTGTTTGCAGAATCAGAATAACCAAAGATTTCCCAGGAATTGCGATTTATGGATTCACGAGGGAAAAAAGTTTCCTGGACGACCTTCCCGACCTCAAGATCTTGCATTCCTTCCATCATATCATTAAATGACCTTGTTAATTGTCCAACTTCATCATTGTACAAAACCGGGAGATGTTTGGAAAAGCTGCGATTCTTCATTGCTTCAATTCCCGTGGCCAGATTTTTCAACGGATGCAGCAGGTGATAACTGAATAGAATGGTTGTAGATAAGCCAAAACCAAGCATTAAGATGGCAATTCCAATCAAGCGGTTCTTGATTTTGTCTTTCGCTATCTGAAGTGGTTCTAACGAAGATTCCACAAATAAATCTTTATCGATAATAGAATAACCCTTAATACTGGATACTAAAAAAGTTTGGCCATTTTTAAATACTTTTTCATGGATTGGTAACAACTCCTTGTAATAATCCCATGACCCAGGAATTAAAGGATTTTCACCATGGTCAGTGGCTATTTCAATTCGACTTTCAGGATATTTTTCTTTGAAAGAACTCTTCCAGGTAGCTAATTTCCTGCTCCAATTATTTTTTCCCCACAGAAAAAACATATTACCTGAAATTTTTTCGTGATTATCTTTAATAAAAAAACTTAAAACGTGAAATTGAACTCCTCCGATTGAAACGCAAAAGAGTCTTCCCATAGAGGTTTCGTATAGACGAAGCATTTCAGAAGCATCTCCACCAAAGCTCTCTGCCGCTGCTCTTTCTACCAGATCCGCAGGTGAATCTTCACGCGCAATGTTCGTATCGTTTTTTAATAACTGGCTGACCACGAAATGATTAAATTTCGGGATAAAGTTTAAAAAAGGTCCAGGATTTCCTGAAAAATCCTCAACTGCAAAAATTTTTTTTTCAATTTCCTTGCCGTTAACGTCATAAATTAAAACCAAATTAGGCTCAAACTTATTAATAAATAGCTGAAGTTGAGAATTATTTAGACTGGGTGACCTAAGCTTTTTTGCAGATTTTTCAATGATTGAGCAGTATTCCATGATTTTTCGATCAACATCTTCAAGGATTTTTTCATGATGAACCTCTAATTTTTTTTCCAGATTCCTTTGTTTTTCATTGATCAGGTTTCTTCCCGAAATTCCAAACAGAATAATTGGAATAATTGTCGTATAGAAAAAAATAAACATTAACTTTGTCTTAAGAGAAAATTTTTCGGTGTAAAACGACAAAAACCGGATTGAAACAAGCAATAGCAGAAATACAATGCAAATATTACGGTTCAATTCCAACATTGATGCATTGAAAGCTTTTATTCCATTGTCAGGTAAGCTATAAAATAATCTTTTTGTTGGAGAAATTTTTTTCTGGGCCCACACTTGATCCTGAAAAAAAATTGGTTCCTCTTCCTCCGCATTTAACACAGGAAGAAGATTCGAAAAAAAGTATTCGTTTTTAGGGTCTTTCAAATCAACAATTTGTGGAAAACCAGGCGTCTTCCATATTTTATCCGATTCTACTAACAGATAATACTTAAGATCCTCAAAATCAGTTTCTCCTGAAATCCATACTATCAATCCAGGGGTAGTTTGATCCTTGGTCATAGCAAAAATTTCGAAAAATTGTCTTTTTTTATGAAAAGATCTAAGCGTTAATTGTTTGTTGGAAACGGTCAGGAAATCGTCAGGTAGAAATGTTCCAAGCAGTGGAAGATAATTATTTATATTTTTGGAAAGAAGATCGGGATCTCCTTGGAAGAATTGTCTAAGGTCCACACCTAAGGAAGCAAGTAAAGGGTGATATTCCGGCAAGTCTGAGTATTCAGGTATAAAGTGTTCTTTTGAGTCAAATATGGCTATTTCAAAGATTGAAGGAAACTTTTTTTTGAGAGCCTGGAATTTCTGAAAAAGAAACTTTTCCGGATTTACTTCAGCGGGGGAATAAGAAGAGAGAGAATTAAAATACCTTCTAAGGGAAGTACTAATGTTGCTGCTCAAATCCATTGTATTAAAATAGTTTTTTACAATTTTTCTGAAAAGTGCGTTGCTTTCTTGTAATCGCTCCACAAATTCGCATTTCAGAGAGAAATACAGCATGAGAAATGTCGGAAGCAAAAAGATTAGAGCAAAAAGCCATTTTTCCAATTCATTTAATAAAACTCTTCGGATAGAATTCATGTGCATTTCTTTTCTTGTAATTTGTTTTGTACCAACAGTAAAGATATGTCATCATCCGGAGGGCTTTTTCGAGCTATTTTTCTGTGCCAATTCCGAATTTCCAGTTCAGTCTCTACGACTGAATTTTTTTGAAGGCTGCAAATTTCCTCGATCAAGCGGTCATAGCCAAGTGGTACTCCAATATTGTCCAAGGCTTCTACAACTCCATCTGAATAAAATATTAGTGAACTCCCTTTAGGAAAAGAAAAAGTTCTATTAGGGATAATCAAACTTTTGCTCCTGCTCCCAAGAGGAAAGCCAGTGCCTTCAATAAAAGTGGGGCTTCCATTCTGTATCAAAATAGGATATGGATGGCCTGCATTGGCCAGAATCATGGAGCAGTTCTTAAAGTCAATCAGCGTTACACAACAAGTCATCATTTTTTTCTTTTTCAGGACAGCAAGTAATATTCCGTTCAATTGTTTCAGAATTTCAGCGGGGTCACATTTTATATCCGGGTGACTGATTATTCCCTTCGCCATTGCTACTACCAGTGCAGCTCCAACTCCGTGCCCTGAAACGTCACCAATAATGCAAATTGCCCTGTTTTCATCAATTTGGAAGTAATCAAAGTAATCGCCACCTACATGGCTAGCTGAAATACATGATCCATAAATCTCCCATTGGTCAGTGATCAAAGGATTTGAAGGAAAAAAATTTTCTTGTACAATTTTTGCGACTTCGAGATCTGCCAGATCACTCATCGCTTCATTAAAAAGGGTTCCCAGATTTCCTAATTCGTCGTGGGCTCCTATTATTACTTGAAAACCGAAATTTCTTTCGGAAATGGCCTTTATTCCTTGGGTAAGGTTGTCGACCGGTTCAAGAAACAGTCGGGTAATTGAAAAACCGATTACGATACATAGCCCAATTATGGTAAAAGCCATAAACCTGAATTTCCATTTCCAATCCGAAATTTCCTGGTCAATTTCGTGATCGGAAGTTTGTATCAAAAATGAAATGGTATCTAAATTGCTCCCTTTTAACCCGGTCAAAATTTTTCTATTTTCCCCGGAAATTGAAACCTTGCGAAAGCCATAGGATGCGCTTTTAACCAATGTGTTATAAATTGCGGACTCTTTTTTAAATTTCCCGGGAAAAACAATTTCCGGATTATCGTTGTCCCAGGCAATTCCGTGCCCCAAATTAATCTTCCGCAAAAAACCGGTGAATTGTTTCCTTAAATAGTTCCATTGCAGGTTTGAAGGTCTCCATACCAGAACAACAAAATGAGAAATTTGATCCTCCCCGGTATCGATGGGGGCAGTTATAAAATATATTTTTTCATTTCCCAGGACTACCCTTTTAATATGGCCCATACATCTCATAGGAACTGGGGTAGAATAACTTTTGGGTTTTAACGGAAGTGATGTTTTGTTCGCTTTCATACAATTGGAAAGATAGGAAGCCCTGGAATTGACAGTCGAAATCGTATCTTTTATTCCAAACTGAACAATTCTTCCGACCGACCCCAAAAATATTTTTGGGTTATTTGGGTTCAGCTTAAAAACGATCTCACCTTTTGAATCTACTATCCAACATAGATCAAAGTTCCATAATTTCCTCAGTGTTTCAGTTTGAGACATGAACTCTTTTACAGTCATTGCTTTTTGGTCTTTTTGGTCAAGGAAGATTTGTTCAAATTTCCAATCCAACCGGGTTAAATAATTTCCAAATTCCCGATCGAAGGCAAGAAGTGATTTTTCAACTTTTTCATGTGTCTCTTTCTCCAAGACGTTTCGATGTTCCTGAATAAAGGACTGTACAGAAGACCCCATGATTAATAGAGGGATGAAGGATGAAAAAAGAAAGACAAGAAAAAGCTTCCAACGAATTGAAAAAAAATGGGAATTTTTCCATCTGTTTTCCAAAAATGTCATTATTAAAAAATTGCAAACAAGAAATTGGATCCCCAATGCGAAAAAATCCTTGTTGGAAAAAAATGATCCGGGAAGGTCAACAATTTTCATTCCAACTATCCAGACTGATGGAAATAGAATTCGCTTCCCCAAAAAGGTGTTTTCAAACCAGAAGCAGCCGATGGGTGCACTTTGCAATTTCTTCCAGAAGGAAGTTGCAATATTGTCAGGAGCATGGAGTCTTTGAAGGATTTGGTTGGCCTTCTGTCCTGTAAATGCAAGAGAAAACCTAAAATCCGGAAACATCTTATTTACTTTGGAAATAACTTTGTTAAGTGCCAATTCTCTGGGATGATGATTAGGTCTGAAAAAAATTATGAATAGTCCCTGAGGAAAAGGCTGGGAAATGTAAAAATACACTGGATGAGGAAATCCTGATCCCATAAAAAGCTTGGAGTAAAAAGTGTTTTCAGTTGGGAAATAATTTCCCAGCAGGGAATGGAGAAATCCTAGAATTGTCTGTGATAAAGGTTTTTCCAGCTCAAGAAATTCCCGGTATGCGGAAAAAAACTTTTGGGACAAATAATTTGAAGGATGAAGATCAGACAATTGTTCGACCGGTAAACCCGATGAATCCAAGAAAATTGTTTGAATCATTCGGGGAAATTGTCTTTTTAGAATCGGAAGAAATTTATGGAAGTTTTTTTGTGGATTTTCATTCTGAAAAACTTTTTGCTCAAAATTTTTAAAAAATCGATCAAAATAAGTTTGAAAATCTTTCTGTGAGTCGATTTGACTTACCGCTTCTTCAAATCTGTTTTCAACGATTTCCTTTAACTCTTCAGTTTTATCCGGAAAAAGCAAAATTTTTCCCAAGTTTATCAACAAAAATGGAAAAGATAAAAACAAAAGAATCAAGAAACGATTTTTCCAGGTCATCGAAAACTATGATCCGTATAAATGCTGAAGTAAATCAAGATATCAAACATGTTTTTTTATGTCAACGAAAGCAAAAGAATCTCAGCAATTCTCGGTGAGTTTTCTGGCAAAATATCGCTATTACTGATTTTTGTTACGAAACTTATCGGAATAATTAGTTTTTTGAACATTGCTCAAAATGGCTCATAGGGACAATCGCAGCAATTCACCGAGAATCGCTGAAAGAATCTCAACTATCAATCACCCATTGTTTGGCCATGCTTCCAAAAAATTCCTCAGTTTTTCCCTGGAATCTCAGTGTGATACCAATAATAAAAAGTAATCACGCAAATTCATAGGTTTGATCAAGCCTCTGGTGCTGTAAATCATCTAAAAGTTTACGTTATTATTTTGTGGGATTAGTATGATACCAATCCCACAAAATATGTGTATCACCCCAAGAACATTGATTTGATCAAAGTGAAGTGGGATCTGTATATTTTCCAAGAAAACACGTAATTTTCGTGAAAATATGGAGCCCTTACTGGGTGGTTGGAGCATTCATTTCTGGCAAACCCAACTCCAATTTCCGCAGACCTGAAGCACAAAATAGGTCGGATGAACGAACTAATTGAAATTCAGACCTCCTGATTTAGAAGGAACTCATTTGGCACAATTTTGAAGAGTTTTCGGCACAAATAACCATTTTTTTCTGTGAAAAGTGCTAGGTTGATTTCAAATTGGAAACTCTAAAGTTCTGATCAATTCATCAACGCATCAGGAGATCTGAAATTGGTATGATACCCTGTTTTTAAGAAAAGTGATCAGTTAATTCTATACAGTGTCTTTTTTTATGATAAAATATGAAAGTGATAAGGCCAGGAGAGGCAGAATGAAACCGATTAATACCAGCACCTATACGTTTAGAGATATTCGGGAAGGCGGTTATTTGTATGTTGATAAAACCGCGATATTGCACACATTGGTTCAGCAATTCAAAGGTGTTTTTTTTCTTTCCCGACCTCGGCGATTTGGAAAATCACTGACTATTTCCACTTTTGAGGAAATTTTCAAGGGAAACAAGGATTTGTTCGAGGGTTTGGCGATTTACAATTTGCCCTACGATTGGAAAAAATATCCGGTAATTCGGATTGATCTAGGCAGCCGACAGGCAGATACTCCAGAAAAGTTGGATTCCAAACTTCAGGAGGCTATTTCCGACAGTGCTCATCAATATCATCTGGAAACTTCCGGAGTTGATTCATCCTCGCATTTCCTATCATTGATCCGACAGCTTTCAGATTCTTTCGGGAAGGTGGTCATCCTCATTGACGAATATGATAAACCGATTCTAGGTAATATTGACAACCCTGCAATAGGGGAGATTTTGAAGGTTCTGAAAGGGTTCTATTCAGTGGTAAAAACTGCTGATGCTAGCATCCGCTTTGCCTTTTTAACCGGAGTTAGTAAATTTTCCAAAGTCTCGGTTTTCTCTGATCTGAACAATCTGACGGACCTTACAATGGATTCAAGGTATGCAACTTTGATGGGTTTCACTCAGGATGAGCTTGAAACAAACTTTTCGGAGTATATTGACCAGCTTGAAAAGAAAGAAAATGTTTCCCGTCAGGACTTATTGGGAAAAATAAGGAATTATTACAATGGTTACCGGTTTTCCAAGGAAGAAATAACGGTTTATAATCCCGTTTCTATCGGAAAACTATTCGAAACGCAGGAATTCGCTAACTATTGGTTCGAAACTGGAACTCCAACAATGTTAATCAACCTTATGAAGAAAAGGCAGATTGATATTGAAGCTGAAAAGAAACGATGGATCGACTCGGAGGCTTTTTCTGCTTATGAAGTTGATCGACTGGAAGCGTTACCGTTGCTATTTCAGACGGGCTATTTGACCATTGCGGAAGTTGAACGAATTGGGACAATGACCTCTTATCGTTTGGACTACCCTAATTTGGAAGTCGCCACATCGTTTACCAAGGTTCTTCTCTCGCGGCAAATCGAAAAACCTCTGAATGAAGTAAGTGGTGCTCTCAGAAATCTTCTTGTGGGTTTTTCCAAAAACGATCTTGAAACCGTTTTCCTTGCACTACAGTCTCTTTTTTCCGGAATCAATCAGGAATTGCATATTCCCTTAAAAAAATACTATCAAAGCCTTTTTGTCATGGTGTTTAGATTGTTGGGTGCTGAAATCCAATCCGAAGTAAAAACCGCCGATGGAAGAATCGATGCTGTTGTACAAAGTTTCGATACTGTTTATGTTATCGAATTTAAACTGAATGGCACAGCGCAAGAAGCCCTCGATCAAATTCGAAACAAGGACTATTGTCTTTCCTACCAAAACTCCGGGAAAAAGATTGTTGCAGTCGGTGTGGAATTCAACAAAGAAAAACGAAACGTTTCGGAATGGCTTTGTTCCAAGTGACCCAATCAATTTTTGGGTAACCAGAATCTACAGCACAATTTCCGGAAAATTTATCCTTCTTTTGCAATAACTTTAGTTCCACGGTTGAAATCGTCGTCGAATCTTTCGATGTCGTCTTCTTCGAGGTAGCCTCCAACCTGGATTTCTATGATTTGCAAAGGAATTTTCCCATAGTTGGACAAACGATGCAATTCTGTGGGGCGGATATAGGTCGATTCATTTTCATTAAGGTAGAATTCCTCATCACCGTTTCTGATTGTTGCTGTTCCTGAAACAACTACCCAATGCTCGCTTCGATGCATATGTCTCTGAAGGCTGAGGCGTTTGCCTGGTTGTACAACTATTCTTTTGATTTTGTACCTGCTTCCGGTTTCAAGTGTGGTGTAACTTCCCCATGGGCGGTGAATAGTGACGTGCTCATGGATTTCTCGGCGCTTGTCGATTTTTAACTTTTCGACGACTTCCTTCACTTTTTGGCTTTCGGACATTGGACAAACCAGCAATGCATCAGGGGTATCCACAATTGCCAGGTCTTTAATGCCGATGGTGGCGATTGTACGATGTTTCCCGAAAATCAGACTATCTTTAGTATCGATTGCAACATGATCTCCTACAATTACATTTCCTGCTGTGTCCTTGTTACTTACTTGAAACAGGCTCTGCCAACTTCCGACGTCGCTCCAGCCAAATTCGGCTTGAATGACGCATCCTTGCGAGGTTTTCTCCATCACGGCGTAATCGATTGAAATTGATCGGCAGCTGTCGAAAGCTGTTTTGACGGTTTCTGCAACAGTGGGATCGATATCAATGAAAGGTTTCGTTGTCTCCGGGCAATATTTTACCCCTTCTTTCAGCAGGTCTGATGCTGGAAATGCAAACATTCCGCTGTTCCAGGTAAAAGTCTTGTTCGAACAGAATTCTTTTGCTTTCTGAAGATTCGGCTTTTCAAAAAACTTTTTAACCCTGAATCCCTCCGTACCATTGATTTTTTCTCCCGCTTCAATGTAACCATAGCCGGTTTCAGGATGAGTGGGGAGGATTCCGAAGGTTGCAAAATACCCCAGCGAGGCCAACTCTATTGCCTCCAGTAGCTGCTTCTGGAAATTTTCTTCCTTTACGATTAAGTGATCAGAAGGCAACACCACTATAATGGCTTTTTCGCCTCCCCACTTCAGAGCCAGTTTTGCAGCCCAAAAAATTGCGGGAGCAGTGTTCTTGGCTTTTGGTTCCGCAAATACTTTGGGGGAATCTTCCTGAAAAAAGCTCGTCATCTGGGTACTGACCTGTTGGGAATAATCGGGACTGGTCAAAATCATCTGGTTTTTGGCAGGAATTACCGGAAGAATTCGTCGACAGGTTTCCTGAAGAAGAGTGTTATCACCCGTCAATGCTAATAGTTGTTTGGGAAGAGTTTGCCTGGACAAAGGCCAGAGTCTTGTTCCCGAACCACCTGCCAGAATAGCTGCAAAAACCGGTATTTTTGATTCCATTTTTAAGTCTCCAAGGATATTTTAATTATTGCGTGCAGAGCTTAGCCCAGATGGCAAAACTCTGTACTAAATCATTTTGGGAAAATTTTTATGAACGAGAGGGAATGCTTAATTTCGATGATACGCATGAAAGCTGACAAACGGGCGTTTTCCAAAACTGACCTTCGATTGAATCTACTTTGCAGAGGTGAAATTTTCATTTGTTAGCCTTTGTGCGACCCATTGCTTAATTTGTTCATGCGATTTGCGCATTTAATCGATAATTCCTTTTTGCGATGGTTAAGTTTGAACATTGGAAGTTCCACAGCAACATTGAACGAGATCAAATCGAAAAAGCCTTTTTACGATGGTTATAAGCGTGCAAAATAATTGTTTGGAGATCGGCAAAACGTGGGTTCCAACCTAGGATTTCACGCGTTTTTACTGAATTGCCGACAAGCCGTGGTGGATCTCCGGCGCGCCTTTCGCCATACACCACCGGAATTTTGCACCCCATTACCTTTTCTGCGACCGTGATCACTTCCTTGACTGAGTAGCCCGCGCCATTTCCAAGGTTGAGTGCTCCGCTTTTTGAGTTGCGCTCAAGGTATTTCAATGCAAGAATGTGCGCATCGGCAAGGTCGGTGACGTGTATATAATCCCGGATGCATGTGCCGTCAGGTGTGTCGTAGTCAGTTCCGAAAACTGTAATGTTAGGCCTTCTTTTCAACCCTGCATCAAGGACAAGCGGAATCAAGTGGGTTTCCGGGTCGTGAAGTTCTCCAACTTCAGCATCAGGGTCGGCACCGGCTGCATTAAAATAGCGAAGGGCCAGAAATGATAGTCCATGTGCAATCGAAAAATCAGACATCATCTTTTCCATCATCAATTTCGATGAACCATAAGGGTTTATAGGATTTTGCGAATGATCTTCGGGAATCGGTATGGTTTGTGGAACTCCATACGTAGCGCAACTCGAACTGAAAACCAACCTTTTGATTTCATAATCACGCATTGCTTCCAATAAGGTGAGACTTCCCGAGACGTTGTTCCGATAATATTTTCCAGGGTTTGTAACTGATTCTCCAACCAATGCGTAAGCTGCAAAATGCATTACTGCCGATGGGCGATATTTGTTTATGGCCTCGTCCAATTTTGCACGTTCTTCAAGATGGCCCTCAAGAAATGGACCCCATTTTACGAATTCCTTGTGTCCATAGACCAGATTATCAAAAACGATCGGATTGTACCCAGCCGCTTTCAGAGCCTTGCATGCGTGTGAGCCGATATACCCAGCACCGCCTGTCACCAAGACAGTCTTTTCATCTAGCTTTAGCTGTCGGGTCATTTCGCTGGCACTCCCAATTCAATTACGCTATTGTCGCCGATATTTATTCTCTGCGCTCCACCTGAAAGTTCGACTGAATCTCCGATAAGAGATTGCTCTATGATCACATTTTTTATTATGGAATTGGAATTGACTACAGTGTCTTTTATTATAGAGTTTTCAATATTGCAGCCCTCAGCAATAGAAACATGCGGACCGATAACAGAATGATTAACATGTGCGGACGGATGGATTGAAACCGGAGGGATTATCACGCAGCCTTCAATGCAATAATGGCTTCGCGAGGAATGTTCCAACAAAAACCTATTGGAAGAAAGCAGGGTTTCGGTCTTCCCGCAATCAAGCCATTCATCTATTTCAGGAGCTCCCAGTTTCATGCCGTCTGCCAACATCAGCTTGAACACTTCGGGGAGATAATACTCTCCTTTTACTGTCAACTTCTTTTCAATTGCAGCTGATAGATAGCCCATGAAACGCTTTCCATCTTTGATGTAGTACAACCCTACCTGGGCAAGCCTGCTTATTGGCTGATCGGGTTTCTCAACCATATCAGTTATTAACCCGTTCTTCATTACGTTTACACCGAAGCGGCGATAGTCTTCAACTTCTTTGGAATAAATCAACCCGTCAAGCCCCTCAGAAAGTCGTGGAATACGCGTTAAATCTGTAATGAAAAGGGTGTCGTTAAAAACGATCAGCACGTCATCACCTTCGTGAATATAATCTTTGGCGAGCCAGACTGCATGAGCCGGGCCGAGCCTCTCCTGTTGTTGAATGTAAACTGAAGGAAGATTCGGAAATAGGGATTTTTGGAAATTTTCTACAACCTGGCCATTTTCATCTGTAATCAGGATATATTGATCACATTTGACTTTGGCAAGACTTGCAATTACGTGTTCAAAAATTGTTTTCCCTGCAACTCTAACCAGGGATTTCGGCTTGTTCAAGGTGTGCGGGCGAAGACGAGTCCCTTTGCCTGCAACTGGAAGAATTACTTTCATTATGCCCTCCCGATCGAATGATATTCGAAGCCTCTGATTTTCATTCGTGCAGAGTCGTAAACATTTCTTCCATCAATAATCAACGGTCTTCTCAAAAGTGTCTTGATTTTATCGAAATCGGGTCTTCGAAATTCATTCCATTCTGTTACAAGCAGCAATGCTTCTGCACCTTCAAGGGCTTCGTAGCTTTTTTTGGAATATTCAATCCGATCCTTGAAAACTTTTTGGGCTTCTCCCATTGCTTCGGGATCGTAAGCACGCACTTTTCCACCAGCAGCCAGAATTTTCTCGATCAGGACAATTGCAGGCGCTTCACGCATGTCATCGGTATTTGGTTTGAAGGAAAGCCCCCAGATCGCGAAAATTTTTCCGCGAAGGTCGCCTTTGCAAGCCTTTTCAAGCTTTTTATACATCACTTCTTTTTGTCGATTGTTCACTTTTTCGACTGAATCGAGGATCTGAAGGTCGTAACCATGTTCGGAACCTGTTCTTAAAAGTGCCTGGACATCCTTGGGAAAACAACTTCCTCCGTAACCGGCACCTGGAAAAATAAACGAATAGCCGATTCTTGAGTCGGAGCCGATTCCCTTTCTTACATTGTCAATATCCGCGCCTAAAACTTCACATAAGTTTGCAACATCGTTGATGAAGGATATTTTTGTGGCTAACAATGCATTTGCTGCATATTTGGTCATTTCAGCCGATCGAATGTCCATTATCAATATAGGTTTTTCTGTCCGGACAAACGGAGCATAAAGTTCCTTCATTAATTCAGCAGTTCTGACGTTTTCACAACCGATAACAACTCTGTCCGGCTTCATGAAATCGTCAATAGCATTTCCTTCTTTCAGGAATTCAGGATTGCTTACCACGTCAAATTCAAGATCTACAAGGTCCCGTTTCTTTAGTTCTTCAAATATTGCTTTTCGAACCTTGTCTCCAGTGCCAACTGGAACTGTGGATTTGTCTACTACTATCTTAAAAGACTCCATGTTTTTTCCAATTTGCCGTGCTACTTCCAAGACATATTTAAGGTCTGCGGATCCGTCTTCCCCGGGAGGTGTTCCAACTGCGATAAATAGCATTAAACCATGTTTAACTGCTTTCTCAATATCAGTTGAAAAAGAAAGCCTTTCTTCTAAAACATTTCGCTTGACTAATTCCTCTAATCCAGGTTCATAAATTGGGATTTCGCCGTTCTTGAGTCTTTGAATCTTGGAAGCATCGGTATCCATACAAATCACATCATTCCCTGATTCGGCGAAGCAAGTTCCTGTGACTAAGCCTACATAACCTGTGCCAATTACACTTATTTTCATTCCCCTTTTCGCTCCCTATAAATATGGTTTATAATTAATCCGAAAAATGTAATAATATCACTAAGAAAAGAAAAAGCAAAATGATAAAAACAATAGACAAATACATATTTAACCAACTGATTGGCCCGTTTTTCTTCGGTTTTTTTATGTTTGTTACAGTAATAGCAATTGACCCCTTGATGTTCGCGCTCCAGAATATTGTAAATGACAACATTCCTGCCGGGATTGTAATCAAATGGTTTTTGTTCCGTCTCCCACAGGATATGATTTTTACATTCCCCATGTCCATGCTTCTGGCATCCCTTCTCGTTTTTGGAAGAATGTCCAAAGATTCTGAAACCATTGCGCTACGAGCCGGAGGAATAAACTTTTTGCGGCTTCTCTTACCGGTTATGTTTTTTGCGGTAATGATAACTGTTGTAAGTTTTGTTTTTGACGAACTTGTGGTTCCTGATGCGAACAAGCGAGCACAGGAAATCAGGCGAAACGACATAATGCGGGTTGTTGAACCTGAAGCTTCGGAAAACGTGATCATGCGAATTTCAGATGGCGGATTTGCTTACGCCCGTAAAGTTTTTGAGGCAAAGAATTCCATGGAAAAAGTGTTGATAGAATATTATCAGGACGGCAAGATTTCCAGGCGCTTGTCAGCTTCAGAAGCCCTCTGGAATGGCCAGGAATGGGGATTAACAGGGATAGTTGAACAATTATATGAAGATGGCAAAGTTTCAACAAGTAAAAGTTACCAGAAAATGGATTTGAAGGGTGTTAAGGAGACTCCTGCCGACTTTGCAAGACAGAGCAAAAGGCCTAACGAAATGAGTTACAGGGAGCTGAAAGATAGAATTGATACATATGATCGAACAAAATTTATGGATACCACCGAACTTCAGGTCGAATTGGCGATGAAAACATCACTTCCATTTGCCTGCATTTTTTTCGCGCTTATCGGAGCTAGTTTTGGAATGACAAGTTATCGGAGCGGCGCTTTTATCGGATTTGGGGTATCCATCGTAATTATTTTTGTGTATTATGTCCTGATGAGCACTTCCACCGCCATGGGAAAATCAGGGCTACTTCCCGTAATGCTGAGCGCCTGGCTTCAAAATATAGTTTTCGCAGTGGCTGGAATATTTATTGCAAGCCGAGTGAATGCATAAATGCGCGAATTTGGACATTGTAGATATTTTTTAATTTTCCATATTTTTTCTCTTTTCCTTTTTTGCTTGCCTCTTTTGGCTGAAACAAAGCAAAATCTTCTTTTCATCGGAAATTGGGAAGGAAAAACCGCGATATTTGATCCCGCCTCAGGAACAGTGCCAACTCCGCTCTGGAATCTTCCAAGGCTTATCCAGAATGTTTCGAACCATTCCAACGAATCTCTGCTTTTCAGCATAGGAAATCATTACGGGAAAATGGATCCAGTGGGTTTCCTTTCCAATGGTTATCTTGAATCACTTTTGGAAAAAGAAATTGCAAAAGTTAAACCGTTTTCCGGATTTTGTCTTAGTCCAAACGATTTTTTCTTGTGTCTCGATGAAAAAGGATTTCCGAAAAAAGAATTCCTGGACCGAATCTGGACAAACTGTTCAAACGAAAACAATTTGAATTGTTTCCTTCCTTTTAAAAAGGTTTTCTCGCAAACAGGGCCAAAATTTGGTCTGGGATGTCTCATTTCTCCCGAGAAGCTTGTATCAACCCCTTTTTCAAGTGGGTACTTTGCGCTGGAAAACATTGAAAGAACCGTGAACAAAATATTGATTGAAAATTCCGACTTGGACATTATCTTTTTTGTCCTATATGGGTCAATCCAGCAAGCGTTTCAAATTGAAAAAAAAATCCGCGAAAATGACCGGATAATACTGATAACAAATAATCCATCCCGGAATCATTATCCGGACTCACTCATTAGTGAATTAAACTGGGCAAAAGCAACTGACATCTCAAAATTTTCAGAAAATTACAACTCTGAAGAGGTTTCAGGAAAGAGGGATGACTTGGTCAGCCAGCAAGTGAAAATTGAAAAGAATCATAAAATTATCTTCTTTCCTTGGTCTGAACCGATATTAATGAACCTTACGTTGACCAAATGGGATGATGGAACATTTTCTTATGATACAGCACGTTTACCTCTTGGTAATAATACTTCTCATTTGATTTCACCTGATTTCAAGACTTTTGCGAAACGAATGGAAAGAAGGCGTAACAAAGTGTTGACTGAAGTTCCTGAAAGACCGGATGGTACAGTCGCTCCAGGCAGAATGGATCGTCATTTTCAGGCTGAGCTGGCTAAAAAACTGTTTTCCGCTGATCTGGCACTTCTCGAAGCTAAAATATCAGGATTTCTATCCGGCGGAAAAATAACGAGAGACGCAATTCTGAGGCTAGTCCCACCTGATCAATTGCGCTGTTACAAAATGGATGGCGCAGATTTGTCCAGGTTGATTAGCAGCATCTTTAATTATCCTTCAAAAAATCAGATCGAAATATGCGGCGCAAAAGTTGAAATTTTTGCCGGATCAATAAAAATGTCAGTTGGCAATCAAAACCTGGATATGGCAAAATACTATTACATCGTCGTGGATGAAAAAATTTTTCGGAATCATCGATATGCGGAATTTTTAAAAAAATCTGATTTGATCAAACCAATAGGATACACACTCTGGGACGCCTGGGAAAAAGCATTTTGAGTTTTGGATGAAAATATGAAATTATATATTAGCTGTAGAAGCATTAAACAGTCCACTTTTTTTTCTGCCGCATTGGCTATTCTCATGGTTTTCGTTGGGACGATTGCGGGTTTTTCGCTTGAACGTTCCGAGAAGATCACCATTCTTTACACCAATGATACTCACTCTCATCTTCTTCCTTTCAATTTACCGGGTATGGGAAAAAACATCGGAGGAATTGGAAGAAGATATTCACTTATTAAAGCCCTTCGGAAAGAGAACCCCTGCCTTCTATTACTTGATGGTGGAGACATTTTTCAGGGAACCCCTTTCTTTTCATTTTTCAAAGGTGAGGCGGATGTGATGACGTTTTCCCAATGTGGATATGAAGCTACTACGCTTGGCAATCATGAACTGGATGACGGGCTTAAAAATATCATCGACCAGTTCCACTTTTCAACTTTTCCGATAATTTGTTCAAATGTAAAGTACAAGGAAACTCAGAAGTTGATTTTTGAGCCGCTGAAGATTATTGAAAAGGGAGGCTGGCGAATCGGAATTACTGGAGTAATCGGCAAAATTGCATGGGATGTAATACCTAACAAATATAGAGATGGATTGGAAATGATTGATCCTGAAATAGCTCTCCCGGAAGTGCTCCATCAGTTGGCTACATCATGTGATCTGAGAATCCTTCTTTCACACTCGGGTTATGAAAGCGATTTGCAACTTGCTGAGAAATTTCCTGAAATTGATCTAATCATTGGTGGTCACACAAATACCACACTTGAAAAACCGGTATTGGTAGCAAAAAATCCAAAGCTTGTAACAGCTACACCCGAGAATGGAATTGGCGGAACTCTTGTTGTCCAGGCTTTCAAATGGGGAGTGTTTCTGGGAAAACTTGATTTGAAAATGGATCAATCCGGAAAAATAAGTTCTTACAGCGGAGAACTGTTAAAGATCACCGCCTCAATTACCGAAGAATTGGGTTCACCTGTTTCAAAAGCAGTATGCGGCTTTGAATCCAGTTTCAGACTTTTCACTTCTCAGGTAATTGGAAGTCTCCAATCTGAAATGACTTATCCTGAAGACCAGAAACACGTTCGCGATCTTCCTCTTGGACGTTTTACATGCGATGCAATGATGGATTTTACTCATGCTGATCTGGCAATTATTAATTCCGGATCCATTCGAAGCCCGCTTCCACAGGGTTCAATTACCATGGACAATGTCTTTTCAGCTTATCCCTTTGAGAATACAATTGTGGTTCTATCAATCAAAGGAAAAGAAATTTTGGAAATGCTTACTTATCTCTGTGAGACGGCTGACCAAAAACTGAGTGGTTTTCAATTCGGTGGAGTTACTGGATTATTCGACCATTTGGAAAAAAAGGCCATAAATGTTTCAATAAATGGAGTGCCTATTGAGCTTGAAAAAGATTATAAACTTGTTACAATATCCTATTTGATTGAAGGAAATCTACAGGCCAAAGAGATGTTCAAAGCTGCAAAAAATATTACCGATACAGGATTTCTTATGAGGGAAGCAGTAATCGAGTCTTTCCGAAAAAACAAAAGTCTTACTCCGCCTCCTGCGGATCAAATTATTTATAAACTCACCCCCCTGGAAATGAAAAAAAAATAAATTTATAGTTCCATCTCTCGCGGATTTATCCGAACTCATTTTTCAAACTTTTTTTACCCCCCGCAACCTCCACAGCCTCCGCCACAGCCTCCGCCACAGCCCCCTCCGCAACCCCCACCACAGCCCCCTCCGGATTTTTTCGGGAGCGGATACATTTCCAGGAATTCCGAAAATACCGGTGAATTCTCCAGTACAACGAAACCAAATAAAGCCACAGCAAATGCAGGATCAAAATCAGCCGGTTGTTTCGCTGCCGCAGAACCAAGAGCGCTTTTCATCCAATTGTAATGTGCTTCCACTTCTTCAAGGTAAAGTTCACCTAATCGGGATTGCAGCTTGAAAGGCTTCACTATTGCGAAAATCAAACTTATTGAAATGATTAGCAAAACAATTAGTATTTCAACCGGTTTGTTATTTGACACGCCCAATATCAGCTTAGTACCACCTACTGAAAGCATTATAAGAATGATAACTGCTGTCTTTATCCAATAATTTGTCCACATCCCGGAATCGGCAAGCAGTTGGTCATTCAGAAGTTCATTTCTTTCAGGATTCATTGCATGTTCCACTCTCTCATTCAACGCGTAATCATTCAAAACAGAAGCTGGTTCCAGTGGAACCATTAAAAAATTCAATATTAAATGTTCAACCCTCTCCAAAGTTTCAATTCTAGGCCTTGGTTCAACAGCTTTGATCTTCTTTCTATCTCCTAAAAAAGAGGCCCATGACGATTCTCTCCAAACTAACTCGATAAGTTCTAACGAATGCAGCCTGAAAAGGGCCGTTTTAATTACCGCCTTTGCCCCGCCCTTGAGGTATGCAAGGGAATATGGGTTATATTTTGTGTTGGCAGGCATCCTTAAATATTGAGTTCCATCATTATTAATCCACAATTTTGCAACGATCAAACAGGCGATACTCACTCCTATATAAATAAATATGAACATTGGACCTGGAATTGAACGAAGGAATTCAATCATTATCTTGGCCCTCCTTGATAATTGACACCACTGGCAGGTTGTAAAAAAAATAACGATTTATTTTACATCGAAAGTATAGGAGTTTTGCAATTTTTTTATTATACTTAAAGTGATTCCTCTTTTCGGAGGGTAGAGTTCCGCGAAATTAATCGGGGGAAAAATATGACATTTTCTATACTTTCAAAGGTTCTTTCAGAAATTAATGAGTTTTTTCTTTTTTCTTCCGAGCTCTTTGTAATGCTGTACAATTTTTGCATTCCAGCCAATAAGAAATTCGATAGAAATAGTGATCGCAAAATTTATCCCAAACAAGGGTTAGGTAATTTGGCAAAAACCTCTTTAGCCTTCTTTTTCTTTTTTTTAATACAGATTTCTGTGGCCAGTGAGCTTGTTTTTGTCACCCCTTTTCCTGCAGATCCCAATGTTCAGCCAACTTCACTTTCTCAGGTGAAAATCCTGGGCGATTCGGCACGAGTCTTAACTTTTAGGGCTATTCCACCAGGCGAAAATCCCCAGGTTGATCAAATAAAAAAAGCGCTTGAGGGAAGTCCCGCAATAAAAAAAGCACTCGAACTATGGGATTTGGCACGAAAAGCAGCTCCAGCACCATGTCAAGATTGGATAATCTCCGACGGCCCAATTCCGGTATGGCTAATCCAAGGCGCCTCGCAAAACGTCGGTCCGGCGATTTCAACTTTGATCCCAGTAAACATTCAAAACCAAGGAAAATCCATTAATTCCTCCCAAATCATCCTTCTGGACGGACTTAAAACTCCTCAAAATAAAATTATCTCTGTACAGGAAATGCTGAAGACCGGGCTTCTGATCCAGATGTTCTGTCATGAAATTTTTCATGGAATCATGGCTGATCTTTACCGGGAAAGATTCCTTGCTTTCAATATTATGGCACAATTCCTGGGTGGACCACATGACTTGCCTTTGGAAAGCGACCCTTATATTGCTTTTAAGGAAGGCTTTGCCGAAGCCAGCGAATTGTGGTTTTCCAGATTGTTCAAAGATGAATTCGCTCTTAAACAGGGAATTCAGGGGGTCAGTAATGATTCCTTGGCATTAGCCTTAAGATTATCTAAAAAACGTCTTCAAATGCTTGAATACAACAGATGTATTTTTTCTTCTAATGGTACAATTAAAGATGGTTCTCTCAAAAGTGGAAACACAGACCTTTCCACCGAAGGGGTCATAGGAAGTTTGATGTATACTCTAATCGCGAATGCCAAGTTGCGAAACCCTATGGGGAGCATATTTTCTGTTTTTGCTAACAATGCGCCAACAAATTTTTTTGAATTCGCCAAAGAACTGATGGCCAACGTTCCTGAAAATGCTCCCACAATCCGACGAATCCTATTGGAATATACATGTTACACAATCTATTCCCCTGAGGCAGCCGGTTTATATGAAAAATACTATTTGGCAAAAAAAGCTTTTTTAATGGGGAAACTTGATCGGGACGGTTATTATAAAGCCCGCACCGCCTGGAACCAATGGAAAAACGAGCAAGTTCAAAAGACTAATCAAGGAATACCTGTTAATGACGCCGTTCCTCAACCAATGATTGTAATTACAAAAGAAGGCTATTCAGTCGATTTGAACGATGAAGATACCGGACGACTGGCCTGGCATCTTGAGGCATTCATGCCCGATTCAAGCACTGATAAATCCAAGATGGCCGAATTATATGCCGGTCAAATTGTTCAAAAAAGGAAAGAAATAAGAGTTTTCGAGTCAATCAAACAACTGGAAGGAGTTATTCCCGATTGGCTTTTCCAGGAAATTGCGACTGGATATAAAAGAAACCTGGAACGATTGGAAAAAAATCTGGATTCCATGATTTCCGCACGCAGAAAATTGGAAGGAATTTAAGTAATACCGATTTCAAAAATATGAAGTGGATTCCAGGTTTTTTTTGAAGTGTCGAAGCAGGACATGAGATGAAACGTTCACGGAAATTTTTGTTTCAATGGCATCTCAATGAGAAATGCAACCTGAGTTGCTCACATTGCTATCAGGAAAATCAATCAGGCTTTGATTTTCCCAAATCCAAGATTTTCTATATTTTTGATCAATTCAAACTTTTGCTGGAAAAGGAATTTTCTTTCAATCCCACAGCTGGAGATTTCGCGCATATCAATCTTACCGGCGGCGAACCGATCGTTTATGATTCTTTTTTTGAAATTGTACTAGAAATTGCGAAAAACAAAGACTGGCTGAAATTTGGACTATTAACTAATGGTACTTTAATAGATGATTCCATAGCCGTTTTTTTGAAAAAAGCGGGAGTGGCTTTTGTCCAGGTTAGTATTGACGGTGGCGAAACTGTCCATGACGGAATTAGGGGGGCGGGAGCCTTCAAATCAGCAATTTCAGGTCTTGAAAAACTTTCAGAACATGGAATTTTTACGATGATCTCGTTTACTGCAAACTCCTCAAATTATCGGGAATTTCCGAGAGTGGTTGAGGTTGCAAAAAAAATCGGGGTAAAAAAAGTTTGGGCTGATCGTATGGTACCGATGGGGCAGGGGGCTTCTTCCAATTTCCAGACTTTGTCCAGCCTTGAGACTTCCGATTTTTTCGATATAATGCGTAGTGAGAAAAGAAGACTCGAAAAAAGTTTTTTTTCGCAGACTTTTGTTTCCATGCACAGAGCACTTCAATTCCATTACGGTGGTTTACCCCCTTACAGTTGTTCCGCTGTTCGTGAATTGCTGGCGTTAATGCCTGATGGAACTGTTTTCCCATGCCGACGATACCCGATCCCAATGGGAAATATTTTTACTACGAACTTGTACGAGCTTCGCAATTCCTGGCTGAATCAAATTGAACCGAGAAAGGAAGATATTGAAGCTACACCTTGCGGGGTTTGCCGCTTTTATAAGTTTTGTAAAGGCGGTGCGAGGTGCATATCTTTTGCAATTTCAAAGAAAGCCTTTTCCCCTGATCCCGGTTGTTGGATCGCAAATCCTAAAATGGAGGAAAAACATGTACTCTGAAAAAATTTCCGCTCTTCCTATTTCCCTTGAAAAGAAGAACGGACTGACGAATCTTTGTGAACAGCTGATCGAGAATCAAAAAGAGAATCTGATTTCCATAATGATTTATGGAAGTGCAACCAGGACTGATTTTCGGGAGAGCTCCAGTAATATCAATGTTCTTGTTATCATGTCGAAAATTGATATTCTCACTCTTAGAAATTCTCTTGATATCTTTTCGTTTGGCCGAAAAAATAACATTTCACCTTTTTTATTGACTCTTGAAGAACTTAGTACATCGTTGGATGTTTTTCCGGGAAAAATACTTTCCATGCGAGAAGACAGGGTAGTGATCTCTGGGAAGGACGTATTAGAAGGAATTGAAATTCTTCCGGAGCATCTTCGTTTAAAATGTGAAGAGGAGATCAAATCAGTTCTTCTGAAACTTCGAAGAAACTTTATTGCGCGTAACGGTTCTTTTCTTTCAGCAATTTTATCCGATTTAGCAAGAGAATTGCGGGAAGTACTTCGAATTATGGTTTACATTTCCTCAGGAAAATTTTTCCCGAGAGAGCAGATTTTAGAGATAGCCGGTGGAAAGTATGATTTCAATCCAAAGGCGATAATTGACTCATTGAATCTTCGCAATAGTGATAATGAAATCAGTTCAGTAGAAGTCGAAAAATTGTACGGCAATTTTATGGATATTGTGGGATGTTTGGCAAAAAAAGCTGACCGTTTATTAGTGAGCTGAACTATTTTTTGAAAACGAAATATTTGTTTTGAAAACGTAATATTAGTGCCGAAAGTAGTCTATAATCAAATAGGCGAATGGGATAATTATTTCAATGAGAATCAGGATGATGACAGTCATTTCCAAGGTGGTTGATTTGAAAATGTCTATTCTGCTCAAAATCATTCTTTGAATGTCTTCCAGTTCATCTACCTTTTCTCTGACAGATTGAAACCATTCATCAATATGGAAAATTTTGTTCAATTCCCTGTATAGGATCTCAAAATATGGATCAGAAGTTACTTTCGAAGTGTTGGTAATATCCTTAACCAGGTCAACCAAATCCATTCGCATTTCAGTCAATTTGAAAACCTCGTTAACCTGGTTTTGAAAATCTTTGGAAAGCCAAGAAAGGGGTAAAAATTTATCGTGCCGTGGAATTTTATCCAGGAAGTTATAGGTATTTTCAATTCCGCGATCGAGCATGTAATCAAACACTTTTAGCTCATGCAACTGTACCCTGGACAACTCCAAAAAATTCACTACATCATGCGGGTCTATCACACTTGATAGATAGCCTCTGTTTCCCATGATGAAAAAACGGTCATTCTCTTCAGCAGGCTCGATGCGCTTTACGATGCGTCTTTTCATGGAATCGCTGTATGATTCGTCACCTGGGAGAAGAATTTGCATGGCATCATCTTCATCCCTGGATTCCGAATCTATGAAAAGATGAAATTTATCTGTAAAAGCTGGAGCTTCATATGAGTTTTGAAGCCACTTGGAGAGGGTTCGCTGAGCCCACTCAATATCCAGACCCATTAGTTGTTCCAGATCCATTATTCTTGGGCCGGGAAGTTCTATTTCGCGGGCTTTGAAAAGGGCTGAAAGATTTTCGGGAATAGTTGTGGTTTCGAGTGAATATTCTACAAGAAGAACTCCGTAGCTGTAAATCTTCATGAATACGTCCATAAAAACCGGAACCCTGGCCACTAAAGCTTCTTCGCGGCGAACCCTGACCCTAACCGGAGCTAATCCCGAGGCGACAAAGTAATCGGAATACAGATTGGAAGTTCTCTCAGGAACTCCCTCTCCTAAACTTCTAGCCGCATCGAGAAGTGTGTTTGCTTGTAACTCTCCACCCAGGTCTCTAATGAAAATATGAATGATTTTCATTTAACCTAAATTTCGAGGCCGATTCGCAAGCCTCTGGTTTCGGTTAGTTGTTTCAATGCCAGAAAGATTCCCGGAATGAAGGATTCCCGATTGAAGGAGTCGTGTCGGATGGTCAATAATTGTCCGATACCACCGAAAATTACTTCCTGATGAGCAGTTAAGCCGGGAAGTCTGACCGAATGTATGGGAATAGGCTCATCCGATTCTTTTTTCTCAAGTACTGCGTTGAGGATTTCCCTCGTATTGAGGGCTGTTCCCGATGGTTTATCCAATTTTTGCGGGTGATGGAGTTCAATAATCTCAACATTGGAAAAATATGCCGCTGCTTTTTTGGCGAAATTCATCATTAGAATTGCCCCTATTGCAAAATTGGGGACAATCAATACTTGCGTATTGGTTTTTTCTGAAAGAAGCGATAACTTTTCTCTATCTTCAGTTGGGATTCCGCTTGTTCCAACTAGTACAGGAACTTTCGCTTGAAGGCATTGAGCGACGTTTGAAGTTGCTGTATTGGGAGTCGTAAAATCAATGGCCAGATCTGTTCTGCTTTCGTTCAATCCCTTTTGTATGTTGTTGGAAATGTTAATTCCAAGTTGAGATACGTTAAGCATTTGTCCGAGGTCTTCACCGACAGAACTTATGTCAAATCCAGCTGCAAGTTCATATTCATGGCTGCTTAATAATGCACGGCATACTACCTGTCCCATTTTTCCACAACAACCGATCACGGCCACTTTATGCTTTCTCATTGAATTCCCCTTTCTAATTGTAATCTGACTGAACCCTAATAACAGTAACCTTCATTAAAAACACTCTTATACGAAGTTTTTGAGTATTATTTTCCTGTTGATCCAAATCCTCCGGAGCCTCTGCTGGTTGCATCAAGAGTTTCTTTTCTTGAAAAATTCACCCCTAGTGTTTGGCAAATTACCATTTGCGCTATTCTCATTCCCTTTTCAACTTTGAAGACTTCCTTACTATGATTAATAAGGATTATTCCTATTTCTCCACGGTAATCACTGTCAATTGTGCCCGGAGAGTTTAAAACGGTAACTCCAAATTTGGCGGCCAACCCCGATCTTGGTCTTATTTGGGCTTCCAGGCCAGGGGGGAGCTGAATTTTGATTCCAGTGGGGACTACCTGAAAACTCCCCGCATTTAACTCGGCATCAATTCTGGATTTAAGATCATAACCCGAAGAGCCGGAAGTTGCTTTTTCAGGGATCAGCTTCTCGTTTTCTTCAAGCAATTCAAAGAAAAGTTCAATTTTATTGTCTTTCACAGTTTCCTCACAAAATTCTTATAGAGCTGAAGTATAATGTTTTGGAGAAAAACAGACAAGACAATTTTTTTTTCCCAAAAAAATTTTGCAAGAAAGAATCCTGAGGAAATAATTTATTGAATTTTTTCATAATTTAGTTTACAACTAAAAAAAATGCTTCAAGAGGAACTTTTTAAGGAGTAACAGGATGAACTTTCTTTTTGTGTTTAGTAAGCTCATTTCGTTATTATCTTTTTCCATGTTCTTTAACTCAGCGCCAATTTATTGTGCGACTGATTTAGGGCAGGATTGGAAATTGGAACTGGTTCCTGAAATGGCTCCCCTTGCATTTGATGATGAACTACAAAAGCCCAAGGAAAAGGAATTTGATTCGATAATCCTGGAAGTCCTGAAAGGCTGGACAAAAAATGCGAAAATGCTGGGATTAATGATTTCTAATGACGACATTTCAAATATTTCTTTCCAGCCACTCAAAAATGGAACTCCTATTTTTAAAAAACTCAACTTTACAGCAATTCCCTTGAAATTTCTTGGGAAAAGCAAGGATTCCAAGTATCTTGTTTTTGGTTCTGAAGTCGAGAAAGGAATCCCCTTGGTTTCCAAGTCACCTTTAATTTTCCGCAGAGTAGTGGTTCGTGAAGTTTTTAGTCTTGCTAAAAAGAAACTCGTTCGAGTTCAGGTTTCTATAAGAGGGTGGGTAGAGGAATGAAAAATGCAGATTGAGGAAAGAATTACAGCATTGGAGAGACAAAACAAACGGCTAAAGCGCCTGTTTTTCTTTATAGTGATACTCATTGGCGGCTTTGTAGTACAAGGTGAAATCTCTGCTACTTCCAAAATAATTGAAGCGGAAAAATTTGTCCTGAAAAATAAGCAGGGAAAGGTGCGGGGAGTATGGGAAAACCATGAATCGATGACTGTTCTAGCTATGTTTGACGATAGTGGCGTTAATAGAATAACTGCGGGTTTATCCAACACTGACGAAAGTTTGACTTTTTGCGATGCCAGCGGAAGTCCCAGAATAAAATTCAGCTTTGCAGATGGCGATTCGGGAATTTTCGTTTTTGACGGAAATAAAAAAATCAGAATTGGGATGGCATTGAATTCGCAAGGTCCATGTGTTGATTTCCGTGATTCAAAAGGTACAAGAAGGTTAGGAATGATCCTTACAAACGAAGGCCCGGGGTTTTCCCTTCTTCACTCAAATGGCAGGAACGGCCTTGGGATGGCTCTGGCCAAGGAAATGCCCTCGATGGTTTTCACGGATCCTTTTGGGAAGATAAGTTGGGCTGTTCCGCAACAACAATAAAGGTATTAATCAGAATTATCGGGAAAAAAATAGGAGAAAAAAATGTCTAAAAAATCCAAGACCCATTGCATTGGAATTCTTACCTCCGGGGGAGATTGCCCCGGTTTGAATGCAGCAATCAGAGCCATAGCCAAAGCTGCTATAAATGATTATGGAATTAAAGTATTAGGTGTTCAAGATGGTTTCAGAGGATTGGTTGAGAACCGGGTGATTCCTTTGGACAATGAAAATACCAGCGGAATCCTTACCAGAGGTGGTACAATCCTGGGTACAAGTCGGGACAAACCTCACAAAATGCTGATCGGCGGCAAGATGATGGATATGACAGGTGCTGCGGTTGAGAATTTAAAGAAACATCAGGTTGACTGCCTCGTTTGTCTTGGGGGTGGCGGAACCCAGAAGAATGCCATGAGACTGATGAAAGAGGGAATTAACGTCCTCACTCTTCCAAAAACAATAGATAACGATATTGTCGAAACCGAAGCCACTTTTGGTTTTGACACAGCTCTTGGAATTGCTACTGAAGCCATTGACAGACTTCACACAACAGCCACCAGTCATCATAGAGTAATTGTTTGCGAAATAATGGGCCATGGTACAGGGTGGTTAACCCTTGGGGCGGGAATTTCAGGTGGTGCAGACGTGATACTTGTTCCCGAAATTCCCTATAATTTGCACTCTATTGCAGATTTTCTTTCCGCCAGAAGAAGAACAGGAAAACGTTTTTCGATAATAGCTCTGGCAGAAGGCGCCAGATCAGTTGAAGAAGCGAAAAAAGCACTTCTTGAAGAAGAGGAAAAAATTTCCAAAAAAGAAGCCAAAGAAGGAAAAGAAGCCAAGGAAGCCAAGAAGGAAGAAAAGAAAAAACACAAGGACAAAGAAAAAAAGAATGAGAAGAATGGTGATGGGAAAAACAAAACCAAGGAAGAGTCAGAAGCTTGGTATGATGAAACGCGTGAAAACATGCCTGTAGTAGTCAAAAAAATTGAGAGTGAAGTTGTAGCTTACCATGTTGTACAGGAACCTACCGCAAGCCGGGTTGCCAGACATATTCAAGAATTGGCAGGTGTCGAGGCCAGAGTAACCTCTCTGGGACATGTTCAAAGGGGAGGCATCCCAAGTGCTTTTGACAGATTGCTCTGTTCACTTCTTGGCGCCAAAGCTGCCGAGTTGCTGGCTGATGGGGTCTATAATGTCATGGTCGGTTATCAAACTGGGAAATGTGTTCCAGTGCCACTTGAAAAAGTTGCGGGTTTTAGAAAACTTGTTACTCTTGACCATCCCTGGGTAAAAACTGCCAGATTGGTTGATACCTGCTTTGGAGATTAACAAAAATTTGGAAATTGCCCTAAATTCAAGAGTTACTCCAAAATTAAACATAGTTAAGACAGCAATTTCCCATCAAAATTCTTTGAAACGTCCATTAACAAAACTTTGCTCTTTAAAAGATTGGCGAAATTAAATTTTCGAAAGCATTTATTTCGAAAGCATTTATTTTTCTAAGTTCCGAGCCTAATGGGTAATTCCTGTAGATAAAACACAGCCCCCAAAATTTTTGGGGGCTGTGTTTTGCCTGGGGTTTGTAATTTGCTATTCCGCTACCAGCGATTCTCTCAGGCGTGAGAGACGTCCACGCAGCCGTAATATTGCTTTGGTGTGAAGTTGGGAAACTCTTGAATCCGATACCCCCAAAATTTTTCCGATTTCTTTGGAAGTTAAATCTTCATAGTAGTACAAAGTGATTACAAGGCGTTCCCGCTCATTTAGCTTGCTGATGGCATCTGCCAGAATTTTTTTCGCTTCGGACTCTTCAATTTTTAATTGCGGATTATCTGATTTTTGATTTTCAACAAAATCAAATCGAGAAGAACCTTCTTCATCGTCATAAAAAATTTCATCAAGCGAAAGAAGAAGTGATTTCTTTGTTTCGTCAAAAAGCTTATGTAATTCAGAAATGTCTATCTTAAGAAAATCTGCAATCTCTTCATCTGTGGCATCTCGGCCAAGTTTGCCTTCAAGCTTGGCATAGGCTTTTTCAAGTTTTCGAGCTTTTTGTCGAATTGATCTTGGGGTCCAGTCCAGGATTCTCAATTCGTCAAAAATTGCTCCTCGAATTCTTGTTTTCGCATAAGTTTTAAATTTTACTTTCCTTTCAGGATCATATTTTTCAATTGCGTCAATTAATCCAAGTATTCCGTAACTGACCAGATCATCAAATTCCACATTGCTAGGCAAATTGACTGCAATTCGCCCTGCAACATATTTTACAAAAGACGCATATTTCATGATCAATGAGTCTTTTATTCTTTGATCATGCGAATGCTTGTACCTCATCCAGAGCTTCTGATCTTCTTCGTCTTGCTCTTTAATTTTCTTTTCTTTCGCGATTTCCTCTGCTTCTAGAGATACATTTACTACAGTTTCTTCATTCACTTTACTCCTCCGATCTGATCCGCGGGGTCAAAATCCAAAGATATATTGTAACACAAAACCCTCTTAGGATACTACCGCAGAATCTCCCTTCGAAACAACCTGGTTATTTTCAATGGTCATCTTTGGGATAACCATTGGTTGAAAAACCGGATTTCCAGATTCATCCATTTTAATTCTCTTATTATATAGCAAATCCCCAAGATCTTCCTCGATTTTTTCGTCATCCAAAATTAATTCCTCTTTCGCTCGAGCAGTTTCACGTTTCATAATCTCGGGCATAAGAAAAATTTCGAGAAAACTTCCTAGCCCGATTCCCAAAAGTCCAAAGAAAAAAAACGTAGTTAAAGTCCGAAAAGCTAAAGTTGCTAAGGTTACTTTCGCAACAATCGACAATAAAAAAACGACCGTTGAAACTGAGACTGAAAGGAAAAACCCCAAAATCAAGGACATTCTAACCATGGTTAAATCTCCTTAAGCTTCCGGCCTAGAATGCTGACAGATACTCGCCCGTTTTCCAAATCCAAACTTAAAGATCGCCCGGTCCTGCCTCCTACATCCATTGAGAGGAGCGGAATCCCAATTTTTGCGACGGCCGTTTGAGAAGCCTCAAGATTTTTTGCTCCGATCGCGTTGGAGAAACCATCTCCAGCTGGAGGAAACATCTCCGCACCTCCAACAAGCTTGCACCAAAGATGTTTCTTATCCGCACCGGCATGTAGAAGCGTTTGATACAACAACGGAAGGGCGCTGTCAGCGAATTTCCTGGGGTTAATTTTATCTCGCTGAATTCCCGAGGAATCGGGAAGCATAACATGTACTAGTCCTCCAATTTTATTTGAAGGGTCATACATGATTGCTATAATACAAGACCCAATACCATGAGAGGCCAGGACGTCCGGGGTCCTGGCAATTCTTAGTTCGGCCATTCCGACAGAATAAGTTTGGGGCATTATTTTACCCCAAGAAACTCCAATAGTGTTTCAAGCGACTCAGGCTCCGGTAGAAGAAATATGTGCATCTTTAAGTTTTCAACTTCATCTTTAAATGATGTCTCGATCATTAGAACATGTTCACTGACTGTGGCCATTTCAGCAATTACAGCGTCAAGAAGTGCTCCAGCCATGTCAAACGCCAGAGTAGGCAGGGAATGCAGCATCGTAATTTTTGTAACCACTGAAAGTGCATTCAAAAATGACCCTGCCAGAATATTTCCGATTTCCTTCAAACAGGAAGTTTCAAGCTCTGAAAGATCTTCCGGGGTTCTTACCTGACACCCTGGAATAAGAATATGAAGTAGTTTCAGGGTGGTAACCTCAGGCATCAAAAGAAGAAAACGCCCGGAAAATTGCCCCATGACTCTCAGATAAATACCCATTACACTAGCTTCAGGACCTCCAATTAAAGAGGGAATATGCGCGATATGAAGAATCTTGGCCTTGGGTACATCCATGTCAATTTTTCGATTTAAAAATTGTGCCAAAGCTGTTGCCGCGTTCCCCGAACCAATGTTGCCCAGCTCACCCAGAGCGTCTAGTTGGTCATTTCTAAGATTGGAGACGTCTTGCATTTTTTTTCCCTTCCTGAAATTACGGATTGAAAAATTATAATCAACCCCCGCTATATTTTCAAGTTGAAAGCCTCTTTATTTTTTCAAAAGGTAATTTTCGTTAAAAAATTTTATCTCATTTTTTATTGAACCCTCTTCAATCCTATATTTTTTGGCGATGTCCTTAAATCTATTTTCTCCAAAAATTTTTTTTAATATTAAAATAGGGTTTTCTTCAAAATATCCGATTCTTTTTCTCTTTTCCAAAAATTGAATAATTTCCTCGGTTGCCATCGCTCTCCAGTCAGAAAATTGATGATAATCTGCCGTATTCAAGTCAAAATTCCAAAAACTTGGAAAATAAACCCCATTTGAATAAGAACCGGTATAAGAATAAGCACTGAACCAAAGTTCCGGACCGAGATTTTCAATCAACCTTCCATTTTTTAAAGCTCTCTCATAAATTGCTTCTTTTAACCTGGAAAATTCAACCTCAGTTTTTTTGTAATCCGGGAAAAATATTTTTCTGGAAAAAAGTTCACATTTTTTTGTGAGCAATCTGTTGAAACACTCATAAGCTTGACTATCAGCGGTTATGCAATTAGTCCCTTCCAAAAAAATTCGATATATTGTTGCTCGATCCATTGGAAAGTTTTTCTCAAACCCTTTGATAAAGCTAATAAGATCCATGGGTTTTTCAAGTAAAAAGGTTTTGACGATTTTTTCGAAGGGGTATTTTATCTCCTGCGATTTCATTATTTCCAATAAAATTGAGGCGATAATTCCGGAAGTTGACAAAATTTGAGAGGCATTTTTTCCCCATTTGCCATTTAAATCGCCGGTATAAAAATATATCTGGCGGGTAATATAATCTTCACTGTTTTTCAAATGCCCAAAAATACGATACCCGGGGTTTGCAATCAGATACCAGGTTGATCGGTCAACACCGCATAAAGCTTGCATGGCAATGGAAAAACCTTCCCTGAAAGCTCTTTTCCGGTCAGTGATTTCCCAGGGAAGAGCTTTTTCGAAACAGTTTGAATTCAGCAAGTTGAAATACTCTGACCCGTAAGTTTCAATCAGGATGGTTTGGGCTAATTCAAATGAAACCACTAAGTCAAAAACGTAGTCCTCTACGGATTTTTTTACCGAAAACAAATTTTCATTATCAATGGACAGAGGTTCATCCATGATTGCAAGAAAAGAAGAGCCCCGCAAAGTGGCTTTCCCGTTCACGGGATTAAGAATGCTTACTCCGATCGGGACAAGCTCACTTAACGCAGAAAAGCTTTTCATCGGATTTTTGGCAAAAACGATAACCGGAAATTTCCAGAATTCTTTATTACCACTTTCTTTAGTTTTTAAAAGAGCTTTTTTCGAGGGACTCTCAGACAAATTGAATATAATATTTCGAGATTCTTTAATTTTTTCATACATTCTTAGAAAAACCGGACTTATTTCCATTCTATTTTTTATCAATTCTTTCAGAGCTGAAAGCTCCTGTGGAATAGGAAATCTGGAAAAGTCGGCTGCTGCTAGAACTGCGCTGTCTGTAGCTGTGTAAATTTTTAAGGGTCCCGATGCAAAATTATCCATTGCAACATAAATAAACTCCCCTTTTTCACCGTTCTGTAATTCCTTAAAAACCCTCCTAAACAAAGGGTCTGCAAAGAGGGCTGTACTATTCTCCAAGAGTGCTTTGTTTTCTGGTTTTTGAGAAGACGGAGGGATTTCAGAACTGAATAAAGCCACACAATTAACAAGAAAAAAGATAAACCAACTTAATAAATTTTTGACTTTCATTATTTCCTCTACTGAATCAACTAAAACGGAACCCGGACAGATTAATTTAATCCGGAAGAATTTTCAACAGGAGTTTCGGGGATTGTGCTTCCCAACAGGGCTAGAAATTCGATTTAATAGTTGTCTTCGAGGTCTTTTTTCGTAAGACCCGAGAAATTTAAAAAAAAATTTGATTTTCCAATTTCAGAATTCCTGGCGTCGGCAGTTTGCATTTTCTTGGAAAAGAGCTTCAAAAGGTATTTTTCTGATTTTCGAATACTTTTAGATTGGATTTTATCCTGAGACCAACTTTCATAAAAATTAATCAGAAGATGCCTTCAAAAGGAAGTTGGCAATTCGTCAATCGAAAAAATAGTACCAAAATTAAATCCCCGAGGTTGGGATGTCTGAATTTGTGCCTCGAAAGTGAAAGGGATATAAAAAACCAAAATTTTTGAAACGCTTTTGAATTCTTCAAAATAGAGGTAAAAATAGTAGCTGGGTCTTATTGGGCCAGCATGTACTGAAACTTTAAAATCTGTTCAGAATTTGCACAATAATGTAAGGCGCAGTAATAAGTACTTTTTCCCCCTATCGACTTTTTTAAAATAATTATATAATAAGGGTTAAGCTTGTTTTTCCGGCACTTTTTAATAACGCAGGGGAAGAAAGAATGTTTAAATTTAGGAATATTGGAATTAAAGTTTTTTTTCTGATTATGCTTTTTTCGTCATACGCGATATCAGTAAGTGCTCAGGTATATGACGGAACATCTTATTTGATGCTCTCAAAGCAGTTTGGCCAAAAAAGCGGAATTTATCGTTTGACGCAGCTTTTGACAGGATCGCCTATGGCTTCCGACCCGGTAAAACTGGCAGACCTCACAGCCTTCAGAGGAAGTGTCGTTGGTTTAAGCTGTATCAACACGGGTTTAGTGTATTTTCTTGGCTCCTTACAATCAGCATATACTCCATTGTCGATAGGTTCACTTCCAAAGGGTATTTCAATTTCCGATTCTTCCTCACTTTATCGTTCTGTTTTACTTCCCAAAGTCTACCTGAGGTGGAGCGAAGCTTTTAGTGCAACCAAAGAGACATTTTGGAAGAAAAACCAAACAATTTCCGGAATAACCTATGATTCTGTTTGGTCAAACGGAACAGGAACCAATATTATTGACATCCCAATGTGGGACGGAATTGCCGGTATCCAGAGCACCGTTTCAGGCGATAAATGGATTACTCCGAATGGCGTAGGTTTTCTTCCGGCCTGGGCCTACGGAACCCCGATTTCCCCATGGCCAGGCAAACCTCTCAACGGTGAGGAAGGCAGACCAGCAGTAACAAGCCTTGATTTCCCCCCCGGAACCATTTCCAAAGATGGATTTGCTTTCGCACCAGTTGAAAGACGCGTATTTGCCACGTCCAAAGAAAACCTTGATTTGTTAGAATTGACCGATACTTCAGATATTGCTTCTCCGGTTTCCAGGTTTTCAAGTATTTTAACTCTCAGAAATCTTATTGAAACCATTGATTTATACGATGCCAGCGGAAAAGATGTAATCCCGGGCGGAAATATTACCAATCTGCAAACTGCCTGGATTCCCGATAACGCTCAGATGATACCGGTTGGCACTGAAAAAAAATACTTTTTCAGCCCTGGAGGAGGCTCAATTTCAGGAGATTTGTATCCTCCAACTCTTCAATTTTATAATTCTTCCTCGGGAATAAATAACCTGGCTTTAGATTCAGCCACAATCAGAAATTATGATTCACTCAAAACAGACCAGGGAATAGACCCTTCCCACATAACTAAGATAGCTGTTTCAGAAAGATATGACCGTTCAAATGCGACTGCCCCTGACTTTATTTACGGCTCGACCGCAGATAAATTTATCATTCAGAACTCCTGGTGGGGAAATGGCGGAAAAGCTTATGAATACGATTCCAAGACGGGTGCAGTTTACCGACTCGATTATTCCGGTGCTGACCCAGTGGCACAACCCCGTCCAACGCGCGAATCGATTGGGGTTATCACGGGAGCGGTAGACGAAATTGCAGTTGATGGTTCCGGATATCTTTACGCTCTCTTGAATGAAACCTCCTCTGCTTCCGGTTCCAGTGGCATTATTCAGGATATCCAATTCGATGCTGCTGCTCCTGAAGCCTATCTTGATGACCATGGTGAGAAGGCGGTAGTAGGTCCATGGATAAAAGGAATTGCGTCTTTGACGGCTTCTGCAAGTGGAACTGCCTCTGCTACTGATACTTCCACTTCGGCTTCGGTAGCTACTTCCACTACAGACACCGCTTCCGATACTATTGCCACTACCGATACGGCCACTTCGACCTCGATAGCCGCGATAGCTTCCGGTCCCAGTAAACCTTCTGAAGGTGATTTCAGTTATGTTTCAGTGAAACAGTACATTAATAAGAGACTGGTCAGATATTCTCCAGGCCCCGGGCGCACATTAGGAGTCCTTGAAGATCGGGGAGCTATGGAAGTCGGTTTTGATTGGCTTACCCGAAGAAGAGAAGTAAAAGGTGGAGCAATAGTCTGGACCACCCAGAATTGGGAACCCCAAAAATGGCCTGATGCAAGATTAGCCTCAGCAAAGGTAAGTCTGGCAGTTGTACAGATTCCTCAAAGACCTGTAACGTATAATCAGACTGCAAGCTCTCCAGCTGTTTGCCGCACAGATGGACGGGTAATGACCGAAATAATTTCCGAGGGCGATGCGATTAAATTCAAGGTGGAAGGGTACAAGCCCATGTCCGAAGGGCGTCGAATATCCCTCAAGGACGTAGGAATAATAGGCCAACTGGGCCGAGTGCTGGTTAATTTAAACCCTGCTCCCGATGGAACATATAATTATGACGAAGACAATGACGGAGTAAAAAGCGGCTTTCCGTCCAGTTTGTTTGAAAGTGATACGGGCAAAACGAAAATTTCCTGGAACGTTGACTGGGTGGATGGCACAAACGGAAATTCAGTCCTCCAGCATGTTGCAGTCGCTTCTGATTCTCTGAACGATTTGGGAGAATTCGAATTTGCCTTCCCACAGCCCGGAAATTTCCAGGTCTGGGCTGATGTAAGTTATAAGATGTTTGACTACTCAACCCTCCAGGAGAAAGGAACTCCTTCTGATTTAGTTAATTGTGTAGCTAGTAAAAAAACAACTACGCCAAAATACCTAGTACAAGTGCAATCCCCGCCGAGTGCCTTTGTTCCTGAGACTTATCTTTCAAATATTACTATGCTCCCCGAAAAAGGAACTTCAGCAGGAGTTGCACCAGCAACTGTTTCATCAGGTACAAATTTTTGCGATATTCTCGAAGGGAAAATACCTGATTTTCTTGAGACTCTTACCAACGTACAATTTGTCAGAGATGTAAACGTTCGGACAAATACCGACAAACCGCTTGAAACATATGCCGGGGTCGGCGTTTGGCATTATGATTCCTATATCGATCTGATGGGTTTGAAACTTCCCAAAACCGGTGGTCTGGTATATAACTACAATACTGCCGCTTTCAAGGGTTCAGGGCTATCAAATCTGGTTGACTTGACCAAATACAACCCAGGCTGGACAAAACAAGATGACCAGACGCAATTAGCCAAGAATGGAACCCAGGTAGATACACCACTTAGCAGCAGTTCACGCGAGCTGGATTTCATGCGCTGGGAGATTTACGCTTATCCTGTGTATTCCAAGGCTTCAAAAGAGCTGAAAGATTCCTTTGATCCCAAGGGAAAAATGGGGCGGGGAATTTTGCTCGCTTCCGGAAGCTTTTTCGGAGCAGATCCTACCGACCTTGGAGACAGAAAATACCAATTGTCCAAGAAAATACCCACTACCGATTTTGCGAAAGCGATTCTGGTACCTCTTGATCCCGAGCCATACAGGTTAAGAATGGAAGTCGCCTATCCACGAGTAAAATGGGCCGAGTCAGTAGCTTCAGGTGAAACAGGTTCTCAATACAGGAGTATGGTTCCGGATCCTGAACCTGTACATGTTGTTGGAACTATTTTGAATCCTAAATATCCCACCGGAAACCAGAACCCCAACGGAACAGCCTGCTTCAAAAACACCGATTCATGGATGCTTCGAATGCGTGATGATACTTTAATTCCGCCTTCCCCTGTCACTCCGGGAGAAATTCTTGAAACTACAGGTGATCCAACCCAATCGGCAACGATGAGTTTTACTATATTCGACAACAATCCTTCTGTCCAGGCAAAGGATTTTGGTATTAAGTACCAGTTGCCACACTTTGAAAGAGATTCAATCCAGAGGACCTGGAATAAAATTGTTCCGCAGTCTTCTCCCGAGTTTGGTGAGCAGCCCAAAACCTCAGACTTCATGTTCAATCCTGATTTCAAAGTTTCCGCAACATATACAGTCAATGTAAATGAATACGGTGAGGGTGGATGGTTCGAACCCGGCTCCCGTTTTCAAAATTGGGTTGGTAGCCTCGCTTTCGCAATTGATGGAAAACTGAATGACGGAATAGGAATCGATGGCAAAAACACCGATCATGCCTTTACTTATCCTGCCACATCGACTCCAAAATCGATCGAGACAGCAGCGGGTTCGTTGACTAGAATTGACAACGATCCACCGAGCATTTATGTAACGCTGGTCTCGCCAGGAGACAACCGCCGCTGGGAATTCCAGGCAATTGAGGGAGTTAACGATCTGGCCCCTGTTCCGAATGATCCATCATTGCTGGCTTCAACGACTTTTGCAATAGGTTCTTTCCGCCTTGATGACGGAACCCCTCTTGGAAACGGAACCACGACTGTAATGCTTCCCGGAAACAGTGATATCCCCTACGAATTGGCGACCGAAAACCGACGAATTGACGTTGATGCAATTGCAGCCAAAACTCCCTTGGTTCAGGCCTTCCTTCCAAAAATCAGAAGGTCCGGAAGGTTATTCATCAACCTGGATATCGATGACAACGTTGATTACAAAGAACTTTCCTCGGCAACAATCGATGTTGTGGAAGTCCCGACCGGCAAAAGCCTCATCCCGGCAGGAACTTTACCGATTCCGCTCCTTCCCAGATTTAACAGCGATAATCTTTCCAACCCCGATTTGCCTAGTCCGCGAGCAAGATATGTCATCGACATGCCAATGAAGGTTTCAGATGTCCAACCGCAAATCAAAATTGACATATTTGCCCAGGATGCCGCAGGAAATCAAAAAGCCATATCTATTCCTGTTTATCTGACAGATGTTTCATTTGATGTTAAAGTAATCGAGAGCAAGGAGAGCCGAACGAAGTAATACGATTCCATTTAATGCATAGGTAATATGATCGGTAGGCATGGAAAAATGAATAGCCTGCTAAAAGCATCCCTTTTGACAAAGAATTTTTACTCGCCTGGTCTTCAGATCTTATCCATCGCCGTCCAGACAATTACGGCTTATCCATTAATTTTCAAAATTTCGACATTTTTTTAAAATTATTCTTGAAATTGTGACCAACCTATTGTATAATCTCTTCGCTTAACTGCCGGAATGGCGAAATTGGCAGACGCACGGGACTCAAAATCCCGCGCCCTCAACAGGCGTGTCGGTTCGACCCCGACTTCCGGCATTCGAATAGCGAATGCAGTCACAAAGCGGCTTCAAGTTTATTGACCTGGAGCCGCTTTGTGCTTTTGTGTACGAAGCACTGGCATATTAGCTGGCTTACGAACTGGAATATGGGTGGACATAATGCGGGAAGTGTCGATAAACGGCATAAAAACAGGAGGCGCCACGAACAACCTTGCGGCCTTAGGGTCTAACTTTACTACCTCACCCGCCTGACTGCTGAGAAGTAAGAATGATCTTAAAAAAACAAATGTCCCTAAAACTTTTCTATACACCCATTTTGTGATATTATGTGTATGAAAATAAAAAAATTGGGAGCTGCCTATGAAACGCACCAACGTAGTTCTTGATGATAAATTAGTTGATGACTGCATGAAAGCAACAGGTATTAAGACACAGAAGGCGTTAATTCATCATGCCTTACAGGAGTTGTTACGTCGAGAAAACCAAGCAAAAATAATTGAGCTTAAAGGCAAGATACACTGGGAAGGCAACCTGGACGAGTGGCGTCAGGGAAATTGTTTATAATGGTATTAGTTGATACGACCGTTTGGATTGATTTCTTCTCTGGTAGGTCACTTCCACACGTAACAGCACTGGAAGAGCTTCTTGTTAAAAGAGAAGACCTATGTATTGCGGGATTATATTAACCGAGGTACTGCAAGGAATCAGGAAAGATTCTGAATTTAATAAAACAAAATCCTTTTTCTGGACATTGGGCTCGGCCAACATCTTGCTGGAGTCAATCCCTCCGAGATCATGAATTCATCCAACCTGAACAAAACTTTTGATGGCCGCCTCGCAGAGCAGTTCGTCGGCCAGGAATTGCTAGCAGAATCTCTCCTGGGAAAAATCACGAATCTGATCAAATTCCTCAAGGGAGTAGGCAAAATCCACATCACCTTCTGTTGAAAGGCTTTTCCTTTAGTCGCTAGCTTTTGTTTTTAGTGCTTTTCGTCCTAATTTATTTTGATCAAACTTCCATAAAATATCGTGCTCACGCTCATTTCCTCGGATTCCATAATACTGGAAATGTCCCCGAAGTTTCTGACATAGTCCTCGGTATTGATCTTTCATGGAGGAATGTCGCTCCTCCCGACACCACTTCCATATTGCTTTCTTTGCTCGCCTCAGACGTTTTCGGGATGTTCGTCTCTTGATTACCCAGGTTC
>JADFXM010000056.1 GCA_015233565.1 Candidatus Rifleibacteriota bacterium
GTCGAAAAATTGTCAAAGCCATTTTTGGTGCCATGGTTAAACAATGTACCAATGGAGATAAAATGGACGGCGTGATTTTGGGGTAAAAATCCGAAGATTTAGCGCCCTGCGAAAATCGGTGTTTAATACACCGGTGTAAGACTTTGACTAATGCTTAACTTGTTGCAAAACACTACCGAATCATACCAACTAACCGTCTCAACCGGCTGATTGGAAGTATCTGGGTAACCGCTTGAGCAACTTGTCTGCGTAGGAACAAAATAGGACGGATTCGTTCCAATAATTTTGGTATACTGCGCTTGGGTTACTTCATATTTCCCCATGTAAAATGGTGAGAGCGTTACATTATGCTGAACCTCATCTGAATCTCGATTGGCCTCGGTGGCAGGACTCCCCATTACAAACAACCCGCCGGGTATTTCCACAAAGTTCATCTTTACCCCGCCCCCAAGGTCGATTTCCGTTGTGCCGGGAGAAACGGCGTTTGGGGTCGCCGAAACCTCAGTTGAAAGGCCGGACTCGCCAATCCCATTCACTGCCGACACTGCGTAATAATATGGAACACTGTTTGTTAAACTTGTGTGCGGATAGGGATTTATCGCACCGATAACCTTTTTTGAGCTTTTTGTAACATCCGGGTTATTTGACCAGTACAAGTTATAACCGGTAGCCCCATTTGAGTTGTCCCAGCTAATTGTCACCTTACTATCCCCACCGGTTACAACAACATTCGACGGAATTCCAGGGACAGTCGGTGAATCCCCCGAATATCGCAACCAACCTTGACAGGAGTAATCAGCACCTAATCGGGCCGCGCTTACGGTATAATTCCCACCGGAAACAGTCATGTCATAAACAAAATTAGAGTCCCGGGAATCGTTTTTGACATGCTGCTGAATGCAAACAACGTAATTGGGGCCGACATCTCTAATAATCGCTACATGCCCATAACCACCCGTTCCACCCGAAAAACACAAAATATCGCCTACTTGTGGCGAGGCGGTCCCACCGTTTGACATTGCGTTCAAACCAAGCGCTGCGGCGTAAGGGTAAGTTGCACTTGCGTTAAAACCGCCAATCGACCGTAAATTCACATGGTTTACCTGAAAGTAATACCTGTTCATGAATTCAACACATTGCCATTCCAGGCCGGTATTGCTCCCAACCTCATTATTGTAAGGTGGGTTTAAGGGTTCATTGACGTCTGATCGGGCAACCACCCCACTGAATGACCCGATTTGATCACCAAAGTTCATTGTAGGCGCTGAAATTGCCGAAAAAGTTAGTTGCCCTGAGGTGCTTGTGTCTGGGTTAATAACCTGAATATTCCACGCATCTGATGGTGTCGCCCCCACGTTTAAAACTACCGTCAACAGTGAACTACTCACAAAATGGGTCGATTTGATTTTATCGATGGAGAAGTTTGATTCGCGAATCCGTATGGTTGCGCCGAATTGAAAATTGGAACCGTGAATCATTAGCGCTTGTGATGCGTCCTGAGCAATCATCGAAGTCGGTTCCAAACTTGAAATTACCGGAGCTACCGTAGTCGGGGCAAAGTCTGAAAGTGGTTTTCCGACTGATATTACGGCATACTCTCGGGGAAGGGCGTTTATCCACAAATCACCGAGCCTTGTACCTATCGAGAAAACATCTACTCCAAAATCGGCCGCACCCTGAAAAATTCCAATTATTGTCGTAACTGCTTCTTTGGCGGCTTTCTTTCCGAAATCTCCCAACTTGCTTAATAAGCTCTTGGCAGCGTTTTCTATTTTGCCACCCGCTAATTTTTTATTCAAAATTTTCTCTTTGGAATCCCTGAATGAATCTATGAGTAGTCCCAGAAAAAAGGACATAAAATCAGACACCGTTTGTTGTTCACCGGTACCGGAAAGGTAAGTTGTTATACTTTCATCGATTGTTGTTGCCAGACTGTTGAAATCGATCGAGGTTAATCTGTCTCCACCATCCAGAACTGCGGTCGCATCAAGGCCAACGTTTAACAACATTCCGACCAACTCTATCATGTTACTACGCAACGCTGATTTCCAAAGTGTGTATTGCCAGGGACTTGCTTTAACCTCTGAATACACATTTGAAAGGGGTCCGCTTGGACTTCCACTGTAAGCAACCATTACATAAATTCCATCGTGATCAAAGGTCATTCCATCATCAAAGAGCAAACCTGCCAAAAAATCTCCAATAGCACCTGTCAATTTATCCTGAAGGACTTGGATGAAATCTACAAAGTTTGCCACCCAGTACATTTCACCTTTCACGAAGAAAATTTTTGCTGAATTCATGTTTACTGCCCAGTCCTGTATTTTATCGGGTGAAAAAAAGAAATCTTTCTGCGAGGTCCAGGTAATTTTATTGGGGTCCAGTTCTATCAGTTGTCCCACATAATCAACATTCGTTGTTATGCCGTGGGTTCCTGGATCCTGAGTAATTCTGAGTGTTCGATTACTACTTGTATTCAGTGTCAAAGCCCCCATAATGGCTTTATCACTTACATGAATCTGACCATAAACTTGATTTGAATCCATGCTTCCAAGTTTTTTGGAAAAATTTCTTTTGGAGGCTCTAAAAGAAGGACTGATTGAATGAACTGATTGCAACGTGGACTTCAGAGCTTTGACCATGGCGGCCAAAAGCCGTGGATCGTCATATGGTGAATCAGATGAGGCATAGACTGTCTCGATAACTGAAGCCAGCGCTGTGACATCCGGATTAGATCTGACAACCTGCAATAATGCCGAATAAGCGGTTGGACTGTTCGTCACAAAGAGCGGGTTGGAGATGACAAGAGCTTCAGCGGTGGTTTGAGGGTTAATACTCAGTTTGGAATTAACATCGCTTGAAACGGTTATGTAAGCTTTATTACCTGAGCTTGCAATCGCGTAGGTTGTCATTGGAACCTGATTGGAAACGGTGACTTGAACAGATGCGCTTCCAGCCGCAACCGAGCCATTGCATTCGTTGTAGACTTTGTAATCGGTGGGGTTTTCATTTACCGGAAGCGTCAAAGTGACTGAGACTGGGGCCGTAGCAATGCTCGGAGTTCCCGAAGCGCCGTTAAGGGAGGCGTTCAGGGCGTCATCCAAAATGGTGGATGCGAAAAAATTGAGCCCTGAAATTTTTCCAGAAATTTGAGAAGCAAGCCCGGGTTGCACATTTGCATAGAGTGTTGAAGATGCTACTATTTTCTCGATGGTTGCCGCTAAAACGTCATCTTTGGTTTTTGTATTTTTCGGAGAAACAGTAATTACGTTTGCCACACTGGCAACAAGATCGCTTGCGCCATGGAAATCTGAGTACAGCCCGATTTTACCGTTGTCGATATGAATGTCGCCAATACAAGTCAGCGCCGGGACACGGTTAAAAACCACAGACGCCGAGCCGGACGCACTGACCGGAACAGTTTTGATGAGTGTGTCTGTCGGTCTCGAAGAATTTCCAACGTTAACAAGAATCAACTTGAAAGTTACCGTGGTAGAAGCATTGGGGGCCGCCAGAATGCCTGCCAGCACTTCCTGTGATGCAGAAGAAGAGGTGATTGGTGACCCTCCAACTTCGGCCTCTTTTGGTGATGGCAACGACAATTTGAAGTTTACATCAGCGACTACATTTGTTGCGGTTGACACAATCGGAGTAGCGGCTTGTTCAGCAGGCGACACACCGTCAAACTTTCCCAAACACCCAAAAGTAGCCAAGGTTGCGATAAAAGATAGTGCCATGAGACAGACGAAAATTAACTTTCCAGACTTCCTATTAATTTGATACCTCCGGTATTAATGTCGATTTTCCGCTCCCTTACAGATGCCAATACGGATAGCATTATCCAAAACGGACAATGAATGTCAAGTTTTTCCAGCTTTTCACCTTTTTGGTGATTTGTCCAAATTCTCTGAAAACAACAACCGAGGAATTTTCTCAACAACTCAAGGCTTGAAAAATTGAAAGCAAATGTGAATAACTTGCTCGGACTGAATTAAAAAAAACGGCAATTCTTTAATAAATCCTGCTTTCCAGTGTGCTTTCAAGTGATCGAGCAACCCGAGTAAATGATGATAAAAATTGTTTTTACACCTCTCGGTTTAGAAAAAGATTTTAGTCGCATTAAAAACCAGGGAAAGGACATACTCATGCTCAAAGAGATCTTGGAAAATTACAAGCTGGAATACCACTTGATCCCAAATATCAGGACCATGTTTTAAGAGGCAACTGGGCAAATTATCGCGAGTGCCATATTGAATCTGATTGGCTTTTGATTTATTATCTTCACGACGTATTTTGAAATTATTTCTTCGAGGAGGTGTAGACTATTTCTACCTTTTCATTTTCTTGTCCAGTCAGTTTGACTGAATCAGTAGTTACTCTCGGCCAGGGAAGCGGCGGAAAATTATCACAGCAACTTATCGAGTCAATATTTATGCCACATTTTCAGTCAGACCCATTAGACGAAAGGCATGATGGAGCAAAAATTTCATTGCCTTCCTCGAAAATTGCATTTTCAACCGATTCATTTGTAATCAATCCACTGTTTTTTCCGGGTGGCGATATTGGAAAGCTTGCTATCTGTGGAGTGGTGAACGATTTGGCTATGTGTGGGGCGCTTCCAACCTACTTGAGTGTTGCTTTTATTATCGAGGAAGGGTTACCCATTGAAACCCTTGGAAAAATAGTCAGTTCGATGGCTGCTACTGCTCGTGAAAACCACGTCCAGATTGTCACCGGTGACACAAAAGTGGTCGAAAAAGGGAAAGGAGACGGGTTGTACATTTCCGTTGCCGGAATTGGACAAATAGTCTCTAAATCAGATGTCGGCCCCAAATCAATTAATCCTGGGGATGTGATAATCGTAAATGGAGACATCGGAAGACACGGAATTTCAGTATTAGCCTTCCGGGAAGGAATGGATTTTGAAACCTCCATCGAAAGCGATTGCGCATCTCTTTTAGAGCAGGTAAAGTGCTTACTGGAAAACAATATCGAAGTTCATTGCATGCGTGATCTGACAAGAGGTGGATTAGCAGCGGCACTTGGCGAATTGTCCCAGCAAAGCGGATTCAACTTTGAAATTTCCGAGGAGCTTATTCCGATTTCTGAGCCAGTTAAAAGCGCTTGCGAAATCATGGGCTTTGATCCGGTAAATGTAGCCTGTGAAGGACGATTCGTTTGTTTTGTACCAGAAAAGGATTCTTCCAAAGCGCTCGAAATAATGAGTACATTTTCTTCTACCGGCTTCAATCCGGCCAAAATTGGAAAAGTTGATTCCCAAACCCAAAAGCTGGTTAAAATTGCCAACAAAATCGGAACACAAAGAATTATGGAAATTCCTTATGGCGAGCTTCTTCCCCGAATCTGCTGAAAGTTGTCAAATATTATTTTTAGAAACTTTCTTAAATTACCCGATTTTAAGATGGTACTTTATAAGTGAATTTTTAATGTTCAATATTAGCTAGCACAATGATGTTTTAATAGACACTGTAGCTAATTTACTGAAAGAAAGACTTGACGAGGCGGTCGTTGAGCGGAGTCGGAACTGATCACTGAGCGGACCGGAAGTGGCCAAAGTAATAAAATAAATTATGAATAGGTGAGTCCATTAGGAAGGAAGGAAGGAAGGAAGGAAGGAAGGAATAAGTAAACTCAATTGTAGCAAATGTCTGGAAAAAAATTGTCAGTCAAGATGCTACAGTGACTTTTAATACTGGTTAATTAAAAACGCGCAGACCGATTCCTTGATCGCATTTCCTCAGCTCACAGGCTGTGAGGTATTTAGTTTTCAGAAAAATATATTCCGTGTTGATATCGATTTTGGGGGGCAATTTTGGTGATTTCTTGGAAATTTTGGAAATAGTTTCTTCATTATGGAATTTTTTTTGCACTATTCACATTTGCAGTTTTAACGTGGACCAGACTTTAATTTCAATGGTTTAGCTTGATGCACTTTTGCAAAAAGAAACAAAAAAGTAATTGCATGAAGCAGCATCTTTTGCTTCAAAAGGCTATTAAGAGAGTGATAGATTTTCATTTATCACTCTTTTTGTTGATTTTATTTTCCCCGCTATTTCTGCTGATCAGCCTCCTGGGCCGCTACTTTCTCGGAAAGCCAGTCATCTTTCGACAAGTGAGATCTGGTCTTCAAGGCAAACCGTTTCTGATGTACAAGTTCCGAACCATGCTTGAAAAAAATGACTGCAATGGAACCCCCCTGCCCGATGATCAAAGACTAACCCCTTTCGGAACATTTCTGAGAGCAACAAGTCTTGACGAACTTCCACAAATACTTAACATCCTGCTGGGAGACATGAGTTTCGTGGGGCCACGTCCTCTTTTGCCAGAGTATGTTCCTTTATATTCAGAGTTTCACTCATTAAGACTCAATGCCCCTCCTGGAATTTTGGGGTGGGCACAAATTAACGGAAGAAACTCAATTTCCTGGGAAGAGAAATTCAATTTGGATGTTTGGTATGTCCAAAACTTCTCTCTTTTATTGGATATTGAAATTTTTTTTAAGGGATTTAAAACTTTTTTTTCTCAAAATGACATTTCTTTCCCTAATCATGTTACAATGCCAAAATACACTGGAAGCTTAAACCAACTACCTAATGAAAAATTTTAACATACTATTTACCAGTGCAGGCCGAAGAGTTGCTTTAATCAACTCTTTCAGGGAAGCACTAGCCCAACTGGGGCTTAAGGGTCGAATTATTACCGCCGACCTCAAACCCAATGCTCAAGCTCATTTTGTTTCTGATGCCCGGGAATCCGTTCCAAGAGTAACCGATAAAAATTATGTATCCCGGTTACTGGAAATTTGCAAGATGCACTCTATCAATTTGCTGGTTCCTTTGATTGACCCGGAGCTACATATCCTTTCATCGGCTTCGGAAGACTTTAAAAGAGCGGGAGTCTTCTTACTAACCTCTTCGACTGAAACCAATAAACTCTGTCTGGACAAAGTTGAGACTTTCAAATTTTTCCTCAAATTGGGAGTGGAAACAACCAGAATCATTCCACACTCAGAGCTTTATGGAACCAATCCTCCGCCCTTCCCACTTTTTCTCAAACCACGGCTTGGAAGTGGAAGTGTTGGAGCAGTTCAAATTAAAGATAAGATTGCCCTTGATTTCTATTTTCAAACAGTAACCGATCCCATTGTTCAAGAAATGGCTTTTGGAGATGAATATTCCATTGACATCCTTACTGATTTGGACGGAAAAGTCCTTTCTGTAGTTCCCAGATTAAGACAGGAAGTGCGGGCCGGTGAAATCTGCAAGGGAATGACTGTTAAGAATCAGCAACTGATTGAGGGCGGAAAAATGATTGTTGAAAGCCTTCCAGGGCCATTTGGCTGTTTGACAGTACAATGTTTTTTGACGCCCGAAAGAAAAATAATCTACACAGAAATTAACCCTCGTTTCGGCGGAGGGATCCCCCTCACCATTAAGGCTGGCGCCAATTTTCCTCTCTGGATTATTCAAATGGCACGCGGGGAAAAACTTTCGGTGAAAATCGACGATTGGCAAGACGGCCTGATAATGCTGAGATACGATGAAGCAATTTACACGAGAGAAGAAAATATCCGGAATCTCAGCCGGTAGAATTATTCTCTTTCACACTGGACAAATCTGCTGTTATTTGCTTGATTAGCGATTCTTTATCGGGAAATTTGGTTTCATCCCGCAAACGATTCAAAAATTTCACTTTTATCTGAGTTGAATAAAGATTTTCGTCAAAGTCAATAAGGTGAGCTTCGAGAATAAGTTGTTTTTTATCAAAAGTCGGCCTTACTCCGATATTTACAAGTGCCGGAAACTCCCCAAAAATCGTTTCGACTTTCGCCCCGTATACTCCACGGCTTGGAACGACTTTTTTTGAGCCCTCCAGGTTAAGATTAGCCGTTGGGAAGCCCAAAAGACGACCACGTTGGTCACCTCTCACAACTTCTCCTGAAATAAAGGCCTCGCGTCCAAGAAATATCGCCGCGCTTTCAACATCACCTGACTGGATTTTCTCACGAACCAATGCACTTGAGACCGTTTCACAATCCTTGCAGACCCTTTGCAAAACCTGGCATTCCACACCGCTTCGGTTTGCTTCTTCCACCAAAAAAGATGCATTCCCTGAACGGTTCAAACCAAACATGAAATTAAATCCAACAAAAACAGCTTTTGCATTGAGTTTCCCAATCAAAATCTTATGTATGAAATCTTTAGGGCAAATATTTGCGAATTCAATGTCAAATGGCCTGTAGAAAATATAATCAACACCCAACTTGCTTATCAAAGCAAATTTTTCTTCGGCTAAAGTTATCTCTCCAGGAAAACGAGATGGTTCAAGAAAACTCTTGGGAGGATGGTCAAAAGTAAAAATAAGTGATTTCAAAGAATTTTTTGTGGCATATTGGGTTAAAGAGCTTATTAAAGCCTGATGGCCGAGATGAACTCCATCAAAAGTTCCAACTCCAATAGCCGAGGGCTCAAGAAAATCTGGACTGTCCAAAAAATTTATTATTTTCATTCCAAGGCAAAAACCCTTGCTGGAAAAAGTCGGACTTTGGAAAAACAAATTTTTTCGTCCTTGTTTACTACTTCGGGTTTGTATATCGCAAGTAATTTTTTTTCTTCCGAAAAAATCTGAAAAACCGGATTCTCCTCAATCTGCCTGATTTGGTCAAAGTGTTCATCAAATGTGTTTAAATCTGAAAAAGAAAGTGGCTGCCCCTTCTGAATTCTGATTTCACCATCTTTTCCAACAAAAAATGAAGGAAAGGGAAGGATTTTATTTAAAGGTAAAAAGGAATCAGATTCCCAAAACGGCTCTTTTTTCTCGATCTTCCAGACCGGATAAGATTTAGCTGACGTAAAAATTCCAACTCTTTCTCTTAATAAATAGGACAAATGAGCACCACAACCAAGTTCCTTGCCCAAATCGTAAGCAATTGATCTTACGTAGGTTCCTCGGCCACAATGAACCCTTAAAAGCAGGTTGCGGGAACCATCAAGAAAAAAATCTTTCACCAACCGAATTGAGTAAATATATACTTTTCGGGATGCGATAACCGGGATCTTCCCTGAACGCGCAAGTTCATAGGCGCGTTTCCCATCGATTTTCACTGCCGAAAAAGCTGGTGGTGTTTGTTCTATCTCTCCGATGAACTTTCTAAAAGTCTTAAGCAGGGTTTCGGAATCCATGTCAATTTTGCCCTGGAATTTATCCACGACGTTTCCGGTGGAATCATAAGTATCCGTGGTTGTTCCCAGGGTTACACGCATCAGATAAGTCTTATCCAATGACGCAGCTGGGAGAAAAGAAAGTATTTTCAGAGCTTTTCCAAAAAAAACAACCAGAACTCCCTGCGCCATAGGATCTAACGTCCCGGCATGGCCGGCATTAAATCTATAAAAATGCCTTATCTTCTCGATAATATCGTGTGAAGTCAAACCCTTGGGTTTATAGATTGCAATCGCGCCGTCAACCAATTTAACTGCCATAGTTAAGTGCTTTCTCTATTTCTGTCATCGCAAGGTTAATTGCATAAGTCATTTCACCTTTAATGTTAGCACCGGAAGCCAACTTATGACCGCCGCCCCCAAAAATACTCGAAATTCTTTGAACATCGACTTTCCCAGCCGATCTAAAACTAACTTTGATTTCATCGTTGGGCTTCTCACGAAAAAGAACAGCTACTTCTGTGCCAGTGATTGTGGTTAAATTGTTGATTGCTCCATCTGACTCGACTTCAGAAGCCCCCAAATCATCAAAATCCTTCTGGAAAAGACATGAATGTATAACTTTTTCGTTGTGACTCATCTTGGCTCTCGACATCACCAAGCCATGAAGAACTACCCGCGGAAAGGAATTTGCTTCATATACCAGTTTGAAGCATCTGCTGGGATCAACTCCTCTTTCGATCAAAGAACCGGCTATTTCGTGAGTTTTTCGGGAAGTGTTGGGAAAACGAAAATTTCCAGTGTCAGTCATTATTCCTAAATATAATGAGTGAAGAGTACCTTGGTCTAATTTTTCATTCAGGCCATCAAAAATTTCATAAAGGATTTCACAGGTTGAGGAAGCGGAGGAATCAATTACATTTATATCACCGGCACCTTTCAAATTTAAATGATGGTCCAGATGAACTATTTTCCTCGCCCGTTTGAAAAACTTGACCCGATCGCCTAATCGAGAAATGTCAGTAGGCTCCATTAAAAAAATAACGTCAAAAAATTCGTCATCAGAAAGTGTATCTTTCAGATCTTCAACGCCTTGAACCCATTGTAAATAAATTGGTATAGGCTCGAAGTTTAACGGGACGGATTTTTTTCCATGAGAAACACAATAATTATGTAACGCAAGTTGAGATCCGAGTGCATCACCATCACAATAAGGGTGCGCAATCGATAAAAATGATTTGCTTTCCACTAAAAGCTTACGAATCAGTTCAAATTCACGCTCATAGCACAAACTAGTTTTCATATGGAAATTTACCTGCGAAGGACCGTAAAATTAAATTTCAATTAGGAAAATTCTATCACTTCCATGAAGTTCGCTGGTACTCTTAGGAAAATTGCAAGTCAACCGACCAAAATACTTTGTTTGGATAGCTTATGAATCACTTTTGAGAATCTGAATCCTCGGAATCGTCGGAATCATCGGTATGATCAGAAGAATCAGCATCAGAAGTATCATCTTCGGGATTCGAATCTTGTTCATCGGAGTGTTTATCTGCAGAATCAAGCTCTTCAGGTTTGAAATTGTAATGAATATTTCTCAATATTCCAAGAATTTCGTCGCCCTTTATAATCGAGGAATCAAATTTAAAAACAAGTTCCGGAATTTTCCGAATTGTAATAACTTTCCTGACTTCCTTTCTCATCATGGGCTTTGCAGAATCAAGGCCTCTTTGAATTTCCTTTATATCAGCTTCAGCTGACAAAGCACTATAGGAGACATGTGCGAGGGAAAAATCAGGGCTGATTTTAACCGAAACCAAGTGAATCCCCTGGATTCGGGGATCTTTAACTTTCCTCTGAATGATCAGAGATAATTCCTTGAGCAGTTGAGATTCAACCCGCTCTTTTCGAAAAGCTGTCATAAATATTCCCAATATCGCTCGATCAATTGCGCCTGTTCGTGATCTTGAAGAATTTCTTCAATTTTTCCGGCCATTTGTTCGAGATGAACTTTTTCATTGGCAACCATTGAAACTCCGATAACTGACCTCTGCCAAAGGTCATTATATTCAACCTCTGCTATCGAAGCATTAAACTTCGCTTTAACTCTGTCCAGGAGGGACCTTAGAACTTGTCGTTTTTCCTTCAAACTATGAAGTTCCGGAAAATGAAATTCAAAGGTCCCGATTGCAACAACCATGGCCACTTGAAAAACCTATTTTCGTTCAATTTCCTTAAGGCAAAACAGTTCCAACATATCTTTTTCCTTAAGGTCATTATAGTTTGCAACACCGATACCACATTCGTATCCGGCCATTACTTCGCGAACATCGTCCTTGAAGCGCTTAAGAGAGCATATTTTTCCCTCAAAAACTTCAACACCATCGCGAACAATTCGAACATTGGCGTCTCTTTGGACTTTTCCATCAACTACAAAGGAACCCGCAATAGTTCCGGAGCCGGAAATCTTGAAAACTTTTCTTATTTCCACTCTTCCGAGGATTTCTTCTTTGTATTCGGGCTCATACATGCCTTTTAGAGCCAATTTGATTGCGTCGATAGCATCAAAAATGATTCTAAAAACTTTAATTTCAACATTTTCCCGTTCTGCAATATCGTCAACGCCGGGAGCGGGCCTTACATGAAAACCAATAATAATAGCATTCGAAGCTGCCGCGAGCATAACGTCAGATTCGGTAATTGCTCCAACTCCAGCATGAATAGCGTTAACTTTAATTTCAGCAGTGCTCAGTCTCTCAAGAGCATCTTTCAATGCCCCGGAGGAACCCTGGACGTCTGCTTTGATTATAATGTTGAGTTCTTTGACTTTCCCTTCGGTAACGTGTTTGAAGAGATCCATGAGTTTCAGTCGATTTTCCCGGCCAAGTCGTTCTTCTCGCTCTTTCTTCATTCGAAGAACACTTACATAGCGAGCAAATTTGGTATTCTCAACAACCATAAGCCTGTCGCCAACTCTGGGGACTTCACTCAACCCCAGTATAGCAACCGGATACGAAGGCCCAGCCATTTTGACTCTATTTCCGGAGTCATCTATTAAAGCCTTTACTCTTCCGAAGCTTGTTCCGCAGATAATCGAATCACCATTTTCAACTCTGCCATTTTGAACTAACACTGTTGCAATAGGTCCCATGCCTTTATCAAGTCTTGCTTCAATAATAATTCCGCGCCCAGATTTGTCAGGATTAGCCTTCAATTCCATCATCTCAGCCTGCAAAAGAATCATTTCCAAAAGATCATTGATTCCCTGACCGGTTTTTGCTGAAACCTGAACCATAATGGTCTTTCCACCCCAATCTTCGGAAATCAGATTATAGGGCATTAATTGCTGTTTAACTTTTTCGACATTGGCGTCTGGTTTGTCAACCTTGTTCATAGCAACAATTATTGGACAACCAGCTGCCTGAGCATGGTGAATAGCTTCAACCGTTTGAGCCTGAACGCCGTCATCACATGCCACAACAAGTATCGCGATATCAGTCGCTTGAGTACCCTGCGCGCGCATTGCAGTAAAAGCTTCATGGCCAGGAGTGTCTAGGAAAGTTATTACTCCCTGTTCGGTTTTTACCTGATAGGCACCAATATGTTGGGTAATACCCCCAACCTCGCCTTCGGCAACCTTTGAATGCCTGATTTTATCAAGCAAAGAAGTTTTACCATGGTCAACGTGTCCCATTATGGTAACAACCGGAGGCCTAATTTGAAGATCTTTTTCGTCGTCAGTGTCTTCTTCAAACTCAATTACATCATCAGAAAACAGAATTTCTCTGCCATATTCACGTCCGATAAGCTCAACCTGCTCTTTTTCAAGTCGCTGATTCAAGCTTGCAAAGACACCAAGAGAAAACAATTTTTTAACAATATCAACTGGAGGAATGTTCAGATATTTTCCAAGCTCACTGGTGGTGACTTCCGCAGGAACCGTTATCCTTGGAACTTCTTCTAAAGTTGGTTGCAAAGACTCAAGACTCTGAGCTTGAAGCATAGGATCAGGGATTTCGAGAATCTCCTCCACAGCTCTTTGTTCTTCAAGAAGTTTTTTCGGAATAGCAGCGCCTGGAATTTTCTTGATTTTTTTCTTTTTCTTTTTTTCCTTAACAACATCTTCTTTCTTCAGAGGAGTGGTCTTAATAATAGTAATTCTTTGATCGACTTCCTCTAGCAAAGCCTCTTCCTCGTCAATTCTGGGAGGTTTAGGTCCGGTTTTTTTCTTCTCTTCTTTTGGGAGAGCGATGTTTACCGGAGTAGGAATAAGAGGCTTTTTAGCCTGTTGAGGTTGCGGGGCTTGAACATAGGGAGTTTTTGGCATGCTGGTCTTCAATTGTTGCTCATCTGAAGGAACTGATTTTACTGATTCGGGAAGGGATTGTATAACTGGTACAACCTTCTGATTTGAAGCAACAGGTTTTGCTCCTTCTCTATTTTTCGCTTGAATTGGGGGAGCCACTTGTGGAGATTGTGCGTTAGAAGCAGGTTTAGAAACTGGTTTCTCAATGCTCGAAAACGATTGTGGAGCAGAAGCCTTATTTATTGAAGCTGCCATCGGAGGAATTACAGGCACCTCAACAGATGTAGTCTCTGCTGTTTTTATTAGAGTTGTACCACAGCTTTTTTCAAGTGCCGACATCATTGCTTCACTTACCACGGAAAAAGGATGATCCTTGATTGGAAAACCAAGTTTTTCAAGCCTTCCAACTAACTCTGAACGTCCAATTTTAAGTTGCTTGCTTACTTCAAATAATCTTGCCATCTTTTCCTCCGCCTTTTCAGTTTTCCACTAGAGCTTTGGGGGCGGCTTCTTCCTGTTCCTTTTCCGTCTTGATATCAATCTTTATCCCTGTCAGTTTTGAGGCAAGTTTTACATTTTGCCCGTCCTTGCCAATTGCAAGCGACTGCTGCGAGGGGGAAACAACCACCATAGCCGATCTTTCATCATCCGACACATTTACTGCCAAAATTTTGGCCGGATTAAGTGCGTTCGATATATATTCAACCATGTTTTGACTATATTTCACAATATCAATCTTTTCGCCGTTCAACTCCTCTACAATTCCCTTAATTCTACTTCCCTTTAACCCTACACACGCACCCACTGGGTCAATCTTTGATTCTTTGCTTACAACCGCTATTTTCACTCTTGAACCAGGGTCTCTTGCAACGCTTCTAATTTCTACAATTTTTTCTTGAATTTCCGGAACCGAAGTTTCGAAAAGCTTTTCCACAAAAACAGGACTGTTCCGTGAAAGAATATACTTGTTGCCTTTAGGGCCGCCCTTTAATCCGGAATCCACTTCCTTCACAACACATCGAATTCTATCGTTCGGGCGAAAGTTTTCGCCGGGAATCTGTTCTTTTGGAGGTAACGGAGCTTCTGCTTTTTTATATTCAACATAAACCGTGCCTTTCTCAACACGAAGAACCTTTCCCGAAATGATCTCGCCAACTCTTTCTTTGAACTCTTTTAAGACCAAAGATTTTTCTGCTTCCTTGAGCTTCTGAGTAACGATCTGTCTGGCCGCCTGAGCCGCAATTCTTCCAAATTGCGAATCTTCAGGAGTCACATCCTCATCAACGATATCACCTATCTGCGCATTTTCTTTATAATCCATTACCTCAGAAATGGGACATTGTTTTTCAGCATCATTAAATTCTTCATCTGAAACAACAACCAATTTTGCCTTCACTATAAAATTTCCAGTTTGCTGATCTATCTCAACTTTTATATCCCGCCTGGATAAAAATTTCTTCTTATAAGCAGTCGTGAGCGCTTCTTCAATCGCGTCCCTCAAAACTTGAATCGAAATATTTTTCTCATCCGCTAATTCTTTTAATGCTTGATAAAAATTTGTCGCCATACGTCCTCCCGTGTTAACCCTGAATCTTCCTTGGAAATTCCAATACAGCCCTTGCTTCTTCAACATCAGATGGCTGAAATTCCCTCGGTCCCTCGTCGGTTAAGACAACTACTCTGCTCGGAGAATACTCGTGCAGTCTAGCCTTAAAAACCCTGCGGGCCGGATCCGGTTCTGAGCGCAAAACCCACCTCACCAACTTACCGATTTGACGCTGATAGTCAACTTCACGCTTCAGAATCCGTTCAGCTCCAGGGGATGAAACCTCAAGAAAATAGCGCCGGTGAATAAGGTCTTCTTCATCCAACATGCGACTCAGTGAACGTGAAACTTTTTCACAATCGCCAATTTGAACTCCGTCAGGTTTATCTATAAATACCTGAAGAAACAAACGACGAGAAACTGACTTCATTATTATGTCATAAATCTCGTATTGTCCATCGAATGTATTCTCAATGAAAGCCCGAACCCTTTCAACTACTCCATCAGGGGATGGCTTCATCTCTTTTTTTTTACTCCTTTTCACCACTAATAAAAAAGGCGCCTCTGGCACCTCGATCGAAAAACCGACCTAATAATTGTTCAACGACAACTAGACACCTATTTGAACGCTCATTTTAACACGTATTGGGCACTAAATCAAGAAATTTTTCGCAAGCACTCCTCATTATTAAATCCTTGCTCCTTACGCCTTACCTCAATACTTCAGGGGAATATTCCGAAACAAATAAATCAATCTTCTCACGTGTCACGCTGGGCATTATTACCAGATGCGAGATTTCATTCTGAGAAGCCAATTTCCAGCGCTGAATAATCTTCTGGGAAGGACGTTTCAGCACCACTATGTTTGAAAAGGGATTCGCATATGCGTGCTGATCCTTACTTTTCAACTGCTCAACTGCATACTCTGTGTTTTTCATACAGCTTTCGGCCCATTCAGTAAAGCCTTCAATCCCACGTTCGACAATAGTTTTCCACAAAATCAAAACTGTTATTCCATCTCTTGAACCCGAAATGGTACCATCAAATGAATCAATATAATCCACTTTTCTCTTAACCCGTTCGACATACTCCTTTTTCACAATCTGGATCCCACAAGGGATCGGCGATCCAAAAAATTTATGCCCCGAAATCGCGATACTCGAAACGGGTAACTGAAAATCAAACACCGGCCCACCCTTTAAAAAAGGAAGGAAACCACCAAAAAGAGCTGCATCACAATGAATAAAAAAATCCTTGACTCTCTTTTTGGCCAGAATTTCAATAATCCTCTCGACACGATCAATTCCTCCTTTTAAAGTTGTTCCAATGTTCGCATTAAAAAGAATAGGAGAATCAGAGTATTGATCAACCTGATATCCAAAATGCTCATAATCAATTTCACCATTTTCCTGGGAGTTAACTACCACCGGCTCAATTCGCAACAGTTTTGCAGTTTTTGGAAGGCTGTAATGAGAATTATTGGAAAAGAAAAGCCGGCCAGTGGGAAAAGCCTCCCGGGCAAGAAAAAAAGCATGAATATTGCTTTCGGTCCCACCATTGGAAATATATCCCCAAGCGTTTTGTGGTTCCAGCTTAAACAGATTAAAAAAAAACTTCACTACTTCCACTTCAAATTCACATGTATTTATTCCAAGATTACCAACAAATGGGTCACCGATATTGTTAATAACCAAATTAAAAAAAGGCGCCAAATCTTCGTTGTCCAGATGCTGATTATTTGGAAAACCCAAATAGGTTTTGCTTTCTTCGGATAGTAATTTAAACAGTTCGTTAAGTCTTTGTTTTGAAAAATTCTTCGCGCCGGAGTTCACTTCTTCTTTCTTCCCCCCATCTTTTCCAACTCTAAAGCTTTAAGCAAATCCTTATTATCCAAAATTTCATCAAGAGAGTAATCCCGCTTTAAAAGATGATTCTCTTTTAAAAAGTTCTCTACGTCAATTAAATATTTTTTCAAACACTCCTGTTGCTTGTTTCTCCTGATTTGAGTATCCAAGGGATGAATTCGGACAGATCTGATCATCTCTTTCAAGTCATTGTCCGTTAAAGGTTCTCCATCCTTGAAAGTTTTGGTGTTCAAAAGTTTTCTGTATTCATCCCAATTTTGGGGGTCGTGAATCCAACCGACCGCTCTCGCCCAACCTCTGAATATTTTCACAAGATCATCAGCAGGAATATTCTTCAGACGGTCTTTTCTTGCAACGAATCCTTCGGGAATACAACCATCATAATCGGCACTAGTAGCCGCTAACCTTCCATCTCCTTCATGTTCGGCCCTCAAAGCATCCGGATCACAATTCAGTATGATGCTATAATTCCCGGATATGAAATTATCCGCAAGTTCCTGCATTGTTAACTCAAAAGTCCGGGTATCCGAAAACTTCAAATTATTTTCCTTCAAAAAATAATTCAAAAAAAATGTAACTGAAGGCTTATCAAGATAAACACCGATCGGTTTGGACTTAATTCTTGAAAAGTCAAGGTTTCGCTTGACAATAACCTTGTCGCCACCGTGAGACCAATCTGATTCACCCAGTACTACGACCGGAATTCCGTCCTGGTACATTCCAACCATGCTTCCGATCATATCCATGGAAAGGTCAATATCGCTACTGGCAATAGCTGTGTATAATTCCGGGTTAGTCGAAAAAGAAACAACCTCAACTCCAACCCCAAGCTCCCGCCAAAATCCCTTGCTCTCTGCAACTTGAAGAGGGGAATATGCAATCCAAGGGATCATTCCAAATTTATAAGTCCTTCCTTCGCAAGGCATATTCAGCAATAAAAATGCAGAAAAAAGCAAAAGCCAGATAGCCCGGAAATATGCCACCCTTTTGTAAAAATTTAGACGTTTCATTGTTTATTGATTTTCTCAGAAATGTCCTGAAGGGATTTTTTTATTTCGGTTAAAATCTGGATCTGTTCTAATGCACGTGAATTCAAAATGGCACTGTTTTCCTTAGAAGTCTTTTCCAATTCAGATTCTTTAGAGGTCGATAAATCTTTCTTTTCACCCGTCAGGAATTCTTCTTTTAATTTTTCAGGAGAAATTTCAAGCACATTCTTCAAATTAATGCTTTTATTTTCATCCCCATTTTCATTTTTATCAAGCAAACCGTATTCTCCGAGGGTTCTGTTCACCAATCTAAGGGAAACAAGTGCAAACCCGAAAAAGCTGATCAACACACCCAGTAAAAATTTAAAAATCTGGGCATCAGTTTCTTCGTTTTCCCAAATAACTCTTTGTTCAAGGGAATCCATGGACTTGCTGGTCCCCAACACCCATCCAAGGGGTTCAAATACCTGGACAAATGCCAAGTGTTTTTTTGAACCAATCTTTGAAGTCTCTATTTTCTCAAATTCGAAAAAGCCTTCTTTATTTCCTGATTGGATTATGGTCAAGCCTTTTTTGATGAAATCAGGAATTTCAACCGTAGCTGTGCCCTCATGGGTTTCTTCTTCTCCATGGCAAACAAGCTTTCCCTTTAAATCATGGATCCAGAAAAAACCACTCCCTTCATCAAATTGGAGTTTTTGAATACAGGTCTTTAAACGTTTAATCGAATCATCCACTGCCTCATCTATGAAAACTCCGGCTCCGATTATCCAGCCCCACTCCTTTATCGGTTTAACATAAGAAATTTTGGGAACATTGGGAATCCTGGTGCCGTTTTCGAGTCCCTTTTCCCATAGATAGTCCATAAAACCACCCGAAGGAGAGGCAACATCAATTGCTGCAACGAAAAGGTTTTCCGCCCTGTTTCTCGCACAATCAAAAGCAGGGCTGTCCAGGACTTTTCCATTAAGCTCCGGCCTTAGAGGATGCATTATCATCTGCGGAAAGGGTTTTTGATCAGTCTGTATCCAGATGTAGTCCTCACCGTTGTTATATCTTACTCGGTTGGCTTCTGAGGCTATAAGTGCCTGGGCTTCTTTTAAAGTGAGCTTTTTTTCCTCTATCTGATGAATTTTGTTTTTTATCGATTCCTCAAGCATAATTAAAATACATTTTGCTGATCGACCGTAGACTTCCTCCTGATAAACCAATGCCGTAGATTCTGAGTTAAGACTCTGAACAACCCCTTTGGCAATGCCAACAAAGTTCTTCAGATCTTTTCTCAAGCCCTCCAGGTCACTGAATTTAAGAGATTCAATTCTTCTGATTTCGGAGCTTTTGAAAGCCAAAAGGCTTATTCCTGAAAAAACCGCCAGAGAAACAATCAATAGCAAAAGAATTACCAAACTGAGTTTCGATTTAAGTTTCATAGCTCACCGACGCATTAAGGATAAAAATATCTAATTGTAATACAGAAAACACAGAATGAAGTAACCGGCCAATAAAGTATTTTGGCAAAAAGATGGTCTTTATATTGCAAAAAGACAAATTTGTCCGTCCAGCAATATAAAATGGAATCAACTGAGGCAATCAAAAAGACCAAATAAGTTAAAAAGTAGAAACAATCCATATACATAATTGTCTCGACAGCCAGGCGTGTTCTGAGGTCTATTTGTGCCCATGTAATTACAAAAAATAAAGCTGCGGAAACCTGAATAGTAACTCCCGCACTGAATCCAAAAAGTGAAATCAAACTCTGCAATTTGGTGTGAATCAAAAGAACTGAAAAAATTAAAATCAGTACAACCATTACTGGCAAAATACTGGAAATGAAAGGATCGAGAAAGTTTCTCCGGACAATCAGATTAAAATAGAGTTCGTGAAATTTCTCCTGCGCAGATCTATGTTTTAATCCAAAATTCATATTGTAAGAATTTGGGAAGTAACTGAAATAACATTCTTTCAGAAACCAGCCAGGGAGTAAAAGATCGTTGTCCAATCCCGGTTTCGATTTGGGATTCATTGTCTCATAAGCAGAAAAATCAGGAACGAGGACCACACTTGAATCATAATTGGTCGGCCAGATTCTCAGCCATATGTTTTCCAAATCAAATGGGAAAGTGTGATAGTAAAAAGGTTCCCGAATTTCGGCTTTAAAGTTCCAACCAATGATCTTTTCTCCACTTTCTTCTCTTTCATACGCTTTTTCCATAGTTGTATCAACCGCTTCCGGGAAAAAAATACCCTCAGAAACTCCTTCAATGCCGCCTTTAGGGAGTCTTTGCCACACTGTACCAACAGCCCTTACACTTACCGCACTTGTAAATTCGATCGTTCTTAAAAAAAGTCCGGTCGGAATAAAAACCGGTTTTCGCTTGGAGAATTTTTTGGATTCTTTGACACAATCAGTCTTAAATCGTGCAAGGACAGATGGATCGGTCATAATGATATCATTTGTTTCCAGCAAATCCCGATAATTCAAGGTGAGAAACCACATCGAAAAAGTTCCCAGTACAAAAATCAAACTAACCGCAATGGAAAAAATCCATAAATTGGCATCAGGAATCTCTTTCGATTTGAACTCTCTGAAAAAAACCAAAAGTGTCAGACACAAAGCCAACTCTATGATTAAGCGAAAAAGCCTTTTCAACATCGATTTGGAAGGTTTGGTAAGAGGCTCGGCAAGATAAACCGTAACGATTGACCAGCCAGTAGACGGTATTGTCTCAAAAAAGGCGATTTGCTCTGAGCCTCCTTTTCTGGCATTCAGTTCAACCACTCCTGAATTTCCTCTACCTACTTCAGAACCAAGTTGGAATAAGCCTGGACAATCCATTTCAACGGCTTCCTGAAAAACTGTCTTATTTCCCAGTACAAGCTCTTCCCTGGGATGAGCCAGATATCTGCCATCTCCGGAAAGAATGAATGAAAAAGCATTCTGCCCAAGATTCACTTCATTAAGCAACTCAAGAATTTTTATACGGCTGATGTCGGCAACAACAAAACCATTAGTGTAACGTTGCCCTTTTTGCCCTGTGTAGAAAATTGGAAATTTGGAAACCTCAACCAATTCATCTTCAAAATAGCTTCCGGCTTCAAATTTATGCAGATAAAACGGGGTTTTGTGCCTTTTTTCGGGATCGTTGGAAAGCGGATGGAAAAAAACCCCTATACCGCATAATTGAACCGAACTGTTTAGGGCTTCCTGGAGCCTTTGAGGAAGTCGTTTTTGAGGAATTTCTCCAGTATTGATTTCATCGACTAAATCAGAGGCAATCTTTTTCACATTTTTCGCATTCTTCTCAATAAGGGCTGCCAATTTCGAAATATTTTTCTTCCCTTTATCAGCGAAATCGTCCAAAAGAAACTTTTTTTCATTGAAATACAAAAAAGCTTCCCAAAAAAATGCAATAGAAAAAATAATTGCAAGAAACAGGGAAAGCTCTCTAAAAAACTTCAACATTAACGATCTCCTGCGAGCCTACGAAGGTGTGAAATATTTGAAATTTTGAAGGCGAAAACAATCACAATCATTTAGGAATGTTCTCTTTAGGGATAGTACTTTCCCGAAAGTTTAATTTTTTCACAGCTTCCTACGGCAACAGAGCATCAATTTATCAGTTCAACATTTCGAAAGAGAGGGTCATTAATCGAATTGCCCACTATTCATAAAAATCAAAAGTTTTAAACCCACCTATTCTCAGATAACCATCTTTTTCCGATTCGTGCATATCATGTGCCATCATTTCCCGTACCAAGCGCTTCAGATCCCATTTAGGTTGCCAACCAAGCTTTTCACGGGCTTTAGTGGGATCTCCTAACAATAAGTCGACTTCCGTCGGTCGAAAGTATCTCGGATCGACTTCAACAATCACCTCACCCGTCGTCTTGTTAATTCCCTTTTCGTTAACTCCATTTCCTTGCCACTCCAATTGGAGGTCAACCTCTTTGAAAGCCAAATCAACAAAATCTCTTACTGTAGTTGTAATCCCAGTGGCTATTACAAAATCATCAGGCTCATGATGTTGAAGAACTTTGTACATCGCTTCTACATAATCTTCCGCATGCCCCCAATCTCTCTTTGAGTCCAAATTTCCAAGATGGAGTTTTTTCTGAATACCTTTTTTTATCCTTGCAATAGCCCTTGTGATCTTCCTGGTAACGAAAGTCTCGCCTCTCAATGGGCTCTCATGATTGAACAAAATTCCATTGGATGCAAAAATCCCATATGCTTCACGATAGTTTATCGTTATCCAATAGGCATACAACTTTGCTGCGGCATATGGGCTTCTGGGGTAAAAAGGGGTGGTCTCTTTCTGCGGAGTTTCTTGAACTTTCCCAAATAATTCACTTGTCGAAGCTTGATAGAATTTTGTTTTCTTTTCAAGTTTCAAAATTCTGATCGCATCAAGAAGTCTCAATACCCCAATTCCATCAGCATTAGCAGTATACTCAGGAGTTTCAAAACTAACTTGTACATGGCTTTGGGCAGCGAGATTGTAGATCTCATCGGGTTGGACTTCCTGGATGATTCTGATAAGATTCGTTGAATCAGTCATATCTCCATAATGCAGTGTAAAATCATTTCCGGATTCATGTGGGTCCCGATAAAGATGATCAATTCTATCAGTGTTAAAAAGCGAGGCTCTTCTTTTTATTCCATGTACGGAGTAGCCCTTTTCCAGAAGCAATTTACTTAAATATGCACCGTCTTGTCCTGTAACTCCTGTGATTAATGCAACTTTTTTTCCCATTTCTTTTTAGCGACATTTTCCTCATCACTTGAGGTTTTATCGCCCCTCCTTCTTTTTGGCTATTTTCATTTTTAACGGTTTAATTATGATGTTCCCCTGACAATTGCTTGAAATCTTCATAAGCAATCCTTATGCCATCTTCCAAACTAATTTTCGGCTTCCAGCCTAGTTTTTTTATTTTTGAGATATCCAATAGTTTTTGCATTGTTCCATCAGGCTTGGACGGATTCCATACAATTTTTCCTTTGAATTCGATTATTTTTTTCATGGTTTCAGCTAATTCACGGATTGTGAGATCTTCTCCCAATCCAACGTTGTACAATGGAAACTCACTTAAAAAAAGGACTTCATCCGGTTGTTTCATAAGAAAAAGACAAGCTGAAGCAACATCATCACTACATAAAAATTCACGTTTGGGATTTCCTGTTCCCCAGTGTTCTATTGACGAAGCTCCAGCAATCTTAGCCTCGTGAGTTTTCCTGATAAAAGCAGGAAAAACATGCGAATTTTCCGGATGGTAATTGTCGTTTTTCCCATAGGAATTTGTCGGCATGGCAGCTAAGAATTTGGTTTTATACTGACGATTGTAGCTCTCACACATTTTGATTCCGGTAATTTTTGCAATAGCATAAGGTTCATTGGTCTTCTCCAATGGCCCCGTTAATAGATATTCTTCCTTTATTGGCTGCGGGCAATCCCTTGGATAAACACATGACGATCCTAGAAAAAGCAAGCGCTTAACGCCACTCAGCCATGAGTGATGAATCACGTTTGTTTGAATCTGAATATTATCAAAAATAAAATCTGCCGGATAAGTGTTGTTAGAGTGAATTCCACCCACTTTTGCTGCTGCCAGAAAAACATATTCAGGTTTCACCGTATTAAAAAAGGTTTTGGTCTGTTCAAAATTTCGTAAATCGAGCTCCTTTGAAGTTGGAAAAATAAGGTTTAAAAAACCATTCCTTTCAAGTTCGCGTTTGATAGCACTTCCCACGAGACCTCGCGCACCGGCGACAAATATTTTGGAATCTTTATTCATATGAAAATCTCCATTTTCAATGTAATCCATATAGAGCAAAAATGGTTTTGCATCCAATCGTTATCAGAGGGCTTAATATTATTCTAATTACTCCAAACATAACAAGTAAAATCAATAGAAAATTTCCACTCTCTTCCAAAAATCTTAGTTTAATTTTAATTCTCGGAGGTACAAAATAATTCAAAACATGTGAACCATCAAGAGGGGGAATTGGAATTAAATTGAAAAAAGCCAATCCAAGGTTCATTAACATAAGTGTCTGTCCAAAGTAAATTCCAACATGAAAAACTAAGGAATATCCAAAACTCAGAGTAGGAAATTCGAGAAACAGTTTAATAATTCCTCCACCAATAAAAGCCATAATGAGGTTAGATATCGGCCCTGCGAGTGAAACAGACATCATTGCACGGGCAGGCATCCTGAAGTTACCAGGATTAACCGGAACAGGTTTTGCCCAACCGAAATTGGCAAAGAAAAGCATCATTGCCCCAATTGGATCAATATGCCGCAACGGGTTAAGTGAGAGTCTTCCTAACCTTCTTGGAGTTGGATCTCCAAGAAAATCGGCCATAAGGGCATGCGAAAACTCATGGATCGTCAAAGAAAAAAATAAGACAGGTATCAGAACCAGGTATTCCAAAGCAGTTGAAATTGCTGAAGCCGTTCCCATTTGGAACAAATTAATGATGTATAAAAAAAGGATTATCCCAACAATCAACTTCACCTTAAAAAAAGGATCTCCTGATGCTCCTTTTCGGAAATTTTCAAAACTATAGATTCGTGCATTTCCTTCTGGCATAATCCAGCTCCTGTTCGCGAGTAAGAAGGTTTCCCAAAACTTTCTCTCTCTTTATTTCTCCCAGAACATCCCGAATTCGAGGGCCTTCCTCAAAACCGATATCCACTAGTTCATGGCCTCCGATTAGCGGTTTGATATTTCTAAGTTTCTCTAAAAATTTGAATACCTTTCGTGACTCACCCTTGTCAAGTGAAAAAGCGACCAAAGAAATTATTGCCTCCAAAGATAGGGGTGAAAGAAGTTTAAAAAGTCCCCAGTCATCTACAAAATTAGTTTTTGAGAGTAAACCGGGAATAGTTCCCAAAGAAAAAATACAAAAAGCCGCTATTTTTCTGACCTGTGAATCAATCCCAGCCTCTTTCATTGTTTTGTCAGCTTCATCAACCTGAAGTGGAGATAACAACCCTACCCAATTCACGGCTTCAGAATTAATTTTTTCTCCAATAACTGAAAATCTTCGGATGATCCCTCTCAGAAGACCAAATCTTTCGGGAAGCTCACTGAATTTCTTCAATTCAGGATGTAAAAACTTTATTAAACCTGAATAGAAAAGTCTCTCAAAAATTCGAACCGACATCTGCTCATTGAAACAACGCAGGATTTCTGCTGCAATCCTCTTTTTGGAAAGAGCTGCTACTACTTGCCTGGAAAGAGCTAGGTCTAGAGCTTTCCTGGTGTCATCTGAAAAATCAAAATGGAATCTTGTGGAAAAACGAATAGCTCTGAAAATTCGCGTAGGATCTTCAAAAAAGCTTAGAGCGTGCAAAACCCGGATCTTCTTGTTATTCAAATCAGTTAACCCGCCGAAATAGTCGAAAAAAGAAAAAAAGTTTTCCGGATCCAGGCTTATGGCCATTGCATTGATAGTAAAATCACGTCTGGCAAGGTCGTTGGCTATGCCGGATTTTACCACAAGCGGGAGTGCACCCACCTCGGAATAATGCTCAATTCTGGCTGAACTGAAATCAATTTTTTGAGATCCGAATTTTAGGCAGGCAGTTCCAAACCGCTCATAAAGCTTGATTTCAGCCTTCATTTCGGCTTGTAGTTTACTTGCAAAAACTAGCGCGTCACCAGTAAGTACAACATCCAGATCGGAATTGGGGAGTTCCAAAAACAGGTCTCTAACATATCCACCAACTAGGAAAGCTTTCAATCCACATGTTTTAGCAATCTCACCAATCTGTTTTAGTAAGGAAAGAAGGGAAATCGGAGCAGTTTTCCGAAACAGCCTTTCTACAAACAGAGAATCCGGATGGTCAAAGTTCTTGGTTGCCGCCTGAAAATGAGATTGATGAGGATAAGGATCCTCTGTGTGTCTTAGAACATCTCGTGCAGTGATTATTCCAATCGGCTTGTCATCCTCAACCACTGGAATTCTTGAAATATTACCGTTTATCATTATATTCCGGATCAAACCAAGCGATGTTTCGGGACCTACAAAAGGGTGTTCCACCGGAACAAAGGGCCTAATATCTGAATCCATAACTTTCATTTGAATAGCCCTATCGAGGTCCCGGCGAGTGATGGTTCCAACATATTTTCCACCCTCAGTAACCACTAGCCCCATAAGGTGGTAACGAAGCATTGTTTCAAGAGTGGTCTCAACATTGGTTGATATCTCAACCGAAATTGGGGATGCCGTCATAATCGAAGAAGCCAAAAGATCTCCCTGAATTCCTGATTGAAGCTCTGATAACAGCTTTTCCCTGATTTCGGAAATCTCAATTTCCGAAATAATAAAAGTCAACCATTCCGTTTGAAATGATATACTCTGATTTTGAAAAACCCTGTTCAAATCAAATTTACTTATTCTGGTTCGAGCCCAAACTCGCGTTTTACTTGTTCCAGCGATGGCCACTATCATAAAAGACGGATCTTGCCTAGCCCAAACTGCTTCCAAAACCGGGTATACATCCTGAATATTTCCAGGGCTTTTTACAATCGACATCATTACCGAGCGTCCTTTAATCTCCAGGTCTTCCGTACAAAACAAAATATCCTTCAACAAACCTTTAAGGCCTTCTCTGAAAGGAAGCAAAATATTATTTGCAACAACTTTCCCTGGAACACCTTTCTTTCTTAAATTAAACAGGATTTCATTATCAATTTCAGTGCTCTTGGAAGATAAACCAGCCCAGGTTTTTTCGGTAATCGCAATCAAAAAAAGCGCCAGGTCATCCTGGGAAAACCCAATGATGGATTTGAAATTCATTTTCAACAGGAATGATGTGATACTTTGAGAATTATATTGTTCATGTTCCACGGGAAACGGAAACCTGGGTGGGACCTGGGAATAACAAACCACGGGCAAATTTTTTCCACTCAAGACCGAGATCAATTCGGGGTTGTTTTGTTGTACCGAAACTCCCAATAAAGAAACTTTCTCTATTAACTCCCAGTTGACTTTTTGTAAAAATATGGGCCTGAACCACTCTTGTCGTTTCGCGTATTCCCACGCGTTAGAAGCCACCCTTTTCGGCATCAAAAGAAAACTGCGATTATCCTGAATAAGCAAAAGTCTTGCGGCGGCTAAGAGATCAAAATCCCCGCCGTGTGGAAGACCAATCAAATGATGTTTCATATAACCTTTCAGAGGTTATCACCAAGTCATCCGTTTTGCAAAATTTGTTATAATTAAACAGTAATTCTCGGTGAGTTTTCTCGTAAAATATAGCTATTACAGATTTTTGCACCGAAACTTATCGGAATAATTAGTTTTTTTAACCTTGCTCAAAATGGCTCTCAAAAACAATCGCCGCGACTCACCGAGAATTGCTGATAATTAAAGGAGCTTCTTGCAATATTGTATAAAATCTGCACATCGGACAAAAAAGAAATTCAGGCTTAATGATCATTGTGATATTTTTCGCAAACTTGAATTTGCTAAATTTGCAAGAATCTCAAAGGTTACTGATTTTCTTTGGAAAAAACAAAAGCCCCGTTTTTTATAATTAACGGGGCTTTTAAGGCAACTCCCAAAAATCCTGAGAAATTAAGCTGCTTTTTTCATTTTCTTTGATAAGTTTTCGGGATTTAGCAAGAACTCTTTCAAAAGATGTTCTGCCGGAAACTTGGAAGAAACGTCTTGGCCATCGATTACAACTTTTCCATTTGTAAAGATTTCAATAAGCATTAAACCTCCTTGAACTAATTTCTATTTTGAGCCATGAATGGCTATTTTACGGGACAGAAATTTCCTTAAATTTTTCGTCGGAAGAGGACGCAGTTGAGATAACCCCTGATGAGGTTTTTGGTGTAATATTTATCCCCGCTGAAGAGTTAGACGCTGAATCACCCACTGAAGGACCGATTGATGATGAACTCACATCGGAGGAGTTGGAAGTTTCAGTTTCCGAAGAGAAAGTATCACCCATTGCGTTTAAACGGTTTTCAATTTGTCTCCTGGCAAGGTCGGGTATATCCGGGTCTTGGAGTCGCATCAACAAGCAATCTCCGGCTTTTTTGGTCTCTCCATCCGAATTCAGTGTATCAACATACATGAAGAAAGTACTTATGCTTTTTGGGTTGGATTTAACCCCACTTTCCAGAAGCGCCAAAGCATCCTTCAAACGGTCTTGTACTATATATTTTTTTGCGATCATTTTAATGACTTCAGGGTCCTCTGGGCGTTGCGCAAGCACTCCTTCGAGCAATGCCAGGGATTCCTCCGTAAATTTTTTTGCCGACAGCATTTCTGAAATAGCAATCAGTTCAGGAACAATATTTTCATTTGCCTCAGCCTGGAATACTTTTTCCATTCCTTTGTGAATCAAAGATTCGTTTCCCAAAATAGTTGCGGCTTTAATACAAGCAAGACTCGTTTCAGATTTTTCCATAGGTTTTAAATCGGCCAGGAGGCTTTCAATTGTTGTTATTACAAGTTCTTCTTCCCCTTGAATTGGAGATCCGGATCTAAGGGATAGTCGATTAAAAGCTTTTAGCCAATTTAAGCGTATTTTTTCCCGTTCCTCTTCGGATCCGGAATAATACAAAGCCTTACCAATTTTTAAAACCCTGATTTCTTGATCGGATTCTGTCAAAGCTTCCATGAGCAGAATATTATCTTCAATATTTTCTATCGGCTGTTTTTCTAAAATTTCCGCAGCTTTTACAAAATCTCTGCGCCCTAAATAAAGTTTCGCCAATTTTATTTCGGATTCACGGGCTGTATTTCCTCCTCGCTTGGCTTCGGCAATCAGGAATTTTTCATATTCATCCCCGCCATCTTTTTCTGTAACCAGCTTATGAATTCCTTCTCGAACGCATTGTGGCAAAAGCCTTGCATCAGTGATAAGATTTATTTTTTTGAGTGTTTCGCGGGGATTGTCATTTCTGACCTCCCAAGCATCAATGAAACTTTGCAGTTCCTGGCCTGCTTGGCGATCTTCCATCTTATAACTTTCAAGGAACTCTCTCGAAGAGTGAAAATCACCATTTAAGGCAGCAGTAAATGCCGCATAGAAAATCAATTCCGGTTTTCCGGGATAAGCAAAAGCAGATTTTTTGGATTCTTCAAATGCAGAATTCAATGCTCCTCCCTCAATATAAATTTTTATCGAATCTAAAGCCTTTTTAACCTCAATTTCCCTTTTTATATCTGCAAGTATTTTCCTCGCTCTTGAACCGAATTCTGAATCATTTTGAAGTTTTTCCAATAAATCTTGAGCATTTGAAAGGTGTTTTTCCTGATATTCAAATGTTCCCATATAAAACAAAGCCCCATGATGATTCGGATTCAATTTCAACACCCGCAGAAAATCTTTTTTGGCATCATTAATTTTTCCTTCTCTCCAAAGAGATTCTGCGGAATAATAAATTCGATCTTCAACAGAAGCATCCCCTGCAAAGATTTGAATAGGATATTGCAATAAAAACATCAGAGTAATACAAATTGCATTTATTTCTCGGAGGAAAGACATTGATCTTATACGCGCTCCTAAAGAAACGTAGGCAAATCTCTGCCCAGGATGCTCCCTGCGTAAGATGATTGATGACTCAACAATCATGTGAATCCTTTTTTCCATTTTTGCGGTTGACTGATTCATGGAGCATTTTCCAACCTTTCGGCATTTCTCTCAGGAGCTATAGAACCAATCCTCTTATCAACATCTTTATCCGGTATTTTCACCGAAAGCATATTAGGCATCAGATCAGAGGAAATATTCCTATCCAATGCTGAAGCAGCCGCTTTCCCTAATTGGGAATTGGGAGAAACACTTAGAATATGTTCGAAATGAGGTCTGGCTTCATCGGCCCTGCCGAGCTTTGTCAGCAAAATGCCAAGATTGAATCTTGCAGGAAGAAAATCTCCAACCTTGATTGCTGCATTTAATTCCTTTTCCGAAAGTTCTTCCCATGCAGTTTGATCACCAGGTAAACCTTGTTCCCCTCTAGCCGAGTAGGAGCATCCCAAAAGGAAATGGGCTTCCGGAGCACATGGTCTTTCATGCACAGCTTTTCGGAAAGCCCAAATAGCTTGTTCATACTCTCTTTGCTGGAAATATCGCTTTCCTCGTTTCATCCAACTCGAAAAGTCTATCTCAGGTTTAAAGAGGAATGCCGACATTCCTTTCTCCCCTTTCCTGCCTTCAAGAGGAGGAATCGGAGCCTCAGGAATATAGGAATCATCGTTTTCAAGCGAGTCTATATTCGTTTCAAGCCTTGCTTTTCCAAGACTTAATAGGAAAAGAAGGCCAATAACAGAAATAATGAAAAAAAATCTATTTATTATCATAATATCCAAGATTTAGGTCGACAAAATACCCTCTGATAATTACAAGCAAATTACAGATTTACCACTTAACCGCATCCCATCTTGATTTACGACAAAAAAAAATTTCCGACCATAAGAAGCGTCAACCTCTTTTTAGGCGTTATTGAAAAAAATCAGAATTCCAATTCCCGAGGATATAGTCTGAGATCATTTTCCCAAAACCTGAAAACGTGAACTCGTTTGGATGAGATTCCTGCCATAGCTTTTGGATTATTTGGTCTCAGAACAAAATTCGGGCTGAAAACTTTTTAATCTCTACGGAATCAGCTTTTGAAGCTGAGCATCGAAGAAAATGAAGTTTACGACAACAGGGATTCTGAAAATAGTTTCCAGATAGAAAAAAAAGACCCAAAAGGGTCTGGTTGAATTAAATTGGAATTAACTATCACAGGGCTCAAAATGAACCCATATTAGTCGAATTTAAAAGACAACTTCTTCCATGGCTTCATCAAGAAGCAATCTTGCATCTTGATCAATTATGCTTTTGGAAAAAACAATTTCAGAGATTAGAAGCTGGCGTGCGGTTTCAAAAAGGGATTTATCTTTAGTACCAAGAGGTTTGTTCAAGCTTCTTCTGTAAAGAAGTCGGTACACTTTGGCTACTTGGAGAAGATCTCCACTTTGGATCTTTTCGAGATATTCCCTGTAGCGTTGATGAAAACTTTTACTTTCTTCCTCTTCGGCTTCGGAAAAATTTTCACTCAGAGTTTCGAAGATCCCTTCGATGTTTGTATTTCCACTCACTGGCCTAAGACCGACCTTATCAGCCATTTCCACTGGAACCATTACCTGTCCAAGATCACTATAGGGGAAGTCAATGACATAATAATTCATCATCTTTCCACGAATCTCTCTTTTCTGAACAGCGCGCATGATCCCGGCGCCATGAATTGGATGAACAATGGGGGAACCAACAGAGAATTGTAACATGCAACTAAACTCCTGAAATTGAATTGAAACCACCAAAATTCCGAGGAAAAAGAACCATTTCGACGAAAAAAAACGAAAGTTCAGCTAAGGAATGAATTTCAAAAGAAAACAGAAGAAACTGTCTAGTTTTATTCAAAAACTTCCCTCGAAATTAATAATCTCCCCTTTTTTAAAGGGGAAGGGGAGATGAAACCTTTAAAAAGGACATTCGAACAAAAATCGTCACTTTTTCGGCGCAGCCTGAGCTTGGGGCTGGGCGGCGGCGGGAGCTGCTGCGGGCGCTGCGCCTGCGGCAGGAGTGGCACCGGGTGCTGCAGCCGCTGCTTCTGCGGTTGTTCCGGCGGCTGGAGCTTCTTCCTTGACGACGGACATCTGGCAAAGAGTGAGTTTCGGATTCGAAATAATCTTGAATTCGCTCTTTGGGATATCACTAATATGCAAGGAATCACCAACATTTAGATTTGTAACATCAACGGTAATTTCCGTAGGAATCTTGGAAGGCAAACACTCGATACGCACTGTACGCGTCTGAGTGGTAAAAATCGCTCCAAATTTCTTTCCAATCGGCTCTCCGGTGAATCTTAAATCGACTTCAACCTTGATTGGGGCATTCCAATCAATCGCTTGGAAATCAAGGTGAGTAAAAGCTCGGGACATAGGATCTTTCTGGTAATCTCTGACTACCACATCACGCGCAGCTTCTTTGCCACTAAAATCAATTTTGATTATTGAATTTCTTGTAGCTTTTGAAAGCGTACTTTCCAGATCGCGTTTCTTGATAGAACAATGAACCGGCGAAATACCTTTTCCATAGATGACGGCGGGGATTACACCTGTGGATCTCATCCGTCTCGAGTGACCTTTTCCAATCGTCGTTCTTACTTCAGCGTTTAAAACAAACTCTGCCATAGAACCTCCAAATTATAATATCGGCATTAAAGATTACCCAGTATAACACCTTTCAGAAAAAGAATCAAACAACCCGAAGATCAGCCATGACAAATTCCCCCCTCGTTTTTTTTCTCAGTGTACCGCTTTCGATGCAAAAAAAAAAAATCAACAAAAATTAACTCGTTGCAATAACGAATGTTCACGGTTGTTTTCACACCCTTATTTTTCGAAATTTCCGTGAAAGACACCAATGAAGTATCCCTAATCCCTTGAAAAGGTAATTCAACAAATCGTGGAGCTCACCAGAAGATAGCAAGCTCCTTTAAGATAGCCATGAATATTGATTTAGAGAGCTTCTACTCTTTCTCAGTAGCTACATTTTCCGGAAGGAATTCAAAGGTCAGAATTCCTGGTATCGATAGTTTGCATTTTCTCGGAAAAGGGCTTCAAAAGGTAGTTTTCTGATTTTGGAATACTTTTCGGTTGGATTTTATCCTGAGACCAACTTACATAAAACTAAATCAGAAGATTCCTTCCAAAGCAAGTTGACAATTCATCAATCGAAAAAATGGTATCAAATTTAAATCCCCGAGATTGGGATGTCTGTCGAATCAATGTCCAAAAGGAAATTTTTTTGAATTGAGCGAAAGTCAACTTCAAAAACAATATCACTTCAATCAAAAATGCTTCTCAATGATCAAATCTATATTTTTTATTAACTGGCCCAAATTGAAAACAAAAATTTTGCCAAATTATCTAAATGTCGTAAAATGCCATAAAATCTTTACAGGAAAAAACAATGAAAGTTTCCATTCAAAAGTGTAAGGACTATTTGTTTCCTGAACTTGAAACTTCCCTGCTGAATCTTATTTCTCCATTTGGATCAATTTCAGGAATATTGCGTGGTAGAAAAAAAGTACTGTTAAAACCTAACATGCTTTCACCCCAACCACCAGAAAAGGCTATAACAACTCACCCGAAAATAGTCGAATGGCTCTCGCAAAAATTTATTTCGGCGGGAGCAGAAGTGATGATCGGCGATAGCCCCCCCCTTGCAATTGGGCAAATCGAAAACTACTGGAATAAAACAGGAATGCGCGAAGTTTCAAACAAAACTGGCGCTCGGCTTGTTTATTTTGAAAAAGAGAAATCAAAAATTATTTCTCTTAACGGGTCAAAGAAAACATTCACAGTTTCTGTTCCGGAATTAATATTCGATCCAGATCTTGTCATTGTTAATCTTCCCAAATTCAAAACACACAATTTGACCGTTATCACAGGAGCAATAAAAAACTTTTTCGGGCTATTACCAGGGTTGCAGAAACCTAAACTGCATAAGGAATTCCCTTTGCCTTACGATTTTGGAAAAATGATCGCCTCAGTCTCCAATATATTTAAAAATTCCTTTACCATCATGGATGGAATTACCGGAATAGATGAAAACGGCCCCACAGGCGGGCGAAAGATTCAACCAGGAATCCTTCTTGCTTCTGAAAGTGCCCTTGCACTTGACCTTGTCTTTTGTGCCATTGTCGGCCTCGACCCCACTAAAATTCCCGTCCTTCCTGAAGCAAGCAGACAAAATTTTGGTCCTTACACTTTGAGCGAACTTGAACTTTTTGGAGAAACAATAGAGGAAATTAAATTACACGACTTCCATCTTCCTAAACCTTCGATTGTCTCAAAACTGCCGGGTTCCATGGTGAAACTAGCTCAACGCCTGCTTAAAGCAAAACCCCGAGTGGATGTTGTAAAATGCATTCGTTGTGGAGCATGCGTCAACGTTTGCCCGGCAAGCGCAATCTTCAGAAAAGCCGATGAAATAAAAATCAATCACTCAAAGTGTATCGTATGCTTCTGTTGCACTGAAGTTTGCCCCGTAAATGCCCTTGGAATATCCACTTCCCCGCTTTTGGGAATGTTAAAAATTGTTAGGGATTTGAAAAAGCGGATTATTTCATAGTAATAGTAATGACAGTCATGAAAAATAAATCTTTGAAACAAATGCTTGAAGCCTATCTGCTGGAAAAACTGATTCACGCCACTCAAATAATGGGGGAAGCAGGCCAGCGGAAAATTGCAGTGTTTTTAAAAATTCTGGCTTTTGATATTCTAAGAATCAGAAGAACATATGTTATTGAAACTCTTAAAGAGCGGCTTAACATCAGCATTAACGAGGCAAAAAAAATTGCTGAAAAAACATACTTCAACTTTTTTTTCAATTCTATTACAATGGCAACATTATCTTTTGGTTCGAAAAATAAACTTTTATCCGCAATTAGGGTTCGGGGATTTGAAAATTTCGCGAAAGCCTATGAAAAAGGTCGCGGAGTGATAATTTTGAGTGGACATTTTGGATTATGGGAATTGATCCCCCAGTGGTTCAGCGCAAACGGTTATCAAATGACTTCCGTAATTCGAAGACAAACCAACTTACAGGTTGATGAAATAATGGAAAGAATGAGAAGAAATCATGGCGCTTTGACTACCGACTCAGGCTACGGAATCAGAGACATCCTAAAGACTCTGAAATCCGGAAAACTTCTCGGACTCATGATGGACCAGAATGCAGGAGACAAAGGAATCTTCGTTGACTTTCTTGGAAAACCTGCTTCCACTGTCCCTGGCCCAGCAATGGTTTCTGCAAAAACTGGAAGTCCACTAGTGTTAGTAATAGTTCAGCCTGGCTCAGATTCAAATATTGATTTCAAAATACTCCCACCGATCTATCCTGACCAATTTCCCAACAACTCTGAAGGACGTACAATGCTCACAAGTCGTTATACTGATCTTTTTTGTGATATTATTAAAAAAAGACCTGAACAATGGTTTTGGCTGCACAGACGCTGGAAGAGTGTGACAAAAAGAAATGAAAATTCTTTACAATCACAATAATACTTATGTTCAACACCCCCGTGAGGTAACAACTTCATTGATTTGTTGCTCAATACTAAGACTAGTACAAACTTCGATATGAAACATAACTTTTGCCTGAGCGCAGACCATCGCACAGTTTTGGCCAATGGGATGGAACCAAATTCTCCTATTGGAAAGGATGAGAAATGAACCTCTCTCTCAGTCTTTACAGAAGATTCCTTGCTCTGGTGACTGAAATTTTCGAATTATTTCCTCCACGGCGAGTTGATAGGGAAGAAATTATTTTAAGAAAAGGACAATTCATTCCTCAACTCCCAGTCAATCCAGGGACAATATGGGTTCACGGGGCTTCTTTGGGAGAAACCATCACTCTAAGACCATTTATGAGACAACTGAATAAACGGTTCGGTCCCGAACGAATTCTTGCAACCGCAACTTCCATGGACGGACTGAGACAAATAAAACGAGACGCTTACGCCGGACATGCAACCCTCCTTCCTATCGAACTTCCTGAATTATTGGATCCGTTCATTGAATGCATGAAACCTTCCATACTTCTAATAAGTGAAACAGAGATCTGGCCATTTCTGGGTTTTTATCTTTCAAAAAAAGGTATCCCCTGCGGAATAATAAATGGACGAATAAACCCCAAGACTGTAAAGTTTCTTCAGCTTTTGCATCCACTATTCCAGGATACTTTGCGGAGTTTTTCATTTGTTTTTGCACAATCTCAAGCATATGCTGAAAGATTTCGAACTCTGGGAATTCCTTCCAAGCGCATTAAAGTTCTTGGAAGTTTTAAATTCGACTTCGAAGATGAAAAGGAAGAAACAGGGCCGATTCTGGAAAAATTTGGATTAAGCAATGGAAAACCAATTTTTATAGCCGGATCCACGCATGCAGATGAAGAGAAGCAGCTTCTTGATGCTTTCGAAAAATGTAGCTGCATGCAAAAATTCCAGATTGTTTTTGCCCCAAGGCACCTCGATCGAATCCGGGAAGTAGCCAACCTCCTAACCACAAGGAAAATTGAATTTGTAATGTCTTCTGAATTGAAAAGACCCCTTAACAATTGCGTTTTATTATTGAACCAACTGGGAATGCTAAGAAAACTTTATTCCGTTTCCAATTTGGTTTTTGTCGGAGGGAGTTTGATCCCAAGGGGAGGCCACAATATTCTCGAACCAGCCGTCTATTCCATCCCTATAATAAGCGGGCCTCACACAACAAATTTTCCTCAGGAAATCCGGCTTCTTAAAAAAATGAACGCCCTGTTTACGGTTGAAAACTCAAACAATCTTTCCCAGCTGATATCCAGTTTTATTTCTGATCGACAGCCTTTTATCGAATCCGGCAAAAGGGCTCGGAAAGCTTTGGAAACTCTTTCCGGAGCTTCTCAAAGGACACTTGGCATTCTAAACCAAATAGGTCTACTTCCAGACTGGAAACCAATTACGCAGAATTGAGCGAATTTTTGAAAACCTTCCAAATTATCAAAATTTTTTGCCAAAATTTAAAAATTGGCTTGTTCCATTTTCAAAAAGTTTGTGAACACTCATTTCGTAGGTTTATGCCTCTACAAGACAAATCAATGTTAACAGAAGGCTGATGTAAAAAATTGTTTATTCGAAAATTTGACACTCTAGTTGATGCTCATTTCTGTAGGCAATTTACAGAATTTAATTCTTTTTCATTCCTTCAGTGCCACCAATGTTTAGATGCAATTTATTCTATTCCTGAAGCTATGGCGACATTTAACAGAAAAAACTCTCAGATAATCATTCGACTTTCAGCTTTGGGTGACATCCTTTTGGCAGTACCGGTTGCGAACAAACTGATTGAGCGAGATCTTCACCCTGTTTGGGTTATAGGTGGGAAATTCTCCAAAATCGCGCCCTATCTTCCGGGGGAGTTTTACGTTTTAAACAATGGGAAGAATCTCCTGAAAATCGCTAAAAAACTTAAATCCCTCAAATCAGAAATGGTTCATGAACTCCAGGGTAAACTTTCCAGCCGTTTTCTTGCGGCTATAATCGGCTCTCCGACCTCCTTTTTTCAAAAACGCTCAATGACTGAAAATCTGAAGGCCTTTTTCGGATTAGGCCCCTTGCGGGATTCCCATCCGGACCCAGTTTGGAAAAGATATTTAAAAGCAGCTTCTCTTCCTTTCGACGACCCTGACCCGTCTCTAAAGATTCCGGAAACCTTATTCAAACAAGGAGAACATCTTTTTAGGGAATTAGCCGGGGAAAACTCATGTCAAACGGTTCTTCTCCATCCATCGGCTTCCAAGCCCGGAAAAATTTTTCCACCCCTAGCGCTTGAAAAAATTGCCGGCAAATTGGACAGACCTCTTGCACTTATTGGAGACAAAGCTGATTCCATGGTTCTGAAAAATTGCGTGGACCTTCGTGGGCGAGTACCACTTGAGTTGCTTCCGATTATTTTGAAATTGTCTGCCGGCCTTATAACTACTGATTCAGGCCCAATGCATCTTGCCAGGGCGGTTGGAACCAAATTCGCCGCTTTTTTTTTCCAGACAGATCCTTCCCTTGGATTTTCGCCAATTCCAGGAAAAAATCATCTTGTTTTTTCAAGAAATCTTCAATGCAAACCTTGCAGTCTTCACGGACAAAGGATTCAGTGCCCCGAAAAGACCTGGGATTGCAGAAAACTCGAATGGGATAAAATTGCGAATGAACTTTCATCTTTTTTCGGTTCGATTTATGGGGGCACTTAATTCATTGATCTGCTTTAAAACTAACAATGCCATCCCTTAGAATTGCATGAATTGAGAAGATACAAATGCTCTTACTGTCTTAAATACTTTCAGGAGGTTGAGAATGACAAAAATTCTTGTCTCAGGATTAATTAATATTGAAAACACCCTTCAAATCGAAAAATTTCCGATTGATTATTTTCCGGTTTGCTACCCATTTTTCGGTGTTTCAAGCAGTGTTTCCGGGGTTGGATTCAATGTCGCTTCTGCATTAAACTACCTTGGGGACGAAGTTAAATTTGTCTCTATGCTGGGAAAAGACTTTCTCGGTAAAAGTGCCCGTTCATTTTTGAAGTCAACAGGAATTGATGATCGCTTTATTTCTCCCTGTCTCAAGGAAACTCCGCAATCAGTAATTCTTTATGACAAATCAGGAAAACGACAAATTCACGTGGATCTCAAAAACATTCAGGAAACTGAATATCCGGAAGGTAACTTTGAAAAAGCAGCAAAAAGAATTGAATTGGCTGTTCTGTGCAACATAAATTTTTCGCGCAAATTCCTTCCACTGATAAAACAACGCAATATTCCGATTGCATGTGATGTTCACGCGATTTCATCCATTGAAGACAAGTACAATTTGGATTTCATGAGCTATGCCGATATTCTTTTTTGCAGCGATGAACTGCTTCCCTGCTCTCCAGAGAACTGGAGTGAACAGGTAATTAACCGCTATGGGAAAAAAATTGTTATTGTCGGTTGTGGAGCCAAAGGAGCTTGGCTTACTGATCCTAATTGCGATAAACGCTTGATGATTCCAGCAATTTACACCCGGCCTATCGTGAATACCATTGGCGCAGGAGATGCTCTATTTTCCTCATTTATTCATTTTTTTGCAAAAACCAATGATTCAGAGAATTCTTTGAAGAAAGCCATCCTCTTTGCTTCTTATAAAATTGGGGAAAAAGGCGCAGCGGCGGGATTTTTGTCTGAGAAACAACTGGCAAAATTAGCTAAATGCCACAAATCTTAATGGAGGAATCACAAAATCAAATGTTTCACAGATTGCCGACACAGATTTCATGGGCAGTAGAAACCGCCGAGAAGTTTATTTACACAATTTTGAGTTTGACTTATTCTCTGAAAATTGGCGTAATAATAGCTTGTTCGCTAAATAACATTTCAATAGAGAACATTATCGAAAAGCTCTATGCTTAGAAGAAGCACGCTCCTTCTGAGCGGGGATTGTCGTACAAGACATTTTTTTCGAGTTGCATAGCCAGGCTAATTAGAGAACGTCATACTAAATACATTGGAGAGCGCCAGTATGAAAATACCATTATGGAGAAGGATTATTAACATCGTTTTAATTTTCGTCTGTTTTGCAATTTTAGTTTTTTCCCTTCAGAATAGCATTATTTTTCATCCGTACAAACTTTCTGCACCTCCCGAATTGCCAAAAAGTACAGGGTTGAACTGGGAACATCATGTTTTCAAAAATGACAAAGGGAACAATATTTCCGCAGTTTTTGTAAGGCATCAAAATTCTACTGAATCCGCATCTTTACCAGTGATTTTATTCTCGCACGGAAATGCGGGAAATGTAACACATCGATTTGGAAAAATGCTTATTATTGCTAGCCTCCCTGTCGATATTTTTGCCTTTGACTATCGAGGTTTCGGTTTCAGTGAAGGCTCTCCTTCTGTGGAAGGCACAATTAACGACGGCTTGTCAACTCTTAAATTTTTGAAAGAAAAATTCGGAATCGATTCTGATAAAGTAATACTTTATGGAGAATCAATTGGAACCGGCGTTTCCGTTTCACTAGCGCAAAGAATCGGCTGGAAAATAGCTGGCCTCGTCCTTGAATCTGGTTTCAGTTCACTTAAAGCACGGGCAGCGGTGAAAATTCCAGTTATCGGTCCGCTAATTCTCACGCAGAATTATCCATCTGATACTCTTTTGAAAGAGTACAATGGTCCTTTGCTGGTTATTCATTCTAAAGCCGATGACGTTAACCCATTTTCAGATGGTGAAGTTTTGTTTAATGTCTGTCCATCTAAATCCAAATACCTTGCGGCATTTGAAAAATACGGCCATAACGACCCTATGAGCGAGGATCCAGGTTATACCAAAGCGTGGAGTGAATTTTTGAAAGTTCTTTCGAGCTCTTGAAGTTAAATAACCCCACTGCTGTATTTAGGCATCCCAATACTTTGACAGAAAGCGCCTCACAATTGCACCAAACCTCGAAGTATTGAGAAATTGCCAATTAAAAAGAGGCTTTTGGCTTATAAAGCCAAAAGCCTCTCCGGAAACTTGCGAACGAACTCCCTCTGAAAGGGTATTCGAGAAACTTACTTCTTTCCTTCTGTTGATTGTTTCATTGCTTCTTCAACAGCTTTTTTGAAAGCATCCTGTGCGGATTTTTTAACGGCTTCGATTACTGCATCAGCAAACTTCTCGTCCTTAAGAACTTTTAAAGTGACTTCACGAACTTCTTTGTCCATTATTTCATCAAGTTCTTTTTCAGATTTCTGACCCACTTGAGGAATAAGCTCCAAAGCCTTATTAGTTGACTGAAGAATGGCTTTTTCCATTATTTTGGAAAGTAGATTAATAGAATTATCTATTGCCGTTTTTGCCTCAGGAGAAATCTCCTCTTTTGAAGCCGCTGATAATGCAAAAACCAAAACCGCCACCACTAAAAAAAGGCCAATACCGATTTTCTTCATCTCACCCTCCAGGTTTTCCAAAATTTTTAGAACAAATGGAATTTAAGTAGATATCAGAATCAAAGTCAAGGGAATTTTTCCAAGGAAAAAAGCACCATTTCAATAAATGATGCCTGGAGCATAATCCTGAATTAAAACAGTAATCCGCACAACTCTTCAGGTTCTATTCCCGAACCTGAAAATCGGAATGCCTGAATTCCTGAATTTCCACATCTTCGACAAATTCAAGTTCAGTTATATGAGAAAAAGAAGGTCCTGTTCTTAGCAATCCGACCATTTCTTCAACGGCATCTCTAGGTCCTTCGACCACCGTTTCAACACTCTCGTCATATCGATTTTTCACCCAGCCAAATAACTTCAATTTTTGTGCATTTCGACGAGCAAAAGCCCTGTAACCCACATCCTGAACTTCACCTTTAATAATTAAATGTACTCTGCGAATTTTTTCCATAGTTTACCTTTCCATTTTCACGCCCTTGAAAGAGGAATCGAGGGCCCTTCAAAAAATCTAAACAAATCACGCTGATAATAATAAAGAATGACCTGTCTGTACCCGTTCCTTGCATGCAAAATTCTAAGCAAGGAATAAGTATCAAATCTTCGCTTATCTCCGGATGCTTTTTGAAATCCGGCTTCTATCTTTTGAACAACCGCCGGGTCAACCTTTCCCTGAGCAAATGTCAAAAACTTCTGCAAGTTAGTCTTTTCACTTTGCATCGTGAATATCGAATCTGCAAATCTTTGAGCCAGGGCAAGAAAATCAAGATCAGCGTTTTCTATTACACTTATTCTTTGTGAAACCTGATTTTCTGAATGTATGGCAACAAAGATCGCAAAATCATTTGAATTTGCGCTGGATCTAAGTTCACTCAAGAACTCAGAAGTCACTGATGCCTTTGGTAGCCCTTCCAGAAAAATCAGAGTTTTCTTGCCAGAAGGAAGCAGTTTGGTTAATTCAACAACCTGAGAAAAATTCAAAGGATCAATATTACTTTCGATGCCTCTAAAAAATAGGTTTTTGGGAAAAGTCTCCAGAGTTTCCGTTAATGATTCCCCTACTTTCTTCTTCAATTCTGCGCTTTCATTCCCGGGAATCCCGATTTTGGCGATATAATCAGTAGGGGAAATCTTCTTTAATTTTGCAAGAAGCCGGACCCCAAATTCTCTTTGAGTTTGCTCCCTGGAAATGAAAAGAAGGTTATACCTCTGAATGAATGAAAGTGCAAGGGAAATAAGAAAAGAGAACTTCCCTTCTTCACGATTTCCAAAAAAAACGTTAAGCGACTTATTTGAAAAGCCACCCCCAAGCGATTTGTTAAGCTCTTGAAAAGTCGCTGGGAGAATATTTTCAGAAATCGGAAAATCCTGGATGGTACTTTGAATATCTGAAAGAAAATTTTTGAACCCCCCTTCACTATTAGGTAATCCAGTGCTAGGAGCTGAAACAGTCGATTCTCTTTCTATGATATCAAGCTTTTCAACGGCTTCTACAAGTTTAGGCGCTGCTTCAAAATTACTTTCCAAAAACTTCTGCCACGATTTAATTTCCTTGGAACATTCCTCGGAAGTTCTTTTTTTCCCACAGTAATCGGAAAAAGCTGCGGGACCATATGCGAAATGCGATTGTCCAACTTCGACTTTTGGTCTGTGAAGCCTGGAATGAAGCGTTCCAGGAAGAAGAATTTCGGAATCAAAATTCAAATTTTCCATGACAACTGTTTTATTCCAAGTTTTCAAATATTTCCGATCAATTCTTTTTATTCCAGCAATTTTTATTAGTAGTGCCCGATAAATTTTGGGAAGATCGACAGAATCTTCGATTCCAAAAACTGAAGAATGCACTTCAATACTGATTTCATCAGGAGTGGCAAAAATTTTGACAGCATCATTGGGAACACCCAAAGACTTGAGTGAATCAATCGTTTTAACTGTATTGTCATAGACGTTTTGAAATCCAAAAACTTCAGTGTTCGGACGAAATTGGCGGCCATCTATCAGAATGAAAGTCTTTTCACGACTTAAAAGTCCTTCCAGCTCCGCACGAGATGGCAATTCGGGGAGTTTCCTTCCTTCTACTTCCAATGCAACAGTTTGAGCTTCATATGCGCATTCTTCAAATAAAAAATCACTGGCAAATCTTATGCGATGGGCAACCGAAAATGGGCCGGAAAGGAGGAGCTTTCGGGCCTTGTACAATTCAAAAGCTTCTTCAGTTTTCAAACAGGAAACAAAATAAGGAAATCTTGCCAAGCCTTCCGGATGCGCTTTCAACTGCTCCGAAAGTTGTTTGAATTGAATAATCTCAGCTTTCCCGGTTATTCCCGGGTAGGTGATCAAAATACATTTGTTCATGGAAACTTCAACCCCAATGCAATTCCTAATTTTTTTGGAATATCGACGATTTTCATTACTCCTCCGAATAAATTCTGATGGATACCCATGGAATGAATTAAAATATCTTCACCGGTATGGCCACTCGTTACAGGTTGCTGTTTCCTAGTTTCATAAGAAAAGAGCTCCACCCCAAGCTGGGAATTAAAAAGGTCACCGATGGCTTCAGCCTTCAGACGATTCGAATTCGTGCCAGAAAACTTTTTCAATTTTTCTTCGTCCAGAGCAATTTTTCCGGAAAAATGGTTTTTCAAATAGCCTGGAAGCTCTTTAATTTTATCTTTAAATTGAAACTCAAGATATCTTGTTGAAGTTGCCAACTCACGAATTTTTTCAGGATCAAATTTTTCCGTAATGCTCATTCCACCGTTTCCATGGTCTGATAAGACCACCAGCAGAACATCGGGGTTTTGGTTAACGAAATCACGAAGCATTTTCAAAGTATCTTCCAGTACTCTCATTTGCATGGTTAGTTCAGCAAGGTCATTATTGTGTAAGGTAAAATCTATTTTTCCGGCTTCAATCATCAAAAGGAATCTTTGGGATTTGCCACCAAGAATTTGAAGGGCTGCTGCTGACATTTCAGAGAGAGAAGGTTCATTCTTGACATTCATATAAGACCAGCTCAAATGTTGATCAGCAAACAATCCAATAACTTTTGAGTTGTGTTCCGTCACAATTCGGGCCAGATCTTGTTTACTGAGCGCTATTTCATATCCGTCCTTCTTGCTTTCAGAAAAGAGATCCACTCCGTCTTTTCGGAAAGTTTTATTAAAGAAATGAGCTCCGCCACCTAGAAAAACATCAAAACCCGACCGAACGAGCTGTGAGGCTATTTCCTCTTCCATGGCTCTATCTTTAACATGTGCGTAAAAGGTCGCGGGAGTTGCATGTGTTATTCGAGTATCCGTAACAACGCCCACCTTCAAACCTAGGTGTTTTGCCATTTCCCATAGTGTCAGATATGCTTCTCCTGTTGGAGAGATCGAAATTGCCTTGTTTCTGCCAAATTTCCCGGTTACAAGCTCAGTTCCTGCAGCAGCTGAATCTGAAACAGGCCCATTAGCTGGATAATCGATCATTCTTCCGATAACCGGAAATTTGTCAATTTCTAAGAACCCGTCTCTCCCACAAATGAGCTCCCGGGCATATTTAATACAACCGACGCCCATTCCATCGGCAATTAAAAGAATGACTCCCCGGGCGGGCTTTTTTATTTCATTTAATTTTTTCTCCAAAGCTTGATCTATGGAAATCGGATTTTCATTTACCGGAGTGATAAGGTCACTTTGAGGTTTTTCTTCTGAATTCTGAATGTTTTCAGGTTCATGCTGCATTCGACCCTCGTCCCCAAAAAGGTTCGAACACAAAAAAAACAGAGAAACCACCAGCAAAGTCTGACAAATTCTTTTTTGCATAAGTCCACCTTAATTTTTTGTCAATGCATGATAACCAAAATAAGCATCAGAATCAAGACATCTGAAGTTCCCGAATAAACGATTGTCTATATTACAAGCCTTATATCAGCATAAACAGGAATCCCTTCCCTAAAGCAAAACAAGCCCTTGGAAGGGCCGGAGTAAAAGCACTAAAGCTATACAAACCTTCTGCTAAAATCAGTTTCAAGACATTAAAACACCAACTGTTTTTTTTCTGAAATTTGTTGTATTCATGATCATTTAAGTAATTTCTTTACGTTTAACCTGGTTTCAGAGGTAACTTTACGATAGAAAAAAAATTGGCAGTTCCTTCTATTTCCCGAATGGGCCATGGTCTGATAAAACTTTTACTTTTTGCTGCATTGGGGTAGGTTCATTTGGATTTAAATCAGATATTGAGTTTGAGAGAACATCCGTTGGAGCATTTACCCCGGGTAATGTTCGCTCAGCAGAGGAGTCACTTTTAAGCATGGAGGCAAATTTTCGAGCTGCTAAATCACCCAAATAGCCTCCAACCATTCCACCAACGATCGTTCCAACCGGCCCTAATGCTGAACCGGCAAACATTCCGATTGTCGAACCTATCGATTGCCCGGCAACACTCGTCCAGTCTATTTTTTTCCAGGCATCTTTTAACGCACCAGAAATTGCAGTTCCATCTTTTACATCGTTCCCAAAAGTCGATCCGATGGCATAACCCAAAACACCACCAGTGACTGGTGCAAGGGCTGACAATATTCCGCCGACAATTGGCACTGCATTCAGAAATGGCGCAACCCCTGCTCCAGCAGCAGCACCAATCGTGGAGCCAACCACCCCACCTGCAAACTGAGCAGTGGCAATAGTTTTTGCTGCCTTGAGCAAATCGATTTTATCGCCACTGGTTGCTTGTCTGATCAATTCTGTTCCGACTGCCATTCCAACTGAAACTGCAACATTCTTTGGCGAAAAACCATTAATTAAAGTGTTTTTTGCATTGGAAAGGCTTTGACTGAAAAGTATTTTTGATCCAGCCGCTGGTACAGGATTTAATCCAGCCGTTTCTTCATTGGATGGCCCCTTCCCGTCACCTTGAGAATTCTCTCCTGAAGAATCAACACTGGTTCCGGTTGGAGTGGTTTGCCCGGTTTGAGTTGTTTGTCCAGTCTGAGTTGTTTGTCCGGTTTGAGTAGATTGCACTGTTGGGGTATTTTTGGGAAGCATAGAAGTGGGAACTTCTGTTAGTCCCAATCCATTCTGATCAATGGTTGAAAGAGAACTTTTTAAAGCGGCGGCATTAGCTGCCTGATCACCATTTAGTAAATTTCCAAGGTCTAATTTATCAAAAGTCGCTCTGGATAAAGCTACTGGGTGCCCATCTAAAATCACAATTGAATAATCAGTACCACTTACAGATTTCCAATAGGGAGTTTGAGGAATTTCAAGCATGTGTCCATCAACCATTCCTGCAGCTTGAAGCGGTATCTGGACGGGTTTGCCATCTACAAGTTGCATGGTAGTTGGAGAATTAGAGCTTACGGAAACTGGCTTAGTTTCACCACCCGTTCCACCATTGGAAACCAGGCTGGCGGGATAACCATTTAGAGTAACTGAGTCATTTGCCAATTGGCTAGCAATTTTGGAAAGTTGCTGATTATTTTCAGGAGTTGGGTTGTTAATCAAATCGTTGAGATGAAAATTATCATATTCCTGCTTAGTAAGTAGCACAGGTTTCCGATCAACAAGAACAACTTGATATTGCTTCTGAGAATTTTGCGGGGACCAGCTTCCGTTCTGGGGGATCTCAAGCAGGTAGCCATTAACTTCCTTCGCAGTGCTTAGAGGAACTTTAACCCACTGCCCATTCACTAACTGTGGAGCGACTAAATCAGGATTTTGGGAAGGATTGACGACCTGGGAAGTTGTGGTGGGAGCAGCAGCTTGATCGCTTAAGTTTGGCAGAACCATCTTTCCGGTGGAGTCAATTGTCACTGGAAGGGCTTTAGCCAGCAATGCAGGGTCGTTAGAAGAAAGGAACTGTTTATACAATGGTTCAGGAAGAGCAACCGGCTTGCCATCTACGTTAAAAACCTGAAACTTAGCTTCAGTTCCGTAAACCGGGAAAGTTATCGACTGAGGATTATCTGATACCTCAACGTTCTGGTTTCCCACACTAATGGCTTTTAGTGTACCAGCGGGAGCGAAACCCCCATTAGCTGAAACATTCGCAGGAATTGCCCCACCAACTAATTGTGATGTGGCCTCCCCGCGGTATAAGTTTCCATCCTGACTCAATTGGTTGAAATACTTCAGAGGAACAGCCATCGGCATTCTATCAACATATATGCCTTTATACTCAATTCCATTCTGAGTAAAGGTCTGCCCTTCAGGAACTTCGATTAATTTTCCATCTATTCCAGTTGCTGAAAGTATTTTCTCATTTGTAATAGGAGCCCTGTTGTTTGCAAGACTGAATTCACCATTCGCACCGACAGAAACCGGGAGCGCTTGAGAAAAGCCGCTTTTACTGCCAAGTGTAACCATTTGACCGAATTCGGATTCGGGAAGCGCGACGGGTTTTCCATCTAATTTAAAAACCCGGTAATTTGTGTCCTGATTACCGACTTTCGCGGTAAAAACCTGACTGTTTGTATCTACTGAAACAATTTTGCCATCATAGTTAAATTGCAGATTCCATCTTCCATCTGCGCCTATCACAGCAGGTGTCGCTCCTGAAAGAGCCCCTTGGTTGTGATTTAAAACGAAGTAATCAAACTCCGATTGTCGCAGGGCTACATCCCGACCATCCATTTTGAAAACCTGGAAAATTTGATCTTTCCCACCTGCAGAAATCACGAATGCCCTGTGATCTGCGTTTAGCTCAACTTGGTGGCCCCCTACAGTAAAATTTTCACCGATTGCAGGTGATAAAACAAAAAGAATCGAAAAAGCAATTACACTAAAAAAAAGCTTCAAAAACCTTTTTAAACTGTGGGGCATCATTATTTTCCTCCCTTTTACCTATGAACCGCATGAAAAAAAATATCATTGAAAATTTTAAATCTATTATTTCCATACTAATATTTAACACCGATTTTCGCAGGGCGCTAAATCTTCGGATTTTTACCCCAAAATCACGCCGTCCATTTTATCTCCATTGGTACATTGTTTAACCATGGCACCAAAAATGGCTTTGACAATTTTTCGAC
>JADFXM010000057.1 GCA_015233565.1 Candidatus Rifleibacteriota bacterium
ATGAACTTCTTAAGGTTTTCGATGACATAGTGGTTCCTTCCGGAAATATCTCCGGTTGGGGTTAATTTTAATGCTAATTGGACAGGATCAGAAATTGCACCGTTGACGGTTACATTGCGTTGAATGGCACTTACTTTTGCACTGGCTTTAACGATGACATTATAATTTCCAGTCTGTACTCCCGAGATTTCAAAATTTCCTTTAGAATCAGAAAAAGCAACGTACATTTGTCCAGGGACGTCGATTTCTGCAAGAGCCTTAGCAGTTTGAGAATTTTTGACTTCGGGTAAACGATTTGACTTTAAAATTGATGCGCTAGGGTTAATATTTGCCTCTGCATTTACCAGGAACCACTGGGTCTACTGGTGAAACTGGCGCAACCGGAACCACCGGCTCAACTGGTGAAACTGGGTCCACTGGTGAAACCGGATCCACTGGGGATACGGGATCCACTGCTTGATTGTCTTGAATTTTGGAAATACAACGCTACAGTTTTCTGAAGGAAAAACTTTGAAAATTGTAGCGATGCATCCCAAAAGAATCGTTTATTGCTCAGTCATATAATTATTGTTGATAATGAAAAAGCGGGCCTAACGGCCCGCTTTTCACATTATTGTTGGGTTAAGTCTTTCGCCAGTATTGTTATCTCCGCTTAACAGAACCACCAAGAAAAAAGCTCACCTACCAGCACCTTCGACCTATTCAACGAAGACAATTTTAAGTTTTTGCTAATCCCATCGTTAGAAGCTCTCACTGCAAATTTAGCTCCTGAAGGCTAAGCTCGGTTTCATCTGAGAGCAGAAGATATAACTTATTTTCCCCAGCTATCAATGCATGACGTGTAATATTCTTTGAGAAAATCAGTTTTGGACAAACAAAGGATTTCTGAATAAAAGCCCCGGAGGTTCCACTGAATTTGTTTATCAAAGGCTGTTTTCCATCATCAACGAAAAAATAAAAGTTTCTTTCATCGGAATCAAGTGGAATCACTTTTTCGCACTTCCAGGTGGCCATTGGAATAGATTTCCCGTCTTTGAATGTTCGCCAGGTGGCCAGCCAGGATGCATCCTTCTTTTTCTCCAACACAACAAAACCCTGACTGTTACACATTATTTCGGCTTTTCCGATTTCAATCGACCTCCCGTTTTTATCAGGGGCTTCGTTTAATTTGCCATCTGAAATATCTCTGATCAGCAGCTTTTTGTGTCCTTCATCCAGGAAAGCAAACTCGTTTTCATTGATTTGCCAGACTCGGGTGATGATTGAACCAAGGGTTTCCGTGCAGAAATATACATTCGTAATTTCCCCGCTTTCACTAGCCTTTCGAAGAGAACCCGAGGACTGTTCCAAACCGAATATTCCTGCAGAGGTTAGTACAAGGTCTATGAAAAAACAGGCCTCAAACTTTTTATCTGCCGGATGTTTGAGAAAAACCAGTTTTTCCATTCTCCTCTTTTCGAGGGAATAAGTAACAAATGACGGGATAAACCGGTTTAAGAAAAGAATCTGATTACCCAAAATTCCAAAACTTTGTGGAAAAAAAGCAATATGCTTTCCATCGAGATTTAAATCAATGGAATCGGTGGCGGATAATGACCAGGAGCTTAATTTTTCAATTTGGACCTTTCCTGTTTCAATAGGTTTACTAGCCTCATTCGCTCCTTCCATTTTTAAAAGCGAACAGAAGCAAATCAAGAGAACAATCGGAAAAATCTTTCCGGATAGCTTTTTTAGGAACGTCTTCATAATAGCTTCCTTTCAATGAAAAAAAAACAGTGGACCTCTCAAAATTCATCAGCTGAAATTTCGCCAAATACTGTAAAATCATACTACCGAAATAAAGCATTCTCAACCTAAGTTCAAAGGAGTCTTACTAAAGTTACCATATTTTCGGAACAAGAGTGAATTTTGAAACAGATTCTATTCTATTGTTCTGACGGTAACCTCTTCCGGAAGGGTATGAGTTTGCGCTTCGGTGTTGCAAAATATGTCTATGTGCTTCCCTTTAATGTCTTTTCCAATGTCACAGGCATAAAATCTTACTCCCGGAAACTCATCAATGGTAAAAAAAGTCCCTGTTTTAATGACCCGTGGATCTGTTGCACAACTAACATAATCATCTGGGTCGGCTGAGTTGTACTCTTGAAGAGAGCGAAGTGGATTTCCGCTGCGATCATTAGCCCCTCCTTCTAGTCTTGCTTGAGCTCTAGATCTATATTTACCCGAAGAGGGGCAAAAATAGCCAGTCGCTTTGACCTTTATTACCTTCCCATTCCCAGGAGCAACTGGAAGCAAATTTACACCATTCACGCCAAAAGCAACAGTAACAACAGACGAAGTGGTGTTCGAAGTTGAATCGGTCGCAGGTTTAATCTTATTTGAATCCTTGAAAGGAGTTTCCCCGGCGCTCAAGACTGACATCGATAAAATGAGAAAAACAAAACCCAAAATGTTCAGCCAGGTTTTCCCACAGGAATCAAAAAGTGATTTCGGGATGCTTTTCATAATCTTCACCACCTTGTGAAATAGAATTAGAACAAATATACTTCCATCAATTTGAAAAAAAATATAAAATAAACAACAGTATATTTATAGTATACTGGATTTCCCAAAACAAGTTTTGAACAAGTTCCAAAATTTCCAAAAATTTCAACAACTGAAAAATCACCAGAAAGTTTTTTTTGACTTCATTCCCCTCTAATTTGCCTTCGCTCCGCTCAAATTTGACTTCACTCAGCTCAAATCGGTTTAAAATAGCCGTTTACCGTTCTCATTAGCACATTTAGAAATATTTCTTTTCCTTTTTTCAATTTGAGATAATTGTTCCGATGCGTATTTACCACCTTGTTCAGTTGCAATTTTGGATTTTTTCTTGACATTAAACCCAGCTGGAAGTAGGATAACAACCTCCGATGAAACATAGGTTCCCAATTGAACATTTTAACATTTTGGGGGCACCTAAATGATGGTCCCGATGCTTGTTTCGTTGTGTTTAATTTTTATTAATGCTTTTTTGGGATTTCTTCCCATCGCCAATCCCAAGGCTCGTTCCATTTTTGCAGCTTTTTTGGGTGTCATAGCTGCTTTAATCGGACTTGTCCCATGCATTTGTCTCCTTTCTGGACATTCCAGCACCTTAAGATTTGCGATTCCTTGGCAAATGCCTTTCGGCAACTTCTCACTATGCCTGGATGCTTTATCAGCATTTTTTTTGATTCCAATTTTTGTACTTGGGGCTCTTGCAGCCATTTATGGGATAAAGTATCTTTTACATTCCACCGAAATTGAGCGCCTTGGAAGCGCCTGGTTCTGGTATTACCTCTTGTGGGCAAGCATGGTCCTTGTTGTTTTGGCTTCAAATGGATTACTTTTCCTAATGGCATGGGAGCTAACAGTCCTTTCCTCATTTTTTCTCGTTGTTTTCAATTACGACATTGGGAGTAATCGGCGAGCAGGGTGGATTTACCTTACTGCCTCTCACATCGGAACTGCTTTCCTTTTTGCCCTGTTCCTGGTTTTGGCAAAAATAACCGGATCACTTGAATTTGAATCGTTTTCCAGAATTGAAAACATTGGAATGGGACTAAAGAGTTTGATCTTTTTACTTGCTGTTATAGGTTTTGGAACAAAAGCCGGCTTTATTCCCCTCCACGTTTGGCTTCCTGAAGCTCATCCAGCAGCTCCTAGTCATGTTTCCGCTCTTATGTCCGGGGTTATGATCAAAACAGGAATCTATGGCCTGGTCAGGACTCTATTTTTTCTCGGCCATCCTGCAGCCTGGTGGGGTTGGGTTCTTTTGATAATTGGTTTAGTATCAGGAATTCTGGGCGTTCTGTTCGCTATCTCGCAACACGACCTTAAAAGATTACTGGCTTACCATAGTGTTGAAAATATCGGAATCATAGCTCTTGGCCTCGGCCTTGGACTTCTCGGCTTAAGCCACGACAATTATTCCGTAGCAGCATTCGGCTTCTCAGGAGGATTACTACACGTCCTTAACCATGCGGTCTTCAAAGGATTGTTATTTCTTGGTGCGGGAGCGGTTCTTCAAGAAACTGGTACTCGTGATATTGATCACTTGGGTGGACTTTTAAAACAGATGCCCTGGACCGGAGCCTCCTTTCTCGTTGGGTGCCTTTCCATCTCAGGACTTCCACCGTTCAATGGCTTTGTCAGCGAGTTCTTGATTTATTTTGGAGCTTTTCTATCGGTTCTCAATTCAGCAGGCTCCCTTGCAGCTCCTGGTTTGCTGACTATCGTGGGACTCTCCCTTATTGGAGGGCTGGCTTCAGCCTGTTTCGCGAAAGCTTTCAGCATAATTTTTCTTGGAAATCCACGCTCAAACCTCACAACAAACGCCAAAGAAGTCCCCTTTTCCATGAAATTTCCAATGGTGGTTCTGGCAACATTGTGTCTTTTAATAGCACTTTTCGCACCATTATTTCTGACCCCGTTAGGTGAAATTCTTAAAATTAATCCGGATTTCCCAAAAGAGATAGAGCTTGCGAAGATACTTGGTGAGGTTTTCCCTCCCCTTGTAGCTATCTGCAGTTTTGGAATTATTCTTATCATGTTGTTGAGCCTTGCGTTGGACTTTCGAAAATATCTCCTTCAAAATCGCAAAATTGAACAAACCGTTACCTGGGATTGCGGTTACGCCCAACCTTTACCTTCAATGCAATATACAGGTTCCTCCTTTGCACAACCTCTGACTGATCTTTTCTTCCCTTTCTTAAAAACTGAAACTCATTTGAAAGGGGTTGACGGATATTTCCCAAAAGAAGCCACTTTTTCTACACACACATCAGATATTTTTCAGGATAGTTGGTTCAAACCTGCCTTTCGCAGAATTTCTTTGCTTCTTCACAGATTCACCTGGATTCAGAATGGTGTAGTCCAAGTCTATGTATTGTACATAACTATTACACTAACAGTACTTTTGATAAGTTGCTTAATGTAATATGCTTACTTTTTTCCACCCGATGCTTGCTCTATTGCTGGCCCCACTTCTACAGGGGGTAATAACAAATACCAAAGCTTTTTTTGCTGGAAGGCAGGGACCCACGCTTTGGCAGCCATATTATGACCTTTTTAAACTTCTTCGAAAAAGTTCGGTATACAGTGATACCACTACCTGGGTCTTTCGTTTGGGACCGATTGCTGGGCTTGCAATTGAAGTGTTATGTCTCGTTTTTCTTCCGCTTGGGAATCTTAGAGCCGCCTTCTCCTTCCACGGAGACCTGATTTTCATTATCTATTTACTCGCACTCCACCGCTTTTTTACTGTAATCGCCGCAATGGACACTGGAAGCGCTTTTGAGGGAATGGGCGCCAGCAGAGAAATGGCATTCTCAGCTCTGGCAGAACCAGCTCTACTTTTTGGCCTCGCAGCGGTTGCACGAAAAACAGGGAGCCTGTCTTTAGACAACCTGATCCACTCCATTACTCCAGGGCTTTGGGAAGCCAATGCCGCAGCTTTTACGCTTGTAATAGCCGGATTATTTCTGGTTTTTCTTGCTGAAAATTCGCGTATCCCGGTGGACGACCCCACCACACATCTCGAATTGACTATGATCCATGAAGTAATGGTACTCGATCACAGCGGGGTCGACTTTGCTTTAATCGAATATGCAAGTTCACTCAAACTTTGGGTTCTCGGAACAATCCTGGTGGGAATTGCTCTTCCATTCCGGACCGATTATTTGATTGGAGATGTTCCAATAATGTTCCTTGGGTTACTTGCACTTGCCCTGGTCGTTGGAATCATCGAATCGACAATGGCACGCTTGCGTCTTCTACACATTCCCCAGCTAATGGTTGGTGCCTGCGTTTTTTCTGTCGTAGGTTTCCTTATTCAATAAGTAAACACTTTACGAAGGTGAATTAAATGGCTGATCTATTGATCATTCTGGTGGTTTTGACAAATCTGCGGGTTTTGGCAACCGGCCGTATGACTTCCCTGATTTCATGGGTTGCAGTCCAGGGAATATTATTAGGACTGTTTGCCTTACTATCACGCTGGTCACACCTGACACTTGATGTTTTTATAGTCGGATTCGTTGCACTGATTTTAAAAGGTTACGTTTTTCCAAGATTTTTGCTTCAAACCACAAAAACCGTACATGTCGGCCGTGAAATAGAGCCATACATTGGGTACATAGCTTCAATTCTTATCGGTGTGCTTGCACTCATCGTTTCCCTTTGGTTAGGAACCCGCCTGCAAATTCCTGGCCGGGATATGTCTCGACTCCTTATCCCTGCTACACTATTTTCTATTTTCACCGGACAATTTATAATCATCAGTCGGAAAATGGCAATAGCACAAGTCTCAGGATTCCTGGTCATGGAAAACGGAGCGTTTATGCTTGGCGTCGGAACTTTGTATTACGCCCCCTTTTTAGTGGAAATCGGAGTTCTTTTAGATATGTTTGCTGCCGTCCTGATCTGGACTGTACTTATCCGTTTCATGAATCGAGCTTTCCATAACATCGATACTCATGAATTGCAACGGCTGAAAGGATAGGCGCAATGAACCACTGGATTTTATTATCTTCATTGGTCTTTGTACCCGTTCTCGCAGGAATCATTTCCCAAGTCTTTGATTCAAAAGTGAAATCTCTGGTTGTGTCAATCACCGGGGTATTTATCGCAGCTATTTGTGGAAGCGTAGCCATCTGGCTGACATTTACCCAGGGACCAATCTTCGGCCTCTCCAACTGGCTTTTTCTGGATGAACTTTCCGCCTATAACCTTTCAATTATGTTGATCATATTCACTTTAAGCTCCATATATTCCTTCAGATACTTTGGTGAAGAGCTCAAAGAGAACGCTTTAAGCCTAGTTCAAATTCAAACCTTTGCAGGATTATGGGCACCGGCACTTGGTGCAATGACCCTTGTTTTGATCTCCAACAATTTAGGAATTATGTGGGTTGGAATGGAAGCCACGACCTTGCTGACTTCATTTCTAATTTGTGTCCATTTGACACGAGGATCCCTCGAAGCAATGTGGAAATATATGCTCATCTGCTCGGTTGGAATAGCATTTGCATTCCTTGGAACATTGATGATCCGATTGGCTGCAAAGGATCTCCCACTCGACCCTAACCAGGCATTACTCTGGACAAACCTCATGGCACATACAGCAGCTCTTACACCAACGCTAGTCAAAGGTGCCTTCATTTTCATCATGGTCGGATACGGAACCAAAGCCGGTTTAGCGCCAATGCATAGCTGGCTGCCGGATGCGCACAGCAAAGCTCCTGCACCTGTTTCTGCTGTGTTTTCAGGTTTTATGCTTAATACTGCCCTTTACTGTGTAATCCGCTATATTCCTATTGTCGAGGCTACAATGGGCCATACCGGATGGACCCTAAAACTAATGACCGGTTTCGGGCTACTTAGCATCTTGATCGCATCTCCATTTATACTTTATCAACATGATCTTAAACGGTTACTGGCCTATTGCAGTGTTGAGCAACTTGGGATTATCACCCTTGGATTTGGCCTTGGAGGATATGGCACAATCGCTGCTCTTTTCCAGACCTTCAATCATTCTTTGTGCAAAACTCTTGCTTTTTTTGCGGCTGGTCGACTGGGACAAATCTTTGGATCGCATGAGATGAAACGTATGGCAGGTTGTTTAAAGGTCTCTCCCATCTGGGGAACTGCAATCTTCGCAACCATTCTCGCATTGATTGGAGTAGCACCATTTTGCCTTTTCATGAGTGAATTCCAGATCCTGAAAGCCGCTGTTGACAGTGGACAATACCTGGTTGCGATTCTTTTCTTAATTGGAACTGGTACAATTTTTATTGGAGCTCTTGGGCACTTGCTCCCCCTTGTCTGGGGAAAACCCGAAGAACCAATTGAATCGATTTCAACAAATTGGATTGATGTGCTTCTGGTTGTTGCCCCTCTTTTTGTTCTTCTTCTTCTCGGAATTTGGATTCCCGGATTTTTACAAACCGCCTTAACCAAAGCTGCTGCAATTGTTCAAAATACCAATCCAATCGGAATTACCACCAGTATTACAGGAGGCAAGCTGTGATTCCATCCGGCTCATGTCGATTGGAAAACGGACAGAGTGTGTCATTTTCTAAAGTACCATGCCTTCCTTTCGATGAATTTCGACAGGAAATAATCGATTCCGTGCAATTAGGAATTCGAATAAGCTCATTCTTCGGGATTCCTGACCTTGATCGAACAGACGAAGAAAATGGCTCGATAAGACTCGTTGTCGTCCTTGCAGATGACGTCGAAAAAGCACTTGGAGTCATTTCCACCAAAGTAAAGAAAAGTTATCCATCCTTAACTCCTTTTTGCCCTCAAGTTCACATGTTCGAAAGAGAGCTTGCGGAGCAATGGGGAGTGGTTCCCGATGGTCACCCTTGGTTACGACCAGCCCGTTTTCAACCTCCCCTCCAAAGAAAGAGCACAGACAAAATACCCTCCCCTATTAATGCTCCTTTGCCAGGAGTGGCAGATTTCTTCCGCATCCAAGGTGAGGAAATCCATGAAGTAGCCGTAGGACCAGTTCACGCTGGCGTCATCGAGCCTGGACATTTTAGATTTCAATGCCACGGGGAAAAGGTATTCCATCTGGAAATTTCTTTGGGATATCAGCATAGAGGCATCGAAAGAGCATTAATCGGCGGTCCTCACAAGAGAACTTTATTCCAGATTGAGACCACAGCCGGAGATACCACAGTCGGCCACACAATCGCATACTCTCAGGCAATAGAATCGTTGAAAGGATGTCAAATCTCTCAGCGAGCACAGGCAATTCGAGCGATTGGACTTGAACTTGAACGTCTTGCCAATCACACTGGAGACCTCGGAGCATTGAGCAGTGATGTAGGTTTTCTTCCCACCGCCTCCTATTGTGGAAGAATCCGCGGTGATTTTTTGAATATGACAGCTTTATTATGCGGAAGCAGACTGGGACGCGGTCTCATCAGGCCGGGAGGGGTTGGTTTCGATATAGATTCCGACGAGAGACTTCAAAAGCTTATCAACGCTCTTTCAAGGGCAGAAGAAGATTCCAGAGTTGCAATCGAACTCCTGTGGGATACTCCGGCTGTCCTCTCCCGTTTCGAGAACACTGGAGTGGTTTCCCGAAAAGCATGTCACGACCTGGGATTGGTTGGCCCTTCCGCCCGAGCAAGTGGGTCCGAACTGGATGTTCGTCGGGATTTTCCACTTGGCCAATACCGTGTCACAAAAATCCCTCCAATTCCTGATCCCAAGGAGAAAACTGGAGACGTTGCCGCTCGAGCATACGTGCGAAAAGAAGAAATCAAAAATTCAATTAACTTCCTTAAGGAGCTATTGCCTCAAATTCCGTCTGGACCAGCGCTTTTACCAGATTTTAGAAACCCGTCAAACGGTTTGCCCGCAAATTCATTAGTAGTATCTTTGGTTGAAGGGTGGCGAGGAGAAATCTGCCATACCGCTATAACTGATTCACAAGGGCGTTTTTTGTTGTACAAGATTGTCGACCCCTCCTTTCACAATTGGATCGGACTTGGAATGGCCCTGAGAAATCAGGAAATCTCAGATTTTCCTTTGTGTAACAAAAGTTTCAATCTATCATACTGCGGATTTGATTTATGAAAGCTGATTTATTATGTTGAAAATATTGGCTGCACGCAAACAACAAGGCTTTCGAACTATTGCATACCCAGATCAGCCTCCTGTGCTCCCCGATCGCTTTCGGGGAAAACCTTCCATACAAGGTGATCTTTGCAGGGATGATTGCAAAGCTTGTCTCGCAATTTGCCCAACCGAAGCTATCACCCTTCAAAAGAAGCCGACAATCGACCTTGGAAAATGCTTATTTTGTAATGCTTGTGCTGAAATTTGCCCCAACAACGCATTGAAATTTACCACGGATCACCGACTCGCAACGCGAAATAGAAATGATTTGTTCTTAAAGTCCCATGAAATCAAACTTGCTGAAAAATTAAATGCCGAAATGATGCTTCTTTTCGGGCGATCACTAAAATTCAGACAAGTCAGCGCCGGCGGATGCAATGGCTGCGAAGTGGATGTGAATGTTCTAACAACAGTCGTGTTTGATCTCAGCCGTTTTGGAATCAAAATAGTCGCATCACCCCGACATGCTGACGGCTTAATTATCACAGGAACAATTACTCAAAATATGAAACTCGCTACAATGAAAACATACGAAGCTGTGCCAGCTCCCAAATTGGTCATTGCCGTGGGAGCTTGCGCAATAAGCGGTGGACCATTCAGCGATCACCCGGAAGTAAACAACGGAATCCCGGATATTCTTCCCGTCGATCTGTATATTCCGGGTTGTCCTCCTCATCCAATCACTATCCTTGACGGTCTCTTGCGTTTACTCGGGAAGAAGCTGGATTAAAAAAAGCATACTTAACTTTACAAATTGCGATAATTTTCTCAAAGGCGTTTTACACTGAAAGGATCAGTATTTGAAATCCATTTTCGCAGGATTTTTTATTGAATGTTGAAATTAAAATCAAAAATTGCTATTCTTATATGAGAAAGTGGGAGGTTTTAGATGACTGTTCTTCATGAATACGCTAGCCGTGGTGAAACGGCGAAACTTGAAAAAGCTCTCCAGTATAGCTCTACCGCCAAATTAATTACAAAACCCATTGGAAATGGTTTTTTGCCAATTCACTCTGCTGCCTCATCTGGAAACATTGATTGCATAAAAGTGCTCTTGGAATCCGGAAGCGATATTAATTCCAGAACTACATGCAATGGCGAAGATAGAACTCCATTAATGATTTCGGCTATGAATGGCTGCGTTGACGCGCTTTCATTCCTTCTGGATGTTGGAGCCGATATTAACTCCGAAGATGCAGAAGGAAACACCGCCTTAAGATGGGCAATAAAAAAGAATCAGACTGCGGTTGTTTCGATATTACTTCACAGAGGCGCAAAAAAACCCACTATTCCCCACGAACTTGAGAAACTTAGAGAAATGGGTTTTTAATTGAATTTTCAAAAGAAAGTCAATTTCCAAAAAGTTTTCTATGTACAAAATTTAATTTAAAAACTACTTTTTTTCTAATAGATATTATTTCTGCCCAAGCCAATCCCCCAAGAAGCGCAACCCCCCTAAAAAAAGCAAAAACCGGGACAAGATACAAAACATCCCGGTGAAATCTAAACGAAACTTTTAATAAATTTCCACAGGAAATCAGCCAAAAGATTATAAAGTGTATAATCGATTTCACTTTTTTTGATGAAAATAAAAAAATAAAAGGAAAAATTAAAAGCAGAACAAGTTGCATTTTTAGCGAATTAGGTGTGTAACTTTCTTTCCCCATTTTTCCTGGGTGTTTTTCGTATACTTTGCTGCGCCAGAAACCTCTGAAAAATTTTAGTTTAAAATAATTCCAAAAGCCTTCGCGATGTTTATGCTCGACAAAAGCGTCACGTACAAATACAAAATGCCCGCCCATCAATTTTATCCTGAAAGCAAGATCAACATCCTCATTGTCCGCTTTTGTAAAGGAAGTATCAAAACCTCCAATTTTTATTAAATCTGCTCTCTTGAAAGCCCCGGAGTAAGTATCGACAAAATCAATATCTAAAGATTGCTCAAGCAAGTCAAACCGTTCTTCAAATTCAATCTGAGCAAGTTTTGCCCAGGTGTCAACCTGACGGGTTTTATAGGATCCCTTTACTCCGGTTATCTCAGGATCACAAAATGGCGCAGTCATTCTCTTCAACCAATTCAAGTCTGGTTGACAATCCGAGTCAGTAAAAACTACAACATTCCCTCTCGCCATTTTTATCCCAGCGTTCCTGGCCACAGCAGGACCTTGATTTTTTTCAAGCTTGCACCATCTGAGATTGAGCCTGGCGGCAAATTTTTCTTTAACTTTAGATAAGTTTTCCGTCGAACCATCGTCTACCACTATTACTTCGAAAGCCGGAGAATTATTCTGTTTTACGAGAGCCTCGAGACAATTCTCCAGCTCACGGGGCTTGTTGAAAACTGGAATTATTACCGAAGGCCTGATCTGATCGTAAGTCATTGCTGTAATTTTGAATCTCCTAAATACATCCCAGCCAAATTTCTATTAATTCGGAATAAGCCCCGTTCTTTTTGAGTGATTAAAGCTTGCCCTTCTTCGGACACGATATATCTCACCCTACAACACACAAACCCCTGATTAAAAAATGCATTTCATCTATCTTTCCAAAGATGCTTAAAAAAAGTTTTTGCTGACAGTAGTATTCGATGACGTTCATCCTTTTCGGTCAATATTCTTTTTAACATAGAAATAAGATATGATTTCCGAAGATAAAATCTTCTCCTGGCATAGTTGCAAAATCGTACTAGTTGCGAAGGAGACAAATCCGAGGTCTTGACCACACATTGATGAAGCCCATCTTCTGATAGCCAATCTCTGTATTTTGAAACGGTTAAAAATCCACCTTCCTTTGCCCAATTGTAAGCCTGAGTTCCAGGATATACCATCAGCGGATAAAATTGGGCGGTATCCAACGGCAAATTCAAAGCAAATTGTAATGTCCGTTGGAGGGAAAGCCGGGTTTCTCCGGGAAGACCGGCAATAAAACATCCATGAACATAGACTTTTGCATTTCTGGCATCTTCCGCAAACTTCTGCATCTGAAAAACCGAAATTCCTTTTCCAATTTTTTCCAGAATTTCTTGATTTCCAGTTTCAAAACCAACACAAAGAGAGCGCAATTTCGCTTTTTTCATACAGGAAAGAGTTTCAAAATCAACATCTGCACGAGAATTAGCTGTCCAGGAAAGCGGAAGGTCAATTCGAGATAAATTTTCACAAAAATCTATTACACGAAATCTGTCGGCAGTAAAAGTGTCGTCTTCTAAAAAAATTCCACGAACCTGGGGAAGATTCTCTGAAACCCATTTGAATTCAGCTATTATCGAAGAAACTGAGCGTTTTCGATAACGCCTCCCGGTAAGAGTTTGTGGAAACACACAAAACGAACAAAAATGTGGACATCCTCTTCCAGTGATTATGGCAGCCATAGGATGAAGTGAGTTAGGATTAAAATATTCTTCGACAGGAAGATGTTTCTTATAAATTTCGGAAACAAAGGGTCTCTTTTCAAGATCCTCAAAATACCTTGTTCTCGCTCTAGGAGTTGAATTTTTCAGATGTACTCCCTCAAGGTTTTCAAATGTTCTATTTTCCCGCAAAGCATGGATTGCCTCTTCAAGAGGGATTTCGTATTCCCCGACAAAAACAGCATCCAATTCGGGGGCAAGTTGAAATGCCTCATGAGGAAGCGCGGAAACATGGGTTCCAGATGCAATTACAATTTTCGAAATCCCCGAAGATTTAATAAGTAATGCAAAATTCAAATCCGAAACAATGCTTGGAGTGGCAGTTTCAACAATTGTCACATCCGGTTTGAATTCGCGAATCTTTTCCAGAGTTCTATTTATGTCATAACCGAATGCGGGAGAGTCAATCAAAATATTCGGGCATCCCAATCTTTCAGCATGCGCCGTAGCATAAGCAAGCCACAAAGGGTAATATAACGTCCCGCTTCGGGTTACAGCTGGAGACCGCTGCCCTCTCGAATAGCGAGGAAGAAAAGGTGGATTTACAAAAGCAATTCGCGGATTTACCATTTTACCCGATATTTCCTTTTCAACCAACATTTTAAATTTTCTTTAATTAGCCAGTATTGGCAATATTCGCAGATTTTTGTTCTGGAATACTCCTCCAATAGATGCCTCATTCTGAGTTTTCGAAGATTTTTTCCGTTCCAGATGGCTGAAAACCCTCCGGAGTCAATTTTGCCAAGAACTCCCTTACAATCATAATCGATGCAGCAAGGCGAGACGGTTTGATCAGAATTAATTATTCCAGTGTACCACAAAAGAGAACAAGGATATCTCTCTTTATTTGTTTCATATACCCTATAATCATTTACAGAATCCATCCAGGTGTGGTAAGGGGTAATATCAACAGCATCTGCAACAGAATACCAGATTTTTCTGAATTCTTCCGTCTCAGCTCCCCTGCCCTTCCTTTCAACCATTCTCGCCTTGAGCCTTGGGTTGGTTAATCTCATTTCCTTTTTTAACTTAGCCGCTTCCAAAAAATTCCTTCGAACTTGATCGAAGCAATCTCTTCCTTTTAATCCAAAATAACTATTTGGTTCAACAGCGTCAATACTTATTATTAAATCATCCAAACCGGCTTTTGAGAGACTGATGAAAAGATCAGGGTTTAACATAGTGCCATTGGAAATAATAGAGACATTCTTCGCAGCATTCAATGATTTCAAACAACTCACCATTTCCCCGATCTTTGGAAAAAGTAGTGGTTCACCATCTTTCTGTAGGAAAATTTTTAAAATCGGACCATTTCGAGCTACTTCAACTGCTATTTTTTCAAAAATCTGCCAGTCCATATCAACTATTTTCCGAATACTAAACCTTCTGGGACAAATCGTGCAGGAAAGATTACAGCGGTTAGTCGGTTCAATATTGAGAATTATTGGGAACTTCAAAGGCAAAATCATTTTCAGAAAAAGCTCTCTTAATCCCAAAATTCTCTTAAATTTGTCTAAATCAAAATTATTCAAGGTGCCCTTTCCCATAGTTCATTATCACGGCATCAATAAGTGCCTTAAATAATGAAGGATAAGCCCAAAAATTTTTTACTTTCGCAAATATTTTTATCAACTTTACTAGGTGAAAAACAAAAAATTTTGGAAGATCTTTTATTTTTCCATGTTTGTTCCAGAAAAGAATTTTGTTTCTGGCAGTATAATAGATCATCATAGGACTATGTTGTCCAACTGCCAGGGAAACCTTGTGGTATAAAACACTTTTTGGAACAAGCCAAACTTCGTATCCAGCCTTTTTCAGACGCAAACAAAGATCTACCTCGTCATGGTAAATAAAAAGTCGTTCGTCGAAAAGTCCATACTGTTCAATTGCTGATCTTTTTACCATAATCGAACAACCATGGATATAATCGACTTGACGTGGTTTAATTAAACCGGGATTTTTTTTACCTTTAAGATGGGGAGGAAACCACATCAAATCAGTAAAAATCCGTCCTCCCGCTGCCCATATGATGTCTTTTGGATTATAGTAATAAATCAAGGGACCACAAATAGCGGCTGAAGGATGGCTATCCATAAATTTTTCAAGCAAACTCACAGTTTCCGGTTCGATTTCAATATCATTATTCAAAAAAAGCAGATATTGAATTTCGGAATTTTTCAGCAAGAATTCAGCACCTCGATTATTGGCAGCGCAGAATCCAATGTTTTCGGGGAGAGCAAGAATCTGAACTCCAGGAAACTTTTCTCTCACGGCCTCTACTGTTCCATCACGGCTACCGTTATCAACCAATAAAACGACCGGTTTAGGGTCTTTCAGTTTGGAAAGAGATTCAAGTCCAGAAAGAGTCATCTCTTTCTGATTCCAGGTCAGCATTACAGCTCCCACTCTTGATGTAGAAGGAAATATGGGAATGTCAGAAGAATTAATGTTGATTTTTTCCATAATAGTATTGTATTATTCCTTTATAATTTAAGCAATAATCTTGACATTAATGCTCTATTATGATAACTTTAATGCTTTAATGGACAATATTCAGGGGGTAAAGTACAATGTACGCAGTAATCGAAGTTGCCGGAAAACAATTTTCCGTCGAAAAAGGATCAAAGATTCGCACTGAAAAGATTGAGCGTGAAGCAAATGATCTTTTTAGCGTTGAGAAAGTCCTTTTGATCAATGATGGACAGAAGGTCCAAATTGGACAGCCTTATCTCAACGGAGTTGATGTCAAGGCGCGAGTGATTTGCCACGGTAAGGGTGCGAAGATAGTTGGAATGAAGTATAAAAACAAAACCAATTATCGAAGAAAATACGGTCATAGACAACTTTTCACCGCCCTTCAGATCGAGGAAATCAAACTCTGATTGGTTAGGGTTCGACTTTCCAGTCTTAGTAATAATTGTCTTCAATTTGAAGTTGAAGGCCATGCCGGACATGGAAAGAAGGGAACCGATCCCGTGTGCGCGGCCATTTCGGTTTTGACTTTAACTTTCCTCAACGGATTGGAAAGAGAGCTTCAGGCTGAAATTGTTGGTCATTTTGATGACGGTGAATGCTCAGTCGAGATAACCGTTATCAAGGAGAAATCAAACGATCTCAATCTGTTGACGAAAGTGTTCAGATATGGATTTGAAAGACTCGTGAGAGAATTTCCAGATTGCTTGGTTCTTGAAAATAGGAATTGATGAAAGGAGTTTTTTATGGCTCATAAGAAAGCACAAAGCTCTGCAGTTAACGGTCGTGACAGTAACCCAAAACATCTTGGAGTGAAGAAATTTGATGGACAAGTGGTAAAAGCCGGAAATGTTCTTGTTCGACAAAGAGGAACTCCAATCAACCCGGGAAAAAATGTCGGAATCGGTAGTGATGATACCCTTTTTGCCCTCACAGCCGGTATGGTTAAATTTGATGTTCGAAGAAATCGACGTTGGGTTGATATCCTCCCAATCACTGCACCCCAGGCAAGCGCAAGCTAAATATTATTTAGTTTAAAGAAGCTCCCGGTCTTCACTAGGGAGCTTTTTTGGTTTTCAGTTTTTCCCTAATGATGAAAAAATTTTGATTCTCCGCCGATGATAGAGTATGCAAATGAGAAGAAATTTGAGCCTTTTGTCATTAGTTTTTGTTGTCGTATTCCTATTTTGGTTTGAACAAAATTTCGCTTCAAAACACTTAGGAAAATTTTTTACTGTCGAAAAAGATACTCCTTTTTCTGATTTATTGGACGGAAAAATAACTGCCAGCGAAACAATCAGAATCACCGGTATAGTATCCATGCAAGGGAAAGCCTCTAAAATCTGGCTCGATTTGAAAGACCCCGTGGGAAACGAAATAAGAGTCGAAATGGCCGACTCTGAACTAAAATTACCGGAAATAGTCGGGAAAAAAGCATGGATCGAAGGAAATCGCGACTCTTCTTTTAAAGTGATAAAATTTATTGGAAATAGCATAGAATTTGAATAATTCTGTGAAAGTTTTCAAAAAGTAGTAAATTTTTTCGATTGAAATGCCGATCTATTACTTAGGAACAAAAAAAAAGCATTTGAAAAACATCGATGCATCCCAAAATAGGCTCAATGCTTAATTTACTAAGGAGGAAATAAATCGTGTCAGTTCAAGAACTAGTGGCACTATACAGGCTTGCCTGCAAAAGTGGATGTCCATCATGCAGAAAAATTATCTCCTTCTACGAAAAAAACCTGAAAATATCAGATGCTGATCGACGTCATCTTGAAGCGTGCATCCTAAACACGAATTAAGAGGCTTTCTCTGAAGTTGCTCCAAGGTATTGGTTCAAAGTGGAAGGCACAAAATCAAGGGATTGGTTGTTGTAAAAAATCAACTCAATGCTTCAGAATCGGCATTTTGAGCCCTCACTGTGAACATTCAAATTTTCTACGCTTCAAAAGTTTTCCGCGCCCGGGTTTTGCCCTGAGCTCACCATTATTGAAAATAATTTCTCCCCTGGAAGTTGTCATTTCAACTACTCCTTGGGTTTCAAAACCTTCATAAGGGGAATAATCGATATTCATATTAAGAGTTTTTGCCGACAATATTTTTTTCACAGCGGGGTTGTATACAACAAGGTCGGCATCTGTTCCAGGTTGTAATGTCCCTTTATCCGGATAAAGCCCAAAAATCTTTGCAGGATTTACGGAAATCAGCTTTATCGCATCATTCGGACTTAGTTGAAAAACGGAACTTTTCCCCAAAATCAAAGGCAATAAAGTTTCCACTCCGGGAAGCCCCATTGGAAGGTTTCTAAAGTCATTTCTCCAAGTGTTTTTCGCCTGACTGGTAAACGGGCAATGGTCAGTCGCAACCACCTGAATTCTTCCATTTTTCAAGCCTTCAATTAATCCAGCTTGCTGCGATTTCTGACGAATTGGCGGACAGGAAGCAAAAAAATGTCCATTACCCTTTCCAAATAAAGAATCGTCTAAAAAAAGATACTGGGGGCAAGTTTCCAAAAAAATCCTTCCGGATTCAAATGATTTTTCAATAAATTTCGCGGATTCCCCACAAGAAAGATGTACAATGTAAATGGGCGAATTTGCTGAACAAGCTAATCGGCAAACCCTTGAAACGGCTTCCACTTCAGTAAATGGCGGTCTACTTATCGAATGCCCAATCATCCCCGTATTTCCCTTAAAAACTTCTTTTTCAATCAAATTTTCGATCACATCACCGTTTTCGGCATGAATGGTAATTAAAATTCCATTTGGCTTTGATTTACAGAGCAAGTCATAAATTTTCCCATCATCAAGCATTAATCCCGCTTTTTTATAAGCGGAAAAAATTTTGAGACTTGTTAAACCATTATCAGAAGCCCATTGCAGATCATTCTCAACCGCCTGGGAAAACCTTCCAATACAAGCATGGAATGAATAATCAATTACGCAGTTCGGCTCAGCCATTTTCATCCGTCTTTCGAACCCAGGTCTGAGACCTTCATCACCAACTTGTGAGGTAAAATCAATAATCGTGGTTACCCCTCCTGCCGCTGCAGCCCTGGTTCCTGACAGAAAATCATCGGAGGAGACAACTCCTGCAAAGGGAAGGGAAAAATGCGTGTGGACGTCTATCACACCTGGAAAAATCCATTTCCCCGAAGCGGAAATTTCTTTCCTCCCGCTCAAATTATTCCCAATTGAAGCTATCTTTTCCCCTTCAAGAGCAATGTCAGCAAAATACCGTGAAAAACCATCCATTAAAAGACCTTCTTTAAATACCAAATCAAACATGTTTTTTATTCCCTCATTCCAGGCAAACGCACCAAATTTCCTATTTCTTTCGGGTGAAGCTTTTTTTGAGTCGAAGTTTGAATAACGTTTCCTTTGAATTTCCTTGTATTCATGACTATTTTGGCCAGTTTTTAGGTTTGGCCAGTTTCCTCACTCCGAATTCAACATAGAAAGAATTCTTTTCCGACAAGTTGGACAGACCTGAAAATTTCTTTCAAGACAAACTTCTTCTTCGAGTGACTTCTTGTCTCTTTTGGATAGCTCATCGATTAGCGAATCGATATCCTCTTCAAGTTGATCCGAAGTTTTCGACCCATCCAAAGCTTTATTCACCCCAGAAGTGATTTTTAGCTTCACATCAAAAAAAGGAGCAGTGGAATCAATCGATGTATCACAAATATGGCAAGTTATCGAAGGAACTTCGAACCTATCATTATTTGAAACGACTCTTAAATGACTCTTTCTTGGAGGCATATTTACTTCCCTATTACTTCAAATTTTTTTCTTCCCAATAATACGAACTTCTTGAAAAAATGTCCAAAAAAAATGTTTAACCCGATTCTATTAAGTATCTAAGAACTTTTTCAGTTTTTTCAGCTTCCCGCTTACCTTGACACCCCCGTGCGATGGTTGCTAAGATTAAAAATATAGTTTCGGATTATTTTTTTTATTTCCACCCCAAAAGGGCCTTGATTTTATTCGGAAAATTGTCCGGAGAGGTTTTTGAAATGAAACTGAAAAATATTCGCCTTCTGGCACTTGCGGCTGTCTTCGCAATCTGGCAATTTCTTTCTGGCCCTTTGATTGCTGCAGACCCAACCGATTCCTATTTAAAAGAACTGAAAACGAACCACCCAAGCCAGGGAAAAATAATCAACGATCAGATTTTTGAAATCCTTTTGAAAGTTCCTACCAATGAATTTCTTGATCTGGTCTGGCCATTTTTAAATCCTCCTTCAATGGGTTTCAAATGGGTTGAAACTCAAAGTGAGTTGGTGGATTACTTCTCGAAAAACACTTATTCAGATTATTTGAAAGAGGAATTAAAATACGTTGATTTTACGGGAAAGCTCAAAGAGAGTTTTAAATCTCCTGTCCCGATTTACAACAAAGCAAGAATTATTCAAGTCGGTGGTGGACTGGTAATGTTTCACCAACATATTTTTGCAGAAGGGTACTATCGTTCAAAATTTGATGGAAACACTTCCAATACTGACAATTTCGTTTGGTTAACAAAAAATCAACCATGGTTCGAATGGAACAGAAAGTCATACTCTCTACGAAAAGGGCAAACAATAAAGACATTGTTTACATGTTGTCAAAATCAAACTGGAGATCTGATCCTATATCGAGGTGCACATCCCGAGGAGTTTGACAGATTTCAACAGTCAAAGAGTTCAGGAAAACTTGTTGAAATCAAAAACCCGGATTTGGCTTCAACTTCAGCTCTTCCCAAATGCCCGAATGTTTTTTTTATGACTCCAGATAAGCTCAAAGCCTTTGGATGGAACAAAGGAATCGTCGAAAAGGTTCGAATTCCAGCTTCTGTTTGGCAAAAATGGACTGACGAATCTGGCCTTTACGCCGGAATAGAGTATAATTATCTGGAGATCGCTTTCTATAAAAACCCTGCAAAAGCCTTTCTCCTAAACAACATTGAAAAAGTTAATGAAGACGAAATGAAGTCCCTGAAAAAGGAATATGACGCTCTTAATCCCCCTGATTCAGGAAAAAACAATGTAGACAATCCTGATGCCCATTAAGATTTTTCAATTTCAATTTAATGGAAAACCCAGCGCGAAACCCAGTAAGCAAAAATAGTTTTCGAAGATCCCAGGGAAAGTTTAGGGGGTATCCGCAAAGGGATTTCTGCTCAAGCTTTTAACCCGTACTCTTATCCGAGATCCAGGTGATCCTTCAATTGCCGAAGGAAGTTGAAAGGAAAAACTTGCATTGGCATCATTTATCGTATCCGTTGAAATCACGCTTTCTGGGTAAATATAGTCTTTTTGGTCCGAAGAGCAAAACGAAGCAATCTTTCTTGCCACTAAGTCGCCAACATAGCCTCCGGCAATACCTACCGCGACGGCGCCAACCGGACCAAAGAATGAACCAACGACACTTCCTAAAAGCGACCCGACGGATTGCCCAGTTACGCTAACCCAGTCCATTTTCCTGAAACCGTCTTTTAAGGCGGTACCAAAAAATGCACCATTCTTGGCATCCCCTGAAGTGGTTGCACCAAAAGCATATCCGGCGGTACCTCCAATAACAGGTGCCAGAGCTGCCAAAAAGCCACCGACGTATGGAATACCACGCAAAAGTGGTGCAACACCTGCACCCGCTGCTGCTCCCACCACTGACCCGGCAATACCGCCCAGGAACTCAGCAGAAGCAACCACTTTTTCAGCTTTCGCCAAGCTGATTTTTTCACCGCTCGCAACCTGCCGAACAAGTTCTGTTCCTACTGCCATTCCTACCGATAACCCAATGCTTTTTACGGAGAGCTGGCTGTTCAGCGTATCTTTGGCGCTATTCCAACCCTGGGAAGCAAAGCTTTTAACCTGGGAAAGCTTCGAGGAAACTGGAAATGGAGTTTTATCGCCTTCAGCATCACTGGGAGTTCTCGCCTTCTGCTCCTTCGGAGCGACCGCCAGGGAAGTTTCATCGCCAGCGGAATCGGCTGAAGCTTTTGCCAACTGCTCCTTCGGAGCAACCGGCAGGGAAGTTTCATCGCCAACAGAATCTGCTGAAGCTTTTGCCAGCTGCTCCTTCTCTGCAACAAGGTTCATAGGAGCATCGTATTTTTTTAAATTCTCGATATCGGAGACTTTTGTTTTACCGTAATGGAGAAGGTCTTCCCATTTTCCATTCTGTTCGAGGAAATTTTTGACTTTTAAATACCCTCGAAGATAACATACATCCTTGGTGAAGCCTCCAGGTTGATTAGTGTCTGTTAACCCCCGTTTGGCTCTTTGTGCGATTGAATATGCCATTTCGTCATCGACACCCAAGCCCTTCAGTTTGGAAAACACCTGAGAAAAAGGCATCTGACTGGCCCAATCTCCTGCAAGGGCTCGCTTTGCAAAAAGATTCAATCCCGAAAAAACGTTGTGTTGAGTCTCATTGTAAGCAGCTGCCCCTTCCTCGGTTGTAAGATAATCTGATACACCTGAGTTAAAGATTTTTAAAGGCATCTCAGTACCATATGAAGCTCTAACAGCATGAACTCCGACTTCATGCTGTACCATTCTGGTGATGTCTTGGGTGCTAAACTTAGCGTCAGGATTGATTTTAACTTCTTTCGACATAGGCAAAACCGAAGCTCGGGCACTCATGTTCCTGGAAAAAACCACTTTCCACTCATTAAGACCAAATTCCTTCAAACCTTTTTGAAGTTCCAACTTCATCTGGGCAGGAGAAACATCGAGCGGTTCATCAGCCAAAGGATAATTTTTCAAAACGTTTTGAGCCTGCTCCAAAAGTGAATTTTCCGGAAGAGGTACCAGTTGCTTCGAAAGGGCAGAAAATTCAGGTGTTCCACGCGCTTTCAAAAGTTGATATTTCAAAAGAAGTTCTTGGCGAGTTTCATTTAACAAATTTGAGTAAGCACCTGTTGGAGCAGGAGCTTCGACCAACTCGTGGATCTTTTCATCAATGCCCGCTGGAAGCGGTAAATACTGAAACTGAGGGTCATATGATTCCCCACGAGCTTTCGCTTCGAAAAATTTGGCTTTCTCCGCAGCAGCTGATTCTGGAGTTGGATTGATCAGGTTAGAAAATTGAAGGGATTTTGAAACTTCTGAGATTATCGAATCAAGAAATTTCTCAGAGAATGTTGGCGTTGGAAGAGGATCTGCGTTGGAAACTGAACTGGAAAAAATGAAGACAAAAGACAGTATAAAAAGTTTATTGAAAAAACTGCCCAGGAAAGTTCGTATCATCTTCCTACACTTTCTTCATTTTAACTTGTTTTCGGAGGAAACTTCATTCGGAATCGAAATACTGCAATCAAATCACTATTTTTTTTTATATTACCCTAAATTAGGAAAAAAGTTTAATAAATAACATTTAAACTTCTCTGAACCTGCTAAAAGCTTGATTTGATAGTGATTTGCTTCTTCTCGAAGTGATTTTCTTTGAATCGTGTTGTAATACCAATTTCAATTAGTTCGTTCATCCAACCTATTTCGTGCTTCAGGTCTGCGTAAATAGGAGTTGGACCTAACAGAAATGAATGTTTCAACCATCCAGTAAGGGTTCCTTATTTTCATGAAAGTTCGACACTGTAGCATTTCAACCGATAATTATTTTCCAGCCATTTGCTTCAATTGTGTTAATTCCTTCATTCATTATGATGGACTCATCTACACACAATTTATTTTATAACTTTGGTCGTTTCGACTCCGCTCAACGACCGCCTTGTCAAGTTTCTTTTTCGGTAAATTTGCTACACTGTCGAAAGTTCCGTGTTTTCTTGGAAAATATACCGATCCAACTTCATTTTGATCAAATCAATGTTCTTGGTGTGATGCACGTATTTTTTGGGATTGGTATAATTAGCATCATGTGCAGTTTTAAAGAGGATAAATGAGCCTGTAAAGCTAAAATCAATCTCCTGCTTTGTCAGGACTATTCACTGCTCCCGATTGCCAGTTATGATTGAAACATCCATTGTTGAAACGTTCATTGAAGAACTTGGGGCAAACGATATCAAAATAGTCTGAAACTACAATTCCTGGCGGAGCCCTCAACGGGTCGACAAGTTTATCAGGAACATTTGTGCCGGGAGTCACCTCGACAAGCTGGATGGAAATTCGAAAAGAAAGCAAAACTCGTTCTTTATTAGAATTCGGAACACTGTAGAAAATCTCGCGCCTGATGGAAAAATTTTGAACGTGTTCAGAAAGGACATCTATTTTGACTCCATTCGAAAATTTACTGGCCAGAGGATAAAGAGGATGAAACTTTTCTTTCCTAATCAACTTATTGAGAAGTTTTTGATTCGGGGTAAGCGGTTCCAGATCGTAAGTAATTTCACTCACTAAGCGTTCGGCCCTTCCCGTTTGATCAGGTTGGTCTGCCCCACCGTTTTGCACGGGACTAGTTAGTATTCTTGGCGATCCTCCGGTTTTCGGAGAAATCATGGCATCGTACAAATTTCCATGGCGGGGGAAAGCAAAGAAAGTGTAGGGAGGTCCACCTGAATTGTTTAAAATAGCTGTGTTTACATCAAGAAAAACCGGACTTGAACCGTATTCTATGCAGGAATTATAAAGATCATCACATATTAACTCCAAAATTACTTTTGTTTCGGTGGTTGTATGGACTTGCGCCATTCCACGAAGTGACGAACGAGTTCCGGAAGAAAGGGCGTTCCAAATTGAAGGAAGAAGTATCATCGCACAAATTATTGCGATTATGAGCTCAACCAAAGTCATACCCTCTCTTGACATCCAACGGTTGAAAAAAAGTGATCTTGTTGCATTGAGATGGCTTGGTGGGATGAAAAAAGTCTTGGTCATCTTGGTTTTTGGAAGATTAGACCTTCCATAGTTATTACATTATTGTTCGTCCAGATCGAAACTCTGCTCTGTCCGCTTGGATATACAGAAACAGTTACACGAGCTGCCTTCTCGGAAGTTAGCATCTCCAACTGTATCTTCCTTTTAAAAGCGGAAGCCTCAACTGGATATTTAATACCGTCACCTGGGACTTGTTGTTCCCCTATGGGGTAATCGGGATGCGGAACGTTAGGGTTCAATGCAAGCGCATTGTATCCAAGCGCCTGAAAAATTACAATAGGTTCTTTTGCAAGAGTCATTCCGAGTAATTCATAGTAAGCATCCATGGAATTCTGATTCGAATATTTGGTCATCCAAAGCAAGGGTAATATAGCCACAACAATTACTCCTGCAGCAAACAACACTTCAATAAGTGTAAAGGCTCTCCTATTTTTCATAACTTACTTTCTGATATCCATTGAAAAGAAATCGCATTGGAAAGATCAATACAATATTGATCTCCAGCTTGTAAAACTTCATCATACTTTATTTCATGAACAACACCCTTCGCCCAACTATCTGAATCAAGCCATTCTGCAGCCATCATTCCTAATAAATTAAGCTGTTTGGAACAAACAATATGGCCTCCATCACTTTTTCCACCGCCTAAAGCAATCAAAGCGGCGTTTACCGGTTGATCTGTGTTAATTTGTATGTTACCACGGCGTGAAAAAACTACTAAAAGATCTTTGGGGGATTCTTTGACAATACTTCCGTTGATTGAAATGGAAGCCCCTTTAGTCAAAATACCTCCCTGGCCCCTGATTTTATATTGTTTGTCCGGGGATCCAAGTGAGATTACCATGTTTTTATCATTAGCATCGCTTTCTATGCAGCCTACCCAAATAAAACCACGAAGATTAATTATTCCATTCACGTTATCTATTATCCCAAATTTTTCAAGATCTCCTGCATCCAGAAGTCGGCGAGCCCAAAGATTTACATGATTGAAGGCCTGAAGAGCACTTGAATCATCCGAAATTGGAGTTTTTCCATCCGTTGAGTCAATAAATTTCGGGATTGGAAAAGCTGGCTCAGGCGCAGGACTTCCAAATGGTTGCCCCCCCAGGAGAGGATAATCTGTAACAAATTTGGAAAACAACTCCTTTCGGCTTCCATAAATACTTACCAACTGAGTCATGAAAGCAACTAAATCCGGAGAAGAGGTTTGAGTTGATGGAAGAGGTTCCGTGAAACAAGGAAACCACATCGGCTTGCCTTTCAATTGATCTTGAATCTGTTGGTCCAGCTTTGTGGTATCAAGAAAAAATGCGGTAAAATAAAAAAAACGCTGTCGAATATATCCTTCTAATACAGATTTAGCATATTGAGGGTCGCAGGCAAGCTTAGGATCATCAGAAAGGATATCCACGCCCGGATTTTTATTTTGGTTCATACCTTGAGCGGCATTCCAGAGGGCTGAAAAGGTAAATTTTTCAACCTGCGTGATTGGATCAGGCTGAGGTGTTTTTATAATCGGGAAAACCCCTCCATAAAAAACTCCCCCAAGGTCCTGCAACGCTTTCATGGCATCACTATCATCCTTAACTTTTGCTTTTATGCTTGGAAACAATTCCAAACTCTCATCACGCCCTATTCGTTTAATTTCTTTCCAGGGGGAATTCGGAATAATACCAGCTAAATTGCTTGATTCCGCAATATTCAAAAACACTGCACGATCACTGGACGTAGTTTTTCCAAAAAAAATTTTCCCTTTGGCATTAGTAACGGGCTGTACAACTGCAATTTTAACATTCGAAGGATTCAGGGTTAGGCCGACTTTGTCCTGAAATTCAGAGAACCCTTGTCTAAAGAAAAATGCATAATCCAAAATAAAATTGTGAGCGTAGCTATCTTGTCTGGATGCCGGGTTGGAGGTAATTCCTACAACCTTATAATCATGATGTCTAATAATGTTGCAATATGATTCTTTTGAGCCGGTATAACGGCTTTTCAAGGTAACTTCGACCGAAATTTCAATAGTTCCGACCCCTTCTTTACCGTAATATCGTACCGGGACTTTCAGATTGTTGCTATTCCTAAAATCAATCACTTTTGCAGTAATGGATATCTCAGGAATGAGATTACTTCTGACCAGTCGGTCGGAATATTTTTTAGTCAGGGGAATAACAATGTTTAAATCAAGGTTGGTAAAATTCAAAGAAGTTCCATCAACCAACCAGTTTTTAGCTGTAGACAAAGGATCAGCGGTTGCTTTGAAAAAATAGTCAAACGCCTCGTCATAGGCAGATTCAGCTAATTGCCGTGCAGAGTCACCTTGAAAATATTTATGAGCAACAAATCTACTTTGCAGGGAAAACCAATGGAAATAAACAGTTAATATCGATAACACCATAAGGACAAAAAGAGCTAACAACAAAATCATTCCACGATTGTTCAAACAAAACTTTTTCACTTTCCGTTTTCCAGTTCAGAAGATGCCTCTTTCCGGGACGCCCCGGAATCAGTACTAGTAGATATTTGGTTGGTGAAAGAATTTTTTGGATCTATAATCGGATGGGTTGAAGGAATCGCGTTTTTTATTACTCGGTTTGTTTGGGAGTCGATCGAACTTGAAACAGAGGCCAGTTGTGATATTCTTTCCGAAGAATTTTCAATGGGTATTATTTCTTTTTGATGAACAGAAGGAGAATGTAAGAGTGAAAAAACTCCTCCAACGATAATTAAAGCCATTGTTCCGGCAAGAATGGGACCTTTTCCCGAAACTTTTACTCCCTCGGCCACTGGAAAAGTAGTTTCGAGGATTCTTTTCCTTGTTTTTGCAAGAGAATCTATTTTAAATGCGGTTGAGGTTTGTTTAAGGTTTTTTACAGTTTCAAGAATTCCACGACAGTTGGCACAATTCTGAAGATGTTTTGACAATTCGGAGGATAATTCTTTTTGACTCAGAAGTTCATCAAAAAATTTTTCACAGGCCAAATCACTTGGCATTTTCATTTTCCTTTCCGGACGCTAAACGTAAACGTGCAATTGTTCTGTGAAATTGAACTCTAAGATTTCCTTCGGGTTCATTTACTATTTTCGAGATTTCAGAAAAGGGAAGATCCTGGAAAATTCTTAGTTCAACAAGGAACTTGTCTTCAATTGGAAGAGAATCCAATAAATCCTTTACAAGCATTTTATCAAGAATCTTTTCTTCCGTGAAAATTGGTTTTTGTTTAGAAACTTCAATTTTAAGACGTTTTTCTCTGGAAACTTTTCTGCAGTGATCATTATAAACATTTCGCCCGATGCTAACAACCCATGTTAAAAAAGGTCTATCAGAATCAAACGAAGCCAAGTTCTGATAAGCTTTTGTAAATGTTTCCCAAACCAAGTCTTCAACAATATCTTCTGGAGCATTCAAATAATAAAAAAAACCAAATACAACCGGAAGAATTCGGTCGATCAACTGCTCAAAACTTTTTTTTTCCCCTTGTTTTGTTTGATTTACAAGCTCAGCGTTACTTGGTGAAGGATTTGTCATCAACACCACTCAATTATTGGATAGTAAAGAAATATTAAGGAACCTTCTGTACAATTAAAGAACTCCAACCCATTTTGCCCGAGAGTTTGCGAAAGAGGAATTACAGCCAACAACCTTTGAATTACCCCCAAAAGAGCGTATCTATAAATATTCCGTGACATAAAATGCAATTCCGTCCACCAATAATGTCTTTTTACCATTTTCATGGTGTCTTCAACCCTGGCCACCAATGACTAAATTGGATTTAAGAAACGTTAACAATCTACATTTTCGACCATTTTGGATGTGTATAACAAGCTCCACTTTCACTTCCAATTAAAAATTATGCAAAGCTTGAATTATTTAGCAGCTTAGGAAATTGCTATTTCAGGAATTATTCTGAACTATTTGAGGCCCCACTGGCAACTGAGGCAGAAGGTGAAGCCAAAATACTTGTAAAGGAGCCTATAGATATTGGCAAAGGACTGCTTGCACTTGCTGTTGCGGTATCGGTGGACGTAGAAGTAGTGCTTCCCATCGCTGATCCTATCGCGGAAAGTATCGGTCCGATGGCTTTAATAAGGGAAGAAATATCGCAACCAGAAAGGGTAATAGAAACAATGAGTAAAAGAGTTACCAAAATTGAACCTCTAAATGCGCTTAAAAAATTCATAAATAAAACCTCCTTTAATTTCGGTTTCCATTTAACTTTCCTATCTTACGCTTGAAATTATCGATTCGTTACATCCTTATAAATTATTTTTTCCTGCATTGAATCTTCAGGAATTTCCTTTTTCACAAAAAAAATATTTACAGTTTCTGAAAACAATCGACTCCAATACTAGTCACATTTTTCTTTCTATACAACTTTTTCTCAATATATCGGTGGAAAAATCTTTTGTCAAATCCCCAAAGCAGGACAAACACGAACCTTTTCCTTCATTCATAATGGTAAATTCACCTTCACCTGAAATTTTTTTTCTTAAATGGAGGAAGCATCTAATAATGAAATGGAAGTCAAATATGCATTTAATGTTCCACCACCATTGTAGGCAGCGAAGGTCTTGAAAGTGGCTTTTAGGCAAACTCCATTGCCCCAGAACTGCCTACGCTAAATATTTCTATACCGCACTTTAACGCTGATTGGAAGATGGATGTAGGGTGCTTTTTTTTGAAGTGAAACTTTCGAAATAAATTAAAATTTGCCCTGATTAAAAAAATTCCGTACAATTAATTTCGCTTAATGTTAAAAAACATGAACGATTATGATTTTTTTTGTTTCCGGCAAATTATGAATGTAAATAGCCGTCTCATTAGCTTTTTTTCTTACCCCCGCCGTTTGTTTGTTCTATTGCTTTTGGCAAAATTATTTGTTGTGGGCGCTTATTATAAAATCGCTTTACTAAATGAAACTCGAAGTATTCCGAAAATTACCGCAAATGAAATGCGATTATCCCCAAATGAGCTTCCAATCCCTCAATTAAAAGCAAGGTCAACTCGGTGGGAAACAATTTTGGTTAAAATAATTTTTTTCGGAATATTGATCAATTGTTTTTTGAAAGTTTTAAAAGACCCAATTACACCCAAACAAGGGGTAGTTTTAAATATTTTGTCTATTCTTTTATTATCAGGAATGATACTTTTTGAGTTAGAAACTTCGAATACATCGCCTTTGACGTCCTTAAAATCAGGAGATGCAACATTTGAAAAATTCCTGATTTCCGGAAAATTGATTTTTACTGACCATGTGTCTCCCCTGATTTTGTTATCCCTTCAATTTCTTGGAGTATTGCTCTTCCGGAAAAAACCCAAAATACTCATCGGACTTCCAATCCTTTTCCTCTTTTTTTGGGAAATTTTTTCATGCAGCCCATTTTTTTTTGACAACGATATTTCAAAACTCGCTCTTTTGTTTTTGCCTTTGGCTGTGTTTTTTGCTGACTTTCAAACAGAGACTCTGTCGATTAGTTTGCAAATATTACCTTCGTTATTCATCTTTATCCCCGTTGCTTTCGGTTTTCCATGGCAAAATCTTTTTACCTTTGGAGTTTGGACTATTGTCATTAGTATCTTTTTAGCCATTGGAAGTTATTCAATGTCTGCATTACCTTCTTACAAAAGGATTTCATGGTTTGTTCCATTAATTTCACTTTCAATTCAAATTCAATTACCTACATTTTGGATAGTAAAATATTTGGTTTGTGCATTTTGCTTTCCAGGATTTTTTTTCCAGGAAATTGTCATCGCAGAACTATTCTATGCCTCTTTAATTCTTATTTTGCAAAGAATGAATCGAACCCAAATGTCATTTTTATTAAAACAAGCCTTGGGCCTTATCTTTTCAGGGTATGTTGTACTCACATTTTTTGACGGAAAAGTCCTGGAAATACTTGGTAATCGAATAGTTTATAGCTTGTACCTGATGGGAGAAAATATTGGAATAACATTTGGTTCCATTTCCCCTTATTTGACACCGGGAATAATAATTTTTGTTCTTATAGTATTTCTTGCCGGATTCTTAGATACGAATCTTTCTGATGCCAATGAAATAATAAAAAAAAGACCTGCAAAATCAATTCTAATTTTATGCTTGATGCTGCATGTATTTCCAGGAATATTCCTTTCTTATCCCAAAAGGGTTTTTCCTTCTTTAATAATTAATTTCTTGAAGTCTTATCCCTGGGAAGAAAAGTTAATTAATAACCCTGAAAAATTTCAGAATATAGTGGCAAAAATGGAAAAAATTCAGGAATTTCCTTCCCAAATTGTAAAAAATTCCCCCCCTGATCTAAAAAATGTTCTAATTATCATCGCAGAATCTTATCATACACGATATTCATCATTTTACAACTGGAAAGAAGAGACCCAGCCGGAACTTAAGAAATATCGTGATCACTTAACTCTCTTTACAAGAATTTTCGCCAACTTTGCAAGTTCAGAAGACGCAGATTTTTGCGTATGGAATGGATTAATTTCTGCTGGGGGCAACATAGGTTCCACAAACCCCGGAATAAAGTGTCCATCAATATTTAGAATTCTCCATAATTATGGATACTACATTAATCACTTTTATTCTGGCGATAAAATCTACCGTGATTTTGGAACATATTTGCAGGAACAAAATATTAACGAAATTTTTGATTTTTCAAACATGCCAAATAAAGACAAATATTTATCCCACCCTTGGGGAATCGATGAAAAGTGTACAAGAGACGCAATTAAACAGCAGATTCTTTTCAGCAAGGAGCGATCTCAAAAATTTTGTATGACCTATAAACCGGTTATACCTCATCATCCGTTCAAACTGCTTGATCCAAGGTTTTTCGTTTTTAAACCAACTGAAGAAGAAATAAAACGAGGAACAGGAACTCTCGCATTATATAAAAATCAGGTTTTGTACATGGACTCAATTATCGGAGATTTAATGGCTTTTCTAAAGGATGAAGGGCTATTGGATTCCACGATTGTAGTTATCGTTGGAGACCATGGCGAACAGCTTGGTGAAAACGGTGTAAGAGGACATGGTTATACAACCCGTCCCTCGATTACAAATGTTTTTTGCTCAATTTACAATTCCCAATTTCCTAACTACTCTTTAAATGCTACTGTTGGTTCTCAAATTGACATACTTCCAACTGTGTTAGATCTCTTGAATATCCCCATTCCACCCGACCAATATTATCAAGGAACATCTTTATTCAACCCCAAAAGGCCAGAAAAAATCTTCCTTTATTCTAATGAAGAATCAGCAATGGTAAAGAATGAAATTTACTTTCGAATTATGGACGAAGAAATACTGCCATACTTCCTATCCTTTAAATCAGCCTCATCAGAAAAAAAATTTACCCCCATTAATAATGAGATTCCGGAAGCCGAAAAAAAATCTTTGGTCAAAGAAGTAAATGATTTCAAATCCCTTCAAATGCAGTTTCTTTCTAAATATGAGAAGAAAGCAACACTTCCAAAATCTCAAGCAAAAGATTAGAAAGTTTACTCTTCAACGTTAGATGCAGCAGAAGACGAACTGGAACTGCTTGAAGAGGAATCTGAGGAAGAATCTGATGATGATGAATCTGAAGAAGAGTCTGAAGAAGAGGAATCTGAACTACTCAAGCCGCTAAGGGCACTGCCAATCGCAGAGAGTATCTTTCCAATTGATGCAACATCACAGCCGGTTTGAGATATCGAAAGAGCCAAAAGCCAAGCGATGAACACCAAAAAAAGAAATAAACTCTTCAGCTTTTTATTGAAAAAAATCATAAAAAACTCCCTTTCGATTCCAATTTGCCTATCTTACGTTTGAAACTTTCGATTCGTTACATCATGTTAACTATTTTTTATTTTTTACATTTTCAGTATTTTTTTCACCGTTGATGGTGCTGGTACCTGTTTTATGTTTTGAACAGCCTCTTCGCAAGTCTTTGCAACTTCTGCAAAAAGAAAGACTCCAGCCATGGTAAACACTGAGAGCTTAAGTTCATCCAGTCCGCAAAGAAGTATCCTTCCACAATAGTCATCAACTATTTTCATGGCTGTTTCCATTAAAACATACACTCCCGGACTGTTAATCAACTTGCAATTCGAAAAATCTACCACCATGAACAAACTTCCCTTTTGAAGTAGACCTTCTACTATTTCCTCTAATTTTGTTCCAGAGTCAGCTGAGAAATACCCAGACACCTGCAAAACAGGTATCGAGTTTTTCGTTATTACTTTGATTTCAAAAGAATTCATAGTTTCTCCATAATACTTGCTGAAATAGGAATGTGCGATATTCGCATTGCAAAGAAACTTTACTTTACAATATTAAAATAACCTCTTACACCATTGTAAATCTGCTAAAAAACACCCCCAAAAGCAACTATTTTTTTTCAATGGCACTTATCGTTGCTAAGAAATGCCAGATTGACAAAAATCAAGCTTGATTTGATGCGGGTCATGAAATTTGAAAAGATGCATCTTAGTATTTGAACTTTTCATTGTTTTTTTATTTCCCAAAGGTTCTTGCAAAATCCGCCAATCTTTTATTCGTAACTTCATCTCACAGATTTGATAAACCCCTAATTCCTTTCAGACTATTGTGCAGGTTTTATACAATGTTCCAATAAGCTTACTGGCAAGTCGACATACTTCATTTTTTTTCAATGGTACACATCGTTGCTAAAAAATGCCAGGCTGCCAAAAATCTAGTTTGATTTGATGCGGGTCATGAAATTTGAAAAGTTGCAACTTAATATTTGTACGTATCATTGTTTTTTTTGTATATCGGTGGAATCTTCTCCAATTGAAAAATCTGAACAATATAAACCCCCTGGTCATTTAAACGAAAAGGGGTTAATGACACTTTTACTTCATCTCCTTGAGAAAGTTTGAAATTAGAGTTGGCCGGGGCTAAAAGCAGATATTTTGTTCCATCATTTGATTTTATCAGTATTCCACCATATTCTTTTTCGATTTTTTCAACTTTTGCAACAATCTGCTTTTCCGTTCTGACCAAAGCTCTTGGCTTATTTGAATTTGGAACAGACGTCTGGAAAATCCTTCCAGCAAACGAAAGCATTGCAAGCAAAATCACACAGCCCGCTGCCATAAACTTTTTCCAGTTAATTCCAAATTTTAGTTCGCACAGTAAGAGGATCTGGGATATCCAGGAATAAATTAAAGTAATCAGTCTTGAAAGAGTATTTCCGTCAGAATCGGAATTATTTTCAGAATGTTTCCTAACCTCCTGAATCGAATATGGTTTTGGAAAAGCATTGGCTTTATTTTCTTCAGTAATAAGACGCGCTGAAAATTCCCGGTTTAGTGATTCAATTTGTCCATTTTCCAGCAAACCCTGTTCAATAAGAACTTTTTCCGTGTATTTTCGGGTTGAAGCAATTTTTTCAGCAAATTCGTCCTGAAGTGTTTTGCCTAAACGAAATAGATAATATAGGTTTTCGGGATCAGGGTTAGTTTTAAATAAACACAAACCAAGGTCGAACAGCTCAGGATCACTATTTTTAAAAAGGAAGTCTACCAGCAGGTCTCTAATCACTGGAAAATCAAATTGGATCATGCAGGACATCGCCTTTTTTCGCTGTTCAGGGTTTTTTCCTAAAAGCAAGACCTTAAGAGATGAAAGGGCTCTATTTGGATCAAATCTTCTGAAAATACCTATCGCTGCTGATTTAACCATAATGGATTGAGACTGGAGGTATGTTCCCATCAAAGGGAAAATTTTATCAGGATCAAAATCAGCCAAATACTCCATAGCTGCAACAGTGATTTTTTCCTCAGAATGTTTCAAAAAGAGTTCCACATTCTTGATAAAACCTTGGAGTTCAAGTCTACGTGCTGCTTTAATTGCAGAAACCTGCAACTTTACTGAATTTCCATTTTTGGAAATAACTTCCCTGATAAATGGCTCAATCTTTTCACGATCTTCAGAAGGCCATGAAGCAAATGTTCGGATAATTTCCGTCTCTGAAAGACCTTCCAGAGACAACGGTTTTTTCAAAGATTTTTCAGAAGCAGACCTTTTTTCAATTGAATTAATCAAATTCGCGAGTTTCTCTTTTAATTTAGGGGATAGATCCAATTGAAAAAGCTCTTTTGAAGCAATTAATAATTCGGGGTTATCAGAATCACTAAGCCTGGAAAATTCTTCGTCAAAGTCCTGATCGGATGACAAAGAAAACAACTTAGAAAGAAGCCCATTAACATCTTTTGAAAATACTGATTTTTTTTCAAAATCTTTCAGACGCTCCCTGTAAGCCTGAAAGCCATTTCCTAATATCCCTGATTTTTCAATTGCATCACAGGACCCGGAATAAATTTTCTTCAAAATTTCCAGGCGTGGCAGGGGAGCATGGCTTATAAATTCAAGTAATCGGTATGGAATTTCCTGGTCTGCGTTAATTTGCAACAACAGACCTGCTTTTTCCAATAATGCAGGAGACATTTCTGAAGCAAGAAATTTGATTAAAAGAAGCTTTATTTTCTCAAAAGGAAGGGCAAAACAATTTTGCAGTGCGCAAATTTTTTCATTATTATTGCTACCCATCAGCATTATCTCAAGATGTTCAATTGCACAATCCATATCAATTCGGGACAACCCCTTGATTGCCAAAGATCTGACACGCGGGTCAGTGGATGATAACAATTGGGGCAATTCGTTTATTAATGACTCCGCATTAATCGAAATCAGGGTTTCCAATGCAGAAAGTCTTACAGACAAAAATTTGGACCGAAGAATTTGCTTCAATAATTGAAGATTCTCTTCCGACCAGTGTGGACTGAATTTTCGTACCAAATTCGCCAAAACCACGGGATTGGTTTCCTTGGAAATCAGTTTTGGGGCGTGAATGGCTAATTCTTTAACTTGACTATGGGAAAGTCTGTTCAGAAGATCAAATTTCTCTTCTGGTAAAAAGGAGGAAAATGTGGTTAAAAAATTTTCATTGGAAAGACCAGTATAATCGGAATTAGTGGTCAATGAAATTCGATTTTTTACTGCCGCAACCGCATGAGATAAGAGAATAAGACATTCTTCGTCCTTTTCTTCAAATTGTCTTTTTCGAAGGATTTCAAGAAGTTCTGCTGACGAACCTTCCTGAATCGCTCTCTCTAAGGCAAAAATTCTGAAAGATTTTATCGGTGCATCAAGTGTTTGAATTATCTCATGGTTCAAATCCATTTGGAATCAATTCTCCTATCACCTTCAATAATACCTGATCGTGTTTTTGGTTTCAACATTTCTGAACAGACTTAGCAATTTCGGATTCACAGAACCGCATCCTATTTGTTATAATTATAATTATTCATTTGGAAATAAGGGAGAATTACCCATGAAACGCAATATTACAGTGCTTTTGCTCCTCTTCGTGATTGGGCCATTTTTGCCTTTCTTAAGCGCAAAAGAATTCATATCGCATTTAAATCCAAAAGAAGCAGTCGAATATTTGATTATTACTCCCATACGATATGCCGCCATTTTTCAGCAACTTGCCGACTGGAAAACCTCCAAAGGAGTTCCTGCAAAAGTTATTACTCTCGAAGAAGTCTTGAAAACTTCTTCCGAAGGCGACGTACCAACCAGAATCAGAAACTTTTTAAAGGATGCCTTTAAAACTTGGAACGTAAAATGGGTTTTGCTCGGCGCTGACACGGAAGATAGCGAAGGAAAGTTGATTCTCCCACGATATGTTCATTCAACCCTCTCTGGCGGGGAAAACATCCCATCAGATCTCTATTATGCCAATTACGACGGGTCCTGGGATGGAAACAACAACGGTGTTTTTGGAGAAATCAAAGATAATGTTGATCTAACCCCTGAAGTTAATATCGGGCGAGCTTCTGTTAATTCACGTGAAAGAGCCTCCATTTTTGTACAAAAAGTTTTAGCCTACGAAAAAAACCCACCCAAACAGTGGGCAAAAAAAACCTTATTGGTCGGCGCCAATTTGGATATTAACACCAATGGCCAAAAAGAAATCGACATTTTAAAAAAAGAAGTATTTCAAGGCTTTGATTTGACAACCACTTCCGAAGACCAGGGAACCAATCCGGAAAAGGTCAAATCTCTCATGGAAACAGTCAATCCACATTTTATCAACGTAATTGCCCATGGAAACTCAGACGGATTTGAAGCCAATGGATTTTTCAGTTTGGAAGACGCTGACAAACTGCAGAACAATTTTCCTTTCATTTATACTGCTATGTCTTGTCTTACAAATTATTTCGACAAAGATTGTCTGTCAGAGCACTTCATGGCTAATCCCAAAGGTGGCGCCGTTGCCTATTGGGCTTGCAGTAGGTATGGATGGTATCAATCCCGCAATGATGGTTATTACTATTCTTCGCTACTAATCAAAGATTTCTTTCAATTATTGTTCCATGATCCCAAAGAAATATCAAACCACATCGGTGAAGCCATTACCCGAGCCCGGATGAAATACATCCCTGAAGCAAATAAAGCTGACAATCCTTTTCGTTGGCTTATCTTCGGAATGAACCTCTTAGGCGATCCAGAAATGCCTGTCTGGACAGATGAACCTAGGGAACTAAGTGGTTCGTATAAAATTGACCAGAAAAATCAACGAATCTCCGTTTCCATTTCTGATGGCACTAACCCTATAGAGAATGCCCTGGTTTGTATTAGGTATCAAAGCGATCAAGGCGCAGAGTTGACAATAACCGCAAAAAATAAAATACCTAAGATCATACCGATTCCTCTGACAGCAAACCCAGGGCTGTATACCTTTGGAAGAACGAATTCTTCCGGGGTTGTAAATTTAACGCTTTCAGCAAGTCAGAATGTAATTGAACAGAAAATTGACGATCTCGCCAGACTTGATCAGGCCTTGAGCGATATCGAAGCTTATATGCCAAAAAACGATAGTAATTCTGAAAATTTTGAAAAACTCACACGAGATTATCATTTTCTGCAGGCAACGATGGAACGAAGCCGATTAGAGCTACGAGGCTTCTTTGCTCGCTTGTGCGAACAACAAAATTGGACATTGATAGAACAAACACTTCAAATACTTGAAACCTCCGTCCAGACCAATCCCAAGGCTATGAGGCAATTTCAGTTTTCTCTTAAGGCTCTCACCGACAAAATGCGTTTCAACCTTGCCCAAATGCAACAGGACAAAAGTGGTATTCAAGCACGGATATTAACAAAAGTTGTGGAGTTGAACCAGGGAGCCCTTGGAAAGATACCAGCAAATATTCCTACCCAGAATAATTCTGGACGCCTCAGCATTACATCTGATCCGGCTGGAGCTGAGGTATATTTAAATAATCTTCCCAAAGGAGTCACTCCTTGCATCATGGAACGCGTTCCCTTTGGAACATATGAACTCAAGCTCATAGCACAAGGCTGTGGAACCATTTCCCAACAAATTCAAGTGAAAGAACTCAAAACGCTCAAACTTAATTTCCCCTTGAAATCGATTTGCAAAATTGAAGGCACCATAGCCCTTGAAGACGGAAAACCATGTTCTGATGCAATAATCGGAATTGAAACACCCAATCCTCAAACTCAAAAAAATGATGTCATTGCTACATGCACCCCTGATGAAAAAGGGCATTTCCAATTTTCTGACTTGCCCAAAAAAAACCTGTACTTGACCGTTAGTAAAGAAGGGTATAACTATTTTTGGATGCCTTTCAATTATTCCCAGAGAGACCAGGGATTCCAACGAAATGTCCAGATTTCTCTTGTCCCTTTATGCGAAATTTCAGGTTCTGATCCAAGTCTTGTCAATGCCAACATTCGTTTGTTCCAATATCAAAAACCAAAATACTGTCAAGTTGCTGAAATAAAAGCTGATGGCAGCGGAGCTTTCAAATTTTCCAATGTTCAGCGGAACAAATACCGATTGATCGCTTCCAAACCAGGTTGTAACGTTGGAATTGCAGATTTGTCGGTACTTGATGGAAAAAATGTTAAAACTCAAGTTACCTGCCCACCGATAAAATCAGTCTTGTTGTACATCTTTGCAGACCAAAAATGGAATCGATACGCAATGGCCTCAGACACGAAAATGCTGTATTCATGCAAAGTTTCCTTAAATGCCAAGAAAGACCCATACTACTATATTTTCTTCCTAAACAAGGAAGACTACAAAAAAGGCGATCCGGAAACCTTGGCGATGGACCCGACCGCCACGGGTTCATATGAACTAGGCGAAGTCTCAAGTGCCTTAAAATTAGAAAAAGATAAAGAAGTTTTATTTACTTTTGATGCTAAATTAGAACCACAATGCTGGTATGCAACAAAAGAAAACGGGGAAGACGTTAAATTTGCAGGTGTTTCCGACCAGAGCCCTAAGATAAAATAACGATTCCTGAATTTTCACTCAGCTATTTGGTTAGAGACTGTCGAATAATCTCGGTATCTTTTATTCGGTACAAAATGACCCGCTGTTGATGCTAAAAAGCGAGGCGAAAAACTGAGTGGGTACATTAAAATGTGGAAATCAGGGCATTTTTCAACAGACTCGTTTAATGGCATTTCCATGGAAATTGTTTTTCAATATGTCGAGGAAGATAGGTTTTCATTTACCTTGCAAAATAACACTACAAATGTTACTTTGCGAGGAATTTTTCGAATTCTTAGATTTTGCTATGCACAATTACAATTTCTGTGCTGAATGGAAACGCTTCATTAATTTTAAGTTAACTTTCAGGCGATGTTTCGTTTCCTTAAAATGCCGGCCTCACTTTTCCATGGTCGGGAAAACGATTCAATAACCGAAGGATCGTCAAAAGAAAAATTTTGCAGATTTCTAACAATAGAACCTGAAAAATAATAAATATCCATTAGTCTAGAGCAGATGCAAAAAAACTTGGAAAATGCAAAAATAGATCCTATCTTTTTCAACGCTTTTAACAAATCTTCCGTTTATTTATAAAATTGCATTTTCTACAAAATTTCTGCACTTGCAAAAATTTTTCAGGTGATTATGAATGTTTTTCAAGCTCTCTTCGTGTTGTTTGCTTCTGGTCTTTCTTTTCTACGTCAGTGGTGTATACCGTATTGAGCCAGTGGTGCCCCAATAAACACAATTCCCTCTTCCAAATTTTGGAATAAAAGATTTGAAAACCCTTCTTAGCAAATTAAACACTTGATGCAAGGTATCACTACCGTTCCGGGCTATTTTGGGACAGCGTTGAAATTCAAACGCGGGGACAAAAAGCAAATACGATTGCCTGTCTTCCCAAATCCCGCGGCATGAAAGTCAAAGAAATTCTCGAACAAATGAACGATTGAAAAAATGAAAGAACTTGCACGGAGGTTTGTCCCTAAAGCACTTTTTTGCAAAATTTCAGAAAAAATTTCCCGGTTTTACAAAAATAAATTATTAATGTTATGGTAAAAAAATACAAAATGCGCTTTGAACTAAAACTTTCTTTTTAAACGCCAATGGAATGGAAAAAACGCTTTCTAATTGTTTTTTTCCTATTCTTTCCGCTTTTTTTTCAAAATTTTGGCAATGTTTTGCTATTTCCGGAAAATGTTGACCAGGAAAGAAAAAATGTTGAAAACCGTTTTGAAGAGGCAGTTAGCCAAATAGATTCCCAAAAAGATTATTTTCTTTTTTTTAACAAACTCTTTAAAAAAGTTGAACAACAAACATTTAGAGACAGTAATTCCAAGAAAAAATTTTTTCTGCAAATCTTGAAATTAAAAAAACGGTTTCCCAAAATGGTTGAAACTGTTTTTCTCGATTCTTCAGGGATTCCAGTTCCAGAGCTAACCGATATTAAAATCCCGAGTTCTTTAATCCAAAAGTTTTTTTTCGCCTACAAGGAAGTTCTCGAATTTGGAAATCCGCTTCCATCGACAATCAAGTCATTTCTAAAGACTTTTTTCGGAAGTTACCTTCCGATTGATATGTCCTTTTTCAGCAGGTTTTTAATGGGATTTGGCGCTCCAACCCCCAAATACCTCTACATTTCACGCCCTTATAAACAGGGAATGTTTATAATAATATTCAAACCAACTAAACATCCCAGGGATATTGCATTAAAAATGACTGTCTTGGAAGTAAAAAAAAGATATCCTGATTTTGAATTTACTCTGGCTTACCAGCAACAAAAGTCTCGCAATATTTTGCGAAGACTTAATGCTCCAGGCGAATTGGACGTTTCTTTCTGGAAAAAAATTCAAAAAACCCCTCTTGGCTTTTGCTGGTTTAACAATACATTTTTGGGACGCCGGATTTTGTTCCCGTCCGTTTGGGTCGTTGGATCAAAAACAATTCCAGCCGCGAAACGTTTTTTTCATTCCCCCGAATTTTCTTCATTTCTAGCTCAATTTCTTTTTTTTGGAATATTAATTCTGATTTTTTTTGAGAGTAAATGGGGCCAGATCTTTTTTTCATCTGTTCGATGGAAATTATTTTCAGTTTTTCTCTATTCTTCATTAATTCCGCTTCTGATAATGAGTTTCTCATTGCAATCCTTTATTAGAGAACGCCGAGGTATATTAGAAAAAGAAATGCATGAGAAAATCGAAAAAGCTTTGATTTCCTTTGACAGTGGCTTTAAAACATATTTGGGAAACTTGAGATGGGAACTCCAAGAAGCTTTTTTAGAACAAAATAATGGCCGAGGTTTTGGGGAAAAAGAACTATTCCTGCAAGCGGAGAATTTGAAAAAACTTTGGAATTTTGATTTATGCTGGATTGTCGATTCTAAAGGTAAAGTGGTTTTTGAAAGTAGCAATGACTACCCAAAAATAAATTTAGGCACCCTTGGAAAGATATTCAAGGAATCTGCAAAAAATGCAATTTCTATCAGCAATTCCCGAATTGAGTCCTTTTCGTTTATCAATAGCAAACAAAACCCATCTGTTGAAAAAAAGTCGGAAAATTTTGCCCCAGTACATTGCGATTTCAACCCTGATTTAAACAAAATTAATCTGGGTGATGAGTTGTTCTATTTTGGCACAACTCCAATACAAACAGGACAAAATAAAATTTCCCATTATGCAGTTTTTTTCTGGAACCCGATTAATATTCAGTGGAACTATGTTAAAACAAGGTTTCCCGAGTTTTTACGAAAACTTGCTTCACCCCGAGGTTTAGCCTGGAGCACCGACGAACCTCAAACAGTTTTTCCTTCAGAATTTCAAAAGGATTCAAAATACTTTGATCGTTTTGTACAAAGCAAAAGTAGGGCTTTTCTAAACGCAGGATCGTTTCATGGCAATCGAACCCTTTATACAGGCCTGAGAGGGGAAAACGTGGATCGTATTTCATTTTTAATATTTTCTTCAGATACTGAAATTTCCAGCGAAATAAATGAATGGATTTGGAAGTTCAAATTCTTGGTTCTGGCAACAATTGGATTATGCGTAATCGTAGGCCTTTCACTATCTCGCTTATTTTTGGAACCGATCAAAAATCTTACAAATGGAATGAAAGCCATGATCGCAAAAGATTTCTCCTTTCAAACCCCGATAATCCATGAAGATGAATTAGGAAAACTGGGAATTCTTTTTAATGAAGCAATAATCGAATTAGCCGACATGGAAATTGCGAAAAGCGTACAAGAAAACCTTTTTCCAACCGCGCCGCTTGTTATAAACGATTGGGAAATTTTTGGAACATGTATCCCTGCAAGGAATGTTGGGGGAGATTATTTTGATTACTTTCAAATCAGTCCTTCGCAGGCCATTTGCATCATGGGAGACGTTTCTGGTCATGGAATCGGGGCTGCCTTGGCAGTCTCAATGGTAAAAGGAATAATCGATCACCCTTTGACAAAAAATGACCCAACTGAGATTTTAGTTAGACTGAACGAATTATTCCTTGTGGTATTAAAAAAAAGAAAAATGATGACTTGTTTCGTTGCATTGATAGACTTCCAACAAAATTCGATGGTTTTTGCCACTTCTGGGCATCCTTACCCAGTATTAATCGAAAATGGAAAAGCTTCTTTTATTGAAGAACGGGGGACTCCCCTCGGAACTTTAAAAAAATGGAAAACCCAGAACAAAACTATCTCATTTTCCAAAGGTAGCATGATTCTTTTATATTCGGATGGTTTTGTTGAAGCCCAGGACCGTTATGGACAGCCCTTTGGATATGAACGTTTGTTAAGCGAACTTTCATCATTTCGAAGAGATTTGGCACAAGAAACAGAAAAGCAGATCAGAAGCTGGCATAAAGGGATTTCGAGTAAATTCCCTCCAGATGATGATATCTCACTTTTAATTATCCAGGGAAGGTAAAAAAGACAGCAAAATGAATTTTTTTCTCATTTTCAATAAATTGTTAAAGGAATTGACAAAATGGGCAATTCCTGCTCTTTTAATCTTTCCCATTCTTCTGATTCTTTATTTTTTTCTTCGAGCTGAATTTCTACGACAATATGAAGACGACAAAAAAATAATCAGGGAAGTTGTTAAGGAATATTGCATGGAATTTCATGCCGCAAATTCCTTTCCAGAGAGAATTTCAGTATTTTTTAGCACACTTCAATATCAGGCAGATGGTACAAGTAATCCTGAAAAATTCCTTTTTCAAAAAATTCAGGAACTGAAAAAGGATTTTCCTGGGGTATTTGAAATGGCCATTTTTGATTCTGACAAACACTTTTTGAAGAACTATTCAGATCTTCCTGAATTCCACGCACTATTGGCTTCCTTTGGAGTTGACCTGAACGCTCTTTTCAACAATGATCCATCAAAGTTAAACAATAATATTATCCAGTATATCCCCTTGTGTGGACCATTCTATCCACTTGGATATCCCCTGGAATCGAAACGGCAATTTTTCTTTCGATCATTCGAAAAGAAAAGACAGTTTGTTTATAATTCCGGATTGGATATATCAAATAAACATCTAACGTGGTTGATGGTTTGGATTTCAGCTGAAATAGATTTGGAAGACCTCGGCTACCGTTTGTTCCTTCGGACAAAAAATCTTCAAAGTACCCAACCTTTTCAGGAAATTTTTGATTTGAAAAATTCAAACAGTGAAAATTCATTAGCCATGATAAAAAACAAGACTTTATTGAAAAATCTTCTTTTTTTGCTTAGTTCTGGCGAAGAAGAAGCCCTATTTTTTGACAATGAAGTTTTGTTTCACATAAAGATCTCCTCCAATAAGGAATTGGTGGTTGGCTTTTATGCCGATGGGAGCAGAAAATTAAGCGCTTCGATTAAGCAATTGGATCGAAAAATTGGAATTGCCTTTTTGTTACTCATCATTACATTTCGTCTATTTTTCTCTCGTTTTTCCAAATCTTCTTTAAAATTAAAGCTGTTGTTCTTATTTTGCTACACAACGATAATACCAATTATTTTATTTGTAATTTCGGCCAAAAATCTGATGGTCGAAAAAAATAAGAACCTGGAAAAAGAACTTCAGGTTCATCACGAAAGAATTCTTGAGGAAATTGACCGAAAGACTTTTGAATATTGTTCAATTATTGAAGAGCACGCTGGAAAAATCGGAACTGAATGTCTGGGCAGTGACACACAATCAAATTATATTTTTATTAAAGCATTCCAGCAATTCATAAGAAAATTCGGACCAAATCTGGTCATGATTTTCGATGCTCAAGGTAAAGAAATTTTAAACCAAATGCTCTTCAAAAAAGACATTGGACTCCAGGCAGAAAAATATCTTAGTTTTATCGGACAATTTATAAATATTGTTGTCCGACAATGGCTTCAAAACCTAAATCATTCGAATTTTCAAGCCACTGAATCAACTCGGGATCTAGCTCAAAGAACCATTATCGAAGGAATAGCCGGTGATATTTTTCATTTCATCAGCCTTTTTGACATAAACGCAGGGCGTTTTTTTTCCTTTTCATTCTCGAACTACTCTTTACACGTCCTTGTTTATTTAGCAGAGGATTTGGAACATAAAGTTCGGGCATGTTTTCTTTCCCTATGGGTAAAGAAAAATTTGACACGAAAATTTCATGAACTGAGGAAATATTTTCAGAATAAATACCCAGAAAGTTACATTTTTATTTCCGATGACCTGACGGAAGTAAAGGAAAATCCGTTTTATGCTTATGTAGATTCTGTATACTGGCAAAATGCTGCTCAATCACTTTCAACTCATCAAAAAATTCAGTTGGAAGGGAAACCTAATTTACTGTCCATAACAAGAAGTTACACACTCTTCGAGAAGAGTCTTTTCATCGCTTCACCAATGGCTCCAATCTACGAAGAATTGAACAAAATGGCAATTCGTCTGGTAGGAATGGCTCTATTTTTAATGTGCTTTGGATTGCCAGCAGGTATTTTGCTGAGCTTTCACTTGCTTCGACCAATAAAAAATCTGGCAAAGGGAATCGAATCGATGAAGAAACGCGAGTTTTCAAGCCGGTTGCCAATTTTGTACAATGATGAAATAGGACAACTTTCAATAACTTTCAATGAAATGATGGAAGATATGTCAGAGCTGGAAATAGCGAGAAATGTCCAGGAAACCTTCTTTCCTGCCAGCCCCTTAAAAGGTAATTCCTGGGAAATTTATGGGACCTCTGAATCTGCAAGTCGCATCGGAGGAGACTATTTTGATTATTTTCCCTTGAAAGATGGCCGGTGGCTAATATTGATAGGAGATGTTTCCGGACATGGAGTCTCTGCCGCTTTAGTTGTTGGTCTTGTAAAAGCTCTGATCACCCACCCGGAAAACACAATCGACCCTTCTTACTTATTGAAAATGTTACATACAGTTATCTTAAAAACTATTGGCCGTCACCATTGTATGACTTGTTTTATCGGAATTTTCGACCCGGCAGAAGAAATTCTCTCTGCTTCAAATGCGGGTCATCCCTTTCCAATCATGATTAATTCTGAAGAAACTAAAAGCATTGAAATTATTCATCCTCCATTGGGGTTAAAAAATAAGATTCCCTTTGGAACTATCCATATTTCTTTAAAAGAACATCCTTTTGTATTTTTTTATACTGATGGAATTTTAGAAGCCCAGAACAAATCCGGAACACCGATCGGTTTTGCAAATTTGAAAAGCGCTCTCACTTCTTTAATGGGGAGAGAAAGCGTTGAAACAATAAAATCGATAAAAGAATGGCACAAAAGTGAAACACAAGGGGTTACTTTAGCAGACGACGCAACGATGATGATATTACAAAAGAGAATTGTTTAAATTCAAACCCTTGATTTAAACCGAAGTTCCAAGTCTAAAATGGCAGAAAGCGCAAGTAGGATGATGGTTTGAGCCTATTTTTCCCAAAAAAACCTGTCCTTGTAAAGCCTTGAAGATCATGATCCCAAGAGAACATCCAAAGGTTCACGTGGACAGGGTCTTTTTTATTTAGCGCGAATTTCTCCTTCTTGCACTGCTCCAATCAGAACTCTATCAATGTCCCGCGCTTGGAACTTCAGGATTCCTGGTATCGATAGTTTGCGTTTTCTCGGAAAAGGGCTTCAAAAGGTAGTTTTCTGATTTTGGAATACTTTTCGGTTGGATTTTACCCTGAGACCAACTTACCTAAAACTAAATCAGAAGATTCCTTCCAAAGCAAGTTGGCAATTCATCAATCGAAAAAATGATAACAAATTTAAATCCCCGAGATTGGGATGTCTGAACTTCGGTTTAAAAGGAACCCAGTTGGCACAATTTTGAAGAGTTTCGGCACAATTAACATTTTTTTTGTGAAAAGTGCTAGATGGATTTCCGATGGGAAACTCTAAAATTCAGAATTCCTGTTGTCGTAAGCTTCAACAGCGGATTCCATGGATTCGTATTCTATGGAAAGGCTTTTCAATAAATCCTGAATTACCATCCTTGCTGTTTTTGAGTCATCAACCACAAGAACTTTGAAATCGGCTTTTTTAA
>JADFXM010000058.1 GCA_015233565.1 Candidatus Rifleibacteriota bacterium
TTGGTATAAGAAAGGATTAAGCTCAATTGCAGGACAGGGCTGGGAGAAAATTATAAGCCAAGATGCTGTGTAGTGAGCGTGAGCACGATATTTTATGGAAGTTTGATCAAAATAAATTAGGGCGAAATTGATAACTGTAGAGTTGGCGGCTTTTTGTCATGTTTTGTTTTCGGGGTGTCCAAATTCCATTCACCCCCAAATCCGCTGCTCATGGCGTTGTGAAGCTGTCGGAAAATCTCGGTATATTTTATTCGGTATACCGTAACTAGCTGTTAATGCTAGAAAGCTGGGGCGAAAAATGGGGTGGGTACATTAAAAAATGAAAACCAGGGCATTTTTCGACAGACTCGTTGTGGCTATTAATGAATGCAATTTCCGTTTTTTTAATATGGCCTTGCGGTAGATCTCTTTCCTAGCTGGAGGTGCTTGTGGACATTGAAAGTGTTCTTATACGAAAAGGCGTCATAAATAACGCGCAACTGTCTGCATTGAAACCGGGAGAAATAATTCCCGATCAATGGATAGGAACAATTCTTTCAATAAAGGGTTATTGCTCTGAAAAGTTTATAGCAAAAACAATCGCCGAAGAGTTGAAGCTGTACTTTATGGATCTAGAACTCTTTTTCCCCAGTGCATCATCAATTAGAGAGATGCCACAAGATTATTCCCATCAAAATATGGCACTTCTCATATCCTCAAAAGATGATACGGCAATTGTCGGATTTGTAAATCCATCTAAGGAAATTATTCAAAAAACACATAGTATCCTCAGAAAAACTGTATTGCCGGTAGTTATTACAGCAAAAGAGTTTTTGAATAAGTTAAAAGCCTATTCTGACGATTACAGCGATCCAGTAAATCGATCGAATGGTCTTCCCAATATATATGGTTTGTCGGATCACGGTTTTATTATATACAACATATGGGTAGAAAGGTTCTATGAAAACGGATTCCTGACAGAAAGCGAAGTAAACGTATTAAAAAAAATCATTTCCGAACATGGCAATCCCAAATTAATCAAAGCCGACAGCTTTGATAGTTTTGTGAAAAATAAAACGCGTGAAAAGCATGATGCTGCATTTAGAGCGCGAGTTGAAGCACTACAACAGAAACGAGATCAAGAATATTCCTTGCAGAAAAAATTATTATTCTTCAGCGTGGAGAATACCGTATCCGATTACGGAAAAGATTACTTCAGCAAAGAGTATCCATATTTGGACGACGCAACACTGAAGGAATATCTAACAGGCTTTCAAACTCGAATTCGAATAAAAGCTTTAAAACTGTTTGCAGCAGTAGTCTCCATTGTTGGTATTATAATCGTATTAATAAGATTCCTTTTGCATCATTTTTGAACCTGGTTTAATATAGGGCTGCTGTATGAAAATTAGCCACATAACGATGATTTGAATGCGGCGTTTTCCTTTGATTGATTGAATTTTCCCAACAATAGTTCGATCGGGCTGTCGGTTATAGCGAATATATAACTATAATTACCTTGTCTGTGCCAGCATCAAACGAGCTTATGAAGAAAAAAGCATCGTAATGGTTTTTAATCTTTAATGCAATTTCCTCGACTTGAATTATGAAACAAACAAGAATCCCAGAGATGGTAAAAGAATTGCCATCCAATTGAATATCCTTGTAATTACTGCAATAATTTGCAACTGAAGCAGGCGCTACAAGATTCCTAAGACAGTTCAATATCAAGGAAATTTTGATGACAATGTACTTACAAATGAAAAATCGCTACTAAGTTTTTCCTCTAAAATTTTCAAAAAATCCATATTACGATGATCTGAATTTCAATTTAATAAACGCATTTGCGTGATGACAAAATACAATATTTTATTTTGTTTCAAACATGTTGTGATCACTTCGAATCTTTTCACCAGATGCTTTGCCTTATTTGAATAGGTTGGATTTGTTTGGGGAGGGTCTGTAATACAAACCGGTAAAGTATTAATAATAAATCGGAGGTGGAACATGAACGACACTTTTATACATGTAAGAGTTGATCAAGAACTAAAGAGCGGGTCAGAACAAGTTTTTGAAAATTTGGGTCTCACAACTTCGCAGGCAATCAAGTTGTTTTTGCGACAAGCTCTTATTTGGCAAAAACTACCATTAATGCTTGATTATCCGAAGGAAAATAATAATACTAAAGCTGATCCGGTTGGTAGTAATGGCGTTTTGACTTACGAAGAGCTCAGAAAAGTGACCCCCTATGTCCTAAATGTTCTTAGAGCGCAAGGTCAGAAAGTTCCTTAGAATCTAAAGCCACACCGGGTGCAATTTAAACCGGTTCTGGTGGCTTCTTCTCTTCAAGGCATGGGGCGTATGTTAGGGGAGTCAAACAATTTCGGTTCAGTGTTTCAAATATCATGTTCATAATAATTGTACCAGATGCGGCTCAAATTATCAACTTCGTACAGCTTGTCAAAAGTGCCAGAATTTAAGCGCGAATTACATGAATTATTTGATGTTTCTGCTACAGTACCGAACGGTTGTGTAGCATCTTATATTATGACATATAAAAATGTTGCGTGTTGTAGCATTATGTGTTATATTATTAATAGAGAAAGAACAAGGAGGTTTTTATGAACCGCTTTGCAATCTTTACCCGGTGTAGTACCGACGAACAAGTAAATTCTGGACATGGGTTGAACGCCCAGCTTGATATTTGCAAAAATTTCGCATCTCGGAACGGAGGAGAGATTTCCGGCATTTTTTCGGATGAAGGAATTTCCGGTGCAGCTTCTTTAGATAAACGCCTAGGGCTTCTTTCTGCAATCTCTTCTTTGGAAAAAGGAGATAACCTTTTGGTTGCCAAAAGGGATAGACTCGCTAGAGACCCCCTTATCCTTGCTATGATCGAAGCCAGTGTAAATAGAAAGGGAGCGCGTATCATTAGCGCTTCCGGGGAAGGTACCGAAAGCGACGAACCAACATCGATCCTTATGAGGCGGATGGTTGACGCTTTCGCAGAATATGAAAGATTGGTAATTAAATCAAGAACAAAATGCGCATTACAAGCTAAAATCAAAAGAAATGAGAGAGCGGGACATATTCCATTTGGGTTTCGGTTAGCTAGCGATGGCTGCCATTTAGAAAAAGAGCCCAATGAGCAAGAAATTCTTAAAACGATTCAAGAGCTTCGTTCACACAGGGTGTCTTTGCGACAAATTGCCGAAGAATTGAATTCTCATAACTTTAAAAATCGTGGGAATCCATGGAATAATGTTTCTGTTCTTCGGGTCTCTCGCGGAAAGGTTGCAGCATGAAAAAAAAAGAACTTCTCGATAAGCTTTGTCAATTAGCTTCTAAACTTCCACCAGATAGACTTGAAACGTTAATTTTCTCATTGGAAAAAAAGACTTATACCGTTTCGGAAGCAGCAGAAATAATGGGCTCTCACCGCGAAACAATCCGGCGAGCAATAAGAAATGGTAGATTAAAAGCCTTTCGAATTGGTGGTGATATTCGCGCAGAATACCATATTGTTGCAGAGGAGTTGGAAAAGTTTATGAGAGGTAAACACGATGATGTTGGAAAATGATCATCACCATGCGTAATGCCAAGATTTAAGGCATTTTATTTGGGGGAAAATTAATTGAAGAATTCTTTCGATATTTAGAAATACCCCCTGTTTTTCACAAGGGGCGGGGAACTGCGAATCAATTTCCATCCTTTACATCTTCTTCTAATTCCAGTTTTTCAGTTTTCATGGTTTTTCCTTGAATATTTTAAAACTGTCATTAAGAATGACTTTAATTTTTTCAAAAAAAGGATTTCCTCGAAAACGCCAACCAACCACACCATATTTTTTCTTGGCATTTGGATTCTCAGGACACAAATAAATTTCTTTTTCGAACGAGGAGTCGATCTCCAGCATAAAACGAAAAACTGAGCATGTGTTTTGCTCAGGTTGAATTTCATGGACCGTTTGTTCCGACTTTTCGTTTTCCGATTGTATAGATGCTTCAATAGTATTGCTTCCATTTATTCCTTCGGTTGCCGTTTTTTTTACCTGTTCCGTGTCTATTTTTTCGTTTTCAGTTTTCTCAACTCGATCAGGAATCATTCCCTGGTTATCAGTTTTTAAGCGAAACAGAGGTTCTTGATAATCAAAAAAATTGTTGTATTCACCGTTGTTAATTTTTGAAATGGCTTTTCTTATTTCGCTTTTGTCCAGTTTCGATTTTGCCATAGCATTAATGTCTTTGATGCTAAGATTACTCTTCAATAGAAGAGCTTTTGTTGCAAAACCGTCAATAGCAGAACTGCCAAGATATGTTACAAGTTGATCAACGCTTGTCGCAAATACCCCGTGCGCTCTGACAGTACGTTCATTAATTCCTAGCTCAACGCCGATTATTTCAGAAGTCTTCAAGTGGAAATCTTCTCCACTTGCTTTTCTATTACCACCATGGTCATTTTTTTCACGATTGTATCTACATCCAATATAATAGGACGTTTGGAGGTTGTTAAGATTTCTTCTGCCCAATTGATTTCGCTCGATAAAGTCGATAACGGTTGCTCTATCTGAAAAATTTCTAATTTCAAAATCGTACTTTAACCCCAAATTATTGCAAATTGCGAGCCTGTGATGCCCATCCACGAGAAGAAGGCGTTCACCGTCATCCCAAACAATCAATTTTTCTCGACATCCTTCAGCCCGAATAGAATTTTCCAGTAATCGCATTTCATGCTCTTGAAGTGAAGCAACATGGTTTTGAAATTCTGGATCTATAATGATTTCCCTATTCATTATTTTTCTCCTCAACCTTTTGATCGGAATTATTGTAGCCATCGTTAAATTGCTCAAGTCCAAATTGAATCAGTTCATCAGCCAATTGCTTAAGACCTATCTCAAGCTCTGTTGCAAGGATTTTCAAGCGTTTATGACTTGAGCGAGTTATTTTGACCGAAACTTCATCTTGTTTTTCCATATGAAAACTCCTAATAATAGTATTTTCCTATAATAATATTTTACGCGGCGTATGATTTTTTTCTTAAAATATTAAAATATTTTACTCTTGAGTTGCTTAATAGAAATTACCTTGGAACAAGACGAAGAAATGGTACGTCTGAGTTTAAGATTAATTAATATAGTACAATGTCTGAGTTGCAAAACACGTTTGATATTTTGCAATGGCTGGGGAAAACTATATCCGAAAACGTTATATGCTTCGCAACCACAGTTTTCGGTATAGCAATGCTCGATAAAAGCTTATTAATATAAAAAAAAGTCCCTCTTAAAAGAGACTCCGTCTGCAAACTACATTCCTTCGACAAATGCGAAGTCATCTTCATCGAGACAATCGACGTAAAATAAATTTACCGTAAGCGGTATTCAGTTCGCGGTTTTTTGTTTTTATTTGGTACCGAAATCACACGTTTCTCCAAAAAGCCGCATGTTAGCATTGCTTCTAAAGTTTCAAACAAACGATTTGATGTCTTGGCTCGGCGCTTGACCGCTTGATAAAGAGAGCTATATGACACCCATTCGATGTGGGCTTCATTTTCGCGTCTCATTTTTGCCAAGATGAGTATCTCTAAGTCTGCTTCAAGTTGTTTTGCAAGAACTCGTGATTTTACGTTGTCACCACATTTTGTTATTCCAATTTCGATTAAAGCGTCAATTTCCTTGATTGTCATAAGTTGTGGGTTAAATATTCGCATGGGCGCAAGGCGTATTACCGTTTCCATCAATCCACGGCGTTTTCCACACCACCGCGCAACATTTGACGCAAGATAAATTGCCTCATGTTGTTTTAATTCCCTGGTTGCATTCCAAAATTCTAGGAAAAGTTGATTTTTTTCGTTAATCATAGCAGCAATGATTCGTTTTGGATCGGAAGCATATTCTGGCATATGTGTCACTATTATTTACGCAGCGCAGGGAACCAGCGAGTTACGCGGTCGCGTTTTGCCGAGTTTAAACCACTTTCCGGGAAGTTTAGAATTATTGAGGATAGCGCTTGATTCCTGATCGTAAGCAATTAAAACACTCCCGCAGCCAGGTCTGCCGGAAACGCTACCATCTGATTTTATAAATCGAATTCTTCCCGACAGAATTCGAATTGAGATAGCGCAATTCCAATTCCATTGTGACCACCAAAGCATATCTTGGCGGTTGTATAGGAGCGCGATCCCACGCCCATGAATTGCCATCCTTTGGATAAATGGCTGCACGTTGCTGTATGGTGGATTCAACCACACACGCCCAAACCATGGTAAAGAAAGACCATCGTCCTCCATAGTGTAATTTATTTTTGCAATATCAAATGGTCTAACGATTGACGCACACGGATCTAGGTCGAATTTTCCAAGGTTTTTCAGAATCCAGCCAGGAGTGTACCATTCGACCGAAGTGAAGATAGGTTTCCGCTCAAACTGAGTATTCATTCTGGAGTCCCCTCAGTTTTAAGATATTCTTCCATTGTTATTTGCGGGAATATTGGACTATTTCCGGCGGAAAGCGATTCGCCAAACTTAATAATTTGGGGTTTTCCACCTACGTCTACCACAATTTGTCCTTCTCCTGGCGTATTTCCAATTGCTTTGAGTATCTTCCTTGCTTGAGCAGGACTATAACCAACCTTAGCTTTTTTTGATTGCTTTATAGGCTTTATTGTTTCTTTTGGAATCGTAGGCTCTAATTTTGAATTCGATATTGTTTCTTTCTTTGGCGTAGGTTCAGTTTTTTTAACCGGGGATGTTGATTTCGTTGAGGAACATTTATTGCGCTTCAGATCAAGAGCCATTAAAAGCACCCGACGAATTACTTGCAAAATGCTTTCAGCGGGGTTTTCCTTCAACTCTGTGATCATCTCAATTATTTCGGTGGGTAGATGTGGCTGGTTCATTTCATCAGAGCTTCCGTGTTCTTTTGTTGTTTCAGTATCACTGGTTTCTTGTGAATTTTCTTTTCCAATGCTTTTACCTGAAATATTATGAGGCATACTCCCATTTGTTGTAGAGTTTCGCGGAACTTTTTTCTTCAAACACCGGAGAAAACCAACTGAAACCGTTAAGCCGGGGGATTCATGAATAATTTCCGAAGCCTCATTCAGTTCATTTTCATCCATTGTGGCAAGCACGTATAGCATCGAAATTGTTATTCGATCATCGTTAACTAAATCGGAAACGGTTTCTTTTTTGCGTGCAAGCGCCATTAAATTAGACGCTGTACGCGGGTCTTTGGGGTAGTTTTTCTTTAGCCACGGAAGCCAGTTTTTGTGTCCAACTAGCTTTTTACATTCAAATAATTCCTGTCCAGCTTTTACTGAGGTTTCAAATTCGGCACGTTTGGTCTCTTTTGACCTTTTTTGAAACCCCTCAATATCTATTAAATAGCCTTTTATTTTTGCTATTCTGTCTTTTAAAATGGTCTCAGAATCTTTATTAACAAAGTTTTGTTTCTTACCAATAATCATAAAAATCTCCTTCGCAATTTTCAAATTTTCATTTTTGGATCATTAGACGCAAAAAAGTAAGCTGGCAAATAAAAAATTAAACCAACGAAATTAAACTTGGAAAATGGATGCTCTTTGCAGAGCGCCAACAGAATAGGATTCAAGCCCTAACCCATTGGGGAGCGATGAGATTCTTGTTAATAAGAAGGTCTCCCGCTAGAGACCAGCACAATTTCAAAGATTCTCGGGCAACAGAAACGAATACCAACTACAAAAGTTTTTTTCTTTCCGCTTCACCCCTCTCTCTAATCAATTTCATAATGCAAATATCATATCACAATACGCAATGAATGTCAAGTTGTTCTAGCAATTTATATGCCAAGTCTAATAACTTGTTTCCCTTTCAGGATAAATTAGCGAAAGCAGTTGGAATTAGTTGCTCAAATTGCAATGAATGACAGATGAAAAAAACCATAGGTCACAATATTCACGATTTCGATTCATTTGCGACTATTCTTCCTTTATTGAAAACCATAAGGTATCTTCTCAATAACTCGGGGCTTGAAAACTGTAAAAAAATGTGAGGCAATCATTTGGATTGGGTTATAAAAATAGAAATTCTCGAAAAAATCATAATTGCCGCAAATTATTGAGATGTTACACCACAAGCTTAACTGGGAAAAAAAAATCAATTTTTTTCATTACGACAGATTTTGTCGTAACAGAATGGTATACTTGAACTTAGGGAAAATACGAAGTTAAATCTTTAAGGAGAAAGCTCATTTTAATTTCGCCAAAAGTGAGAACTGATATGCAAAAATCAGATTTTGTTCATCTTCATGTCCACAGCCATTATAGCATTTTAGATAGCTCTTCGTCAGTTCGGTCAATATTGGAAACAGCGACAAAATATAAGATGCCTTCAATAGCAATTACCGATCACGGAACAATGTTTGGGGTAATGGATTTCTATCATGCAGCATTAAAAAAAGAAATTAAGCCAATTATTGGTTTTGAAGCTTATCTGGCTGTTAAGAGTAGTTTGGATTCCCAAGACAAAACAAAACTTAAGACATTTCATTTGCTGCTTCTGGCAGAGGGATTATTAGGGTATAAAAATTTGATGAAATTGTCGTCTCTTAGCTTTGACAGGACTTTTCAAGGAAAACCACTTATAGATTTTGAGTCGCTAGAAAAATATAATAAGGGGGTAATTGCTTTGAGTGGCTGTCTTCATGGTGAAATTCCGCAAAAGGTTCTTGCCGGAAACGAAGAAGCCGCAATAACTGCCATCCGTCGCTATCAAGAGATATTTGGCAAAGCGAATTTTTTTCTTGAATTGCAGAATCACGGCTTGGAAAAGCAACTACGCCTCATTCCAAAATTAGTTGAACTTTCCAAAAAATGCGATGTTCCAATTGTTGCCACTAACAATTGCCATTATACAAAAAAGGAAGATTGGGAAACCCATGAAGCCCTTTTATGTCTTCAAACTGGCTCGACTTTCAGTGATCCAAAACGCTGGCAGTTTGGTAGTCACGAATTTTACATCAAATCACCTGAAGCCATGATTTCCTTGTTCAAGGATTTACCGAATTCAATCACAAATACAATCTTAATAGCAGAGCGATGCAATTTAAACATTCCCTTTAATGAAAATAATTTTCCAATTTTTCAAATACCTAAAGATTTGGATTCATTCTCTTATCTGGAAGAGCTATGTCATAGAGCGCTTCCAAAGCGTTATCTAAATCCCGATGAGATAAGAATTTGCCGTCTTAAACAGGAATTGTCTGTTATAAAACAAAGAGGACTAAGCGACTTTTTCCTAATCATCTGGGATTTTATTCATCACACAAGAAAATTAGGTTTTCAAGTCGGTGCAGGATCTGGTACAACAGAGGGTAGTATCGTGACCTATCTTCTGGAAATAACAGATGTCGAACCTCTTAAATTTGGATTGCTTTTTGAGCGTTTTTTAAGCTCATCTAATATGTATTTCGATTTTTCCGATGAAGGTTGTAGTCAAATTGTCGAATATCTGAAAAGTAAATATGGGAAAGAAAAAGTATCTCGGGTTATTTCTTTAAAGAGAATTTCGGCAAAATCTACTATCAGAGAAATTGGACATATAGTTGGTATTCCAGCCACCCAGGTTAATGCCTTGGTCAAACTTGTGCCAGATGGAAAATACGTCTCATGTAAAGAAACATTGGAATCCTTTGCAGGTGAGTTTAAAAAAGAACAGTTTCAAAAGTATAAGAAAATTGTAAGTTCTGTTGAATGGGAAATTAATGGTTCTGGCGTTGATGATACTAAGTTAGTTATTTCGGGTAATTCAATTGTTGACATTGTACCAATGTTTCAAGATAAAGATGGTGATAGTATTTCCCAATTTGATTCAAACTCCATTACAAAAATAGATTTATTGAAGTTGGATTTGTGTCGCCAAAATACTCTTACTGTCATTGAGAGCACGCTAAATTTCATTGAGAAAAGAGCAGGACAAAAAATTAATTTGAGCAAGATTGAGCTTGATGACAAGGCAACTTTTGAATTATTAAGACAAGGACTAACCACAGGATTGTTCATGCTACCGCGCCCAGGGGTTCGCTCATTAATCAAAAAGTTTAAACTATCAGGATTTGAAGATTTAATATTTCTTCTATCGGTATGCGTTTCAATGTCTTCCTGCAAAGCATTTGGAGATCATTTCTACCCCATGCTTATCAATGATTTGTTGGAGAGGAAGAATGGAAAAATAAAAGTGGAATTTCCACATCCTGCACTCGAAAACATTTTAAAAAATACCTATGGGTTATTTTTGTACCAGGAACAATTGATGCAGGCTGCCAATATTTTGGCAGGTTTTTCGATGGAGGAAGCCAATACATTTCGTAAAGAATTAGGTAGGAAAAACTTCGAAGAGGTGAAAAAATTAGAGAAACTCTTTATTGAAGGTTCGATCCGTAGAGGTATTGAAAGAGAAAAAGCCCAAGAAATCTTTGATCTTTTGTATACTAATTCAGTGTTTTATTTTTACAAGGGGTGCATGGCTGGTTTGGCTTTGGTTACTTTTCATACGACCTGGCTTAAAACCCATTACCCAATTGAGTTCATGGCTGCATTACTTTTTACCAAGTTAAATAACTTGGAAAAAAAAGAAATAAATAAATTGTTGGTTACAAAAACTTCAGAGTCTGAAAAATAATTTGGGTTTTTAAATTTTTTGCGCTATCATAAAACAGGCTTGGGAAGACAAACAGGAAAATCATTCGAAGGGGTAAGAGGAGAAAATCAACGATGGCAACCATTGGGCTTACTGATAGACCTATTGATAAAAAAACTGACGAAGTTCTGGGGATTTCGGAGTATGTAGACGCTTTAGCAAAGTTCGTTTCAGAGTGTCAAACCCCTATTACCATTTCTATTCAAGGTGATTGGGGAACAGGGAAGACCAGTATGATGAATCTGATAAAGGAAAACCTTGAGAAGGAGCATAAAAATGTTCTTTCGATTTGGTTCAACACGTGGCAATTCAGTCAGTTTAACATGCAAAGCCACCTTTCCTTATCCCTTTTGAGCTATTTTATTGAAGCACTGGACACGCAAAATACCAGTGTTGCCAAGACCCTTGGAAAACTTGGCAAAGGATTCTTAAGAGTAGCAACAACACTAATTGCCGAGAAAACGTTAGGCGAGGTAAATGCCAGTGCCCTTTCTGGACAAGAAAATGCTATAGATATCGCTCGAGAGATTGTCAATTTAAAGAAGGAACTGGAATCTCTGGTACATTCTAAATTGAGCAAAGATGGCAAAGAAAGACTCGTTGTTTTTGTTGACGATCTGGATCGCCTCCAACCAGAAAAAGCTATTGAATTGCTGGAAGTAATGAAGCTATTTCTTGATGTCAATAAGTGCATTTTTTTGCTTGCTGTTGACTATAACGTTGTTGTACAAGGCATAAAAAAGAAATATGAGGGAATGGATGATGCCAAGGGTAAAAGCTTTTTCGACAAAATTATTCAATTACCCTTTAATCTTCCGGTGTCGCAATATAGAACTGATAAATATTTTTCGGAAATGCTTAAATCGGGGGGAATAATCTATTCTGAAAATGATTTGGCTTTGTATGTCAGGGTGGCAAGTCTTTCTGTTGGGTTTAATCCTCGTAGCATGAAGCGTTTGTTCAATTCATATCAATTGTTGAAGATGGTTGCGCAAACAAAAAAAATTCTTGAAAAAGATCAAATTGCATCCCTGGAAGAAAAACACCGAATTCTGTTTTGCATTCTCTGTATGCAAACAGGCTTTGACAAGCTATATCGTTATATACAAAAAAGCGGCGTTGAAATTAACGATGATTTATTTTCAAAATTTAGGAATCTTAGAGCAAATATTGATTTGATTAATCCTGAGGACAAAAAAGAACTCGATTTCAAGGATGAAACTTCAATAAATAAGGTAATGAAATTTTTTGAGGCACTATATGAGGCAATACAGCTAGATTCAGACAAATCGGAAAATTCTAATGAAAGACTGAATGAGAATGAAATCATCAATTTCAAATCCCTTCTCTCTTTCTCTTCAATAATAGGAAACAATGATGTTGCCATAACAAATACTTCTGGAAATTTGGCAAAGTATAATATTGCTGCCAATGAAATAGCCACTGCATTTAACGCAAGCTATAAGGAATATTTTGAGAAATTGAATTTTCAATTTCTTAAGACGGCTGATGATAATGCTTTTTATATTTCTGGCCATATTCAAATTGGTGCCTTTGCAGGTAGTTTAGTTGGTGCTTTTAGAAAGGATAATAGCGGAGTCCAGTTTGATGATACTTCCCCAACTCCTAGTTCATATGTTAATCAAGGAAAGTATGTAGTTGGAAATTGGTTTCAAAAATATTTAAAAAGTGATTTTTCCAACCTTCAAATTAACAATAGAAGGACATATGGATACTTGATTTTGTCCGAAAATTCTCATGGCGAAGGTGCTTCAAGGCTTGGCGAAGACCAACTCATTTTAAATTTCAAGAATTCTTTTGCAAAAACATTGGATATATTGTTACCGAAATTGGTTCAATTTCGAGAGAGCAAAATTGAAATATTAAATCGAATTAATGAATTTACTGATCTTGTGTGTGCTTCATTGAAACAGGATTTTCTCGAAAATGAAGGTTGGTTGGTGGAAAACGGAGCAAAGAATCTTGGCGTGGGGTCCTCAATTTTGGTTGGGCACAAATCTTGGGAAAATGGAATTCAATTGCAACTTTGGCCTGCTTCCCCAGGCTTTACTAACCTTGCTTTCTGCGTTAAAAGGAAAAGTTGGGGAGTAAAATATGACCAGGTTAGTGAGGAACGTATAGTGAAGGAATTTGATTCCTTATACGGACAAGGATGTTGGGTTGATGGTGGCTGTATAAGGGCAAAAAACTTGGATAAAGCCCGCTTCCCTGTTATTGGAAAATTCGAAGAAAATGATAGTAAATTTGGCTTTGACACAGAAGAAAAAAAGATGGATGCCATCAAGGAAATTGTTGATGCGTTCAAAAAAGCAAAGAACGTTCTCAAGCCAATCATTGACTCGACCAAACTTGCTTAAAATCCGGTTATCGTCGCACTGCTGAGTTCAAAGAAAATCAGAAGTTATTGTTGTTTTTTCGGTTTTTTGCGAAGCAAAAGAGGGGTATTGTCTTTGCTGACCCAATTTCAAACAAGGTAAATTTGTTTTTGAGAGGTGAAAGGTATGAACGAACCTATTCATGTTACTGTACCCAATCTTTACAGCGATATTTTTGGAGACTCAAAAGTTTATCTCATTCCACGCTATCAACGTCCTTACTCATGGGAAACCAAGCAACTTGAAGACCTTTGGAATGATCTGACTTTTGCGATGGAACAAAAATCCTCCTATCCATACCTTCTTGGGAGTATATATCTGGCAAAATTGCAAAAGGAAGAAATTCCTATTCATGCAAACGAAAGCGTTAATTCCGATGCAGGGTTCATCAACAGCCTTTCGAATGCAAAGGAGCATTACTTTGTAATAGATGGACAGCAAAGATTAACCACTATTTTTCTTTTACTTTTTTCCATTGAAAATGCTGAAATCAAGAAAGATCTGTTCCTTGGGAATTATCCGAAATTGTCACTCGGACAAAATGACTATGACTATTTTAAAGGTTTGCTAACCGAAAGGGAAGTTGAGGCAAAGACTAAAAGTAATCAACGTTTAAAAGCGGGTTACGTTTTCTTCCAGGAAAGATTTAAAAGATATGGTTCGAAAGAAGCTCTGAATGAGTTTATTAAGAACCGCCTTCAGTTTGTCAAAGTGACAGTTGAAAATAATTTCGAGCTAACCAATACCCTTTTTGTCTCCCAAACCGATAGAGGAAAAAGACTAACCAATCTTGAGAAGCTCAAGAGTACACTGATGTTTTACGCCCAGAAATTGGAAGCCACTAATAAGATTTTGATTGATTTTGATTACCTTTTTGGGAAAATTTTCATCAATATCGAGACTCTTTGTTCAATGAAGTTGTATTCCAAACCTGAGAATGCAGAATCCGATGTCTTGAGGATTATCCATGTTTTTCTTCTGAGAGATGAGTTTTACAGGAAATTCCATAACGATCTATTGTCTGACCAGGAAAAAGATAGAAAAATAGAGATTTGGCACGAGGCAGGTGAAGACAGAATCTACGAAGCGATAAGCAAAGTCTTTCGGGAAAACCTTTCGCATGAAAAAGGCAATATAAATCGATTAATAGAGCTTTTCCAAGAGATGCTTGAAAACGTCAATGAATATTACACATTTCTTGCGAATTATTCCATCCATGGTTATGAGCAACCAATGCTTGATTTTTATGAGGAAAAGGTATGGTATCCTCTGAAACAATTGTATAGTATTCTGGGACTGTCGGTTTTTAGTAAAGCTCTTCTGGTTGACCTTCATCGGTTATCTAAAGAAGTCGGAATCAATCCATTCGGTCAAGAATATCGAACATCCAAATCAGAAGAACTGCAAAAAATTAAACTTTTCGAGGATATAGATCGAATCAAGGGTTGTTATAATAAACTCAACGTCATGGTTAACTTAGAAGGTTCGGCGACAGCCAAAGACATTGAACCTATATGGGCAAATCCGACAGTGAAGTCATTCATAACCGCTTATTATAAGCAAGCGTTATTCAACATCGCTAAATTTCAAACCTACTCAAATAAGAATCTTTCTATTTTTAATCTTATTGAAGAAAACGAGCTTTCCATCTGGAAAAACAACAAACGACCTATCGGGCGCTTTCTTTGGGATAAGAGTTCTATCGAAAAGATTGTAAGTCATATAAAAACTTTCTCGTTTTGGTACAAAAAGGATTTTCTAATCCGAGACTTGTCTTACGGAAATTATAAGTATGTTCTCTACGAATACGAAAGGTTAACCCAACAATATTCAAATGAGGAACTGACGCGACTATTGGATTTTGACATTGATGAAGAAGATGGAATTGATATTCAGCGTGAACATATTTTTGCTCAAAGTCCTGAAAATTTCCAGGAACTAAAGGATCTTTGGTTGAAAACTACAAACGAAAATTACGATGACTGGGTTTGGAAAATAGGCAATATTGCACTTCTTGAGCATCAAATTAATATAGGTGATGCAGGGAATAAAAAAATCTGGAATAAGGCAGAATCCTATCTAAGGAGTCAATTCAAGGGAACCAAGGAGCTTGCAGAGACAATACTCAAATTGCGGGCGGCAATTACATCGACAAATGCATCAGATGATATTGCTTTTCTTGCTTATAAAATCCTTATAGAAATTCGTGAGTTAGAGCTGCTTGCTTTTACCTTCTATCGGTTTGCATAGATATTCTTGCAGAAGGACAAATTTTCAAAATATGTTGGAATTGCAAAGTTAAATACCATGTTCATTTTCTTTAATGGGTTCTTCATACAATTGTTTTTTTTGAAAAATTATAACCGTAGAATTATGGTGAAAGTGGAGACAAGTAAACAATTGGGTTATGGGACTGGAAAAAAATGTCACGTCATTTAATGAGAAGATACGCCCTAATAATTGAGAGCCTTAAAAACAAGAATTATCCTTCATTCGAGACACTAAAAGATTATCTTATTTCACATAACATTGAAACTTCTGCCAGAACTATACAGCGCGATATTGAGCAGATAAGACAAGAATTTGGAATCGAAATTCGATATGACCGATTTAACAATGGCTACTTTATTGATACAGAAGCCAGTATTAATGTTGAATCGTTTTTCCGGCTTCTTGAAATAATTAGCACAACTGATCTTATCATAAAAAGTCTTGCAGACGGCAAAGAGATTATCAATAACATAGAATTTGAGGCGATGGGTTGCCTTCAAGGGCTTAAGAGCTTAGGTATTCTGCTGCATGCAATAAATATCCGCAGGTTGGTAAAATTTGAACACGAGAATTTCCATACAGGAAAAGTGAGAAACTATACAGTAAATCCCTGCTTTCTAAAAGAATACCAATACCGGTTGTATCTTGTAGGGCGATTAAAAGGGAAAGCTGAGTTGTGGTCATTTGGTTTAGATCGAATCAGGGGACTTTCTATTACAGAAGAACCCTGTGAAAAAATTACCGGTGTTGAAAAGCTTGTCTTTGCGAATACAATTGGGTTGACCTATTCAATAGAAAACCCAGAGGAAGTAATTCTAAGTTTTTCACCAGTACAAGGAAAATACGTCAAATCTCTTCCCTGGCATAAAACTCAGAGAATTCTGGAGGACAACGAGACGCAACTACTTATTAGACTTCAGGTTGTTCCAAACTTTGAATTGTCTCAGAAAATCTTAATGAATGGGGATTCAGTGAAGGTTATTAAACCTCTTTGGTTCGCGAAGGAAATCAAAGAAACTCTTGAAGCAGCATTAAAAAATTACAAATAATTTTTTACAACGACATGTTTTGGCGATGTTATTGATTATATTCATTTTAGGTGGAACAAAAAAAATACCTGATTCGTTGTATGAAAATTTTTTAGGAGGGAACAATTATGACAAATAAAGAGGTTTCTGTTGAATTAGTAGTTGGATCACAGACAATTATTCTCGGGACTGAACAAATTTGTGATGTCATCCGAAGTTTTCCAGACATAGACAGTAATTCAAAAATTTTTTCAGAGTTTGCAAAATCACCATCGTATAAGGTCCGTGCCGAAGTAGCCTCAAAGGATAATCTTGATGAAGGCACAGTCAATTGTTTATCAAATGATACTGAAATCGAAGTTTTAAGAGAGTTGATAAGAAGTCAAGCCGCTCGAAAGCATTTAAAGGAAGAGCAATTCATAAAAATTTTGGAAAAAGACGGTGAAGTTGCCTCGAGGATTGCCTCAACACTCGAACTTTTCGAAAATGTGGATACTCAAAAAATAGCAGAATTAATTTTAAATAATGATGATCCATCCATTCGCCAACAACTTGCTTCAAATTATTCTGCCCCCAAAAAAATACTTATCAAACTAACCAAGGATTCAGACCCTGACGTTGCAAATTCTGCAAAACAAACCATTAGTAGGTGAGTTAAAAGATTGAACTTTATTTTTTTATTAATTTTGTCAGAAGATTTCTTTTGACCTATCGTTTTAATGTTGAATTTGTTAAGCTAACCTCTTGATTCAAGGAACAAAATTGATCCAAAAATGTAGAGGTCGAATAATTGCTATTTAATACTGTAAAATGAAAGAAAAGGAGAATTCAAATGGAAAAATGTAAATACTGTGGTGCTTCTGTTACCGCTGGGGGTTCATGCGCCAAAAGTCCGTCGAAAGGACACGTTGTGTATATTCCAGGAAAATGCATTTATTGCGGAGGTTCAGTTAGCGCAGGTGGCTCGTGTCCAAAAAGTCCATCTAAGGGGCATGTGGTAGATGCCGGGGCAAAGAAGTGCATATATTGCGGAGGTTCAGTTAGCGCAGGTGGTTCGTGTCCAAAAAGCCCATCTAAAGGGCATGTGCTCGGTGGTGGAATAAATTAAGGAAATTTGGGAATTTTCCTTATGGATAATAATTTTGCATTTTGCAATAAACAACCTTGGCGAAATCCATTTCTCAATATTACAGATCCGATGATTTTGCCTCTTAAATTAAAATCCTCTCGGTTTATATTGTGGTTTTTTGTCTTTCTCACCATGCAAAGCTTTCTGGATATTAGGAATAATTTCAATGCCACAGAAACTATTGAACTCGTCTTCTGGATTCTAATCATGAGCTATTTTGAATTGTGTTTTGTTGAGGAAGCAGATATAATTGTTTGGTGAAAATTAAATATTGCCTTCGTTGAGCGGTGAGACTATGATACAGACCCTAAACATGCTTGGTGAATTGCTCGAAAGCATTTCCAAAAAGCTGGAAAGTGAACTGGATTTTAAGGGTAAAAAGAGCATGATTGTTACCATTGCTTCACCATCAGCTACGCTACAAAATGCCGTCATCTATTGCCGAATAAGCTCTGTCAAACAAGATGAAGCCAGTATTGTGACGCAACTTCACAACTGTTACGACCATTTAAAAAAAGAAAATTTTAATATTACAAAAATATACGTTGATAAGGCACAGAGCGCTTATTCTGATAATTCGCTTAAAAGAAAATGTTTCAGTAAGCTACTGGAAGATGCAGAGAAAAGGGAATTTGATGTAATTTGTTGCCGTGACAGAGAGAGGTTTTCACGCGCAGATCCTTTCGACTCCGTTGATGTTGAAAATTCTTTGGGGAAAATAGGCGTCAAGGTAATGCTTCTGAATAATAAGCTACCGGAACCAAAAAGTATGATCGAAAGAATTATCTATGATTTGGTTAAAAAAATTGATAGTTATACAGCTTTCTCTCCTTCTGAAAAAAATAGCGAGAACGTCAAAAATTCTTTGTACAAACATATCAACGAGGGATACTGGAGCGGTGGAACCCCTTTCGGATACCAACTTGAGTATAGCGACAAAGACAGACATCGTAAGCCATTTTTGGTTCCAAATGACAACGAGGCAATCGTTGTTAAAATGATTTTTAATATGTACGCAAATGAAAGCACAATTGCAGAAATTCGGCGTAATCTTGAAGCGAATAACTTTCACCCACGATGGGGGCGCAAGTGGCTGCAACCGATGATATCAAGGATGTTAGGAAATGAACTTTATATTGGAATAGTTAGTTGGGATATTACCGGCAAAGGCATTGCCAAAGCAACCTGTAAACCATTAATTGACACAGAAACTTGGTCTAAGGTGCAAGCTCGACGTGAGAGACAAAAATGTCATGGCGCAAGAATGACTGACTCCCAGCGCTCCTTTTCAAGTTTAATTTTTTGTAGCGATTGTGGATCTACTTTTAAATCTTATCCAAATAAAAAGGTAAAAGTCAAAGGACGTTGGGTTTACTCTGATTATCGCTACAAATGTAGCTGCACGAGTGGCAACTTTTATCGAAAGGAAACCAGGGAGTGTCACAACAAAATAAAAGTACAGGAAGAATGGCTCGAAAGAAAAATCTATCAGTTAATTTTCTACCAGTTTACACGCCATAGGAAAAACAGCAAAAAGTTTGCAAGAGAATTTGACATCGAAACACCAGAAACCACTGAAATTGTTGAACAAAACACTGAATTGATCAAAATTAATATGGGGAAAGAATACGAGAAAGCCAGTCGCAAAATCTCGGATAAACGAGATGAAATTACAGAAGAAATCAAAGCTATTGATAAACAAATTAAACAGCATGATAACGCCATAGATAGATACTACCGCGAATTTGAAGCGGGTAGATTGCAAACAATACCAACCGACCGAATTGACAAACTTAATGATTTTATTAGGGCATTACAGAAGCAAAAACTTGCAAAGGACACTGAATTAACTCAGACACCAGCGCCGATACCATTTCCGAGCTTTGTCGAATGGCTTGAAAGTCGGCTAGTAGATGCCCAAAATTTGAAAGGCAGAGCTCTTCGTGAGTTTCTGCATGGTTTGGGATTCCGTGCTGTGGTTCATAGCAATGCGACCGTTGACCTGGAATTTTCTACTCTTGGTTATCGACAGACAGAATTAGCAAGACAGTCAATAAGCTTACCTCAGTTCGTTCAAAAGGAACAACAGCTATTTTCAAGGTCGTATATTAGCAATAACAGACAGCGGACCGAGAGGCCTGCTTCCAAAGAAGGTTTTTCGTTTTTTTCACAAAAAAACGTGTATAATTGACTATTATTTCGAACCAAAAATGCAAACGAGATCGTCAAATTGCATGAATGGCCATTTTTTCTTGGAGAAAACTAAGTGAAAAAATTTGCATTAGTTTGTTTTATTTTCTTTGTTCTTTCATCTGCAGCATTTTCTCAGGGAAATTTTACAACCGATGATCCCCTGCCTGAATTCGCAATTGTGGTTGCCTCTTCCGGCATTAATTTACGGAAAGCTCCGAATGGGAAATCTCAGAAAATAATTAGTCTTTCGGCCGGAACGCGAGTTAATTTACTTAGGAAGCAGGATAAAAATGAAACCATTGAGGGAATCACAGGAAAATGGTTGTATGTCCAGCGGAATAATGACGAAGGATGGGCATTTGGAGGTTTTTTAGCCCCCATTTCTTCTGAGTTGCCGAAAAACAAAAATAATTCCGCTGAAACCATTCAAATCGGCTCTTATCAAGTTCCAAAGAATCTAAAAAATTACAAGAACAAATTGTATATCGGCCATAAAAGCCTGGATGTCATAGATTTTGAAAATTCAACCGTTCGAACCTTGGTTTCAATTGATTCTATTCAGAAACTCTTTAATGAAAAATTTGATTTGAAACGAAAAGAATGGGAAAATCAACCGGAAAAATTTGTCAATACCGCTCAACATTTGTGTATTAAGGATTCAGACGGTACTGAGCACCCAATTAGTGAAGAAGCAAGTAAATCCATGAATGAAGAAAACAATAAAAGTTGGGCCAGAGATTATAAACCAGGAGAGACGATAGATTCCATTGCTTACGATGAATCTGAAAATCGAATTCTTTTTACTCATGGAAATGCGCTTATGGCCGTTTCAGGGAATGGCGGCCCTCCTCAACTTCTGGCATTTATCCCTGAAAAATGCATTAGTCTGCCAGACCTGACTATGTCACCAGACGGTAAAAAAGTTGCATGCAGAATGCGTCTGAATTCTGAAATTATGCCCCATGTCGGCCTGAAAGTGTGGATTCTGGATTTAACAACCCTCCAGATCGAAAGGGGTCCCAAGATGCCAGAAGATTGGGGAGAATCGGGTCGATTATCAGTACCAACGAATCTTATTGCAACCGAATCGGTGAAAACACCAAGTCAACAATCCATTCAGGATGTTTATCGAAAAAATGCAGATAATTCCCTCTCAAGAATTACCGACTTCCGTTCTTTAATTGCTAAGGAATTGGCTTCACAGGATTTTGTCGGTGGGGAAATCGGCAACCTATTTTGGATTGTTCCCGGAAAGCGCTTTATTGCAGCAATAAGCACAAGTTGTGGTGACTTTTACCATGGTCCTGTTTACAGCTTTGACCTTTTTGGAAAAAGCAAACCCAAAAAGTTTTTTGATATTGCCGGATTTGTAAACTTCCCAGAAATTTCGACTCTATCCAAAGACTATAAATGGTGGGCTTATATTGATTGTTGGTGCGAAAAAGAAGATAGACCTTCTGGTTTAAATTCCGGAAATTTTTCCGGAAATTTATTCTTAACCGATCTGAACTCTATCAATGTTAGCGTTCGGGAAAAAGTTTCCGCAGTGGCTTGGCAACGCCCCTTTTTAGAAAAAATGAATTGAATTCTATTTCAGAAGTATTTGTTGATTCCTTGAAGCCAATCCGCCTAGTACAATGAGGTCTTGGAGAGTGGGGTACAGATTAGTTCGTTTGGTACTCGAAAAAGAGGATTTGCAGATGATTTGAGCCATAGAATCCCGTAGGGGTTTTGCTGCCAAAGACCTTGGAAAAGTTACCAGATGTGGCAAAACCCTGAATATTCCCGTTAAGCCGAAGTTCCAGACACGGTACATAAATAGATTTTTGATTGAAGCAGTGCAAGAAGGAGAAATTCGTGTTAATCAAAAAAGGACCCTGTCCATGTAAACCTTTGGATGTTCTCTTGGGATCAGGATCTTCAAGGCATTACATGGACTGGTTTTTTGGGAAAAATAGGCTCAAACAATTATCCTACTTGTGCTTTATGCCATTTTAGACTTGGAACTTCGGGCTAATCTAATGTGCCAGAAGATAGTCGATCATTTTCTGGAGTTTTTGTTGCTGTTTGTATGTTCTTTCCGGACTCGCTAGGCATGCTCGCACCAATGGGTTGGGTGATTTCTGAATCTTAGTGATTAACTCCTGTAATTTTTTTTCGAAATCAGGAGAGTCAGGGTTAAGATTGATTCCCTCATCATAGAGGGAAACTCCTTCCTGTATTTTTTTTTCGAATTCAGGTGTTTTCGCTAATTCCACTATTTCTTTGAACTCTTCGGGGGGAGGGTCACAGAACATGTTTGCAAGCTTGCTGGGGTCCTTCGACGCACGTATGATGTTTGCAAATGATTTTTTTTCCACTTCCAGAGGATTTTTTACATTCATTGCAGGCCTTGGAATTTTGCTGAAGAACGCTTTGCCCAAACCTCTCTGATCTGATTGAGGATCTTTTTCGAAGAATGTTTTGACCGAACGAACTGCTATTTCCCGAAGATCACGAGAGATATTCGCGCCGATCAGGCCTTGTCCCTGCTCAAGGTTTTGTCCCAGGGAAAAAACATTCAGAAACACTTCAAACGCTTCTTTGTGATTTCCCTCATGAAATTTTTGCCATGCAAATAAATTGGCAATTTTGACCAACTCTCTGATTTTGCGAAACGGGGGGGACATGTCCTCATCAGAGTTTCCATTGTTATCGGGGCAAAAATCACAAAATGTGCAGGATGCCCCAAACTTCAGCAACCTCATGGCTGCAATTACCGAGCCCTGTTTCAGATAATCCCGAATTTCCGGAAGGATTTTTTCAGGAATTTCGGGAACTAAGCAATCATCCATGGCGCGGTTCAAGGAATCTGTAATGGGAGGCAAACGCGCAATAGCGCTCAAATATCTCAGTGCAGCATTTTGGTCCCCTTTCAGGTTTTGTCCTACAAGAACCTGGACAACCAACACGATTGAAACCAGACTTAAAGCCAACCCATACCAAAAGACTTTCATATTTTCTCCTTTTAATTCATAGCACGAGAAACTATTGAGTTTGACGAATTATCCAGCAAATTACCCGACTGGTGATAGAAACTTCTATTATATAAAATTTTATGGGTAATCCGATATTGGATACTTTTTTTCCCGAAGGGCTCGAACTAACCTCTTCAATCAACTTATTAATTTCCAAAAACCAAGTATCAAAAGCCGGAAGGACCAATTTTATCATGCGATCCTGAAGAAAGCAAATAGCATTGGCAAATTTCCTGGGAAGCTGTGAAAAAATTAAACCTTCGGAAAAGTACTAGCCACAAATGTGGCATTACCAAATCATTGCGATTGTTTTCACCTTCAAAATTTCAAATATTTCACAGCTTCAGGTTCAGGACGGAGTTCGGTTTTCACCTGAAGAAGAAGTGGGAGTAATGACAATGTTTTATTGTTAGCATTACCATGCAGAAAGCTAAAATCTCTTTCTCTTTTGAATTTTCCAGGTCGTACATGTTGAAGGAGCAACCAAAGGAAATCTTTTCCGGACAAAATTCTTTTCTTCCGCTGCTAAGTTTTGCTTTCTATATACTCCAGAAGATATTTTTTGACAGATTGAACGGACGGGGCAAACGCATTAAAACCATCGAGATCAACTATTTAAGCTAGTCTCAAGGATTTGGACACAGGTAATTTTTTTCTCAAATTTTACGTATTCACGTTTGTTTCAGGAATTTAAATGGTTTTGCCCTGATTGAACGGATATGAGCATTGCCGATCAATTGAAAGTTGGAGTATAATCATTTTAAATCAATAGTGGATTTTCGTTTCTAATAAAGGAGATCGCAATGCTTAAAAGGTTTATTGCCGTAATGCTGGTTTTTTATTTTTTGGCTTCGCCGGTTTCCGGCCAGGATTCTGATGAAAAATCGCAACCGGATTCCTATTCATTTTCCCATGTAGCCTTAGCAGTAAAAGACCTCAATGAAGCCATCGAATGGTATAAAAATGTATTGGGATTCAAGCTTGCCCAAGAACCTGTTGAGATTGACACTGAAACTTCTCCCTTAGGCGAAGTGGCATGCAATCTATTTGGAAAAAATATGAAAAAATTGCGCATTGCCCAGATGGAAACAGGGGACCAATTTGGAATTGAACTGTTTGAGTTTGTGCTTCCTAAGCCAGAAAAAAGCAAAAACGATGAAAATAAGACAGCTGGAATCCTTCATATATGCGTGAACACAGAAAATGTTGAAGCGTTGATTGAAAAAATAGAAAAAAATGGCGGGAAACTGAGAATTAAACACTTTCCTCCAAACTCGCAAAAAAAACTGGCGTTTTGTGAAGATAAAGATGGCAACCTTATTGAAATATCCAATAACAATTGGACAAAGAAGGTTAACAAATAGAGCTCTCTTTTCCAGGGAAGATGTGAAATAGTTGAAATTTTCAGGCAAAACATATCACAAACATTGTCTAATGAAGCTTTCGGAACCATTACATTTTTGAAAAAGCATTTTTTTCGCACCTTCAGTACAAGTCTTTCCTGGAAAAAGAAAATATCTCAATTCTTAACGATAAAAAATGGCGGTATTGAAATCAGCCATCAGTTCATAAACGACAACTACTAGCTTGTACAAAGAACTAGCCACAGTCTATTTTATGGAAAATAGGACTTTACTATGACAGACACAGCAATTTCAAATTCTTTTTTGGATAAAATCAGGGGAATCATCCTCGGAACCACTCTCGGAGATTCGCTTGGCTTGCCATTTGAGGGAATGCTTCCCACCCGCATCGAAAAACTATTTGCCAAGCCACTTCGCCACCAATTCCTTTTTGGAAAAGGAATGACCAGTGACGATACCGACCACACTTACTTCATTGCGCAAAGCCTGATAGGAGAATCTGAAAACCCTGAAAAATTTGCAGTCGTTTTTTCACGTTATCTCCGACTCTGGATTCTTACACTCCCGGCAGGAGTCGGGTGGGCAACTCTTCGTTCCGGAATCCTCCTTCTTCTTGGGTTTTCACCATATAGAAGCGGTGTTTTTTCCGCAGGAAATGGACCAGCCATGCGTTCAGCGTTAATTGGAGCTTTTTTTTACAATAGCCCTCAGAAGCGTGATGAGTTCGTTAAAGCTTCCACAACCATTTCTCACACGGATCCCAAAGCTTTTATCGGTGCCAAAGCCGTAGCTGACCTGACAGCCTTTTTGTTTCAAAAAAATCCAGGCAACCTTCCTAAAGTTGAAGAAATAAATAAAATCTTAATTGAAGTGGCTCCTGAAAACCCTGAATGGCAACAGATCATTCAGAAACTCTTTGATGGTTTGAAAAATAGTCTTTCTCCCACCCAATTTGCTGGTGAAATTGCTGGAAAGAAGGGAATCTCCGGTTACGTGTACCAGACCGTACCAATAGCAATTTTTTGTGCCATCCATAGCGAATTCAATTTACCAAAGACCATTGAATCCCTGATTTTATGTGGAGGAGACACCGACACAACTTGTGCAATCGCTGGGGCAATGATCGGAGCATTTGTCGGAGAAGAAAAACTTCCAAAAGAATTAATAGATAAAATCATTGAATGGCCAAGAACCGTAAGAGTTCTTCAAAAAACCGGCAACAATCTCTTTGAAAAAATGAAAAATCCCAAAATCCCTTGGAACAATAACAATTCATATTTCTGGCCCGCTCTGCCAATCAGAAATCTCTTCTTCCTGGCAATCGTCTTTCTCCACATTTTCCGCCGGCTATTTCCGCCATATTAGGAGAATTCAAATTTGCATACCACTTCAAGCCCACCAATTTTTTCTTGATGCTCCAATTTTTCAATGCAACCGGCTATTCTTGGGCTTCTGTAAAAACAGATGATTTTTTCTGATTAGAGGAGTTTTTGTACAGAATGTGATATCTTGAAAAAATGGTGAAAATTTTATTCTTTTTTAATCAAGGAGAACGAAATGCTTAGAGAACGCTCGTTTCGGAAATTATTATTGAGTTTGTCCATCCTGATTGTGTTATTTTTGTCTTCGAGCCGAGCGAGGGCAGTACTACCTGATCAAGAACTCATGAACAGAGTTTCAGCTTCCCCGGTGAAAGCGGTGGTAGAAGTTGAAGAAGTTAAGACAATGCCGAATAAGGATTACAATTTTTGTGACTCAAATGAAGCCATCGTAGTTGTTAAAAAGCTTTTCAATTTATCCAACGAAAATCTGAATGGCTCTCCCGACAAAGTTGTGTCGAACGAATCGGCTAAATCTGTAGTTACCAAAACCCCGGAGATTGGCACAAAGTTAAAAGTCAACTTCCTTTCTGCTAAACCGGAACAGGCAAAAAATGCTCCTCCAGGATCCTGGTTATTTCTTGAAGTCAAAAAAGGCGATAAAGCACTCGTTACGATTGACGAAATGGGAGGGCTCACCAGCTATACCCTTATGACTCCTGAAATGGAAAAAGCTTTGGCTACTGAACCAGCAGGGCTTGAAGCAGGCCCGTCAAACATCCATCTGAAAAAGAATTGACCTTCAACCAATCGATGTCCGTTGATGTTCGCACTGGAACACCCACAATTGCTCTTGTAGCCTCACCCTGGGAAGGAAAAAAAGCGAGTATAAACTCAACAAGTCTTGAACAACAAATCGGGAAAAAATTTCCTCGAGAAACTTTATTTGCAGAAGACGGTTTCTTCTCCCACCTAGAATTTTCATGCAAAAGGTCATCTCTGAAACTCTATTGTTCCATTTAAACTTCTCTGAAGTCGCTCAAAACTTGATTTAATAGTGATTTGCTTCCTCTCAAATGATTTTTTTTGAATCGTATTGTAATACCAATTCCAAAAAATACGTGCACTTCCCCAAGGACTTTGATTTGACCAAAATGTAAAGGGATCGCTTTATTCTCCAAGAAAAAACGAAATTTTCGGGAAAATAAGGATCCCTTACTGGATGGTTGAAACATTCAGTTCTGTCAGATAAAATCTAATTTTACGCATATCTGAAGCGAGAAACATGGCGTATGAACGAACTAATTGTAATTGGTATAATTAGTATCATGGGCTGTTTTAAAGAAGTTAAGTGGGACTGTAAAGGTAATATATTGATAGTAAGCCCTTTCCCAATGCATATATTGAAGGGCTTAAACTACTTGAGGCAAGTTAAAAAATCCAAAATCCCGGCTAAATTGTTCCTAAAAAATTCTTCTTGACTCTATACTAGCTATACACTGTTAAACTCTTTCGAACACTTCAACTTCTACTTTTGTAGCCTGCATGAAGTGAATTGGAAAAAATTTTAAATTGGAGAAAACAATGAACATTCAAGAGTTGACTGAATTGCTTAAAAATCGGGCCTCCCACAGAAAATACTTGCAGACACCTGTTACAGAAGAACAAATCCGCGCACTGGTAGATTGCGCAAGACTTGCTCCAAGTGGACATAATCATCAACCTTGGCGTTTCCTCGCTCTTTCAAACAAGACTTTACTTAATGACATGGCGGCAATCGTGGTAAAAAGCCTGAAATCTTTGTTTCCATCTCTCCCTGAAACGGAAATTCAGATGCTTGAAAAATACAAATTCTTTATGGAACATTTTAAAGATGCTCCCCTGGTGATTGTTGTCCTTGGAAAAAAGGATTCTTATACCACCACTGAACTTCTGTGCAAATACAATTTGACACTTCCTAAGCCAGAACTTTATGATATGGAATTGCTGGGGATTGGAGCGGCCATACAGAATCTCCTTCTTGCTGCCCAAGCACAGGGGCTTGGTACATGTTGGTTGTCAGAGCCTGTGGTTTACGCACAGAAAGAATTAGAAGTACTATTAAATGTTGCCGCGCCATATCATATCGTCAGCCTTATATCTGTCGGCGTTCCGGCAAAAGAAAAAAAAGGCGCTCCAAGACTGAGTGTGGATGAACTTCTGGAAATCAGAACAACGAGTAAATAAGCCATGATTGAAGATGATCCTTTAACTGAAGTTGAACGCGGACCACTTCGACCACCGAGCGAAGCCAGGAGCTTGCTTATTAGAGTGGTCCGCAATTGTCCGTGGAATCGTTGTGCGTTTTGCCCTGCGTACAAAGGGGAAAAGTTCCTGGTACGCCCTATCAATGAAGTCTTGAATGACATAAGGCATTTGGCACTTAATCCAGACACACATTTAGCAAAGACAGCTTTTCTGCAGGATGCTGATGCATTAATAGCACCCACTGATACACTTTTAAGGATTCTTCAAACAATAAAACAAACATTACCTGGAATCGAAAGAATAACAACTTATACACGGAGTAATACCCTATCCCATCTTCCCACAGAAGCCCTTAAAAGCCTTAGGGAAGCAGGTTTATCAAGAATTCATGTAGGGATAGAATCACACTGCGATGAAGTGCTGAAAATGATCCAAAAAGGAACAACACCCCAAAAACAAATCGAAGGATGCCTCCATGCCAAAGAGGCGGGCCTGGAACTTTGCTGCTATGTTATGCCGGGTGTAGGTGGGAAACGCTTTTCCGAGCAGAATGCAATTGAGACTGGCCGGTTCGTAGCAAAAATCGAACCCAACCATGTTCGGTTGAGAACTTGCTTTGTTTTGGAAGACACCCCCTTGGCAAATGATTTCAACAAAGGCCTTTTCGAACCGCTTAGCGAGGAAGAAACCGTCAGGGAAATACGGCTTTTCCTAACACAACTTGCACATGCAAAAACAGAACTTATTTGTGACCATCGAATCAACCTCCTGCTTGAACTTCGGGGATCACTTCCCGAACAATACGATCAGCTCATCGGAATAATCGACCGCTTCTTGGCATTATCAGCAGAAAGCAAAAAACAATTTATTGCAGGTAGGCGCATGGGATTAATAAGAAGAATTGATGAGCTTTTTGACCCCGATAAGAAATCCCAATTGGAAGAAGCCGCCCTGAATTACAAGGCCATTGTTCCAATTCCAAAAGGAGTTTTATATTAAGATCGACCGGGCATCTTTCCTCACCCACGGACTTACAACCCCAACTCAAGCTGAACAGAATGTGATGCTCACGGCTGGTGTCAACGTATGTCGATCCCAGCAGGCCATCCCTTCATGCTTGAGCACCTTTTTGGGTGAACAAGCGATCCAGCCGTGAGGTCAAGCTGCCCCACCAGCCCCGAACTAGCGTTCATCCTCGTGAAATACACTTGGTAGCCAAGATTTCTATTGCATGCTTGTGACTTCTTCCCTACAAACTGAACTTTATTTTATACCAGTCCCACGAAATAATAACGTAACTTTTTCGACGGTTTATTGCCCCAGGAGCTTGATCGAATCTATCAATTTGCGTAATTACTTTTAATAATTGGAATAATACCAATTTCAATTAGTTCGTTCATCCGACCTATTTCGTGCTTCAGATCTGGGTAAATAGGAGTTGGGTCTGACAGAAATGAATGCTTCAACCATCCAGTAAGGGCTCCTTATTTTCATGAAAGTTACATGTTTTCTTGGAAAGAATACCGATCCAACTTCATTTTGATCAAATCAATGTTCTTGGGGTGATGCACATATTTTTTGGGATTGGTATAATACATTATTGATGTTGGAGAAATTATCTATGAGCGCATTTGGCAAAAAAGAGTATCTACAAATCGGAGAGTTAGCCAAAACGTACAACATCTCCGTTCAAGCACTTCGCTATTATCACAGAATCGGATTCTTAAAGCCTGTTTTCATCGATCCTGAAACCAATTACCGATATTATTCGAGAAATCAAGGGTTCCTTATAAAAAATAAGCAACTTCTTCAATCTGCAGGATTTTCTTTAACAGAAATTGGTGATTTTCTTGAAAAGAAGAGCATTCAGGAAATAACCGAATTGTACAAGCAAAAAACTTCTGAGATAGATAAACAGATCCAGGAATTAAGCAATAGAAAGAAACAGATAGAGTTTTACCTTACCTTTTTTAACGGAATGCTCACAATTCCATCTGAAATCCAATTAAATGTCCAAAAAGACATCGGAGTTATCAAGCTGAAACATAACTTTCCCCAAAAAAAAGTATTCATCAGGGAAAGCGTCGTGTTCGATTATAGTTCAATGATGCTTCTCTACAACCAATTACTTCAAACCGTTTTCGAACATCAATTAAGAGTTACAAATAAACTGATTACAATATTTCACAGTGGTTATCTGAACATCTACCATGAAAAAATTGATATTGAGTTATGTATGTATCTCCCTTGCGATGAAGAGAATCGAACACCCAACTTGCCGGAAATCGGCGAATGCCCCGAAGAATATTTGGGGAGCTGTATTCACAAAGGAAAATACCCCTCCTCGGTGAAAACATATGAAAAAATGCTCCGATGGATCGAAAAAAAGGGCTATAAAATAATCGGGTCAGTAAGACATGCACTTATTGTCCCAATTGCAGCGACACCTTCTCCACAAGAAACCATTTTCGAAGTTTGTATACCAGTTGAAAAAAGTTCTGGTAGTTTGTCCGCTAAATAACGTTGCAATAGAGAGCTGTACCATTAAGTTCAGTGATACGAAAATAATAGACCCCGCAAATTGCTGAAACAATTTTGGAAAAGAAAGCATAAGAGGCAATCTTAATGAAAAAAGAAAGAATTTCCGATCTTCTCTCTGGAATCTCTGTTTTAAAGCAGGTTTTAAAGAATTCGGATCAACTACTGTCATACAGTGTCAAAAAAAGTCATAAAAACGGCTAGTCAAATATTCTCTAAAGCCCTTAAAATGGCGTAATACACCATTTAAGTAAATAGTAATAGCTAAATTTAAATGTCCAGGGAAATGGCTTCGGAAGAAAATATTCCGCAATTAATTGGGGAAGTGAACGGTTACAAAAATCCATCATGAGGTAAACAGACTGTCGGAAAACCCCTAAAATTGGATAATACCAATCCCAAAAAATACGTGCACTTCCCCAAGGATTTGATTTGACCAAAATGTAAAGGGATCGCTTTATTCTCCAAGAAAAAACGAAATTTTCGGGAAAATAAGGATCCCTTACTGGATGGTTGAAACATTCATTTCTGTCAGATAAAATCTAATTTTACGCATATCTGAAGCGAGAAACAAGGCGTATGAACGAACTAATTGGAATTGGAATAATTTCATGTACCAACCCGTTTTTTCGCTCCGCTTTCGTGCATCAAATAAATGTCGCTTTGTACCGAACCCAATGTACCGGACTTTTCCGACAATCTCAAAGTCCTAGAAAAGAACATCATCTTCGGGTTTTTCTTTCGGGCCTCCTGCAGGATCTTCTTCAGGTTTAACTTCTGGCTTAACTTCCTGCTTAATTTCAGTATCATCTTTTAAAATTTTTTCAATAATGATCAAGGTTTTAACTACATTTTCTCCTTCTTCTTCCTGGACAAGTTTATAGAAATCGCACTTCAGGCAGTTGCCCATTTTCTGAGCAAACATTCCCTGTATCTGTCCTTTGCAAAGAGTTCCAGATACTGCCCAGCAGGCACGTCCTCCCATTTTGCCAAAATTTATTCCATCAGCTCTTACATTTTGTGCAGCTGGACAAACTCCTAATTCTTTGTTTTTTTTCCCACCAGGTTCACGTCCACAATTTTTAAATTCCCAGCAATTCAGTTTTTTCCCCACAGTTTCTACTCCCAAGGCAGTAAAAATTTTGCAATTCACCCATTAATAGTAACACAAAAAAAGAAACAGTAATCCTGAAAATCTCATTTAGAATAATTTTGCTTGGAGAGAAAAATTTTCACCTGGCAATTAGAAGCAATTCAGAAGCTTATCAATTGAGTTAACGCTAACGCGGTCGTAAGCAGATTCCGCCTAATCTGGGCTTCGTTTTCTGCATTTGTGTTGGTGCAGGTTTATAAGTCAAGTATTTTTACTCTTTTTCGCTGCTCTGGATTTGCTTTCATTGAGACGAGAAAATTTCTTCGAGCCCCTTTGTTTTTGCCAAAGCTTGAGGAGTCATACCCGTCGAATCCGGGGTGGCCACTTTAGCGCCTTTCGAAATCAAAAGTTTTGCAATTTCTCGATTTCCTTCTTCCACAGCGAGAAAAAGAGGAGTTTTCCCTGAGTTGGTTCGGGCATCAAGATCGGGGTTCTTCCCTAATAATAATTCGACCATCTCTGTTGATCCATGCTTTACTGCGAAATGAAGAGGTGTTTCTGCTTCCGAGTTTCGAGCGTCAATCTCAGCTTCCTTTTCAATCAGGAATTGGGCTGCTTCCTTGCTTCCACTTGCAATCGCCGCGTGCAAAGGGGTGTTCCCCTGGTCATCCCTGTAATTTACATCCACCCCAACTTCCAGTAATCTTCCGATCATATCCTTCCAATTTCGCTCTGAAGCTGCAATAATTCCGTTCAGAGCTATGGAATCTGTTGCCTTAAATGACGCACCTTCGCAAATAAGCAATCTGGAGACTTTCCAACTCCTGGAGAACTCTAAGGGGCTTTCCCCGTTATTGTTGGTAATATTTACATCAGCTCCATGTGCCAGAAGGACTTCGACATTTTCATTGATGGCAAAGTTTCCAGCCAGGTGCAATGGAGTTTCACCTTCTGAGGTCTTCGCGTTTACATTTGCACCCTTCGAAATCAAGTATTCAAGTATTTCCTTGCGATTTCTCGTTTGGGAAACCCAATGAAGCGGAGTATGTCCCTCATCTGTCCTGGGGTCGATCAGCGCGCCTTTAGCCATCAACATCTCGATAATTTCTTTACTCGATTCCGCCGCAGCCCTATGCAACGGATAAGCCCCATTTTGTCCGGGAACATTCACTTCGGCACCTTTTTCCAACAAAAATTCCACTACATCCTTTTTATCTCCCTTTATAGCCTTCAAAAGAGGAGTCGTCCCAAGCGAATCCGAAGCATTTACATTCACTCCCTGGTCAATCATTTCTTTAACCAGATCTAAAAAGCCATTTTCACAAGCATCTCGAAATGGCTCTTCACCCAACTTTCCCGTAACTTTTGCTCCTTTGGAAATGAGGAACCTGGCCAACTTCACATTTCCTTTGCGAATAGCAATATCAACTGGAGTTCGCATGGATTTATCCATTTCATTGATGTCCAAATCCATTCGCAGAAATATTTCCACCAAGTCCTGGTTTTCCTTTTCAATGGCCTTGTGCAAAGGCGAATATTCATTCGGATTTACCGGAGAAACCTTCGCGCCTTTGGAAATAAGAAACTCCACTAATTCCTTGTCGCCAACTTCCACAGCCATATTGAGCGGAGATTCAAAATTTGTACCTGAGGCATTTACATTTGCTCCATTTTCGATAAGAAGTTGAATCATTTCTGGCCGATTTCCTTGAATTGCCAATTGAAGTGGAGGAAAGGTAAACCCTTCGTGAAAATTTACCTTAGCGCCTTTGCTTAATAATAACTTGGCTGATTCAAGCTGGTTGCCCTTTACCGCAAGTTGCAGGGGAGTATATTTCTCTGAATCTACCGGATCCATATCAACCAATTTATTCAGGATCTCTTCAATCTCTTTCAGATTTCCATCGAAAGCCGCTTTATGAAGAGGGAAAGATTTCATGTCCGGGGATGAATTTTCCGATTTTCCTGATTTCATTTCCCAAATAGATTTCGACATCCCTTTCACAAGCCATTTGAAGTCATCGGGCTTGGTTTTGGCATCATGAAAAAATTCATCCAATCTTTTCTTCAGAATTTCTGAATCTGGTGTCTTAAGGGTTTTTACCTGATAATCGATATCTTTTATTGCAGATTCACGATCTTCAAGAAGAACACTAATGAAACAATGAAGTGTAAGGCAGTCAACCAATCCTGGCTGATTATCTAAAATCTGTCTCTTGCTTTCCTGTATTACTTTCAAAAATTCGATACGCTTGGAAAGGATGTTCCGGGCATCCTGGTATGAATCTTTATCGAGAAGTTCGATGACTTCACGGAAATCGCCCTCACCAGACAACAATCCTCCCATCATGGTTTCCATTTGGCTAGTGGAGAGGGGCTCCGGGTGCAGACTGTCACAACCAGTCGCATTCGAAGAAATTTCGGGATGCTCAGCCTCCCCCGAAAAACAAGGGACAGAAATTCCGCTGCAAAAAATTAGGAAAAAGGAAAGTATTAAACGAGTTTCGCGCATTTATTCCGGTCCTCCCAGATCCATGATAACGTTAATGTCTGGCTGTGTTGAAATATCCGCAGGCTGGTCACGCCACAAACCTATATGAATCTTTGCTGGAAGCTGCGCAATCTTAATTCTCATATTATTTTGTTCGAAGTTCATATTGTTGCCGCCCCCCGGGTATCCGCAACTGGAGCCAAGCTGAAGAAACTGAGTAATCCGAACTGCCTTCCCAGGAGGATTCAAAAATTCCACGTTAGAGGAAGTTTTTGGAAAAATATACAAGTACTCGAACCCTAAATCACGAGCATTGTACGATATTAAATCCAACTGATCCCGATCCGGTAAATTGTACCGGACAAAATAACGGAAATAAGTTTTTACATCGTATTTTACTGTGAAAGCCAATTTTTCCGGCTCCCAGAATAAATTAAATGGTTTGGGATAGCTAAGATCTTTTCGGCCACTGATCGCGGAAAGCGGGTATGCATTGAATTCACACAACCCAACCAACAAAAGAGGGTTTGCGATAAACCGGCTCTCCTCGGAGGGGCCTTCAATACTCTGCTTCCCAGGACCATAAAAATAGAGGCCCTCGATCCCCCACCATGCGGCTTTATCCACTATACGTCCGAAAACATACTGAGAAGGTTGATAGGTATTTTTTACAAACTTAGGATACTTCGCTACATACTTTTTACGAATATCAAAAACTTCATCTTTAGCTTTGAAGTCCAATTCAATCATAGGGTTAATTTCAATTGATACACGCTCCTTGGGCAATTCCGGGACGAACTGAAATTCAATTTTCGGAGAAGGTGCTTCCGGAGGAACTGATGAATCTAAGAGATCACGGTTCTTGGACCAAAAAATGCTGATCAGAGACAACAAAATTCCCAAAAGGTAAAAAAGTCGTGCATTCATGCTAAGTTTCTCTTCATTAAAGCCTCCGAAATTCTTTTATTAAAGATTAAATACCACAGAACAGTTCAGGAATTCAATTCAGGAATTAAGGTTCTTTTGATCATATAGCACCTTATCAAGGCTGATCAAATGGGAATTTTCGGCTTTAGATTTTATCAAGATTATGTACCATTCAAATTATTTTTTGCACGCCATTTTTTTTCCGTAAACTCAGAATTCCTGATGCCGAAAGGCAAATTTTTCTATTTGTACATAACAACCATGACCTTTTTCATTTTTTCCCCTAAAATAAAACATCGCATAGATTCTTTTCATTAACGAAATGTGAACGACCTTCGCCTGAAGGCGAAGGCTTCGGGGGAAACCGCCTTGTCTAATGAATTAGACTGCGGCAGCCCCCAGGGCCAATTTTCTGTGCTATCTAGCATTATCGGTTCTCCGTGGAAAAACCTTACCGCCTAAAGGAGTGGGATTTGCAAATCCCCTAGGGACGACTTTAAAACATCACTTGAGTACTACCACTTTTTCAATGTGAGCCAATTAAATTAGTGGTATAATTGAAAATAAAAAGGACGCCTGGGAAAGCGTCACTCCACTACTTAAGAAGGAGAAAAATAATATATGTATATTGTTCATGTTTTTGTACATGTTAAAAAAGAACTTATTGAGGGATTCAAAACCGCATCAATAGATAATGCGAGTAACAGCATAAAAGAACCTGGAGTAGCTCGATTTGACGTCATCCAACAGGCCGATGACCCAACGAGGTTTCTACTTGTCGAAGTATACCAAGATGAAAAAGCTGCGATGTCCCACAAGGAAACTTCCCATTACAAAATCTGGCGCGATAAGGTCGCTGAAATGATGGCTGAACCGAGAACTTCGGTCAAGTATTCCAATGTTTTCCCATCAGATAATTCATGGTAACAAGGTTGGAACAAAGACCCGGGAAAACTAGTACTTTTGCTTTTATGCCGATTAATTGTGATTTCTCTGCAGAGAACCTTTACTTCATCCCAACGGTCAAAATCCGGCCGTGGAGCGAAAATGAAACGAAAATAGAATCGAGCCTGCATTTTCCCTGGATGGGAAACCTGTCGAAGCGCAAAATAACCAGATTCAATTATTGACATACTTCGATTTCGCACGGGGAATAGCCTGTTTAGCTTTAACTCCAATCAAAAAAATGAATAGCGAGAAAAACTGATATGTGGGAATTTTCAACATCCGGAAAAATAATTTTTGGGGAAGGAACAATTGGAAAGTTGCCTTCACTTTCACAAAACCATGGAAAAAAGGCTCTGATCGTAACAGGAAGCACTCCTCAGCGAGTTGAGAGATTCACCAAAAGTTTGTCGGTAGAGTTTTTTCCTGTTACAGGGGAACCAACGGTTCAACTTGTTAAAGAAGGGGTGAACTTGGCGAAGGAATTTTCCTCAGACCATATTATTGCAATTGGCGGAGGATCTGTAATAGATTGTGGCAAGGCCATCGCTGCCATGGTAGCCAATCCCGGCGATATCTTTGACTATCTCGAAGTGATAGGGAAAGGAAAAAGCTTAGAAATTGCACCATTGCCGTTTATTGCTGTTCCCACAACTGCCGGCACTGGAGCGGAAGTCACCAGAAATGCAGTTCTCAGCGTTCCTGAGCAAAATGTAAAAGTCAGTCTCAGAAGCCCCTTGATGTTACCAGATATTGCACTTCTTGACCCTGAGCTAACCTATGGACTTCCAAAGGAAATAACAGCTGAATCGGGATTAGATGCCATTACCCAACTCATTGAGCCTTTCCTCTCCATAAAAAATAACCCAATGACAGATTGCTTCTGTCGTGAAGGTTTGACAAGAGCAGCTTCTTCACTTGGAATTGCTTTTACAGATGGGAAGGATAAGGTAGCTAGAAGTAATTTGCTTTTGGTAAGTCTTTTTGGGGGATTGGCTCTTGCAAATGCTGGTCTGGGCGTGGTGCATGGTTTTGCCGGACCAATAGGTGGAATGTTTTCCGCACCGCATGGGGCCATTTGCGCCAGAATACTCCCCGAAGCTTTAAAAGTAAATTATCGGGCGGTGTGTCGACAATCGAATTCAATTTTTACAAGGCGCTTTCAAGAGCTAGGCACTCTTTTAACTGGCTCTCTATCTTCTTCTGAAAATGATTTGCTGTCCTTCATTTCAGATTTGGTAGATTTTCTCAAAATTCCTCCTCTTTCAAAATTCGGAATTTCCAAAACCGACTTTCCTGAAATTATCGAAAAGGCAAAAGTTTCAAGCAGCATGAAAGGAAACCCGGTGGCACTTTCTGATGAAGAACTGCATGAAATTTTGTCTTCAAGTATGTAAAAATTAAGAAATGGGTTCATAACTTAATCCAAGGGGTCAGGAATTATGAATTCGTGGGATAGATTCTATAAACTCTTGATCGCATGAATTCAACGAATTGATTTCTTACCTATGCTTATGAAAAACCATTTCTTGCGCTATTTTTTTAGAACCCCATAGTAAAAAACCTGGCAAACTCAACACAAACACATCAGAAAGTTCAGACTTCCTGATGCGGGAGTATTTTAAAATGGCACTATTTATTCGAGAAAGTCTTGAAATGTCGGCAAATTTTTCCGGAATAAGTGCATTTTCAAATTCCGCACCAATACTGCAAAATAGCGATCAATTCATATACGGATCAGGATTTCTGAAGTTAAGAACCTGCGCTTCAGTGTCAGTCTTTCAATTCCTTCAATCTTTGAAAATATTGCCATGCTTCGGCATTTCTTCCTTGCTGTTGAAGAACACTTGCCAGATTATTCAATACAACTTTCAATTCACAACTCTTTGGCCCCAGAACTGACTCTTTTATCGAAAGTGCAGTTTTGTAGCATTTCTCGGCATGCACATAATCACCCTTATCTTGATACAGGGCACCAAGGTTATTTAGCGTTTTCGCAACCTCAGGGTGGGTTTCTCCAAAGACTTTTTTCTTTATTTCAAGCGCCTTATTATACATTTCTTCAGATTCGGCCAGTTTTTTCCAATCTTGGTAGAGGCCTGCCAAATTACTCAGCCCTACCGCTACATCAATGCTTTCTGACCCCACGATTGACTTGGTAAGCTCTATATCTATTTTGTAATACTGCTCTGCTTTCTCGAATTCTCCCATGTTTCGATATAAACAACCAAGGTTGTCATACGAAATCATCAGAATTTTGTGGGAGTTTCCTAATTTTTTTGTTCTGAGGGCCAGAGATTTCTTAAAATATTCCTCTGATGCGGAATACCGTTCCATTTGTTGATAAAGCTCACCTAAATTGTCACATGATGCTGCAATCTCCAGATCGTCACTATCTGCCTGTTTCAGCAATAAATCCAAAGCCTTTTTGTAATAACCTTCAGCCTCTTTTAAGGAATTTGTCAATTCCTTGACGTTTCCAAGGCTTTCATATATTCCTGGCAATGGAGATTCGCCTTTTTCAGCTGGAATTTCAACGCTTATTTTTTCCGCTCTCTGCAATGCTTTCTCAGCGTTTTCGTATTCTCCATATTTGGTATAGAAATCACTTAAATTTTTTAGTCGAAACGCAACTACCAAATTATTCTCACCCTGGGTTCTTTCTGCAACTTCCAGTGCTTCTTTCAGACGCTCTTCTTCACTTGCGTCTTTTGATTCAGATTGTGTGTTGGCTTTTGCTTTTTTGGAGGAAACTGAAAACCCACTAATCGTTCTCTTGAAAACTTTTTCAATTTTCGATGGATTAATGCTTCTTACCGCATCTGATAATACTTTCGCCGGGCCATTCTCCCGTTGTTCAGTTTTTTCTACCTCATCTTTTTCACTGACAATCTGTTTCGGAGCATTTTCAGCAGCAGTCTGCTTCTGAGCATTTAAATTCGCTGCGACTTTTTCTTTTGGTTTCTTTTGTATTTCATTTGCCCTTTTGTCATTCTGAATAATGCTCCCTGAAGCATTATTCCCTTCGCATTTTTCACTACTTGAAGCCAGATTTTCTCTTGAATCTTTCAAATTATCTGTCTTTACAACTGCTTCCCCCTTTTCAGGATTCTGAAGTGATTCAACTTTACTTAGAACACTGTTTTCTCTTAGTTCCGGTAGGGTCATCGGCAACTTAATTGGAGAAGGACATGCAGCTTTGCTTTCGAGCGGCCGAGCTGATCTCTCTATTTCAGATTTCAAAGCTTCAATTTTTGGGGTCCTTTCTACGATACATCTTTGCTTTATTTCCAGGGATCTCTTTAAATATTTTTCTGCCTCAGCATTTTTCCCTTGGGCTTTTAATACATCAGCCAGGTATTCAATCGGTGCGCAAACATTCATTTGAGATGCCCCAAAGTTCTTTTCACTCACTTCGTATGCTCTCCGCATCTGAGTTTCAGCTTGTTTTAATTTCCCTTGCTTTTGCAACACCTCGCCAAGATATGTCAATGGCAGGATCAATTCTATGCTCTCCAAGCCAAGGTTTTTCTCTCTGATTGTGATTGCCTTTGAATAAGCTTTCTGTGCTTCGCTTAATTTTCCTGATTTCCTGTTAAAATTTCCTAAAACTAAAAGAGCATTTGCTACATTAGCATGTTCAGAGCCATACTCCTTTTTTGCACTTTCAACAGCTCTTGTCGCAACTTGAATCGCTTCAGTTGCATTTCCCTGTTGATATGAATTAACAGCTTCAACAATCAATGATGAAAAAGCCTGCCCCCAACCCAATGAAGTAACCATCAAGAAAAAAAACACGCCAAAACAAACTCTCTTCTTCAAAAAAACTTTCATTTTTCTGTTTTCCAGTTCAGGTAAATTGGTTGTGGTATCTTCTTTCCAAATTGACTGTTTGAAAAGATTTTTTATTGTCTAAAGTCTCAAGTTTATTTATCGTCAAAATAATCCCTCTAGTGAACTTTATTTTTTTTCTAAGTCTTCTTGCCGTTCTTAAGTATTTTCGCCATTTGAATGCTTCCAATTTTGTAATCTGTAGTTTTCCGGTGAGTAATAATTCTGGTAGCACTTCTCTCGGATAAGGATATCTGGATTCTAGTTTCCAGATCAAGGAAATACAAATTTTCAGCTTCATTTTTAAGTATTTCAAATAGTTTTTTAGAACCCCTCTTATCTCAATGGTTTTTGAATAATTTGAAAAACATATTTTTCTGATCATAATTCATTTTCCTTTGATTTTTTGCTCCTTCTCAAAAACTGCTTAGAACTAACAAGCGATCTTGCCCTCATAACGGAGTTTTTTCCATGTTTTGATCGTATTTCATCCATGCTTTTCAATATATTTTCACCGGAAAAGGACTGCAGAAAATCATCTATTGTATAATTGCTTCCACCTTTGAGGAGAGAAAAAAGTTTTACGCCTATTAGCCGAATTTTCATTCTCTTCATGTAAAGTTTTTTAAACAACTCTAAAGCTATGGGAAAAATTTTATCGTCACGATCAGTACGCTCAATCGTCTTGGATTTCGAGACTGACGAAAAATCAGAATATCTTATTTTCACACTTGCCCCAGAACATGTCAGACCCTTTTTTCTCAAATCGTAAACTGCATTTTCAACAAGATGGGAAAGAATCTCTGCAAGCACTTCGATGGAACTGGTATCTTGCGATAGAGTCGTTTCGCGTGAAATCTGACGTCTTTCTTCAGCAAGAGAATCGTCAACAACTTTCCCTTCGCTGATTCCATGTGCTTGATCGTAAAGTTTTTCACCTGCCATTCCAAAGGCTGTCTTCCAGGTGTCACGGCTTATTTGAAGCACATCACGTATTAAGTGAATACCCATTTCATTAAGAGTAGTCACAAAACGAGGCCCCACACCGGGAAGACATTTTACCGAAAGCACTGACAAAAACCTAGCCTCAGCACCCGGAAACACCTCAAGAACACCACAAGGTTTCGCAATATCGGATGCTATTTTGGCTACAAGCTTGTTTCTGCCAAAACCAATACTACACGGCAATGCCGGATCTTCGACAATAGAAGACAATATTTCACCGGCCAATTTCAGGTTGATTGGATAAATACGCTCACAACCTCTGAAATCAAGATAAAATTCATCGATAGAAGCCGTTTCGACAACTGGACTGAGAATTCTGAGACGTGCCCGAACTCTGTCTGAATATTCTTTGACTTCACTTGGCACTTCAAGCAACTGTATCGCCGGACACAAAACTTTACACTTCCATACCGGTAACCCTGACTTTACACCAAAAGGCCTCGCTTCATATGAAGCCGAACAAACAACACCACGGCCACTCAGGCTTCCACAGACAGCAAGCGGCCTTCCACGCATCTCGGGATGCTTTTTCAAAGCAACCTCTACAAAAAAAGCATCGAGATCAACACAGGCAATTCTATCAACATAAGCAGCTTGTTTCATATGGTCCACCAATTCCAAAATCTACAAAACACCTAACTTCAGAAATCCTGACCCGTATATGAATTGATCGCTATTTTGCAGTATTGGTGCGGAATTTGAAAATGCACTTTTTCCGGAAAAATTTGCCGACATTTCAAGGCTTTCTCGAATAAAAAGTGCCATTTTAAAATACTCCCGCATCAGGAAGTCTGAACTTAATAAAGCCTGGCAACTGTCTGCTCAACAATTCAACATAAGTGTTGGAACAATTCAGCATTAGGAAGTGAATTGTAAATTCACTCAAAAGACACTGCCAGCATCTCGAATTTGCCCAAGCCTTCCTTTACTAAAGAAGCTCAAGAGCATTAAACAACGCCCAAAAGTGTTACTGAGTGGAGCCAAATTATTTCATGGGAAAAATCAAGAATCTGATCAAATTCCTCAAGGGAGTAGGCAAAATCCACACACCTTCTGTTGAAAGGCTTTTCCTTTAGTCGCTAGCTTTTGTTTTTAGTGCTTTTCGCCCTAATTTATTTTGATCAAACTTCCATAAAATATCATACTCACGCTCATTACCACCGGATAAAAACTGACCCAGACACCGCCGGAATTGACCCACGTTGCCGTGTGGCAACATTTAACTCTTTTGACCAAGCTTTTTCTTTAGTTGCTGCTTTTCTTTGGTGGGTCTTTTTTTCTTTTATGGTGGGTCAGAAATTAGCCGGGCCTACCACCCAAAAGCAAGTTTTTAAAAACGCACGAAACTGAGACTGTGCGAAAGTAGCTGATCGTTGTCTTCAAAACCTGTTTTAAAACAGAGATTTTAGAGAAAAAGCCGCAAACTTTTTCCTTTCCCACTAGAATTGTCTCCTCTGGCTTTTGTTTAAAAATTATTTCAGCGAATTTGCTGTGTCACGAAATTCAACTCTTTATGGCGCTTTCAGAAACGTTTGTATTTTCGCATAACCCCGATTACAACACCCTTTATAGTAACCTGACGATCTTTGATTATTATGGGAGTCATGCTCGAATTCGATGGCTGTAAGCGTATCTGATCTGCTTCATGAAAAAAGCGCTTCAGAGTTATATCTTCATTATCAATGCACGCAATTACCATTTCACCATTCAGAGCAGAATCTCTTTTTTCAACTATAACGTAATCACCATCTGTTATCGCCTCATCGATCATGGATTGCCCTTTAACCTGAAGAACAAACGTTTCATTTCGACCAAGCATTGACTCGGGAAGCGCTATCGTAGATGGGACCTCACAAAACTCTATCGGAAAACCAGCAGCTACCATTCCGATTAGGGGAACTTCAACCGCCCCGGAAACAACGTTAGATTTAACTTGCAGCCATCTGGATTTGCGAGGCATAACATCGAGATAGCCCTTCCGCCCCAAAATCTGAAGATGCTTATGCACCGTTGAGGTGGAGGAAAGACCCAACCCTGAACAAATTTCACTTATGCTCGGCGCATACCCATTTTGCAGCACAAAATCTTGCACATAGTCAAGAACTTGCTTCTGTTTCGGAGTAAGCGGATCAAAAATCATACATTCACCTCAATTTCACCTTACAATATAATTATAGGCGAATAAAAGGCGAAAGTCAAGCGAAAACAAAACAAATAAAAAGCGATTTTTGGACACTGTAATTTTCGCCTTCTCCCTCAACGAAGTGCAATTTTAAACGAACCCAAGATTTTCCGTTGATGATTTTTCCACAAAAAAGTTTTCCACTTGATGCTTCTCCAAACGCTTTTTCTTCCACTAATTTTCCCCAATTTGAACATACCAGCAAATTCACTGAAATTTTTTTTAGAAGAACCCAGAGCAACCAATCTTGAATGGAAAGGAAGAACTTATTCAGTTCTCCCTTGAATCTCTCTTTTAAAGCTGGTTTCAACGAAAACAAATCCGCAACTTTTATAGAGTGCCGTTTTCCACGCTTTTAAAACACCATTCTAACCCTTATTTTGGAACGTTTTTCGTCACCGGCTATTTTAAAACCAGCCTTCAAAAAAAGTGAAACTGAGCCTGTCCATGTGAATGCATCCGGTTGTCGTGAGTTAATAGTACTTTTCGAAGGGTAACCTTCGATTATTTTGCCACCGGCCTCTTTAATAGCCTTAATTGCCGCGGAAAGCATTGCAGTAGCAACTCCTTTTCCGCGGAACCCTCTTCGAACAAAAAAGCATGGAATAGACCACACTTCCTGCCAATCGTCACAAGCAAGAGACGGTGCGCGATTCAGCTTGCAATATTCGATTCTCTTCCCGAATGATAGCCATCCTATAGGTTCAGAATCGGAAAACGCGAGAATTCCTTTTGAATCTCCGTTTTCGACAAGCCGTTTCTGAGCTTCACGAGCCTTTTCCCCCTTAAATTCACCCCATTTTGTGCCTTTTTCATTTCTCCAGGACATACACCAGCAACCACCACAAGCACCATTGGAGCCGAATAATTTCTCCAACTCAGGCCAAAGTTCAGGGTTTAACTCTTTAGTGACAATTTCCATAATATCAACTCCATCAAACAATGTCAGGACCTTTTCGAGGAATTATAACACAAGACATCTAACCCATTCAAAAACATGCAGAGTTTCACAGATGCGGGAAGTGTGGAATAAGAGAAAACGAACACTTCAGCAGGAAACGAAAAAATCTCCTGGCACACTATTTTGCTAAAAGCAAACACTAGCTTGCATCAAAAGGGCTTTTGCGGTAATGTGAACTCGAATCGTTGAAAAGTAGGAGAATTTAATGAGAAAAAAAAACTCTGTGAATTCAAAAGATTTCAGAAACATAATTGAAATCCTTGAAAAACTTTCTGAAATTGCTTCACCAAGCGGTTTTACTAAGGAGATAATAACTCACGTTCAAGAACTTCTTGAGACAAACAGTATCAAAACACGCTTGACCAACAAAGGAGGACTGATTGCCGGCAACCATCCAAAACCCCGGACAATAGTCTCAGGTCACGTTGACACTCTTGGCGCAATGGTTTCTCAAATCAATTCCGACGGAACGCTTTCCATTACAAAAATTGGGGGCCTCCTGCTTCCAACATTCGAGGGATCATATGTTTCAGTTGCCCTTGAAAACGGTCAGAAAATTCGAGGGACACTACTTTTAAAAAATCCTTCAGCCCACGTCAATCTTGAAGCTGGAACGAAGGAAAGGAAAGTTGAAGGGATGCACATCAGGTTAGATAAAGAAGTTAGAAGTAAACAAGACACCGAAAAATTGGAAGTCCAAATCGGAGATTTTGTTCTTTTCGATTCCAGATTTGAATATACCGAATCCGGATACGTCAAATCACATTTTCTTGACGACAAAGCCGGTGTAGCATGCATGATTGCAGCAATTTTAGAGCTTGGCGAAAAGAAGATGGCTAAAATTCCAGCATCTTTCTTTTTCTCTAACTATGAAGAAGTGGGCCATGGAGCTTCAGGCGGGTTGCCCGAAGGAGCGGAAGAAATGATTGTGGTCGACATGGGAGTAGTTGGAACAGACGTAGCAGGTGAAGAACAGGCAGTTTCAATCTGCGTAAAAGATTCAAGTGGACCTTACGATTTTGAAACGCGCCTTAAATTAGTCCGACTTGCTCGGGAAAATGAAATTCCACACAAATTGGATGTTTTCCCATTCTATGGATCAGATGGCTCAGCTGCCCTAAGAGCCGGTTACAGCCTAAGAGTCGGATTAATAGGCCCGGGAATTTCCGCTTCACACGGCATGGAAAGAACTCATCAAACAGGTTTGGTAGCCACAAAAAACCTGTTAAAAGCATATTTAGAGTCCTTCCTGTAAATTCCCGGAATGAAATTCACTGAGAAGGTCATCATAATAGCAATTTAAATCAAGGCGATCAACGAATTCCCAAATAGCTCTGGCTGCATGATCTGGGGAAATAAGTTTTTCAATTTCAACGGAACGCAAAATCATTTGTTTTCGATCAATGGCCTTGAGTTTGGGGGAAGCTTGAAAAGAAGAATTTCCTGAACAACCTGTCTCTTCTTTGGAAGAGTTCTCCCATTCTTCATTCGGGAGGATGTTAGTCTGTGGATGATTCATGGTAAATTTCCTCGCAAGGGTGATGAGAATCATCATAGCATTAAAACATAATTGGTACAAGTTTTATTTGATTCGTTTTTTTCTATTGTACGTTTCAAAGCAGTTAATATTTTTCACACCTTCACAGCTTGCGGGCGTTGGGTGCAAACTAGAGTGCGGAGATAAGTTTTCAAAATGCTTTTAAGTGCCTTCCAGTCAGGGCTCCCTGACTGGGGGGTTACCATTTAAAAAGTTTTTGAGTTTTTCCTTCGCCAAGAATTGTCCTCGGGTTAGTACAAACACCGATGTCCGAACTTGGGAAAAGAAAATCCAAAGATTGACTTTGGATAAACCGGGCACAATCGAAGACTTTAATTTCAGAATTCCTGGTATCGATCGTTTGCATTTTCTAGGAAAATAGCTTCAAAAGGTATTTTCCTGATTTTGGAATACTTTTCGGTTGGATTTTACCCTGAGACCAACATTCATAAAAATAAACCAGAAGATGCCTTCCAAAGCAACTTGGCGATTCATTAATC
>JADFXM010000059.1 GCA_015233565.1 Candidatus Rifleibacteriota bacterium
AAAGAATGCAATCGCCTGATTAGGTCTCTAAAAGAGAAAATACTCAAAACAAAAAAGCCAAAAATAGTTCCGAGAGCGGGGCGTTAAAAAAAATCAAAAAAAATAACGAGGGTACCCGAAATGTATGCTTCATTTTTTTTCTCCTTAAATTAATGGATCGAATCCATTAATTTTCCAATTTCTGCAGGGGTTTCACGTATTACAAAGGGGCAGCTGTTTCCCGAAACCGCCCTTTTTCCTTACCAATAACTATATTTTAGTGGGAAGAAGGCGGCTTCAAATCATTTGTTTTGGTCAATCAGGGCCCGGATTTCTTCAACTCGCCAGACCGTAATCCCTTCGGATAATTTTAAGGGTTTGGGGAATCGACCATTTTTTACCCCGCTCCACCAAGTGCTTTTTCCGACCGGTATTAACCCAGGAATTCCACGTCTGGAATCGCCAAGGATTTGGCTAAGCCTTAGAAAGCCTGTTTCTGGAAGAATCATTTGGAATACCTCCGTTCAAAATTTGATTGTGAGGATATTCCGCCATAAATTAGAAACAAAAGATACCGACAAAGTTTGACTACCTTTGTCGCAAAAAGCTTAGGAAGCGAATCGACAGGAAAAAATTAATTTTCTGAAAATAATTCAGTTACCCAGTTAGGTCTGTTTTCTTGATTTTTCCTAAATTTTCGGTGAATTTTTTCCAAACCAGAGGGTTTGAGTTCTTTGGTTTCAAATGGTGGTTCAGGAACCCATTCCCTATTTTTTTGAATTTTTTGCAGTTCAGCAAAGCTATCTCTAGATGTTGATAAGTTATACAGTTTCAATTCACGATCTTTGATACCCTATCGAATTATTTTTAATCTCTTTTTCTCTCTGGGCACCTTTTGGTCTTTCTAGTCCAAAGGCATCTTTGTCACTCCATCGTTTGGTTTCGTTATGAACTATAGCAAAAAGCTTCTTTGAAAAGGCGTCGTATAACCATTCGGGAATGGTAATGCCCACCCTGAGAGCTCTTTCTAGGCAGATCAAAATAGTTCTACCCGCGAGTTCGTTTTCAGGATTCTCAATTTCTTTTTTAGCATCTTGGAGTGTTCCCCATGCTTCCAATTTATAGAAAGCCACTCGTAGATGGAAGAGCTCGTCTGAGTCCATTTCTACTGTTTCACCGCTTTTTGTTATTTTCCTCAGTGTCCTTGCACTGTTCTTCTTTTTTCTTATGAAAATCGAGTCTATTCCCCCCACTTTGCAATAATTTATATAAACTTCCCTCTTCTCTTCTTTCGATGCTTTCTCAGGGTCGAATTCAGTGTATTTCACTATTTTCTCCCTTGTTCTGAGCAATTATTGTTTATTTTTCCCCTCAAAAGGTCTAAGTAATCCGACCAAGATTGCATCATTTTTCTACGCTCTTCAAGAAAAGTGGTCCGGTTGTAAGCCCTTCCTAAGGGGTCTCGAACAGCATGACCAAGTTGATGTTCGACGATGTCTGGGCGAATATTTAAAACTTCATCCATAATAGTTCGAGCCATAGCGCGGAAGCCATGCCCAGTCATTTCTTCACCGGTATATCCTAAACTTCTCAGAGCAGCCAGGATTGCATTGTTACTCATTGGCCTTGAAGGGGTTCGAGCACCAGGAAAAACGTATTTTCCATTACCGGAAAATGGTTGGATTTCTTTCAGAATTTCAACGGCTTGCCTGGAAAGTGGGACAATGTAAGGAATTTTTGCTTTGCTCACAATAAACCGCCATTCTCCCTTTTCCAGATCAATGTCTTTCCATTCTGCATGTCTGAGTTCTCCTGGTCTTACGAAAACCAGAGGGGCGAGGCGTAAAGCGGAATGGACAACGATATTTCCTTTATATCCGTCAATGGCTCGTAAAAGCCCCCCAACTGCTGGTGGTTCAGTGATTGCCGCATAATGTTTTTCTTTCGCCGGCGGAATCGCTCCGCGCAAGTCTTTTGAACAATCACGCGTAGCTCTTCCCGTTTGGATGGCATATCTAAAAATTTGTCCACAATTGACCAGTGTTCGGTGCGCGGTTTCAAGAAGACCTCGTTCCTCAATTCGTTTCACAACTTTTAGAAGTTCCGGGGCTTCAATTTCCGAAATTGGTCGACTGCCGATCCAGGGGAAGACATCCCTGGCTAGTCGTCGAATAAGTTTTCCGGAATAGCTAGGAACCCATGTGGGTTCAAATTTTTGAAACCATTCACGAGCTACAACCTCAAAGCTGTTTTCTGCCCTATTAGAAGCGGCTGTCTTCAAGGCTTTGCGATTTTCTGTGGGGTCGACGTCGTTTGTGAGTAGTTTTCTGGCTTGCTCACATTTTTCTCTGGCTTCTTTAAGAGATAATTCTGGATAAGATCCAAGAGAAAGCAGTTTTTCCTTGCCAGCGAAACGATATTTCAGGCGCCAATGTTTTCCCCCGATTGGTGAAACATATAAAAAAAGACCTTTACTGTCGAATAGTTTTTGGGGTTTACCATTTCCCTTGGCTTTTTTGACTACCACATCAGTTAAGGGCATTGGGGGTATCCTCCTTGGTGAAATATCTGTTTACCCCTAATAATACCCCCAAATACCCCTGGATTTCAACAAACCGACTTGGATTCGACGGGACAACCAGAAAGCAGAAAACCCGCTTATTAAGCGGGTCTTCTGCACTTCCCGGGACTTGCCCGGATTGTATATCGGTGGAGCTAGCGGGGTTCGAACCCGCGACCTCTTGAATGCCATTCAAGCGCGCTCCCAAACTGCGCCATAGCCCCTTGCGTTTGTATAATTATAACTCTGTACTCCAAAAAAGTCAACCCCGATTTTTTTAAATCTTTTCACCATATTTAAACTTAATTTTTTTTAATCTTCACACCTTAATCCAAAATCTGAGGCTTAGAAAATTGTCTTCACTTCATCTTTTTCTGTGTGTGATAGATTCTTTTCCTGGCGTTTTAGTGAGGTGATGTCATGGCCAATCATTATTATTTCATTGTTTGAATCCGTTTCACTACCAAAAAGATTAATATTCCATAGAACGTGCGTTTTTTCGTTAAAATCATCCATAATGGGCATTTCAATAGAAAAAGCAGTCTGTTTTGCCTCCCAAGTGGATTTGAGATTCTTTTGAAAACTTCTAAAATCTGCAGGATCAAAGAAAATTTCCAAGGAAACATTACAGTTTTTTTGATATTTTGAGCTAATTTTGTTGGTGAAAAAGCTGTTGCAGAAGAGAACATTTAAATAGGAATTTGTTTTAATAATGAAATTAGTCGTTCCTTCGACAAATTGCCGATATTTCTTTTCGCTCTCCTGCATTTTTAAAAACAAATCACGTGTTCGTGAATGGTTTTGAGAATAATGTACCATTGATTCATAAAGAAGTTCATTTAACTTCAAAATAATTTCATACTTCTTGGCTGCTGGGGCTGAAGAAATTACTTTTAATATAACTTGGGAGTGAAGGTGAACTATTTCATCCGGTCCAAAACCTTGCTTCATTAAAGCTTGGGTGAAAACAGAAACACGGTATAATCCGATTTCACATGGTTCTGAAAGATAACAACGAGCAATTTCTTCATATTCAGGAAGCATAGTTTTAAAAGTTTCCATCTCATTTTCTCTCTATTAAGCACCAGTTTTAATCATCTCTATATTTAATCGGTGCTGGATTTATTAATTTATTTAATTCTACAACCCTTTCTCAAATTCCGCAAGGTCCCGCTAATAAAGGCAAACGCAGCCTATTATCATTTTTTGATAACACGGGCGAACAAAAAATTGGAAATTTGTAACTACTTCGGTTACCATAAATTCTATGTGGCACTCTGCCAAACTAATCTGTAATTCCTAGTTTCCAAGAGGTTTCGCACTTTCCGAAGGTCAAAATAAATGACTAAGATTAAAAAACCCAACAATCCATTTGGCTCGTCGAAAAAATCCAAGGATTGGTTATTGGAAAATTGATCTGATGAATTTGTCGAACCGCGAAAAACTTCCCTATGGATTGAATTGGCCCGGAAAATCCAATGCTATAGAATCGATTACTGTGCCGGCAAATTCAACCTTTATATTGGACACGAAGAACAGCCTACAACCAGAGAAAAGTGCAAATCTGGCAATCGAGGGGGATAACCTTGAAGCGATGAAGTTGTTGCTTCCATCATTTCGTGAAAAGATTAAACTGATTTATATTGATCCTCCCTACAATACGGGGAATGATTTTATATACAAAGACAATTTCGTGGAGTCAACAAGCGATTATAAAAAAACTTCACTCAAAGAGAAATTTGACATTGAACAGGCCGTCAATACTTTTTCAGATGTCCGAACCACGAAGAAAAGGAGCTGTTCTGAAAATATCCAAAAAAAAGAGGATGTTTTCCAAGAGATTGCCCAAAGTCAGCTTTTGAGAGGAAATGAATTATCCGGAAGATTTCATTCCAAATGGTTGAACATGATTTATCCAAGACTTTTTCTCGCGAAATTTTTTCTCACTGAAGACGGCGTAATGCTCATCAGCATTGGAGACAGTGAAATAGGAAATCTTCTTTTAGTGTGCAATGAAATTTTTGGAGAAGAAAACGTAGAATTGATGATCTGGAACAAAGTGGGGGATGGTGATGCCGGAGCTGGAAGAATGAAAATCACTCGAAGATTCAGGAAAGAACACGAATTCATTCTTTGTTGTTACAAAAACCGGGATACAGTAAGATTTAATAAAACTTTAGAAATGCCGAATTTTAAGAATAAATATCGAAATGCTGACAACGACCCAAGGGGGGCTTATAAAGCAGGTAATATCTCAAAAGTTGAGAGTAAATCGAATCCGGATGGTAAAAACTTCTATGAGGTTATTTCTCCTAAAGGAAGAAAGATCCATCGGCAGTGGCATTTTTCCAAAGAAGAATTTGACCGGCTCGATAATGAGAAGCGCATATACTGGGGAAAAGACGGCAATGCTATCCCGCAATTAAAAATATTCTTAAACGAACCAAGGCCGATGACACCCGTTTCAATACTTCTGAACAAAGGTTCCGCAACAACAGGGAACAAAGAGTTACGTAGGTTGTTTGGAAAAGTCGTTTTTGAAAACTCCAAACCTATTGAATTGATGAAGTATTTAATTGAAATTTCCACTGAAAAGGATTCGGTTATTTTGGATTTTTTTGCAGGGTCCTTTTCTACCGCTCATGCCGTCCTGGGAATGAACAAACAGGATGGAGGTTCCCGAAAATTCATCATGATACAAGTTCCAGAACCGTGTCGTTCAAATTCCCGGGCTTTTCATCCCGAATTTCAAACCGTTTTCGACATTGGAATCGCAAGACTCAAAAGAGTTATTGAAAATCAGAGCAGGAAATTTCCTACAAATTTACCTACTCCAGGGTTTCAACTTTTGCGTTTGAAATCCATTTAATTCGTGCAAAAGAAACAATGGGATATAAGTTTAGCAGCGAAGCTGTGAAAAATTGTCAAAAATCGGCTGTTAATTGCGGTGAAATTTTTCACAATTGTTTGTTGGTGTGCCATGTGGGTATTGTATTTTTGTAAATCAGCCTATTTTTTCACACCTTCAGAGTTGTAATACCAATCCCAAAAAATATGCGCATCACCCCAAGAACATTGATTTGATCAAAATGAAGTTGGATCGGTATATTTTCCAAGAAAACACGGAACCTTCATGAAAATAAGGAGCCCTTACTCGATGGTTGAAGCATTCATTTCCGTCAGATAAAATCTAATTTTATGCAGATCTGAAGCGAGAAACAAGGCGTATGAACGAACTAATTGGAATTGGTATAATCTCAGAATTCCTGTTGTCGTAAACTTCATTTTCTTCGATTGCTCAGCTTCAAAAGCCGATTCCGTAGAGATTAAAAAGTTTTCAACCCGAATTTTGTTTTGAGACCAAATAATCCAAAAGTTAAGGCAAAAATCTCATCCATACGAGTTCACGTTTTCAGGTTTTGGGAAAATGGTCTCAAGACTATATCCTCGGGAATTGGAATTCTGAATCTATTGCGCGGGTTTTGGATTTCTTTGAATGAAAATTGTAGAAATTTGTACCGCCTGTTCGCGTAGATTTAAATTCCGAATCGCAATAAAAGCCAATTAATTATCATTGCCATTAAAATGAAATATCCTGGAAACGATAACAAAAATTCAGATTTCCTGAACTGCGAATTTAGTCGATTATTAAGTCTTGCAATTCTGTAGGGGAGTTGCAGCAAGACTAACCCAAATAAAAGAGGCCCTATTCTGTTATATTCAAACGCCAGTTTGAATTGTCCATGCGCCATTGCAACAAAGCTTCGGGTTAACCCGCAACCCGGGCATGGCACTGAGAAAAAATATTGACTCGTACAAACCCCCGGGAGTTTAAAAGAAAAGAAACTCACTTCCCCGCCATTTTGGGGATTGAGGGTTAAAACAAAAGAAAGAAAAATCACCAAAATAGATAGCCGAAGATATCCCAGATGATTTTCTTTTATTGCATTATCAGACTCTAACTGAAAGTCCATAAAGACGGAAGTTTCATTCTGTTTTTTGTCGTTGAACTTAGACAAAGGGTGGAGTTTTGCTATACTTTTTCCTGGCACTTTGAGCATTTGCAAACACCGGCTGTAGATTTGATGTGATCCAGGCAGGCTGACTTTCCGCAAACCTGGCAATCAACTCCGCAATCCGGGCAGGATTTTTGATTGCAAACATGACAGGTGGACGAATGATCCTTGCAAATACCTTTTTTGCATCCGGAACATTTATAAAAACATTTCACACAAACAAGCCGACCGCATATGGAACATTTTCCAGTCAGGCATTTGAGGCATATATCAAGGCCGCAAATTGCGCACTTAATCATGCAGTTCGAACATACCGCGTGCTTTGATGCACAAAGGGAAATTTCATCACGTTTAACCTGAGAGCCACAATTTGCACAAGCTAACAGGTCGCTACTTTCCTTTGCATGTAAGCCACTTTCAGTCATGGTTTTTTCGCCGGCTTCGAAAAGAGTTGAAAAATCATATTTGTCGATTGGAAGTTTTGCTTTGTTGGCTTCAACCCATTTTGCCGCATCCCCATTCAAAGGGCTTTTCAGGTTGTAGCTTTGGAAAGCCAGCATTTCGCCTATTCTGGTAATCAAGTGAGTTAAAGATTCGCCCGCAGCCCAGTGATCACCGATACAAATAGCGTGGGGGGCGATGTTAGGATGAAAAACAGGGGTCAACATGCGACATTGTGGTGCTTGTCTTGGATAAGAGCGGGTCAGGAAAATCTCTACCAAGTGAGAATTCTTTGTCTGTATTGATCCATCGGGTCTCATAACAAGACTATTGACCAAATATTCCAATTGATATTTTTCGGGAGGATTACCAATATTTTGTTTAATTCGGATTTTCCCGTCAGGGGAAAAAGTGTCAATTATTTTTTGATAATCCGCTTGAAGGCGTTTTAATCGGATTGTCATTTTCTTCTCCGTTGATCGATTTTGCGGTATCACTCAATGAGAGCAAATCTTTTATTGCTGGATCCATGACGGTTAGAATTCCATCCATAGAGATTGAAAAATTCAAACCTTCGCTCAATTTTTTTGCATAGATCCAGGTGTTGATTCCAACAAGAAAACCATCTTTGTCGTATAACCCCCCACCACTATTCCCTGGGTTTAAGGGAGTCTGCATTTGTATCACGGAAACCTCATGAGGGCCAAAAGTTTGCTGCCTGATTGCAGATACAACCCCATCCGTGTAGCTCCAATTGAGACCCATCGGGTTTCCGATGGCAAATACTTTTTCGCCTATTCCCGGAAGTCGATTGGGAGCTACTTTGGCAGCAAGATTCAATTTTGCAGGGGCCGCGACTTTCAAAAGTACTAAATCAATCTGGGATGGAGCAAGCCAAACCGGCTCAGCAAGTTTTCTAAAACCATTGTAAAAAGTGACAATGATTTTAGAGTTCTCCTGGAGTGTTTTGAGGTTGGCAACCCTTTTTCCAGCAGTTACGACATGCAAATTGGAAAGAACATAGACGAATTTTCCGATGGTTTTCAGACAAACGCCGGACCCTTGTGCTTCTTCCAGGAAAGATTGAGGGGCAGAAATATGGACATTACACATAAGTGGAGTTTTTATGTTTCCAGACGCTTTGTCAATGAAGCCCTTGATTTGGTCAGAATTGAAATGGACCGGTTCCATGCTTTCAAATCCTGATTCATCTTGGGTAAGCCAAAATCCCAAAAATCCAAGCATTAATCCAAATGCTCCTGCGAGAATGCCGAAAACAGATATTACCCCACCTTTCAGATTTGAATTTCCTTGAATTCTTAGAGCCGAGACAGTTCCTAAAATAATTGAAAGCACTCCGCCCAGAGTGGAAAACAATAAAAACGCAGCGTCAACTACGGATGGAGGAGACTTAATATAAAGAGAGTGAATTGATGCAATAAAGCAGAGTGATCCAAATAGTGCACAAAATATTGACAGAATGCTGGTTCGTTTTGCTTTGGATTCAATTTCCATTGCAATTCTTTCGGAATTTACTACCCGCCCGGAAGAAGAAGTTTGGACCGAAGCCACTTCGCTCTTTGTGAGAATGATGTCCGCTTTAATGAAATTCGGATTGCGGGCTGTCGGAGCACAGTGATAAGTTGAGCATCCCGCTTCTTCCCAACAATGAAGGTGATGAACACCGGAACATTTTTCGCAGATAATTGCTTCTTCGTTTTCTTCAAAGTCTTTTCCGCATGCAGGGCAATTGTTGCCCAGATGCATTTTTTCAATAATAATTTTTTTTCCAGAGTTTGTCATTGGGCGGAAAATTGGGAGAAATACGAGGAAAGCTTATCGATTCCATGAAAGAATGAAGAATCATCTGAACAGCCAAGCGAGATTCTGATTGTTTTGGAAAGATCTGAACCGAAAATATCTCCCGGAATCATGACTAACTTTTCTTTTTCAAGGATATCAAGAACAGTTTGGCGCCCATTGGCCGGACCTTGAACAAATGCGAAGAAAAGCCCACTCGATAGTAGTTTCCACGGTTTGAAGGTTTCCGCCTTTTCCTTGAATTTAAGAGCTCTTTGCGCAAGATGATCTTTCTTCTCTTTGATCCAGTCCAGGGAGAATTCAAGGGAAAGAAGAACCAGTTTCTGGCTGGCGTGAGGAGCGCAAATAACCATTGTGTCCTGGATTTTCATCATTTGGTGAGTCAGTTCTTTCGAAGCAATTATGTACCCGCATCTCCATCCGGTGAGGGCGAAAGTTTTCGAGAAACTTCCTACGGTAATTATTCTTTCCGGCTTGGATTCAAGGCTCCCTGGGGAAAAATGTCCAATCTCAGGGTCAGGGAAAAAAGCGTAGGTTTCATCGACAACGAGGTAAATTCCGTTTCTCAAAAGCCCGTTGGCAAGATATTCGAGAGCTTCAGGAGAATAAGTTGTACCTGTAGGGTTATTGGGAGTAACGATTGTCAAAGCTTTTAGGTTGTTTCTCTTTGCCATTTCTATTATTTGATCTGGATTGATACGAAATCCATTCTCTGGCGAGAGCGGTATTTCAACAATTTCTCCGCCAACCATTTTTACAGCCATGGAATGATTAAAATAATATGGTGTCAAAAGTCCCATCTTGTCACCAGGATTAAAAAGGGCCATTATTAAGCAGAGATAGGCTTGATTTGCACCGGCAGTAATAATTATTTCCTCGGAAGGGCTAAAACTAAAATTAAATTTTTCAGCAAGAACAGAGCTCCAGTGTTCTCTAAGTTCAATTAAGCCGGGATCAGAAGTGTATCTGTGAATATGAGATTTTCCCAGTTCATTTTTGAAAAAATCAAGCGTTCTTTCACAAGGCCCGTAATAAGGGACTGCTTGGCCAAGATTGATTATCCCTTCTCCCTTTTTTTTCATCTTCTCGACAAGAAGATTAATTTCCGCAATTCCCGGAGATGGAGTTTTTAAAATATTTTCTGAAATCATATTTGTTCTTTGGGTGATTCCCTCTTTTAAAGATAAAAATACAACAAACTATTTTCGATCTGCAAACCATTAAACCGCCAAATATATATTTCATTCTAACATGAGAAAATTTTCTTTTCTAAGAAAATTGCTTCGATAAAGAAAGATTTTCTTTGAAATCTTGTATTGACGTAGAGAATAGGATTCATTAAAAATTTCGTTAAAAAAACTTTATTTTGTGTCGTTAATGTAATATTATTGTGAAATGAAATTTTTTTGATTACTTAATGAGGGATGAGTATACAAAGTTCCTATGATTTCGAACTTTTCGATATTTAATAGTTTGACAGATGAGCAAAAAGCTAGATTAACTGCGAATTGCCATAGAGAAACCTTTGAAAAAGATGAAATAATCTTTAAACAAGGAGATTCGGGTTGTAGTTTATATCTAATTGACACGGGAAAAGTGGAAATTTCGGTTTTTAGCTATTTTGTTTCAAAAAAAATCGTTGCTGTCTTGTCGGACAAAGATTTTTTTGGGGAAATGTCAATTTTAAATCGAAAGAGGAGACGCTCTGCAAGTGCAATTTCTCTTGAGAGAACGCATGTAATTGTTGTTCCCGAGAGCGAAGTTGAAGCATTAATGGATCAGCAGCCTTCTTTGGCAATGTCCATGCTTAGAATTCTCAGTAAGCGCCTCGAGGACACGAATACCCGAAATTTCATGCTTGAGTTGTGGAAGTTTCTCACAAGTGATAGGAGCATTGAAAAACTATTGCAAGCTGCAGTTTACACAGCCGAAGATGCTTATGGCTGCTATTCAGAAATAATACTTGACCCGGTTGCATGTGAAAATTACTATCATTTGCTGTTTTCAGAAGAAATGATTTCTCAATTAAAAAAGAAGACGGAAGAAGAGATCTCTAAAGTAAAAGTTGTTTTTCTGAAAGATCAAGTGAAAATTCAAGATTCGATACCTCCCAAAAACGATGAGTTAACCGTTTTTTCTCAATCATTGGTTATTGAAGAGAAGAATTTAGGGTATTTTCAAATTTTTGCAAAAAAAGAAAACTTCGAGAAAAATGGAAGCGAAGTTTTGGAATCCTTTGCTCATCAGGTTGCCGAAGCAGTTGAAATGGAAATTGGCAAATCCAAACTGAAGATAATGGAAAACCGAATAAAGGGCATATTTGAAACCATCGCAGACGGACTTCTTGTTTTGGATGATAAAGGGCTGCCCTTGTTAAGCAATAAAGCGTTCAAAGATATGTTTTTCCCACCCGATTGTCCCAATAATGATGCTTTAAATGCAATTTTGCCTTCTTTATATCAATCCGGGAAAGATTCCGGAAATCAAGAACTTGTGTTATTGAAACCACATGCCCAAATTCTTTCCAGTAATTTCATAACTACGTGCGATGCAAAAGGAAATAAACAGGAAACTATCATTTCAATAAGAAATGTTACAGGGCCAAAACGTGAAGAGCAAAAATTTCTTCAATTGGTTTCCATGCTGATAAGAAGAATCTACAACTTGTATTTGCCCTTGGTGGCGATTAGTGAGCCTTTGAGGGACAAAAGATTCAAACGGATAAGGCGAATGATCAAGAATTTCATTTATCTTATCGAAATAAAATCCGGGCCTTTGCGAGTTCAGAGGATGCCAACCACTATCGGCGAATTCATGGCTGAGGTTATGGAAAAAGTGGTTCCGGTTTTTGAACGAAGAAGAATAAAGTTTGTTCGAAATGAAAATCCTGAAATAGACAAAACTGGTATTTGTGTTGATAGCGAACTTCTTTTAGAAGCTTTTCTTTCAATACTTGCTTTCCATGGCCGAAGACTTGGATTTGATTCGAAGGCCGTCTTTAATGAAAAGATTGAAGGGGGCGTTTACTCATTTGGCATTGAAACCCAAAGGAGAAATTGGAGAATTCCAGTTGGCCCCGAGATCCTGGATTGGCAAAAATGCATTGAATGGTTTATTGCTGCCGAAAATAGGGCAGTTTTATTGGAGCTCCCTTTTTCAAGGCATATCTTTGAATCTCACAAAGGCAAAATAGAATTTTTTGAAGAAAATCAAATTGTAAAATTTGTCATCTCTGTTCCTGTTGAAGAATTCTAATGGCTTATCTTGCAAAACCAGCAACCTATTCTAACGTCTTTAAATTCCCAGCCAAATTAAATTTTGCCTCTTCCACCCGGGATAAGGTCAGAAGTGCACTTGAAAAAAAAGGCGTACCAGCAAAGTTGGTTTTTCACATTTGTCTTTGCCTCGATGAGGCCTTGACCAACGCAATTGAGCATGGTTCAACAACCTATGAGCAAAATGTGGAATTAGGATACCGGATCGAAAGAGATTTTATTGAGATTTCGGTAACCGACTCCGGAGGGTTAATTTTCGACCCCGAGTATTTCGATAAACTGGCTACCGTTAAAGATTGGGGGGTAGGCGGAAGAGGAATTCTTCTAATCAGATCGTTTATGGATGAAGTCTATTTTGTTTTTACTCCCAAAATTTCGACAAGAGTAATAATGCGAAAAAAAATAGATCCCATCGACCTGAAGGACTAAAAAAGTTTTTTTCAGAAAATTACTTTCTTCAAAGCAGTCAAAAATTTAGCAATGTCAGGTTTGTACTGTTAAATTTTGAACACTTCAAACTAATGAGAAATAGGACAAGCATCTGATCCATATTTTTCCAAGAGATTTTTTGGCATACCTTTTGCTACTTAAATATCAATATTAAAGAATTTTAAGTAAGAAGGGGTATTTGCCGTGAAGACCTATTTTGAAGCGATTGAATATGATGATTTCCAGAGAGACTTCAACAGAAGCAGTTTTGCATCAACATCCCAACTGATTTCACCGAAATTTGTCTCTGTGACCGAATCAATGTCCAAAACTATTTCCGAATTGAAAAACATACTGAAAAAAACCGATGAAGCAAGGGGTGGATACGCAGTAAAGCTCATCGATGAAGATATAAATGGAAAATCCGGAAACGACGATTCTCTTTTACAGTCGCTTTGGAATGTTGTAAGTCGTGTCAGGTCTGAAATAGGTAGAATGAAAATGGTTTTCGAAGATCGTGAATATTTCGTTCGGGAAAAAATGGTTTTATCAAATCTTGGAGAATCAATTTCCGAATTTCCAGCGATTATTGATAAAGTTGTTTCCTTGGCGATTCCTTATGCCCGCGAAGATGCCAAGTTTGGAACTTCCGAATATTCAGAAGAAGCTTTTAAATCAGCTAAACAACAATATTTGACAGCGCTTGAAATAGCGAACCAGACCCTTGATAGGATGGAAATCGACCTGAAAAGGGCAAAATAATATCTTGCAAAGAACATAAAATTGGAAACAGAAGCGGTGGAAAATCTTTTCCCCCGCTTTCTTTTTTTCCTTATTTTTCCTTGCTTTATATCAAATTTCCCGAAGACACCTTCAGTACAATCACATTGCTGTCTTCGATTTTATTAATGGAGAATAGCTGTTTTCTTTGAATACGTGGTAAAAACGCACTTGACTGCTAAAATAGGATTAATTGTGACTTTTTCACAGGAAGCCTTGACTCTCGGTTCAATTGCCCCAACCCAATCGTTAAGCGGAGTCCAAGCGACTTTGGAATCAGGTTGCCACATGTTTTGAAAAACGAAATGAAATTTGACTTACTTCTGGAACTGGAATATCATGGATCCTGAAATTTTTACGCGTCTGGAATGGACGCCAAAATGATTTGCAGGAGGCAAATGTGTCTGAAAGTAAAAAACATGCAATGATGGACGGAAATACTGCGGCGGCGCACGTCGCTCATGCGACGAACGAAGTGATCGCGATTTATCCTATTACCCCAAGTTCTCCGATGGGTGAAGTGAGCGATGAAAAGAGTGCTGCGGGCGAAAAGAACATCTGGGGAAATGTTCCTGTAGTGACTGAAATGCAATCTGAAGGAGGCGCTTCCGGAGCTGTTCATGGTTCTTTGACAGCAGGGGCGCTAACAACTACTTTTACCTCATCCCAAGGTTTGCTTCTGATGATCCCCAACATGTACAAAATTGCTGGTGAGCTTACATCAGGAGTTATTCACGTTGCAGCCAGATCACTTGCCTGCCAGGGACTATCAATTTTTGGTGACCACAGCGATATAATGGCGGTTCGCCAAACCGGTTATGCCCTTCTTGGAGCTAATTCCATCCAAGAAGTAATGGATATGTCCTTAATTTCCCAAGCTGCCACTTTACAAAGCCGAATTCCTTTCATCCATTTCTTTGATGGTTTCAGGACTTCCCACGAAGTAAACAAAATTGAAGTACTTTCGTTTGATCAGATGAGAGCAATGCTTCCTGATGCGCTTATCAATGCACACAGAGAAAGAGGAATAAGCCCTGATCGTCCTTCAATGCGTGGAACAGCGCAGAATCCGGATGTCTACTTCCAAGGTCGCGAAACGGTAAATTCTTATTATCAAAAAACCCCCGGAATTGTACAAAAAGCAATGGATGATTTTGCGAAAATCGCAGGCCGTTCATACAAGTTGTTCGACTATGTTGGAGCTCCCGATGCCGATCGGATCGTCGTCATTATGGGAAGCGGTGCTGAAACGATGCACGAAGTCGTCGATTACATGACTGCAAAGGGAGAAAAAGTTGGATTATTAAAAGTCAGACTTTACAGACCTTTCTCGGTTGAGCACCTCATAAAAGCTATTCCAGCAACAGTAAAATCGATTTCAGTGCTTGATCGAACCAAAGAACCTGGTTGCGCCGGCGAACCATTATATCTGGACATCCGCAACTCAATTGGTGAAGCCATGGAGGCAAAAACAACCCAATTCAAGAGTTGGCCCAAAATTGTGGGAGGCAGATACGGCCTTGGTTCCAAGGAATTCACTCCCGCACAGTGCATTGCAGTGTTCGATAATCTCAAAGCTTCCGAACCCAAAAACCATTTCACAGTTGGAATTATTGACGATCTTACGAATACAAGCCTCTCAGTCGGAAAAGCTGTAGAAACCGGCGATCCATCGACTTATTGTGCGAAATTTTATGGCCTCGGATCAGATGGAACCGTAGGTGCCAATAAAGATTCCATTAAAATTATCGGAATGGAAACAGACAACAACGCTCAAGGATACTTTGTCTATGACTCGAAAAAATCGGGTAGTACAACCATTTCGCATCTTCGATTCGGCAAGAAAGCCCTGAGATGTCCTTACCTGATTACGCAAGCTAATTTTATCGCATGCCATAATTTCAGTTTCCTTGAAAAGTATGACATGCTTTCAGACCTTAAGGAAGGCGGAGTTTTCCTACTGGAAAGCCCATTTTCCGCAAAAGAAGTATGGGACAAAATCCCAGCGGAAGTTCAGAAAGGTATGATTGAAAAAAAGGCCAGATTTTACGTTCTGGAAGCTGTAAAGCTTGCTGAGGAAATCGGACTTGGAAATCGAATCAACATTTTAATGCAGACTGCTTTCTTTGAAATCAGCAAAATATTGCCCCGCGACCATTACGTTAATTCCATTAAAGATGCTGTAAAGAAAACGTATGGAAAAAAAGGCGAGAACATCATCAAGATGAATTATGAAGCAGTTGATAATTCAATCAAGTCGCTCGAGGAAGTAAAATACCCGAATCAAGTTTCCAGCACGATCCATGTTCCTCCGACCGTTTCTAAAGATGCTCCAGAATTTGTCAGAAGTGTACTTGCTCCAATCATGGCTGGAAAGGGCGATTCACTTCCAGTTTCAAAAATGCCAATTGATGGAACTTTCCCGACTGCCACAACCATGTGGGAAAAACGAAACGTTGCAACATCCATTCCGGTCTGGGATACAAAAACTTGTGTGCAATGCGGACTATGCTCTTTGGTATGCCCTCATGCTGCGATAAGAACAAAGATCTATGACACAAAATATCTCCGTGAAGCACCTCCCACCTTCAAACAAGCTAAAGCCAACGGTTACAAAGACAAGGATCTCGCGTTTACCGTACAAGTAGCTCCCGAAGATTGTACCGGGTGCGGAAATTGTGTAAACGTTTGCCCGGCACACCAGAAGGGTTCAGATGGAGCCAAGTTGCCAACCAAGGCAATCAACCTCAATCCGCAGCTACCACTAAGAGAAAGCGAAAGAGCGAATTTCAACTTTTTCCTGGCCCTTCCGGAAACTGATCCGTCACTATTCACCGTGAATAATCCTAAGTCATCACAACTTGTTCGCCCTTTGTTCGAGTTTTCAGGTGCCTGTGCCGGATGTGGCGAAACTCCTTATGTCAAGCTCATGACACAGTTATTCGGTGACCATCTGATGGTAGCAAACGCAACCGGTTGTTCTTCAATTTATGGAGGAAACCTTCCCAGTACTCCTTATTGCAAAAGAGCTGATGGCCGTGGTCCGGCGTGGTCGAACAGCCTTTTCGAAGACAATGCTGAATTTGGCTATGGAATGAGAGTAGCCGCTGACACCATTCATGCTCAAGCCCTCAGTTTGCTGGATAATCTTTCAAAGTGCACATGCAGCGCTTGCAAGGAAATTGCTCCGCTCTTTGAAACCATCCGAAAGGCAGACCAATCGACGCAACCTGGAATCGAAACTCAGCGTGATAATGTTGTAAAATTAAAAGCTGCCCTTAAAAAATGCACTGAACCAGAAGCCAAAAGACTTCATGAAATCGCCGACTTTCTTGTTAAACGCTCTGTTTGGGTACTCGGCGGTGACGGATGGGCATATGACATCGGATACGGTGGCCTGGATCACGTTCTGGCTTCAGGGAAAAACATCAAAGTATTGGTCTTGGACACCGAGGTTTATTCCAATACCGGTGGTCAAATGAGCAAATCAACTCCTCTTGGAGCAGTAGCGCGTTTCGCAGCTGGTGGAAAACCTCTTCCCAAAAAAGACCTTGCAATGATGGCCATGGCGTATGGAAATATCTATGTAGCAAAAGTTGCACTCGGCGCCAATCAGGGACAGGTTGTAAAAGCCATGCAGGAAGCCGAAGCTTATAATGGCCCTGCAATCGTAATTGCCTATGCACACTGCATTGCCCATGGAATCGATATGTCCAAGGGCCTCGAAGAACAGAAAAAAGCCGTTGCATGCGGACACTGGCCTTTGTTCAGATTCAATCCAACCCTTATCCAGGAGGGAAAAAACCCACTCCAAATGGATTCAGCCGAACCCACACTTGAACTCAAGGAATTTCTCTATGGTGAAAATCGCTACAGAAGCCTCACCAAGAGCAATCCGGAAGCAGCGCAACACCTTCTCGTTGAAGCTGAGAAGAACGTCAAATTCCGATACCGCCTCTACAAAGCTCTTTCGGAAATGGATGTCAAGAAACTGGTCTGAAAATTAAACTAATCGCACTAAAGTAAAGTGATCTGAACTTTGCGGCGGATTGCAGCCCTACAGGCGTGATCCGCCGCAATTTATTTTTCCGGACGTTGTTGACACTGCAGAAGATGCAATAAAACAGCAACGTGACAAGTCGTTAGAGACTGTCGATTATTCTCGGTATATTTTATTCGGTACAAAACGGCTTCCTTCTGATGCGAGAATGCGAGACGAAAACTTGGGCGGGTACACAATAAATGAATTTTAGGGGATTTTTCGACAGACTCGTTAGAAGCTGTCGGAAAGTCTCGGTACATTTTATCCGGAAAAAAACAACCCACTGTTGATGCTAAAAAGCGAGGCAAATAATTCGGTGGGTACACAAAAATATGAAAAATAGGGGATTTTTCGACAGACTCGTTTAACCGAAGTTCCCGAGTGAAAAAGCCCTCTTGTTATGACCTGAAGCCAAAAAGAAGCCTTTTTTGCCTGCTTTTTTTGTCCATGTAAATTTGACGTCTGAAAATACCATTTGAAGATGGTTTCAAGGGTTTTCCTACTGTCCAGTAAAAACCGTCTGAAAAATGCCTTAAATTCGTTTACAGATCAGGATTTCAATAGATTTTGGGTCCGGAACTTCGGGTTAAAAGTTGTCGGAAAGTCTCGGCATATTTTATCCGGCAAAAGGTTGCTCGCTTCTGATGCTATAAAACGGGGCCAAAATTCGGGTGTTACATTTAAAAAATGAAAATTCCGGGATTTTTCGGAAGTCTCGTTAGACTGATTTTGTTTTTTTACCACAAGTTTTAGGTAGAAGATTTCGTCATTATTTAATGTAATTGTCGCACATGATGAATGTGTTTAGTATTTAGTATTTAGTATTTAGTGATATAATAGGAGTAGGTATGGAAAATTTAAAAATATTATTTAATAAGTTGGAAAACTTTTTGGACAAAGAGAGAAGAAGTCTTTCTTTCCTTTCTCGATCTACACAAAGATCGATTTTTGTCTTTCTTGTTTTCTGCATGGTTTTCTTTCCGCCAATAAACGGTTACTCTCAAGAGAGCTTGTCTGTTGCATCACTTCCTCTGCCTATCGCGTCTGCACCACTTAACAAGCTTGATAAATCAGATAGCTCCGAAGACTACTGCATCGGTGTTTCCTTCAATAACAAACAAGTCGCCTCCATTACTACTGACGGTCTTGAAAAATTGAAACAACAATCATTTGAAATTCCTGAAGCTGGACAACCGGCAAAGGGCCCATCTTTGCTTGAAATTTTGCGTTCATCCGGAATTAAAGATTTCAAGATGGTTCTTGTGAAAGGGTATTCCAAGTGGCGTATCACTACCGCTGAGATAACCTTGAATAAGAGTCAAATTGATGAAAATTTCCTTTTAAGCATTTCCAATCGACGTACAGCCAAACTCGCCAGCCCGGACATCCCCTTCAAAGACTGGATCATCGATGTGTACAGCCTGGAGGTAAAATGAAAAATACGGTGTATATTGGCGTAGACGACACTGACATCATAGGCAGCCCCGGAACAGGGAAAGTTGCCAGGGGGCTCGCACAAATGTTGTCCGAAAAAAAATTGGCTGACTCTCTGGGAGTTAGTAGACATCAACTATTAGTTGACCCCAGAGTCAAGTACACTTCTCACAACAGCTGCAAAGGAATTGCTGTCATTACAGAAAACCCTGTGGCAGCACTTTTTCAATCGTGTATTGATTTCATCGAAGGTTGTTTTCAACCTGGCGCCGACCCGGGGCTCTGTATATGCGCAAAAAATCAGGTTTCTCCGGAAATTTTAAACTTCGGTTTAAAAGCGGAAATCGAATTATTGACCAAACAAAATGCATATGAACTCGCTTCCAGGGAAGGTATTTTTTTGAAAGAACTAGGAGGGGATGGCAGCGGCATTATAGGAGCATTGGCCGCTGTAGGCCTTAGAGCCAGCGGAAACAATGGACGATTAGTTGACATAAGGGGCGTTCGGGAAATTAAAGGGATTATTTCTGTTGAAGAAATAAAAATGAAAACTGGTATAATTGCTGTTCGAAACGACCAGGGACAAGATCTCAACGAAGATGTAATGATTGACAGCCTCGACTGGGTAAGGCCTTCGTTAATAGGTGGAATCCCCGTGCTCAAAGTTGTTTTATCTAAGGAGCCCTCTCAGCAAACAGGCAAGAGGATGTGGGTTCCCGCTGAAAAAGCCTTGAAAGGAATTGCGCACTGACAAGCTCTTCATAATTTTTTTGGTTTGATTTTTTCATCCGGAATGACAAGGAGAGAAAAATATGGATAACAAAACCATTGATTTACCCGTTTCAAATATCAAAGAAACAGGGATTTTAGATTTTCAGAGTGAGAATGTAAAGTTTCTATTAAAGTTTATCTGCCTGATAGGCTTTGGAGCAATAGTAGCTTTAGGAAAAAAACTCTCTCTCCCCCTTGAAATACCTGGGCACAGCGCACTTCTATGGCTTGGGCTAATGATAGCAGGGCGCGGGCTTGTTCGACATGAAGGTGCAGGAATCGTGATTGGTGTCAGCACAGCCTTGTGGGGAATCCCGTTCGGCTTGAATAATAGTTTTACCTATAACCTGGGACTATATGGCATCACAGGTGTAACCCTGGATTTAGTTCTATTATTTCCCAGAGTGAAAATTGACAGTCCAGTTGGTTCAATTATTTGCGGAATGCTTGCACATATGGTTAAATTCAGTTTTATAGTAACCAGTGCACTAACAAGTAATGTCGCACGACAATTTTTATTATTTGGCTTTTTAAAATCCGCATTTCTTCATCTTTTTTTTGGCGCAGTTGCAGGTTTCCTGGGACTGACTGCGTACATGCTCATTCGAAAACTATTTGACAAAGTGTTGAGTAAAATCAAAGCCTTTATTTAGGGAAAAAACATTTTACAACAATGGCATGTTTCGGGTAGAAAATTAAATTGCCACTAAAGCGTATAGAACCTGTATCCTAAAAGGTTCTTTTTTTGTAAGCGTTCACTTAGGTCTGTAAGTATTATAAATAAACGAAAAAGTACTTTTAAAAAGTCATAAAAACGGTTAGTTAAATATTCTATAAAGCCCTTAAAATGGCATTAGAAGCTGTCGGAAAACTCTCGGTATATTTTACTCGGTACAAAGTGACTCGCTGTTGATGCCAAAAAGCGAGGCGAAAATTTGAATCGGTATATAAAAACATGAAAAATACGGGATTTTTCGACAGACTCGTTATACACCATTTTAGTAAATAGTAATAACTAAAATCACATGCCCAGGGAAATAACTTCCGAAGATAATATTCTGCAATTAATGGGGTAAGTGAACGGTTACCTTTTTTTTCAGTATCTTGTGGCAATATCAAGAAAAACGTATTAAAATTGCTGCAATTATCTTGAGCATTGGAATTGAATATTCGAAGAAAAATCATTTACTCTAAACTCTCTAAAAACAGCTTCACCTGAAATTTTTGTGAGGATTGTTGCATTTGCCCTTTTGGCGTATTGCACAAAAATTGATCTTAGCCTGGAACTTATCTTTAATTCTATTTAGGGGTGTATCATGCGAAACGTGTTTGTTTTCATTCTTTCAGCAATTTTTTTCTGGACTCCTTTGAACATTTGGGCAGCAATTAATGGAGAATATTCGGGAAAATTTACTCTGGATGAAATCGTTGTTGAGGGAGATCGTTCAGAAACTGAAAGTACTGGACAAACACAGATTATCCAAGCCGAAGAATTAAACCAAAGGGGTGTAAAAACCCTTGATCAAGCTCTTCAACTCGTTCCGGGAATCAATATCAGAGTGGGCGGAAATGGATCCCCACGCATTGACATGCTTGGATACAAAGACAGACATGTATTACTACTGCTCGATGGAGTTCCCCTTAATTCAACATTCGATGGTCAAGTGGATCCACGAATGATCCCCGTTGAAATCATTAAAAAAATAAAGGTTAGTTATGGAGCAAGCTCTTCTTTATATGGTTCAGGCGCCCTGGGAGGTGTAATCAACATTATTACACGCCGGGGTGAAGCTAAAGATAAACTTTTCCTACAGGAAGAAGCAGGCACCGGCCTCAAACAATATGGAGCTTTGAGAGCTTCGGGAAAAGAGGGAAAATTTGACTACATTCTTGGACTCAACAACGAACAAAGCGATGGATTTGAGCTTTCAAAGTCATTTACCCCAACTTCGACGGAAGATGGCGGAAAACGTAAAAACAGCGATTTTCGAAGATCTTCCATGTTTCTTCGTTTTGGATTAACTCCTTCAGAAAATTGGCAGTGGGGCGTTACTTTTTCCACCCAAAATAGCGCCTATGGGTTACCTCCTCTTACGATTGCCGATATGTCAGATCCTTTTGCTACTAGAGTAAAATATGAACGTGTCAATAATGATGACAGGCAAATTTTTCAACTGACGACATCCTATGTAGCTTCCGGCCCTTGGGAATATAAATTTTGGTTTTATCAAAATAGTCAGGCTGTGGAAAGCAGCGATTATGACGATGCAAACTATCTTGGAATGACAAATCCAAAAGTTAACGGAACATATCATCAGAATACAAACACACTAATTCGAGGAGAAACTTTCCAGGCAACTCGTTCAATGGGGAAGGACAGCAAACTAACCATCAGCCTTACATCCGAAAGCGATGAATGGACCGCTGATGGTCAAATTCGGGATGTTGCAGTCACTCCGAATATTATTGCCGGAAGTATAGTGGGCGCTGGAACAGGAACCGGTGGCGGAACGGGAAAAGGAACCGGCACTGGAACTGGTGGAAGCACTGGGACAACTACTGGAGCAGGAACTGGAACTGGAACTGGAACTAGCACTGGGACAACTACTGGAGCAGGGACTGGAACCGGAGGCGGTGGTGGGGGCGGTAAGAACAGCAATAAGACCTATGACATTCGCTCCTTTGATGACACTCGAACCCTTCACATTCAAACGCTTTCTACGGAATACATGTGCAAACCCTTTCAAAACCTTCGTCTGTCACTAGGTGGAAGCTTGTGCAAACTCTTTAGAGATACCCAAGACAACGATTCTCAGGGAGAGTTCCGCCTTGGTGCGTCCAGGGAACTTTCAGATGCCACTAGTATCCACGCTGCAGCAGCAAGAAAAGTAAGATTCCCCACTATTCAGGAACTCTACGACGAAACCAGCGGAAATGCCAATTTAACAACTGAGCATTCAATGAACTATGAGCTCGGACTGACTCATCAGATGAGTAAAAGAACGACTCTTGGAATGATTTTATTTTCAAGCACGGTCTCAAATTATATTGAAAAAGACACTACCGCTAACCTTTTCAAGAATTACGAGGACTACCTTTTCAAAGGTGTAGAGTTTACTTTCCGGCATAACTATCGACGCCCACTGTTGCTTGAAAGCGGCTTAACTCTTATGAATTCAAAAGATTTAACATCCGGAAGTGGGCGAGATGAACTTCAGTTTCGTCCAAAATTTAAATTCACAGTTTCAGGAACATATACTTCGCACAATGGCAGTATGGCGCATCTTGAGCTCCTTTACGTTGACGGCCAGAATTTTTATTCCCGAACACTTCCACTTCAAAAAGCTTCACTGAATTGCATCTCTGTAGCTAATGCACGCTTGTCAACACCTGTCAGAAAAAGTGGCCTGACAGCCTTTCTCGGAGTGAACAACATTTTCGATCGGAACTATGAGACTGCCTACGGAGTTCCAGCACCAGGAAGAATGATTTATTCAGGATTACAGGGAAACTTTTGAATTTTGAAATAATTTTCGACTTTGTTAATTTGCTATTTTTTAGAGCAATTTCTATTTTTCAATAGAAATGCGATTAATCTTTTTTTCTTTATTACTCTTTTGCCTTTTATTACCCGTGATTCTTCATGACATTCCTTTTCCCAAGCTTGAAATATCCATTAATGGGGAACAAAACAGAATTGCCTCCGAAGAGCTTCAAATCAACCTGAAAGACAAATCAAAAACTAATAACGCAACACCCACCAAACCATATTTCTTTCTCGATGGCCATTTAGTTTTTATTCCTAATTTGAATAGTTCACAGACAATTGAATTTTTTCCTGAGGTAGAATCCATAACAGAGTTTGAAAAAAAAGCAGCACTTCCCCCCGTATTATTTGACAAAAACCAATTTCACCTGCCTCAGCCAATTCCGGAAAGAGATTCTAAGCCACCTGAGCCAGAAGCCACTCCCAGAGATTTCCCCGTACAACAAAAACCCGACCCAAAAAAATCTGTTCCTAAGCCGCCTCGGCAGTCCCCTTCCCCTCCCATAAAGGCAGTTTCGAATTCAACCTTACCAAAGATTCCTACTCCCCAATCAAACCATGATGAAGCTCTCAAGCCGAAACAACCACAGGAAAATTTCACAGCTTTAAACAATGCCATGGAAAAATTAAGATCTTTGCGTAGCAATTTAAATCCCAATATTCAGGCCACTGACTCAAAACTATTCTCTGATTCGTCGTCATCCAAGAGTGAAAAAAATGGTACTGTTGGTCAAGTTAAAAACGACAATCACGAGATCGAAAAGTACCTTGCAAATGTTAGAAAACAAATCGAAAGAAATAAAATCTACCCGGATTCAGCCCTAAAACAAGGTATTCAAGGAAAGGTCCTTGTAACATTTTCTATCGCTGAAGATGGCTGCCCCATAAATATCCAAATTCCAGATTCCACATCATTTCAGTTAAAGAATGCCGCAAGGGATCTTTTTAAAAACCGAACCTTTCCCCCTCCTCCAAGCTCATTAAAAGCTGGATACCGCATAGAAATTCCAATTAACTATTCACTTCATTAATTTGCCGCTAGGAGAGCTTTCTTATTTATTGGAGTTAGTATTACTTTTCTTCCATGGACATCTGGCAACCTCGTCTGGAACCGAGGCTACATTTCCAGAAGTTGGAGCAGCCTTTATATGCCAAATTCGCTTTTGTAAGCCGACAGCTCTTGCCTCGAAATTAGTATGAACTTCCGGAATAGGATGTTGAAAAGTCTCCAAGTATTCACTTTTGGAATTCAACAACTCAAATCCACAATGGGGCCAGATGTTGAACACATAATTACCTAACAACTCAACGTCAGTTTTCAGATGGAGAACTCCGTTTTTAGAGAGGAGCCTGCGATATCTTGAAAGGAATGTAGGTGAAACAAGCATTTTTTCAGGCTTCCGTAAATATGGGGTCGGAAAGGTTATCCATATCTCGCTTAGTTCACCTGGAGCAAAAAGTCTTTCAACAAACTCACCTTCTATTCTGAGAAATCCAAGGTTCTTCAAACCTTCTTCAAAACTTGTTTTCGCTCCTCGCCAAATCCTGGCTCCCTTTACATCTAATCCCAGGAAATTGCGTTCCGGAAAATTTCTTGCCATTCCCACTGAGAAATCTCCCCAACCGCAACCCATTTCCAATACCAGTTCAGCATCCCGCTTAAAAAAAGATGAATTCCACTTACCGCAAAGGTTTGCCGGAGTGTTTTGCAAATCTCGTACAAAAGGCTCCACTAAATTCGGGAATTCACCAATCTGTTTGTATCGCTCAAGCTTTGAAATTTTCACGGATAGATATTTTTTTAAAAAAATTTGGAGCAATCGTGCTCCCTCAGTTTTCAGAGTTGGCAAGCCATTTAACCTTCCAACTCCCTGCGTATCCCACAAATTTTCACACAATTCTCCTCACGTGTGTTCCCGAAAAAATCGCAGTTAAACAACCTAGCTTCAATCGTTCATCCATATCATATTACAACAAATAATTCTGCTTGCCAAGCACTACTAGAAGCTTTCAGGCCCCTATAAAAAGTTAATTCATATTGTCATTGGCAATTTACCAGCAGTTCAAAAAAAACTCTGCGCAAAAATATTTTTCCCAAATTTTCTACACTCAGAATTCCTGGTATCGATAGTTTCAGAATTCCAATTCCCGGGGATATAGTCTTGAGACCATTTTCCCAAAAACTGGAAACGTGAACTCGTTTGGATGAGATTTCTGCCTTAACTTTGGGATTATTTGGTCTCAAAACAAAATTCGGGCAGAAAACTTTTTTAATCTCTACGGAATCGGCTTTTGAAGCTGAGCAATCGAAGAAAGTGAAGTTTACGACAACAGGAATTCTGAGTTTGCATTTTCTCGGAAAAGTACTTCAAAAGGTAGTTTTCTGATTTTGCAAAACTTCTCGGTTGGATTTTATCCTGAGACCAACTTACATAGAACTAAACCGAAGTTCCGGACGCAAAATCTATTTAAATCCTGATCTGTAAACGAATTTAAGGCATTTTTCAGACGGCTTTTACTGGACAGTAGGAAAACCCTTGAAACCATCTTCAAATGCTATTTTCAGGCGTCAAATTTACATGGACAGAAAAAGCAGGCAAAAAAGGCTTCTTTTTGGCTTCAGGTCATAACAAGAGGGTGTTTTCACTCGGGAACTTCGGACTAAATCAGAAGATTCCTTCCAAAGCAAGTTGGCAATTCATCAATCGAAAAAATGGTATCAAATTAAAATCCCCGAGATTGGGATGTGTGACACTCGTGTTGATGCAATCTTGAAAGCTGGCATTTTTGCTTTTTTCACTTCTTCCAGGCTAACCTGTTCTTGAATTCATAGCCCCTTGGACTCCGCTCTCACACTGTGAAATAATTGTTATTCGACCGCCACTATGCTATTCTCTTTGACGGTCTGTCCAAAAGGGGGTCCTATGAAATCGAAGGTTCTTTGGTGGGCAGTCATCGGGATTTTAGCCGCTGGTCTAGGTTTCGAGTCCCAGGTTTTGTCGATCCCTGGAGGCTGGTTCGTAACTGCAATGCTTGTTGCAATAGTCGCCAGTTTGATCCGGCCGAAGCATCCCAGAGTTGCCCCAGCCGTTTTGTCGGGAGCCCAAGCGGTAATCGGGGTTCTGTTAGGAATCAATATTCGTCCAGAGGTTTTCCCCAACTTGATTCTTTATTTTCCGGCAATCATGCTGGTTATGGTGGTCACTATCGGGATAAGCTTAATCGGTGGAGTCGTATTGTCAAGAGTAAGCTCCCTCGGTCGGGAAACCGCCACGCTTGGCACCCTACCCGGAGGGGCCAGCGCCATGATTGCACTGAGCCTCGAAACCAATGCTGATGCCAGGATTGTTGCGTTGATGCAATACTTAAGGCTGGCTGTGGTTGTCCTGACGTCCTCGTTGGTAGCCGGTTTCCTAACCCACCAAACTCCGGGTGTCTCAAAGTCCTTGCCAGGACTTTCTTCGGGTTCCCCTCACAGTTGGTTCGATTTAATATTGACGCCCTTTTTAGCCATTTTGGGAGTTTGGGTAGGAAAACTGATTCGCCTGCCATCCGCGAATTTCCTAGGACCAATTATTCTTGGCCTATTAGTGTCCGGTTTTCAGCTTTTTCAGCCGGTTTGGCCGATTTGGGTGCCACCTCTTGCTTACATCTCGATGGGTTTTTATGTTGGTCTACTATTTGACCAGGAATCCCTTTTCCAGGCGGGACGACTCTTGCCTCTCTTATTAGCTAATACCCTGGTCCTGATTGGCACGTGCGCCCTAGCCGGTTGGGCTTTCGCGTGGTTCACCGGGGCCAGTCCGGTTTCCGGATATCTGGCCACCACCCCTGGAGGAGGAGATTCGGTTGCCATAATCGCCCTGGGAACAGGAGCAGACCTGTCGTTGATCTTTTCGGTGCAGTTTGTCCGGTTCTTGCTTATCGTGTTCACCGGCCCTTTTTTGGCTAAAACAGCCTTGAACATAAAACGTAAACTCGGGGAGAACATTGCTACCGGTACAAATTAACCTTCAAAAGAAGCGTCGGAAAATTACGCCAATTCCCTGAGGGATTAGACCGAATTCTGATTGCGTAAGTGGGATTGAACCTGGAATCAGGGATGAAGAGGTCAAATTACTTTCCCGGCCTGTTCTAAGCCAACAAAAAATGGAAACATCCGAATTTCCGGTCGTACTAATCGAAAGTTTCGGTTGCCAAAGTGTTGAATGATCAATGAGATTGAAAATTCCACTCAAATCGGCAGTCATAAGCTGGGTAAAAGGCATATGCAATGTCAATAACCCGTATTCGGAAGCGGACAAAAACGTCCAATCCTCCTTAAAAGGGGAATCTTGCGTTACTAATTGAAAATCCTCAGGTTTGCGAAATCCAAAATCCTGATACATAAAAGCTATTCCCATACGCATTTTACGGTAAACTTCCTTTTCCATCCCGGCTATCCAGGATAATGCGAACCGGGAATCGCCTCCCCAGTTTTTTTCTTTATCCAGTTTCCTTTGAAAAAACGCCATTTCCCCCCATAAATCAACTTTTCTCTTTTCACCTGCCCAGGCAAGTCCGGTAAAGTTACGTTCACGAAATCTTCCCCCGAGCAGTTCGAGGTCAATCCCACTGAAAGTGTTTCGGATTCTCCCAATCGAGGCATCGTAAGAAGCTTGCTTGTTAGCAGCAAAAATCAATTCCGCTTCCCCGGAAGTACCTGCTCCTGTTCTGATCCGCAAGGCATCAACTCCTGGTTTGTAAGAGGCATCCAGATAGCCTGGACAAAAGGGAGCCAGGACATCCAATATTCCGATGAAATGGCTTGTTCCCAAGCTTATTGGCTGACGTCCCAGATCAAAGTCAAGTTTATTTGCTGTCCAGGAAAAATCAAATCGCTCAAGAGTGGCGGAAAAATCAGCATATCTATTCATATAAATTGATTTTTGGAGATCCCAGTTTACAAAATGGTTTGTTGCGAAAATAGAATTCCAACTTCCCGCTTTGTTTTCAAATTGGCCATTTGAGTTGTACAGACTGTTTGTTTCGATCTCCGCTTTAAATTTGAAAGAATCAAAGTTTGCTTTGGTCCAAATTCGGCATAGGTTTTGAAAAGTTTGGCTATTGGTTGACGAGACGACTCCAAGGTCTTTGAGAAATCCTGGCCATTGTTGGAACTGCCCAATAGTTCGTATCGCCAGACCATTTTCAAAAGTGGGATCAGAAGAATACCCTGCCATTGAAAAAGAAAAGAAAAAAACGAAAAGGCACAGGGCTGGGAAAACCAACCGAATCCGCATTATAGCTATTCGATGGCAGCCCATTTTTTCGAACGAGAACGCGAAATTAATTAATTTCATAGTCTTAAAATTCCAGGGGGGGGGCAAGGATTAAATTTTAGACACCATATTTGTCGACACCGTAGTAAGCTGGCCGGTATTTTTAGCTCAAATTTAAGGCCAAATGCAGAAAACATTGGTAGAACAAAAAAGCATATTCCTCCTAATTTCGTATCTCTCTGTTCATGCGACTTTCAAGGTAATTTATTCAGTATTTTGCTACACTGTCTATTTGTCTCACTATTAAAAAATCGTCGCACTTAGCTTCATGCAGTTTTTCATAAGTACCAGGGATAAAAAGTGAAGTTCAATTTTGGTGCTTACACAAAGCAACCAAGAGTAAATTCATTTTGTCATTGGTAATTATCCATACTATTCAAAAAAACTTCGCGAAAATTTATTTTTTTCCAATTTTTCTGCACTTGTGTTGATGCAGGTTTATTAGTCAAGTATTTTTACTCTTTTTCGCTGGCTTACGCAATCGCTTTTTGTTGAGGAAGTGGCAAACCGCAGGGCTCGATTTTCCCATCCCGAAGTTTTATTACCCGTGACGCAGTCTCAACAACTCGAGAATCATGTGAACTGAAAAGAAAGGTTACTCCCTTTTCCTTGTTTAACTGCTTCATCAAACCAAGAAGAGAAAGAGCTGACTCCGAATCCAGGTTAGCTGTGGGTTCATCCGCCAGTACAATTGCCGGATTGCCGACGATGGCTCTGGCAACTGCAACCCGTTGTTGTTGACCACCGCTAAGTTGTGGGGGGAACCGATTTTCAAGCCCGGATATGCCCAGTTCCGCAAAAAGGGCTAGAATTTTCTCTCTATGATGTTTCTCTGGGACACCTTGAATCTGAAGAATAAACTGGACATTCTCGAACGCAGTTAATACTGGTACAAGGTTATACGCCTGAAAAACAAAACCGATTTTATGGAGCCTCAAAAAGGTCAACTCGTCATCACTTTTTTCTCGCGTCGCTAAGCCGTCAAGAAATATCTCCCCTTTGTCTGGTCTGTCCAGCCCTCCAATTAGATTTAAGAGGGTGGATTTGCCGCTTCCCGAAGGACCAGCCAAAACGGCGAATTCTCCACGGGAAATCGACAGATCAATACCATCGATGGCTTTTACGAAGAACTCGCCCTCCTGGTAATATTTCGATACGTTCTTTATCTCGACCGCGTTCATCAAATTTCCTTCCACCGCAGAATGGGCGCCTTTTTCAGGATGAGAATGTTCACTTTCTTTCATTTGCATCGACCTAGCATGGCGTTCGCTAATTAACCATACAATGCAATTCCGAAAAACTTAGCTTGTACAAAGAGTTGTCTTCCCTAAAACGACTCATTTTTTTCGTACCACCGAACCACACGATACTGATTTCTATTGCAATGTTATTTAGCAAACGAACTCCTAGTATTTCCTCATGGCATCGGAGGGCCTAATTTTGAGCGCTCTGTGAGCAGGATATAAAGAAGAGGTCAGAACAATTGCAATCATTAAAAACGACGCAAGTAGGTTAGCCGGAATATCCCAACCACTATATATAACTGAATCCATTACCATACCAGCCACTTCAAGCTTTCCAACTAATAAGGTAAGGTCTATTCCATGGATATGAGTATATAGACTAGCACAAAAAGCAAATACTTGTCCAATCAGTATGCCCAATAGGCTTAATACAAGCCCTTCTGCAAGGATGACTTTTCTGATTGCGGAAGGATGAAGTCCAAGGGCTCGTAAAAGCCCAAATTCTCTGGTTCTCTCAACTACACTCATCAAAAGAGTATTAACCGCACCAATAGCAATCAGGAAAAAAAGGATGGAAAAAAGTATCTTGAGCTGAAATCTGTCAATACTGATTGCACCGCTTAGTTCAGGCATGGCAATTTCCCAGGGGTAAGCTTTTACATTTTTTGAAGTTCCGGCAAGAAAGTCAACCTGTTGAAGGAAGGCTGGAATAAAGGCATAATCCTTGAGTAACACCGCAATTTCATGGACAGCGTCAGGATTCCCGAAAAGAGTTGCCAATTGCCTGCGATCAACAAAAACTACACTTCGATCAATTTGGCCAATTCCTGTTTTAAGTATTCCCGATATTCGAAACAATTGGCTGACAATTTTTCCGCTTTGATCCTGGAAAGAAAGAACAATTTTGTTGCCAACTGTTACTTGAAGTGATTTAGCCATTACAAAACCGATCATGGCTTTATCTCGATTTTCATTTATTGACAATGTACCAGTCGCAAAATTTTTCGGTTGGAAAATCGGATTGGTGTCTTTTTCGGCCAAAATGTCCATTCCGTAGATTGCCGCTCCGCAGCTTTCCCGACTGGATTGTATTAGCCCTGGGATTGTAAGGCGCTCAAAAAAATGATCAATTAACTGATTCTTCCTCAATTCAGGAATAATCTTCGTCGACAGGAAAAACTGCTCAGCTTTTCGGTCTTCGAGGTAATGGTCCAGATAAAATCCAACGTGACCGCTTCCGATCTTTGTTCCTTCTCTTATCATCTGAGCATAAGACCCGGCTGTAAGATTTCGGAAGAAAACAGTGAGGAAAATTCCTCCGGCAATAGCTGCGGTTTGCAGCAGGGTTCGCGCTTTGCTTCTCCAAAGATTTCTCCAACCAATTTTAATCCAGAGCATTCAGGAGTTCCTCAGCGCTTCTGCAGGTTTTTGTCGTATAAGTCTTATTATTGGTAAACAAGCAACTATGTTTCCAAGAATGAGCATTCCAAGGATTGGCGAAAAAACGTTTTTCAACGTTGGATTACAGGTCAAAAAAGGCTGCAGAGCACCTTCCCCGTAAGAAATGTTGGGCAAAAAAGCTGACAAATCCAGCGGATAATAATGAAACCAAAAGCTTAAGGAGGTCCCTAATACCCCGCCAAAAATGCCGGCAAATATTCCTAACAGACATCCTTCCAGGGTAATTAAAACAGCCAATCGCTTTTTGGTGAGGCCTATAGCGCCAAGAATTGCAAATTCCCTGCGACGTTCGAGAAAAGCCATATTCATAGTGTTCATCGTAATCAAAAACACCGCGAAATAAAAAATACCCATTACAATTAGCTGTATTGCAGTCAGAATATCAAGTATTGAGGCCATTTGTGGGACAAGTTTCTGCCAAGTTGTAAACAAAAAACTCGGGAAGTCCTTTTTCAGCGTTTCAGCCATAAAGTTAGATTTAAGGGGATTCTTCAGAAAAACAATCCACTTATGCAGCTTGTTGTCCAGTACAAGAATTTCCTGGAGGGTTTTCCTCCCGGTAAGGGCTAATGACGAATCTCTGAATGAGTTCCCGGTTTTCATGAAACCTGCAACGGTTAATAAATCGGAACAAATTGAGCCGTCCGCAGCTTGTCCCATTATGGCAACCTGTCCACCAATTGTTGCTTCAAGACGTTTCGCAAGATTTTCACCAAGAATTATTTCGTGAGCTTCATTACTGCTCAGAAATTTGCCCTTTGTAACACTCGTCGGAAGGCGACTTGTCTGAATCTCTTCGTCCGGGTTTATTCCAAGCAGTTCAACCGCCTGGGAATGCGAATTTTCATCATTTCCAAAACTGAGAAGAACGAAACAGGAAATGCGGCCACATATTCCCTTAACCTCAGGGTTCTTCAAAATTGTTTTGCGGAAATTTACATCCTCAGGAATGGTTTTATATAACGAAGGTTGATCGATATAGGTTACTTCAGTGACAGTAAGATGCCCAAACATCGTTTCAGTGGAATTGTTTATGATTCCCCAGATAAGACCGTCATTCATTCCAAGGTTGAAAATCAACAGTGTAACAGCTGATATCATTGCTGACATTGTAAGAAGCGTCCTGCGCTTATTCCGCAGGAGGTTTCTGAATGCAAGCTTGAGCATTATCATCAGAAGTTTAACTCAGTAGCAATTTTTCTAAAAGTTGGTCTCGACAAGCATGCAGACAGATTGCACAATCAAGTTTATTCCTTCCTTCACCAAGTTTCACTCGCTTTCGCATAATTTATTAACTTTGGTCGTTTCGACTCCGCTCACAAGCTGTGAATAATTTACCCACCCACTAAAGTACAACCAACGAGAATGTTGTCAGAAAACGTTTGCGACTGTTTCCACTTCCCATATTTTAATTATTTCACACCTTCTCACAAGACGCGAATATCACAAACATTGCCTAGCGCACAACATCTGAAAATATTGCTGATGAATAATTGCGACATTTTCCACTTTCATTTTCGGCAAACATTTCACACCTTCTCAACGACCGACTTTTCAACTTGCTTTTTTTGGTAAATTTGCAGTGTCGGTTAATTTTATTATTCCGTGACTTCGAAGCAAATAAAGTTTTACTCACTATTACAATGTCAAAAACTCTTTCTGAGAGTTTGGACTGAAAATAGATTGGATGGAAGCTTAATATCGAATTCCAGATTATCAAATATCATTTCAGTGTATTCCCCGGAATTTTCAATAGGCTCGACTTTCATGTACTGAGCAACCCAGCGATTGGATATTTTCGAGACCCGGTCAAATGTGATTACTCTGACTTTTACACCTGCTTCGTCAAAATACTCAATGGTTTTGGGAACTTCCTTTTCCCGGTCGATCGTATATAACAATTTTCCCCAGACGACGGCTACTCCTGATTTGGGAATAGCCTGGACAAAAAGGAACTTTTCATCTTTCTTTTCGAGCCTGAAATCATACAAAATGTCGATTTTGTCTTCTTTTACAAGGTCATCATTTGTAAAATGGCTTCCCATCCATTTGTCACCCATTAAGCTGGACGGAATTTTCATCAGTCGATCAATTTTGGGAAGGAAATTCCAAATGTCACTGTTAACCTTTAGAGTACAAGTTCCTTTTTCTTTTGCCGGCTCAAGGATGCGAACAAGAAACTTGTCACGTCCTTCGCTCCAATTTTCCATTTTCAGAGTCCGCTTCCACTCTTTGGTGGAAATATTCATTTGCGAAATGCTGTGGGAAGTTTCGCCTCGGTGTTGCGTTTCAATCTTTTTTATCAACGCCCGCAATTCTTCATCGGTTTCAATTGATGTCTGATTGGCTGGAAGCTGGCAAAATACTGCAGGAACAGAAATCATTTGGAAAAAGAAAAGGAAAATGGAAAAGGCAGGGAAAGTAAAGAAAAAGAAATGTAATGGTTTGCAGTTCATCAGTCTTTTATGACTACTTCCACTTTTCCATAAAGAAGTTCTTTAAAACGTTTTGCATCATCAGCACTTCCGACAACGCTTCCATAATGCATCGGAATCGCCGCTTTCGGCTTAATTTCCAGCGCAGCTTGTGCGGCCTCTTCAGCGCTCATGACGTAAGTTCCGGAAACTGGAAGCAACGCAACATCGACTTTAAGCGTCTTCATCTCTGGGGTGTGATCGGTATCTCCGGCGTGGTAGATTCTCGTCTTATTCAGTGTGATAATGTATCCCACCCAACCATTAGCCTTGGGATGAAATTTTTTTCCAATATTATATGAAGGGACTGCCTCGATTTCGATTCCCTGGACAGTCAACTTTTCTCCTGGTTTAATGGGCTTCAAATTTCCGGAAAGTTTATTCAGACAATCTTGTGGTCCGACGATAACAGTTTGCTCACCTTGCAGTTTTTTTACATCTTCCGGGGAACAATGGTCAAAGTGTTCATGCGTTATACAAATAATATCAGCCTTTTCTGATTTCTTTATCTGGTATGGGTCAACAAAAACAGTTTTTTCCCCAACCAGTTTGAAGGAATCATGCCCCATCCAAAAAATATTTTTTTGTACAAATTCCTGCATCTTGCTACCTCCCAAAAAAATTATTATTCCAGTTTCCTGTAAAATCCCAAAAAAGCAACTTAACTTTAGAAACAAGACTGTCGAAAAATCCCTTAATTTTCATCTTTCTGTCTACCCACCCAATTTTCCACCCAGTTTTCTCACACCATTAGCGAGCTGTTTTGCACCGAATAAAATATTCCGATTTTTTCTGACAGTCTTAAACGCCAGTAAAAGCAATTTGATAAACTCAAAAAATCTCCCTTTAAGCTTAAAACGGCTGCTTCATGTTTTGCATTATCGCAAAGGCTAGCGCAAAGACCAAAGAAAGCTTCTTTTTTGTCAATGCAAATGAAAAGCCCTCTTAAGCCTCCAATCATTGAACCAATATCAAAACTGTTACGCTGAAGGTTTATCTTTCATGATTTCCTGAATGAAATCAATCATTTCAAAACGTTTGTGTAAAAGGATATTTTTCAATCCGGCTCTGAAAAAGTCCAGGGATTCTTTATTTTCCATATTTCCATGAGTTCCCAAAACTACTTTTACGGAGGGAAAATTTTGTTCTATCAAAGATTTAAATTTTTGGACATACGGGCAAACTGCCACCATGCAACTGGAAAAATGTATTACTTCCACTCCAACCCCGGCGAGTGACCGGGCAGAAGAAAGGATTTTTTCAGGTGCGACGACAGTGGGACATCCGTTACAATTAATTATTCCGGTCAGTGTTGCACCACCTGATTTGGAATAGAATGCAAAACAATCTTCATTTTTGTTCAAAGCTTCAAGGCATCCAAATGTGCAACATCTGGCATCCTGGGTTGAATTTGAGCAAGAAAGAATCCCGATCTTTGTCATGGCCATCTCCTAAGAAATTAATAGCTTTGAAAAAACAACTTCGTAATTTCTACCACACAACCTAATAGCTTCGCAAATTGTTTTACGTGAGCGAATCAACGAAAACTTGATTCAATGTTTGCTTCTACTCAACTCAACAACAGATTTTGGCGGTTGAACTGGAACAAAGACTTCGTTTCTAAAAATCGAAATTCAGAATTCCTGTTGTCATAAACTTCATTTTTTTCGATTGCTCAGCTTCAAAAGCCGATTCCGTAGTGATTAAAAAGTTTTCAGCCCGAATTTTGTTTTGAGACCAAATAATCCAAAAGTTAAGACAGGAATCTCATCCAAACGAGTTTACGTTTTCAGGTTTTGGGAAAATGATCTCAAGACTATATCCTCGGGAATTGGAATTCTGAAATTAAGAAGTCTGAACTTTTTATATGGTTAGTAGGTATGCCCAAAGGTTAAAAAAAATTACATTTTTATACACAAAGTCCTATTACAAACCTTTAGCAGGATTTTATCAGCACGGGCAAACGCATTAAAACCATCGAGATCTACTATTTAAGCTAGTCTCAGAAATTTGGACACAGGTAATTTTTTTCTCAAATTTTACAGTATTCATGTTTGTTTCAGGAATTTAAATGCGTTTGCCCTGAAGGTGTGAAAAAATATAGGTATTCATCAAAGTATAACATTTGAGAGAGCCACTGGCAAAAGATTGAGACATTTTTCACAGCCATTTTTAAATGATTTTTGACATTTTTTCACAGCTTCCCTGAGGATTTTATCAGATTGTTGACCAAGGAATGCTTTGTGCGTATAATTACTCGCAATGCCAAGCGATTAACTGATTAGAAAACTTTTTGCTGATTGTTAGATTCTGGTAAATTTTTTGGTCTAAAAGGAAAATTTGAGTGAAAAAAATTCTTTTTTTAATTATTCTGGCTCTTTTTATATTGTCCCAGAGCAATGTAAGGGCGCAGAAACCAACTGAACAGGAACTTAAAAAGAAAATGCATGAACTGGGCTACGCGGGGCAATTGGATAAAGCCCAAGAACTTCTTGGACAAAAAGAAGCGGGTTCACCAAGTACTCCCGCAGATGGCTGGGATGGAACTTCTTTGATGCTAAGTTTGTTCTGGGGCTCAATTGGTACCGGCTATTTCATTTACGGAAAAAAACAGGCCAGAGTTCTTTTTCTTGTTTGCGGAATAGGGCTTTGTCTTTTTCCCATGTTCATTTCAAGCAACCTTTGGAGTTTGATTCTTGGGCTTGGAATGACAATCGCTCCCTTTAAATTGGATGTTTGATGAAAGCAATTAGATTTCTCTATAAAGTACATTTTCGCAATTTTTTTAAAAGCATTTTTGCACTTCCCTTTCCAAAAATTTCGAAATACTTTACAGATGAGGTTCTTGCAAAATTAGCAAATTCAAGTTTGCGAAAAATCTCACAATGATCATCAAGCCTGAATTTCTATTTGTCCGATGTGCAAAATTTCTACAATATTGCAAGAAGCTCAGATGTTTCCCTATGAGATTTTAAATTATTTACAGTTACAAAGCTTTCGAAAGCCAACCCTAGAGCCTTAAGGAAAAAAAATGGGCAAACCGGAACGGTTATTATCGCTTGATGCATTTCGCGGATTCACCATGATGAGCATGGTACTCGTTAATAACCCCGGGTCATGGGAGGATATTTATTCACAACTTGAACATGCCTCCTGGCACGGATGGACATTCACCGACTTTATTTTCCCATTTTTTCTCTGGATTGCCGGTGTCTCCATGACTTTTTCTTTTGCCGTGCGGAAAGCCAAGGGGGAAAGCAATTCTAAGATAATAGTACAAGCATTGCGACGCGCTGCAATAATTTTCGGAATAGGGTTGTTTTTAGCTGCCTTTCCCTTCGGATTACTGGGAAAAACGCATTTCAATTTGTCCTCTCTTCGCATCCTGGGGGTTTTGCAGAGAATTGCAATTTGTTATTTTTTGTCTACGATCGTGTACTTGTATTTTTCCATTCGCGGGATAATTGTCACCATAATTGGTTTGCTGACTTCCTACTGGGTAATGATGAAATGTATTCCCGTACCGGGAGTTCCGTTGGGAAACATGGAGGAAAACAGCAATTTTGCCTCTTACATTGATTCTATTTTTTTACAGGGCCACATGTGGAGCCAAACCAAAACCTGGGACCCAGAGGGGATCATCAGCACGATTCCTTCAATGGCCACGGCACTTCTGGGAGTGTTAACCGGAGACTATTTGCGCGCATCTGAGCACAGCAAAGAAGAGAAAGTATGCTGGATGTTTACATCAGGAGCTGGTTTGCTACTGACAGGAATAATCTGCAACGTTTGGTTACCAATAAATAAGAACCTGTGGACATCATCCTTTGCCATATTTATGGCGGGATGGGCATTAGTCATTTTTGCTATCTTTTTCTTTTTGATCGATACAAAGGGATATAAAAGCTGGACAGCTCCATTCTCCATTTTTGGAATGAATGCTATTTTTATCTATGCTCTTTCTTCCATGCAGGAAAAGGTATTGGAGAAAATCGCACTCTCTGCTTCAAAACCGGGAGCGGAAGTCGCTACCATTTCGCTGAAAGATTTTATTTATCAACAATTGTTTCTATCCCATTTTTCGCCATTGAATGCATCATTATTGTACGCGATTGCAACAGTTCTAAGTATCGGTGTTATCGCAGGGATAATGTGGAAGAAAAAATGGTTTTTCAAGGTTTGAAATAGTTTTCCACGCTTGCGGTACAACCCCATTTCCCATTGCACAACTGAGCTTCTTTAAGCAGTCTCCCGAGTTTCCACGGAGAATCAGGAACTCTTAATCCGAAGTTCCAAATCAAAATCGGAAATCAAATTATTGAACACTTTCTGTGGTCTTGCCACCTCTTCCCAGGGAATCAAAAGCTTTGAACTTTATTATCCCTTTGTTTGTAATAGGCCCGAAATATTTTGTACTTTGCAAAGTTGGTTCAGTCCCATCAGTAGTGTAACAGATTGCTAATCCAGGAAACTGGTTATTAACAAGAATTTTCCCGTTTTCCCTGATTACCCCAACCGGGGGAATCCGGTATTTAAAACCTCCGGAATAGTAATCAAGTCTGGGTAATTCTCTTTTTCCAATGATGTTTACGAATTCAGACCACGCATAATCGTACAAATTCTGACTTTTAATTTTATCATTTTCAGTTGCCCACTTGGGGTCCTTTGCCCAAGCACGTTCGGCAAGTCCCAGTAGTTTGGGAAGTAACAGATACTCCATAGCATCATTGCTGCGAAGGTTTTCCCCCCAGAGAAGCCCTTGAACACCAACAATATTGGATTTTCCATAGTCGGTTAAACGGTCTTTTCCTAAAAAATATTCAGGATTTGCGGGATTTCCGGCTGCATCCTCTTTTGTGGTCTTGTAGTAATCAAAAGGAACAAAGTAAAAAGGTTTATCGATATCCTGAAATCCACCCCAATAAAAACCTGGTTCATCAGGAGATTTTGAATAAGCAAGGTCAAAATAATTATTGCTCACACATGACAAAACCACTTTATAACCTGCGTTAGCTAATCGATACGGAAGGTCTTCGGCTCCCCAACCAATCATATTATTCCACACATGGACCTGAAAATTCTCACTCAAAAATCCCGGGTTGGGGATCATATGTTTCTTGCCGTCCAGAAGGGTCTTTCGCAACGCCACTTCCTCCCAGCCTGAAAGAAACAGATCTCGTACTTTCAGCATTGCACTGATTTTAGAAAAGTAGTAATACCACAAATCGTCAATTGTGTGAAGGGAAGTATCGTGTTCGATCAATTCAAGACATGCCGGCGATTTTTTCCAAGCGCCTTCCGGGACTTCATCACCACCAAAGTGGATAGTATTCAGCGGAGCATCAGCTTCCTCATAAATTTCAATTATTTCATCGATAACAGTCCTCAGAAATTGATAAGTCGAAGGAAGTGCCACACACATTACATTGTCTGTCCAGGCCTGTGCTGAGCAATATACTGATTGGTCGTTCAGATCACGTAACAGATAAGCTTCAGCTTCTTCTTTTTTACCTTGGCGCAACAATTTTTCATACCGTGCATCCATGGCTTTAATTGCTGCCCTGCTATGCCCAGGCGATTCAATCTCAGGAATAACCATAATGTGTCTTTCAGTAGCATACTTCAGGATCTTTATGAAATCTGAGCGGGAATAATAGCCGGTTCCCATTGATTTTCCCGGTTCGGGACCGGAAGCGAATGATGGAGGCAACCTTGTTTTGCTATCAAGAGTGTGTCCGCGTTTTGCACCTACTTCCGTAAGCTCCGGAAGTGAAGAAATTTCAAGGCGCCATCCTTCATCATCAACAAGATGTAAGTGAAGAATGTTGAGTTTGTACAAGGCCATCAGGTCAAGAACCTTCATGATCTGCTCTTTACTTTTAAAATTACGGGCGACATCACACAACAAGCTTCTGTATTTGAATCGTGGAAAGTCCGACACTGTTATCGCTGGGACTTTAACTTCAGATTGCCGGGCCGCCCAAGTTGTTGGCGGCAACAAAGATTTCAGAGATTGAATTCCCCAAAAAATGCCAGTACAAGTCCCGCCTGCAATTTCAATCCCCTCTGATGAGACACTTAGTTGATAAGCTTCATCCGCCATATTTCTTTTTTTCAAAGTGATTTTTCGGAAAATTTGCTTGCTGTTGTCTGAAAATTTTTGGTCATTCATTATCGAGTCATCTGGAAAAACAGAAATTCTTTTTTTCAGTAATCTGGACAGTTCATTTTGTAAGAAAATTGCTTCTTTTTGAAAAACCGGATCAAAATAAACTCGTGTATCAGAATTTAATAAAAATTCCCCATTCCTTTCTTCATAACAAACTGGTGTCGGAAAAATTTTTGGAAGCTTACTCGGAGGGATATCACATATTTTTCTATTCTTTTCATAGATTTCTTCAGGAGTCAAAAAATTGACGGAAGAATCCCGGATTAAGGAAGTTGAAAATTTTGGAAGAGTAAAACCCTTCTCAGGAAAATTGCTCCAGACAATATATAATCCGCATGGGGCTGATGTCTGATTGAGTACCAGATCGTCATAATTGTAATAAAATTCCTTTGATTCTCCAGGTTTCAAGCCTCTAAATGTCCTTTCAGGGAAAAGTCTATAAATATCTCCATTTAGGTGTGCAACAGAAAATTCACTGTTACCAGTCGCCAGCTCAATCCCTTTACAAGAGCTGAAATAGATGGTCCACCCCGAGGAAGGAAAAGTGCATTTCGAATTGTTAATGAAAACGAATTTAGCACGGCTTTGCGGCTTGTTTCCCAAAAATTCCCACTTGATCGAAAGTTTCTTTTCATTAAAAAAATCATTAGTTTGGGAAAAACAGTTTATATGCGGGTAAATTGAAAACATCAAGAACAGAGCAGTAATCCACGTTTGATGATTCCAAGTGTGCAATGGAATAAACGACTCAATTTTGCTGAGATTTGTCATAATCCATCAATTATACCGCTTCCATTAAGTAAAGTCATTCTCTTTACGACAGGTTCAACAATCATCCATTTGAGTACCGAAGCTAAGTCCAGAACCATTCCATTTGAGTGTTCCTACAAATCGTGAAACCTAAAGAGTTCAGTCTTACGAATAAAAAGGTCCCATAGACATTAATTTTTTACCCGTTTTCATGTGTTTTTTCTAATAAATGTCTTTTCATCGTGTTATTATTGCCAACAAATAAAATGTAACTTCTCGCAAAGCTGTGTCTGAACGTAAATGGATAATTGCTGCGACGGGTTAACCGAGGGATATTGAAAAAATAATACAATTTATGGCAGCAGTTTTGGGAAAGAGAATCTGTATGATATAATACTTTGAAGATCACTTTACTGATTCAAGACCCCTTACTTAACTACTGGTAAGAAGCTGTCGAAAAATCTCGGCACATTTCGTTCGGTACAATGCAACCAGCTTCTGATGTGAGAATGCGAGCAAAAATCTTGGTGGGTACATCAAAATATGGAAATCAGGGTATTTTTCGACAATCTCGTAAGAGACTGCCGGAAAATCTCGAAACGTCTTATTCGGTACAAAACAACTAGCTTTTAATGCGAGAAAACGGGGCAATAACTTAGGTGGGTACATAAGAAAAATGGAAATTTGTGAATTTTTCGACAAACTTGTAAAGCGTGGAGAGAATAAACCCAAAGAAAATTGCGTGCCCACATTGTTGGTTTCTCCCCTAAAGCCCCGATAAAATCAGTGATAGTTTGATTGAAGTTTCTGGAGGGAAAAGATGAAGGACCCCATTGAACGATTTTCAGATAGAGTGGAAAACTATGAAAAATACAGGCCATCCTATCCTACTCAGGTGATCGAAACATTGCGAACGATTTTGAATCTACATCGAGATTCAGTTGTGGCAGATATTGCCTCAGGAACGGGTATTTTCTCCAAGCTCCTCCTTGAATGCGGCTTTAAAGTCCTGGCGGTTGAACCCAACGAAAAAATGCGGCTTTCCGCTGAGAAAGCCTTAGCTGGAAACCCGCTTTTTGTAAGCGTCATCGGAGAGGCTGAAAAAACAAACCTTGAAGATTCTTCTGTTGATCTGATTACCTGTGCCCAGGCATTTCACTGGTTCAGACGCACCGAAACCCGAAAAGAATTCAAACGGATACTCAAACCCGAAGGCGCCGTCGCACTGATATGGAATCAGAGAAAAACAGATTCCCCCTTCATGCAGGCATATGAAATATTCGTGAGAAAACACGCACCTGAATACACTTCGGTAAATCACACAAATATTGAGAAGCCGACGATTATTGATTTTCTCGGTGCCAAAGGGTACAAAACATTTTCATTTGAAAATAGCCAGAGACTGAATAGGGAGGGGATAATCGGAAGAACTCTCTCAACTTCATATATTCCCGGTCCTGACCAACCCGGACATATCGAAATGATGAAAGACCTCAGTGACCTCTTCACAAAATTTGAGGAAAACGGCATAGTAAATTTCGATTATGATTGCTATCTTTATCTGGGAACAATGTCTTAGGATCCAGCAGGAAAGCTGTGAAAAAATGTCCAAAATCGGTTAAAAATGGCTGTGAAAAATATCTCATTCTTTTGTCAGCGGCCCTCTCAAATGTTGTACTTTGATGAATGCCTATATTTTTTCACACCATCAGGGCGAGTTCACATGTCCCCGAAAAATTTGGGTCTTTTCATCGCTGATTTTTTACGCGGAATCCAAGAAAAATCTTCTCTTACTTCTTCAGTAATGTACCAGTTGCTGACAACTCCTGCTTTTCCCGGTTGATACGCTGCCTCTTGGCTCGCCTGCAATCGTCCCTGGAGTGAAGGAAGAGTTTACAATCACGCCGGATCAAATAATATAAATTTTTGTGTCGTCTGGATGCTCCCCCTGAAGGGTTTTACAGCTCTTATAAATCCCTAGGGCCATCAACTTCCTCTCAAGGCCCAAAGCGCCTTGAAAACTCTATTTCCTTCTTTCCCTCAGGTTTTTGTATTTTGCTGGGCTTTCTTTTACTTCTCTGGGAACAACTTTTGGAAAGACCGTTTTTAAGTCGATTTCAAGTCCAGGAAAAAGGGTCTCTTTTATGGTTGCCTCAGAATCGTAATATTCAATTTTTTGAAAGAAACCGTCCTCGCCGAGAGAATAAGTGGTAACCAAGCGGTCAATTGGATGAACCAACCAAAACTCCTTCACACCGTGTTTCTCATATAAACGGCGTTTCTTGATTGTATCCTTAGAAACTGTAGATGGTGAGACTATTTCAATTGCCAAATCAGGAGAACCACGAATTCTTTTTTCCCCTATTTTTTCGGGATCACAAACTATTATCAAGTCGGGTTGAACTACATCCTGAACTTTTTCGTCTTTTTCGTGTTCATCCTTTGGAAACAAAACATCCACCGGAGCTATAAAAACACGACATTTTTTCCCTCGAAAGAAAAGACCAAATTGGATACTCAATTCAAGTAAAATCGATTGGTGGTCAATTGTCGGCGCAGGAGTCATATCGTAAGGTTGCCCATCAATCAATTCCCAGCGTTCTTCATCAGGCCACTTCAAATAGTCACCATAAGTGTATCGTTCATCAGATTGTTGCTGCTTTTTCTGCATTTAAATACTCTCCTGTTTGACGACCACGATTTTTTCCATTGACGACAATTATTTTTGCCGATTTTCCGTGCTTTTGATTTTTCCTAAAATTTTCATATATTTTTCGCTCTTGTTTTCTTTGATTTATCCCCTTTTATGAATTTTTTGCATTGGCTTTTATGCGCTCTGTTCCTATTTTTTCACCCTCCTTTTCCTATGTCATTTTTTAACCAGAACTTATTGTTTTCAAATTTAGCTCATCTGATGATCTATAAGAGCCAATTTTTTGATTTATATGCTTATTCTGCGCGACCCTGTCGCGCAGAATCGCGGCGATGACTTCGTCAATTGCCTTGATCTGTCGCACTATGTGCGCCAGAACAAGGCAATTGACCTGACTCCGAGTCGTCCGCAAGCTTCGCTTGCTCCCGCCTCTCCGCAGGTCATCGCCGCGATTATATAAATTTTTATCCTTTTTGAATCAACTCAGGATCAATTTCTCCATTCGGTTAATCTATAGAAATAAGTTTTCTTTCTCACAGAAGGCAAGAAGTGGGTGAAAAAAAATATTTTTTTCCCTTCAAAAACCAAGAAATTCTTGGAGAATAGCCAATCATGCCAATAGTTATGTAATAACCCTGAACCACGAAGGAACGTCAAATATTTCTATAAAACTTAGAATAATTGTAACATGGGAACTTCAGTTGAAACAATAATTCTGCGTTCTCGATTATTGTATGAATTGCACAATTTTTAGATTAAAATCCTTAACTACGGTTGCCTGATAATCACTTTTTTTATTACGAAAAAAAAGCTAAAATTCTATAGGATCAAGTGAAACTTACGGAGAAAAATCATGAATTTGGCAGAGCAGATTGAAACCTTGAAAAGTGTCTGTGGTGAAGCATTAATAATAAAAACACTTAAAAAGCTTGGACAAATTGAATTGCAGAAATATCTTGCACTTCTTTGTCAGACAAATGATGAATTGAAACCATTTGAAAAAAAGTTTTCACTAAAAAATAAAACTGCATGGAAGAAATTCCAAAATGGACAATTGGACGATAAGCCTGAAAACATGGAATGGGTAAGCATTTATCAGAACAAACTTTTGCTTCAGGAAAAAATAAGCCGTTTGGAAAAACTTCCCATCCATGATTAAAGCATGACTGTTCAAATCTCTGATGCCGTAAGCCGTTGACCACAGTTTAAGAGCAATTGCTCCAGGGCAAACTCAAACTTGATTCATCGTCGCTTTTGCTCTGCGAAACAACCTGGCTTTGCTGATTAAATTGGGGCAAAGGCTCAGTCCTAAAAAGCCACAACTAATCGGCATTTTTTGCATAAATGCACGTTTGCCTGGCAAAAAAATAGTTTTGATCGGATTATTAACACTCTTTCGAGGTTCTTGCAAAATTAGTAATTATCCCGAAAATTAAAGTACCCAATTTTGCTAAAAGATGGCACAATGGTGACTCATTCATTCCGTTCAAAAACAAAGGAGTCACCAAATGGGCCAATTGCTTGG
>JADFXM010000005.1 GCA_015233565.1 Candidatus Rifleibacteriota bacterium
CATCGACGTGAACAGCCTCAGCCGTTTGAATCTTTTCTCTCGCATCTTGATAAGGTTTTTTCAGGGAAGCAGAAATCTCAGCCTCCGCTTCGCTGATACAGCCTGTGGAGAAAGTAGCGTCAGGACCATACAAATCAACCAAGACTTCCTGTATCAATATCTTGCTCAGGTGGTATCGACTGGCCAAAAGCGCCATCATGGCTTTCAATCGAGGCCCCACCGCTGTATTCCCAAGTTCGGGTGGCATTTTCGCAGTCAGAGTTTTCCCACAACCACATGGGCACGCGCATGTGTGGAGTCGAACTTCAGTCACGATCAACTGAATCTCTTCGGGAAGGTCGACTTGATGAACCCGCTTACAAGAAAGACTGGTCAACTCATCTGGGGAAAGTTGTTTATTGCTTACGGGACAATACCTGGGGAATTCATCTATCGATCGGTCAATTCTCTCAAGTGGAAAAAGTCCCCTTCCAGAGCCTGGATGTCCCTTTTGAGCACCCTGCTTCCGGCCAGTTGGTTTGGTTTCACGAGGGGGAGCACTGGGCGGATCTTTGGAGGGTGGAAGACTGCTATTGGAGGAATTGGTTCCACCCTTTTCTTTTAGTTCTCGAATCTCTGCCTGGGCTCGTTCGAGAGCTCTCTTCAGGTCGACAACATCAAGCAATGCTTGCTTCATAGCCGCTTTCAATTCCTGGATTTCAGAGATGGCGGTGTGTGCAAAATCCTTGGCATCAGTTGGCCAATGTTCGGGAATTTTGAATTTTGAAACATCCATGCCCTCATTTTAAAACAACCAAGATCAATGTACAATAGCCAAAAAGAAAAATTTGTAAAATTATTTCACGAGGAGGTTTTTTCAAAGTAATTTAACCGGGAGAGACTGAACGCTTACAAAACAAGATCGAATCAAAATAATTGACCGACGGATTAAACCAAGGTTGATATCCACTGAAGAGAGCATCATCTAGCGAGTAACAATTCGCTTGCCATCCACAACTGACACCTTCCCATTAACATCGAAGAACCGATGAATACCGTGCGACTTGCAAACAGCACAAGTTTCATGATTTTTTCTCTGTTGGGCCATACTTGCAAGAGAAGTTTCAAGATAATCTTCGCTGAGCTTTGGTCCTTCCCGGTTACAGCACAAAATGACTGATTTATCCCAGCGCACCGTCGGAAAAGCCTTCATGTTGGGACAAAATCTATGCTTGTTTTCAATACTGTAAGCAAGTTGCTCCTCAACCGGAAAAATCAACCTTTCGTTAATTTGCCGCATTCCTTCAGGAATAGCCTCTTTTTTAACAACATAGTTGAACACTTTTTCCGGAAAAATATTTGCAACAAGGGGAAAGAAGAAGAATCCAAGCTCTTTAGCAATTGATTCCATTCGATCATAATCTTCTTCAAGATTATGTTTGTAAAGATGGTAAATGATTCGGACCGCAGTGTCGGAATTGAATTTATCAATATAAAAACGCAGTCTATTAAGATTTTCCTTAAAAGTTTCCCATTTTCCTTTCGTATGGGTCATTTCATAATTTTGGCCGATTCCGGAACAAGGAACCGTAATCATGTCCGGGCGTGCTTCTATAAGCTTTTCAAGATAACGACCCGGATTCAGATTAGTGGAAATATCGCAGGCAATACCATGAGCTGAAGTGACTTTTACGATTTCAGAAAGTTCCGGATGAAGTAATGGTTCTCCCCAGAGGTAAAGGCAGACCGAGTTCATTAACGGAATTTCCTTAATCATTTTCTCAAGCACTTTTAAATAGACGCCGCTTTCCATGAATCCTCCATGTTGAGCTCCCTCAACTCCAAGATTGCAGGATATGCAGCGCAAATTACAAATACCGGAAATTTCAATCGTTGGGAGATATTCACAGAGCTCTGTGGATATTATAAAGTCTTTATCCCTTTGAAACAGATGAGAAGTGCACTTTCCAATCGCCAGGGCCTTGGTTTCACGATGTTTTGTTCCAATTATAAGGAAATCATTTTTAGGATCTGCTGAGGAAAAGAACGTATCCGGATGAATAATGGGCTTTCCAAGTTTTTTGTCACCATCAAAACGTCGGGAATCGACAAACCCGGCGACACTGAAGTTATGATAAGAAAAAAGGCGACAGATACCATTTCCTTCGAGATTAACCCCATAAATATATACTTTCCTGGAACTGATGGTTTCTCTTAATGATTCAATTGTCCACATTGTTGCATCCTTTCGATTGAAACCTGAAACACTTTTTGGCCTCCTCCGGATACTTTCGCATCAAAAGATCCAGATCAAGACGATGTAAAGAATACGCCTGACATTGTACACATTGTTTTGAAGTGTGTCGCCTTTGAAGCAACTCCTCCCAGGGCAGGGTTAAAAAGTTTTCCCCAATAACTGGCCCGTAATACACATGACACTGGGCAACCGAAAGGTCCCAGTTTATGATGGGAAAAATTCTCTGGGAAAGACAGGGGCTGTTCTTCTCCCTTTCGGCAAGCTGGATCATTTTTTTTACATCCCACGATTGTTGTTCGATCTTCTTTCTTGCTTCGGAACTGATTGAAAAAACAGGAAGCCTGGAAAGGTAGCCAAGATAGTTTTCATACGGATTTACATAGGAATGATTGAAGCTAACTCCATAGTTCAGTTCCTTGGCTTTTTCAATGAAAAAACGACGAAACCAGTCCTCTTTCATTTCACTTCCATAAACTTGCAGGGAAACTTTGGTTGAAGCTCCCGTTTCGTTGATTACAGTTCTCAAGTGGGAAAGGTTCCCGAGAAGCGAATCCCAGGAGGCACCTGGCATGTTCTTTTCGTATTCAAGCTCAAATCCAGAAATCGTTACGTAAAATCGGCTTGGGTTTGCCTCAATTACTTTTCTAAGATTGTCTGTGAGCGACAAGTTGGTGGCAATTGTGCAAGGAACTTTTGTTTCAGTCAAAGCAACAATTTCGGCCAGATCTTGGTTGAGAAAAGGTTCTCCCCAGGTAAAAAGTTCGATATTGGTCAAAAGAGGAATTTCTTTTAAAAGCTTATCTAATACTTTTTGATAATTATCCAGGCTTATAAAGCCCTCCGGACGAAGAGGTGACATGTTCCCGTGGGGGCATTCAGGACATTTCATATTGCAAACCCCGGCAACATCAACCGCAGCCGCAGGGCGAGCAATATCAAGATAGGTTAAATAATCCAAACCACGAATTCGTCCGAATTCATGGCAGTATTCCAAAGCCCTTCTCATAAAGAGGGAACTTGAAACAAGAATAAACATTGTACAATCTCTTAAAATCTTGTCAGTAGGAAAAACAGGCAAGCCCCAGGTTGTAGTATCATGCAATTCAGGGCGACTATCGAGAAAACCTTTCGCAGAAATACCGCTTTTAGTAAGACTGGTGAGGACATCTTGCCCCAGGGGGCCGCTTCCCCAGATATAAACGGGGCGGTCAGAAATACATTTCCTGAGTTCAGAGGGGGATTTTCCCTGGATTGTTGTTAGGGGAATCATGCTTCAGATTTTGGGACAAAGTACATGACAGTTTCAGTAGGCCCTTCGAGATAGTGTCTGAGAAAAACCCTGTAATCGTTACGCAGACCCAGAATCGTCTCCGGAATAACTCGCAGGTCATCAACTTTATGATAAACACAGACTGCCAAAATAGGATAACTTTCGCGAATCGTCCGGGTTGCCCCTTCGATAGCGTTTTTTTCCTCCCCTTCAACATCTAATTTGATAAACACAGGTTGGCCTCGCTCCCAGAGTTTCAATGAATCAATTTTTGTTACCTGAATGGAGCAATCGCCACTGTCAGAAACATGCGAAGAGATTCCATCTTCAGAAAAGCGAAGAGTTGCGTCGCATGAATGTAACCCTTTGGGAATGATGATTACATCCCGCAAATCTTTCGCTCTGGTTTGCAGCGTTTCAACATTTTTAGGGATCGGTTCAAAGGCGTATATGGAGTGATACGCCGGAAAAGCCTTGGCAAACCTGCAAAAAGACATTCCATCAAATGCCCCTCCATCAATGAATGTCAACCCTTGAAATCTCGGTAAAAATGGTTCAAAATATTGGAGATCCTGCCGGTCTGGAAAACCGGAAAGAAAAGCTATATCCCACGATAACCGAAAATTAATAATATTCCGTAGACATTGAACAGACTCACTGTCAGTAAGAATTTTTTCCAGGTTCGAATATGATCGGGAGTGTTCTTCATACTCTCTTTCGAAAGCGTGGTCATTCCAAAAGAATACAGGTTCCATGGCGATACCCGACCAGCGAGCAAAAGAGAAAAGGTCAATATTTTGTATTCCAACAACCGATAATCTATTTTTCGCAGTATTTGGATGCCCGTGAACGCAGGACACAACCATAGCAGATTCTGGGAGTTCCTCCGCCTTAACGATCTGAATTCCTTGAAAGTGCGATTCCTGCGTGAAATCGTCAACTATTCCGGCAACGTCGATAATTTTGGCAATGCTCTGGCTCCATTTGTTTCGACCTAAAAGAAAGCGGTCCGATCGCCGGGAAGCCAAAAACTTTAGACACCATGCTTCCGCTGCCGAATTTCCGTAGGTTTCATTTCTTCTGAATTTCATAACCTGAAATGTGATAGATATTTTCTTTTTTCCGCTTCTTCAAGCTACCATACTCAATCTCTGATGTCAAAATTGCTACACAGGCAAACGTTAACAATTTTTCTGAAAATCCCATTAACAGCAAAAAGCTGCTTTCGGAAAGAAAAAAGACATTACAGCGATTTGACTAAAGTTCAGAATTCCTAACGAGACTGTCGAAAAATACCCTAATTTTCATATTTTTATGTACCCGCCCAAATTTTAGCCCCGTTTTTACGCATCAGAAGCTGGTCGCATTGTACCGAATAAAACGTACCGAGATTAATCGACAACCTCTAACTCCGTGTTCTATATTTCCCCTGGAAAAACAGCTTCTGAAACCACTTAATTTGGGGATTTCTTATATTTACGGTTGGATATTTTCTTGAGACCAATTAATCCGGAAATAAACTCCAAAGACACATTGAGAGGAATCAAAATTCTCTATCTTTGGAAAAATTGTATCAGATTAAATCCTCGATGTCAGGAATTCTGAAGTTATTATCCCATAGACACGCTTAAATGCTAAGAAAAGTGGCGAAAAAAAAGCTTTTTCACCAAATTTTTGAATCACGCTTTCTACGCACTTTTTAGGCAATTTAATCAGTACATTTGCTTCAGTCCCAGAAAAAGTGGTTTTGAATTACCGCTGTAATAATCTTAATTTGGATGGAAGGACGCGTTTGTCTTGAATTGCTATACGACCAACAAATGTGGTAAATTAATTTCCTACTTCAAAATTACTATAATTCTCAGGAAAATAACAATGCAAGCAGGTCGGCAGTTGTCGCTCGCGGGAAAATTAAATCAGAAAAGTGTTCGTGAACGCCTTCAGGAACATTTTGCCCACAAACAGACAGGCCCATGGGTAATTGAACTGGATCCAACTACAGTATGCAATCTTGCCTGTCATGATTGCATAAGCGTTAATCTTCTTCACCAGGGTGGCTTTGAACGTGAAAGACTGAAGGAACTTGCCAGAGAGTTCAAAGAAATCGCCGTAAGAGCAGTAGTACTGATCGGTGGCGGTGAACCGATGGCTCATCCTGAATTTGGCACAATTGTTAATTACTTTTATGAAAACGATATTCATGTTGGAGTAACAAGTAACGGAACTCTCATTGAACGCTACCTTGACATTCTGGCCGAAAAAGCAAAATGGGTACGAATTTCTGTAGATGCAGGTTCCAATGAAATGTTCCATGAATTTCGACCAGCCCCGAATGGAAAATCGCTCTGGCCCACCGTTATCGAAGGAATGCGAAAACTCGGGAATCGAAAAAAAGGCAAACTAGGTTATTCTTTTCTGGTATTATCCAAGTGTGATTCTGATGGGAATGTTATAAAAAGCAATGTTTCAGACATTATTCAAGCTGCACATCTGGCTAAGGAACTGAAATGTGACTACTTTGAGGTCAAGCCATCCTTTGACATGTTGCATTTCCTGGTGAATCACTCGGTAGAGGTTCATGGGGTTGTTGCTGAGCAGTTGAAGCAAATTCAGCACTTACAGGATGATACATTCAAAATAATTTCTCCTTATACTCTTGGAGAAGCACTTGAAGGCTCTGCAACACAATTGAAAACATATCATCGATGTCTTGTTACCGAATTTCGCACAGTGGTTTCTCCAAGCGGGGTTTTTGTCTGCCCATATTTCCGCGGTAATTTAAATATGCGCTTGGGAGATGCAAACAAACAAACCATGCAGCACATCTGGACAAGCGAAAAACGAAAAACAGTCCTCCGACGCTTAAATCCAAGCATCCATTGCACTTTTCATTGCATCAGGCATAGTTCAAATCTGTTGCTTGAAAAATGGCTTTCCGAGGGCTTTCCACAAGAAACAATTGAAGACTTTGACTTTTTTATCTGATGAAAGTTACATCTTCCAAATGAACAACTTTTCCTTCCAGCCAATAGACCAAAACAACAACCACCCCGAATTAGGGAAAAGATTAGAATTTTGCAGGAATCTGCCCGTGCCAAGATCTTCCCCATAACGGGGGTGACAAAAATGAATGACATAACTTTTTTAATCGGAAAAAAATCCAAGCCATTATCGATTTTCCCCGCAATTCTATGAGGGTTTCCCTGGAGTGACTATGATGAACAAAAAAACCGGTTTTTCTTATCTGAAAGAATTATTCGAGCAGAATAGTTCCAAACCTTTTTTGTACCAGTTCGATTCTCCGACTTTGTCCTATGGAGAATTCTGGGATAAAGCTGAGCAATATGCCATCCGATTTGCAGAATTGGGATTGTCTTTCAATGATCGTATTCTGATCCAACTTGAAAATTCGCAAAATTTTCTTATGCTTTATCTGGCATGCGCAATAGGGGGATATACAGCTTGCCCCATAGACCCCAACATGCCGGAAATTCGCATCAAAAGTGTTAAAGATCAGTTAAAACCACGGTATACATGTCTGGATGCTAACCAATCTGAGTGGACGGCGCCTCCCACGACAAAATTAAAACTAACCCGGGAACTGGAAACAGGCCAAGAATCGGATTTTTTAATTATTCTGTCTTCAGGTACAACAGGCACTCCCAAAGGAATCATCCAAACAGTGACTTCTATTGTTGAGAGTGCCAGATCTTTTGCAAATCTCGCAGAACACGATGAAAGCACAGTCGTTTACCACCACTTTCCAATGTTTTACATGGCAGGGGTTTTCAACTTATTCTTTTGCCCAGCTGTGGCTGGAAGCCGCATTGTTTTGGGACCCCGTTTTTCACCGATACAAATGTTTAAATTTTGGGAAATCCCACGCAAAATGGGAGTTAACCATCTAACTCTTACACCAACAATGGCTATGACCCTTACAGAATTTTATCGCACAGATGATTCACTATTGGAACATATTGGAAGGTATCAGGCTTTCGTTTCCACTGGAAGCGCACTTTATGATTCAGTTGCTGAACGGTTCCAAAAAACTTTTAGTGTCCCCTTGCGCTCCTGCTATGGAGTAACTGAGGTTGGCGGCTCAATCACTTTACAAACATGGGAAGAAGCCATGGCTCGCGATTCAGTTGGTCGCTTTTCCCAGGAAATTCGTATCATTGCCGGAGAATCCGCTGAATCCGCCATGGAGTTACGGGTTAAAACTCCGTTTATGATGCGTGGATATCTATTTAATGGAGAAGTCGTTCAGGGCGTTGACTCCGAGGGATTTTTTCATACCGGGGACTTAGGATACATCCGCAATGGATCTCTTTTCCTCACAGGACGCGAAAATGATTTGATCAAAAAAGGCGGAGAATTTGTCCCACTTACAATGATCGAAGACCTTGCGTTACGTGACCATGGAATTTTGGATGCAGCAGCAGTAGCAGCTCCCGATGATTTCTGGGGAAATAAAATTGTACTTTTTTACATTCCCCGTCCCGATCAAACACTGGAAGAAATTGAGCGCTCATTAAATGATGAATTCGCAAAAAATCTCCGGAAAATAGAGCACCCAGATAAACTAATTCCAGTCCCGCGTTTACCGAAAACTTCGATTGGCAAAACAATTAAACGCGATCTTATCAAGCGCTATACAATTTGATATGGCAAACCTAATCAACAATTTTGATCTTTTTATTGATGGCAGTTGGGCACAATCCGAGGTTAGTGACCGCATCGAGCGCACACATCCAGGCTCCGGAGAACTGGTCTCCACTTACGCTCGAGGAACAAAAGGTGATGTTGAAAAGGCAGTCTCCGCAGCAAACAAGGCTTTTCAAGGCCCCTGGCGAACATTAACTGCACAACAGCGCTCTGATCTCTTATTTGAAGGTGCTGGAGCACTTTTTGCGCAAAGAGAAAAACTTGCCGGAATAGAATCCACAGAAACCGGTAAACCATTCAAACATGCGTTAGACGATATATGCAATGGCATACAACTCTGGAAATATGCAGCCTCCTCATTGCGAACTCTGCATGGCGAAATTTACCCTTCTTTAGACCCTAACTTTCTTGGTATGACATTTTTTGAACCGGTTGGAATAGTCGGCCTCATTACGCCATGGAATTTCCCATTTATCGTCGCTGCTGAACGGCTTCCGTTCATTCTGGCAGCAGGTTGTACAATAGTATGCAAACCTAGCGAGTATGCCTCTGGCACATCATTGTTTACAGCTGAAATTTTAAGTGAAGCAGGGTTTCCACCGGGGGTAGTGAATGTAGTTACCGGCTTTGCAGAGAACGTTGGAATTCCTCTGGTTGAGCATCCGAAAGTGGCGATGATTTCCTTCACCGGTTCAAGCGAAAATGGACGGCGAGTAATGGAAACAGCCAGCAAAACTCTTAAGCGACTAAGCCTAGAACTGGGAGGCAAAAGCCCCATTCTGGTATTTGCAGACGCCAACCTTGATGCGGCAGCCGACGGAGTCATTGCCGGCTTCACTCACAATGCCGGACAATGCTGCATTGCCACTACCCGTTTGCTTGTGGAACGCAGCATAGCTTCCAGATTTGAGACCATTCTCACACAAAAGCTCAGAAGCAATTTCGGGGAAGGAAAGCCTCAACCCGTCGCAACCCTTCCGCAATTTAACAAAGTTGCAAATTCCATTAAAGATGGTAACAATACGGGCAGGTGTTTATTCGGCGAACAACCAGGGAACCCGGCAGATGGGCTATTCGTACAACCCCATGTTTTTGCCGATCTTCCGCCCGATTCACCCCTTGTGCGAAATGAGATATTTGGACCGGTCCTGACCGTTAATGTTTTTGATACCGAAAATGAAGCCATTCAGTTGGCCAATGACACAATTTATGGGCTTGCAGCCACTATCTGGAGCGAAGATCAATGTAAAGCGGTTCGAGTGACAAAAGCCATTCGTGCAGGCCGTATCTGGCTCAACTCACAACAAGTCAATTTTCCCGAACTTCCAGTCGGCGGGTTCGGAGCCTCAGGAATTGGCCGGGAAGCTGGTTCTACCGGCATTCGAACATACTCCGAAATCAAGACAATAATCATGGCACAAAATGGTACCAAACCGTCCAACTTAATTTGAAGATTTTCATTCATCGGTTTCAGATAACTATTTAAAAAAATCAGGGGAGTGATACCAATTCAAATTAGTTCGTTCATCCAACCTCTTTCGTGCTTCAGGTCTGCGTAAATTGGAGTTGGGTCTGACAGAAATGAATGTTTCAACCATCCAGTAAGGGATCCTTATTTTCCCGAAAATTTCGTTTTTTCTTGGAGAATAAAGCTATCCCTTTTCATTTTGGTCAAATCAAAGTCCTTGGGGAAGTGCACGTATTTTTTGGGATTGGTATGAGAAGAAAAGTCTGGTCGGAGATCTTTTCTTTTTCCGCTTGATGATGACAGAAAATTTGTTTCCTTCGCGATCGTATTCGAAATCTATGCCTTTGTATTCTCTTAAAGATCTTTTGACACCACTTTCAAGACCACGATAAGGCAACATTTTTGATGCGAATAAAGCCAAAATCGGATTCCTGATATTGGAGTTTCGATTTTTGACATTTTCAATGGTTAGATTATTAGGCAAATGGCCCGGGCTGATGGCCCGGGTTGATTATTTCAATTCTATCTGAAAACACCAATAAACGAATCGGCGCAGTTACAAAGTAGTCTCTATGAATCAGGTCATTGCCACAAGTTCCTCAAATACGATTCTTGGAATTTCGCTGCTACCGATTGAGTTGACGCCCTGCTCACCTTGGATGCTTCTTGTGTTTGTCAAAAGAAATTGCAAGGGAACATTGGAAAACATCCAAAATGTCTGCCAGCAATATCCTTGTTATCAACATACTTTGTTTCTTCAATTTCATGTCTGGAAAGGCCACTGCCTTTACAATGAATGCAGGAAGTCTATATTGCGGAGTCCGGGAAAACATTTATGATTCTGAAACTTATTGTCCCGTCCGAATCCAATTCTATTTTTTTTCACCTTCGGGAATATATTCTCTTACTTTTTCATTTCCTCTTGCGTAAACAACTGAAAATTTCATATACGAAACTTTCCAACCCTTCTCGGTTCTTTTTAAGGAATGATGGTAATCTCCCCAGACTTCCCAGAGATCAGACCCGTTTTTGATTTGAAGAATATTTAAGGCATATCCTTTCGAAAAAACTTCGGCCGAATCACCATTTACTTCAATTTGGTGATTGGTTCTCATGTGGTGGCTCAATTTATCTTTATATAATCCTTTGTTCCATCCACTAATTAACTCATCGGCTTTAATATGGCTTGGGGAACCACCAGCCAAAGAGGTAAAATCAACATCAATTTCATCCAGAAAATATTTCCTGCATTTTGCCCAATCCTTGGCATCACAGGTATTATCAATGTCATCAACTACCTGTTTAATCTGGAGTTCATCAATATAGTTTTGCAAAACAGCATTGTTAGGCTGTGAAGAAGCCGAACTGGAATTGAGAAAAAGCATTAATACCGCAATTATAGCTATTTTAACCATGAGATTCTGCCTCCTGAGTTAATTTTCCTCATGCATTCTAAAATAAAATAGCGTTTTTTGCAACGCTTGGAAACATTTTTTACCTTCTCTTCTGAATCCCTGATTTTGTTCTGTTAAGCGAATTCACCCTTGCCTTCCGCAGGCATTTCTGATACGATTTTCATAATATCCTGGCTACATACAAAGAACTCAATTCTGGCTATTCTCATCACATTGGATCACACTTATTCAAAGCGTGTCAAATTGTTGCAACAGATACCGGCAAACCGCACTTAACTGTCGATAAATCTCGGTACATTTTATTCAGAATAAAGTAACCCGCTTCTGATGCTAAAAAGCGGGGGCGAAAATTGGGTGGGTACACAAAAAGGCGAATTTAAGGGGATTTTTCGACAGTCTCGTACCGGTGAGCTCACCATTTTTAGAGATTAAAAGGAACAAAACCCAAATATGCTTCAAAACGATATCAAGAAACAGTTATCAGATTGGTTTTTCGAAAGAACCGGAGAAGAAATTCCTGAAGATTGCGAATATTTGAAATCAGGAAGTTTTGACTCCCTCGACGCATTCAAACTGGTTGGATTCATTGAAAAAACATATAATTTACAGTTGGACACTCGCGATTTTCAATCCCGGGATTTTCAAACAATCAGTGGATTGGCAATTTTGATCTCCCGAAAAACAGGCTGAAATCTATATCAATTCAACATTTTCGGGGTCAAGGCCAGTTCACAGAACCAAGCATTTTTGTCAAAACCTTTACAACACTAGTACAATGCCTCCTAAGCATCGTTGAATTGTCAGCCATTACATAAATTTCGATTCGGCACGAGGTGATTGCCTTGCTTTCTAATTCCAGATTTGCTTTGTGTCAGCCACGTTTGGTGGTTTTATTGCAACAATATCTTGGAAACGCCCTATTAGTGGCAAGAAAGCTGTTGTCGAAAAATAAAATGAACCCCAAGTGGGGTATAATGAGTTAGATGCAGGTAAAAAAACAAGGAAGAAAAATGAGGATTGAACGCTTAAATATTGATTCCGCAGTTTTTGGTGGTACAGTTTTGGCAATTCAGGATTTTGACTCAGCTCAAAATTTTTCGGCTTTTGAGGATGAATACTGTAAATTATATGATCCCAAGTATGTATCATGCAAAATTTCACTTGATCAAATTTGTGATTCCCACCTATTGGAAAAACATCAATTCCATTTCATAGAATGCCAAATGCGAGCTTCAAAAAAAATTCGAAAAGCTTACGATGTTTCGTCCTTTACCCAATACTCCTTTGATCCGATTAAAGACGAACGAGATTCAGCTAATGTTCTGGAAATTGCAAAATCAACATTTTCCCAGGACCGATTCAGTAAGGATCGGTTACTTCCCTCTGACATCTCCGGAAAGCGCTACCAAAGTTATGTACAACAATCACTGAACTCAAAAAATGAAGCAGTGTACAAGCTGGTAGACTTGCGAGCAGGGAAAACAGTAGCCTTCAAGACCCACCGTTTACTTCCGAACAATGAGGCGTTGCTACTTTTGGGTGGAGTTCATTCCGATTGCAAAAACTTCGGTATTGGTGTAGTCAACAGCTATTTTGAAATCAATGCCCTTCTTGCAGCAGGAATTCGCAAAGTAACAACTCACTTTTCCGCTGCCAATCATCCGATTTTGAATTTGGAAATCGGGGAGATGGGTTATCACGTTGAAGCAACTTTTGCGGTATTCCGGAAAATTTATCGGGTTTGAAGAAGATCCCAGGTTATACCAAAACGTTGAAGGTATTTCCGTAAGCGGTCACTGTCGTTGGCTTTCTGACGTTGTTTACGCGATTCCGAAAACAATTGTCGTCCGGCTTCTGCAAGATTATTGCTTTTCTGACAAACCTTGATGACTTCGAAAAGTTGAACACGGTCAAATAAATCAAGTGCTGATTCGGCTTGATGACCTATCAAATTGGCAATAACAAAGTCTGAATCAGTCGTTGCAACGACCGACCATTCACCTTTCAGGCGACAAATTTCCTTTTCGACATCCCCCTTGCTGATGCGATTTCCATCTGATAAAATCGCCATTCGTGCAATAGAGTTGTTCAGATCGCGAAAATTTGCAGGCCACTTTCCTTCTTTTCCTGCGGCAAATTGTAAGTATGCTTTTTTAGCTTCAATGTTGAAACTTAGGAGTTTTCCGGTTTCCTTTGATCGTCTCTGTAGTTCAAAAGTAATATTAGGCTCGATATCTTCTATTCTTTCAGACAATCCGGGCAGGCGAAAACTCCAGAAATTAATTCTTGCGAATAAATCTTCCCTGAAACTCCCTTTCACAATCTCAGCCTTTAGATCTTTATTTGTTCCGGAGATAAGCTGGAAATCGCTTTCAATCTCATGATCGGAACCTACCGGCATGTAGCGTTTTTCTTCTATCGCCTGCAAAAGCATTGCCTGTTCATCTTGTCCAAGTTCCCCAATTTCGTCTAAAAAAAGGATTCCCTTGTTCGCAGCTTTAAGCAAACCGGCTCGATCCTCTGTTGCACCTGTGAAGGCACCTTTTTTGTGTCCGAACAGAACAGACATGGCCATATCTCCACGAAGAATGGCGCAGTTCACTTCTACAAACCGTCCGGAAATCATTCCACGTTCACTTTTCAGTGCAAAAATCTGCCTTGCCAGCCGGGATTTTCCCGCCCCAGTCGGCCCGGTTAGGAATATTGGATCAGAACTCCGCAGGGTCACTTTTTCAACTTCTGTGATCAATCGGTTGAAATCAGCGTTTCGCGTCGGGATTCCGGATTTCAAAAAAGATATGTCATCACTAATTTGCTGGGTAAATCGTTTTGCTATGCAATCATATCGTGACAGATCGAGAGAGATAATATCGAAGCTCCCGGGAGGAGCATTTCTCCGACCAGGACCAGTTTGAAGCAACTTTCCAGGGAAAAACCCTGCTTCAGTCAAGAGAAACATGCAGATTTGAATTACGTGAGTTCCAGTTGTAATGTGTAACAGATATTCCTCATTTTCCCGGTCAAAGCGGAAACAATTAAAATAATCGAGTAATCCCGAAAAAACTTCCTCAAAATCCCAGGGGTTCTTGAATTCGAGCTGACACATTACAACTTCCGTTTCAGGAGAAATTGTTCTAATGTCATTGGACACTTGCTCTGCAAGATTCTGGTCCTTTTGATTATATAAAAGGTGGAATCTTGTGATCAAAAGCTCTTCATGTTGACAAACTCCTACCGAGGGGCGCCATTTGTCCCAACGACCAGTCTTTCCCCTGCGGTCAAGGGTTGAACCCAAAAAACCAACAACAACTTTTTTCATGTTTTTTCTAATCCATTGAATGTTAATTTTCGACACTGAAGCATTTCAGCCGATAATTATTTTCCAGCCATTTGCTACAATTGTGTTAATTCCTTCATTCATTAATGATGGACTCACCTACACACAATTTATTTTATAACTTTGGCCACTTCGGCTCCGCTCAGTGACCAGTTTCGACTCTGCTCAACGAAGCCTCGTCAAGTTTCTTTTTCGGTAAATTTGCTACACTGTCTAATTTTCGCATGTATTTTCGAAATTAGCTTCCTAACATCACTTCTCATCCATGAATTTTGCAGACTTAGTGACTCGACTTTTGTCGGGTCTGTCGGAAAATACCCTTAACATGATTTTACGAATACCTCTCGAAATTCTGGTCCCAGTATTTATATTTGTCTCAGCAGACGGTTTTTTCTAGTATCCCTTGCGATTGCTATTTTTCAACAGCTTCCTACCAACATTTAATATAATTTATTATAGCAAACTATAGAATAGTATATACAAAAATAGTTAACTAATTTCTTCCGATATTCGATTAGGCAATCAAATACTGCATCCCAAGCCAGTATCAGCAAAAGCCGTAAATTTTTCCAAAACCTGGCAAGAGGCTTGCTATATTTATTATTGCTGGCTGATTCGACCGCCGGCTCCAGCCCGGTGGGTTACGGAGTCCCGGGAACGGTTTGGAAGGCGAGGTCAGCACAACGGTTAGCTCAATGGTAGAGCAGTGGTCTGATAAACCACGTGTTGCAGGTTCAAATCCCGCACCAAATGAACGTGCCAAACGGCATTCAAATCGCTGGAAGGGTTGCTTCATCAAATTGCCAGGCTGATCTACAGCGGCGGTAAAGCTGTTCTTCGGCAACACCAGCGGAGGCCTTGCAGTATGCGAATTAAGCTGTTTGAAAAATCTGGAAGTAAACTTTCAGAGTGAAGAATGAAATTGATTCTTCTACTTTCAGCAGCAATCAGCATACTCCGCCAAAAGCGGTGTTGGTAAAATGATGAAGCGCCTGGAAGGCCTTTAAATTCTGAAGGGATCAAAAGAATTCTGTAGAGTTTGATTGGTTCAAACTAACCAGTTCAAGGAGGCAGAAAAATGATTGTTAAATTTATCAGAATCAACCAGTATCAAGTTGGACTTCGTTTTCAGAACGACAAACTTGTCGAAGCGCTTACTCCAGGATGGTATTTGGAAAAAGGAATTGTTGGAGAACGCATTGAAGTCCTTTCCGAAAAAAAAATTCTATTAATGCATCCTGAACTTGATGAAATCATCCGCACTCATTTTCTCGATGAGTATTTGGAATTCATTGATCTGAAAGATAATGAGCGAGCTCTTTTGTGGATCGACGGGCGGTTTGAAGAAATTCTCGCTTCCGGCAAACACGCAATCTGGAAACGATTTCGGGAAGTCAAAATCGAAAAAATTTCCATTGAAGATCCACAATTCAAGCATAAATTCCTGTACAAGATCACACAAAATCCAAAAAGCGAAACTTCGCTCACCACTCTTCTGGTTGAAGAAAACGAAATCTGTTTATACTTCTGCGATGGAAGTCTTGTTAACGAAATTGGACCAGGGTTTTACGCTTTTTGGAAAAATGTCGGAACTCTTAAATTTCATCGAATCGATCTTCGCGAAAAGCTATTGGAAATGTCTGGTCAGGACATCATCACCTCAGACAAAGTTACTCTACGCCTTAATACCATTATCAGCTACCGAATCATTGATGCAAAAAAATCGATTTCAGTTTCTGAAGCTCCAGACCAAGCGCTGTATCGTGAAGGCCAATTAATTTTACGTTCGGCTATCGGCAATCGAAAACTCGATGATATACTGAATGACAAGGATGCTGTAGCCAATGAAATAATGGAAATACTTAAAACCAAAGCAGATAAATATGGTTTGTCCATTGTTTATTGTGGAATTCGTGACATCATCCTTCCAGGGGATATTCGGGAGTTGATGAATCGAGTGGTCGCAGCTCAGAAAGAAGCTGAGGCCAATCAGATTGTCCGTCGGGAAGAAACCGCAGCAACCCGTAGCCAATGCAATACCGCTAAAATGCTTGAGCAGAATCCAACACTTATGCGTCTTAGGGAGCTCGAAGTTCTGGAGAGAATCGCAGAAAAATCCAAGCTCAATCTTTTTCTTGGCGAGAAAGGATTGACGGAAAAGGTCGTAAACATGCTTTAAATTGGTACAATACTAATCCCAAAAATATGTACATCACCCCAAGAGCTTTGATTTGATCAAAATGAAATTGGATCAGTATATTTTCCAAGAAAACACGGAACTTTCATGAAAATAAGGAGCCCTTACCGGATGGTTGAAGCATTCATTTCTGTCAGACCCAACTCCAATTTACCCAGACCTGAAGCACGAAATAGGTCGGATGAACGAACTAATTGAAATTGGTATAATACAATGGCAAAGACTGCAAAGGAGAGAAAAAATGATTTACATTGACGGGGAAACTGGGGAGGGCGGTGGACAAATCCTTAGAACATCGCTTGCACTTTCAATGTGCACAGGAAAGCCTTTCCAAATCGCCAATATTCGGGCGAAGCGAAAAAAACCGGGCCTCTTGAGGCAACATCTGACAGCGGTTAATGCAGCAAAATCACTTTGCAATGCCAATGTCGATGGTGGGGAAATTTCCTCTCAAACACTGGAATTTGTTCCAAGTGAGGTTATTGCTGGAGAGTATCACTTCGCCATCGGAACCGCAGGAAGTACAACCCTCGTATTACAAACTATTTTGCCGCCTCTTCTATGTTCCAAAGGAGTTTCAACCATCAGACTTGAAGGAGGAACTCACAATCCCTTTGCACCACCGTTTCATTTTATCAGCGAAGCTTTCTTTCCAATCTTAAATCGGATGGGTGCAAACTGTTCCGCAAAGCTATCAACCTGGGGATTTTATCCTGCGGGAGGCGGCCGCATCGAAGTAACTATTACTCCACCAACTGAGAAACTAAGCATACTGGATTTGCGCGAGCGTGGAAAACTAATCAAAGCTGAAGCCCTGGCAGCAGTTTCCAAAATCCCTCGGGAAGTTGCGGAAGACGAATGTAACTTGATTACTAATAAAGCCGCCTTCCCGGTGGATAAATGCAAAATTGAAAACGCTGACTCTCCCGGTCCAGGAAACGTAGCCATGCTAGGAATGGAATTTGAAAACAGTCGAGTCTTTTTCACCGGGTTTGGAGAAATAGGTGTGTCACGGAATAAAGTCGGGCATACGGTGATTTCCTCCGCGAACAAATTGTACAGATCCAAGGCAGCAATTGATGAACACATGTCAGATCAACTCCTTATTCCAATGGCGCTGGCAGGCGGAGGCTGCTTTACAACTCTCCATTCAACACAGCACACTATTACTAACATTGAGATTATCAAAAAGTTTTTGAGCGTAGAAATCTCCTGCGAAAAACTTTCCGGCGAAATCTGGGAAGTTAGAATTTCCAAAATATAATTTTTCCGGAGGATAATTATGGAATGGATAAAAGATAAAACCAGTATTTCAAAAGAGGCACGGGTTCCGATCAAGTCCTGGTGCCCTGACCTGGAACCGGAAGCTTTGTCGCAAGCAGCAAATCTTGCCGCCCATCCTGCAGTTGCTTTTCATGTTGCGCTCATGCCTGATTGCCACGTTGGTTATGGTATGCCAATCGGCGGCGTGATTGCCTGCAGGAATAGCATTATTCCAAACGCGGTTGGAGTCGACATTGGCTGCGGAATGGGGGCAGTAAGAACTACCGCAGCGGTAGATCAGTTAAAGGATGCCAAAAACATCAGGGCTATTTTGGAAGCCATTAAGCAGCAAATCCCGGTTGGCGAAGGAAACAGCCATAAAAATCAGCAGGAATGGGATGGATTTGCTTCCTACGAAGAATCAATTTCCGGCGATAAACCCGGTTGGTTAGACTCTTCCGGTCTTAACCACGATAGAAAAAACCTTGGAACTTTAGGGGGCGGAAATCACTTTATCGAGATTCAAGCCAGCACAGAAGATATTGTCTGGTTGATGCTCCATTCAGGTTCCAGGAATCTAGGATATCGTATCGCCAGTTTTTATCACAAACTTGCAAAATCTCTTAACGACACTTGGCACACAGAGCTTCCATCAGCTGATCTTGCATTTCTTCCTTTCGATTCGAAAGAAGGACAAGCATATATAAGGGATATGAAGTTTGCTCTTGCTTACGCTTTAGAGAACCGCAAAAGAATGATGGCCATCTTTAAAAGCGTCATCTCTGAGTATATTTTAGATGTACAGTTCACTGAAGAAATAAATATTCATCACAACTATGCTTCCCTTGAAAATCATTTTGGGCAAAATTTGTGGGTTCATCGCAAGGGAGCAACTTCAGCAAAAAAGCATGAACTTGGAATCATACCAGGGAGCATGGGAACCTCCTCATATATAGTTCGAGGGTTTGGGAACCCCGATTCCTTCCAATCATGTTCACACGGCGCAGGACGAAGAATGGGCCGCACTGAAGCCAGTCGACAGCTAAAAATTGAAGAATGCAACCAGGCGATGCAAGGAATTGTATTCGACCGCTGGCACAAAAACCACTCAGCAAAACAAAGAAAAGCCAAAGGAATCGAATACGATTTCGGTGAAGCTCCACAGGCATATAAAAACATAGACAGAGTCATTGAAAATCAGCTCGACCTTATTGAGCCATTGGTAAAATTACGACCTCTAGGGGTCATTAAAGGATAGGCTTGCAACAATCAAAGAGGAGTTTACACGTCGGCCACAAAGGTCGTTTCGACTCCGCTCAACGACCAGCAATTTAACTGCCCAATGACTAAGAAGGTGTGAAATATTAGGGCTATTCATGAAAGTACAACACAAAAAAACCGCTAACAAACGTTTGTGATATTTTACACTAGGATTTTCTTCCGATTTTTGGAATTTTTCACATCTTCAGAGCGGAGTCGAAATCACTCTAAAAAAGGCGATTATCTGGGATACCACAGTTTCAACTGTAGCTGAGTAATAGTTTTTGCTTGAAAGTGTTACAAGAAAATAATTTTACTAATTTGGGTTAACGTATTACAATTTTCAGGAAAGAAATGGTCGCTATACATTTTCAATAAGTACCAGGAGTTTGCAAGCTTATGAGTCCCAATATTCCTTTCAATAAACCTTTTATCGTTGGACGAGAGCTTTATTACATATCCCAGGCTGTTATCGAAGGACACTTGTCAGGAGACGGCAAATTTTCCAAGTTGTGTCAGAATTGGCTGGAAACAAGATTGAATACCCCCAAAGCTCTTCTGACTCATTCATGTACCGCAGCCCTTGAAATAGCGGCAATTCTCTGTGATATCAAGCCAGGCGACGAAATCATCATGCCATCTTTCACATTCGTTTCTACTGCAAACGCCTTCGTTCTTCGCGGTGGAGTGCCGGTTTTTGTAGACATTCGCTCTGACACCTTAAACCTTGATGAAAATCTGGTCTCAAGGGCAATAACCTCACGAACAAAAGTAATAGTACCAGTCCATTATGCGGGCGTTCCGTGTGATATGGGGAAACTTTCAAAAATAGCATCAGAAAATGGACTTTTAATCGTTGAAGATGCTGCCCAGGGACTATTATCTCAATACAAAGGAAAATCTCTTGGAACAATCGGACACTTGGGCTGCCTGAGCTTCCACGAAACAAAAAATATTATCAGTGGTGAAGGCGGCGCTATTCTTATTAACGACGAAAAACTGATAGAACGCGCTGAAATAATTCGTGAAAAAGGAACCAATCGCGAGAAATTCTTTAGGGGTGATGTAGATAAATATACCTGGGTTGACATTGGCTCTTCTTACCTGCCAAGTGAACTAATCGGTGCATTCCTTTTTGCTCAACTGGAGAACTCTGAAAAAATTACTTTGGCAAGAACAAGATCATTTCAACTTTATCACGAACTATTGAAACCACTTGCTTCCACAGGAAAGATAAGAATTCCTCCTATCGATGATTTTCCTACAAGCAATGGACATATTTTTTACATTATTACTTCTTCACTTGATGAACGCACCAGATTGTTGGATCATCTTCGAAAGTCAGGAATAAATGGCGTTTTTCATTATGTCCCTCTTCATTCATCACCGGCAGGGCAAAAATTTGGGCGTCCAAACGGAAGTTTACGAGTCACCGAGGAAATATCCGAACGACTCATCAGACTTCCTTTATTTTACGAAATAACAAGCGAAATGATTGAAAGTGTAGTTAAAGAAATTGAATCTTTTTACAATTAAACTGCCAACATTGAAGACAACATGAAGAAATCTCAAAGGTGGACACGAACACTTTTGCTGGCATTTCTTTCGGCAGCATATTTAGTTCTTTTTCTGCGCGTCCTTTTTCCGGTCTATGACGAAGGAATTATTGTTTGTGGTGCTAAACGCATTGTTGAAGGGGAAATCCCCTATAGAGATTTTTTCGAATGCATTGCTCCCGGCTCTTTCTATTTGCTGGCAGGCTGGTTCAAGCTCCTCGGAATAAGCTTCAAAACTGTTCGTATTTCACTTCTACTAACAGGAATCCTTAGTGTTATTCTTATTGATACTATTTCACGCAAACTTTTCAGCTCGCTCCCCATAAATGAAGATAATGAGAACAACTTGAAAAAAAAGGATTTTCAAAAGATTAATTCCGAACTACAAATTTTCGATTTTAATTACCTGCCTGCTTTATATGCCCTGATATTTGGAATACCTTTTTGGGTCTGTGCCAGTCATCACTGGGACAGCAATTTGTTCACCTTTCTTACAACTTTTTTGTTCCTTCGGGCGATTGAGAGTGGAAAATCCGTGCATTTTTTTCTTGTAGGAATAACAACTGCCCTTACGGGGGCATTCATGCAACAAAAAGGCCCGATTCTACTTCATTCCGAACTATTTGTACTTGTAATTATATGGTTTAGATCAAAACAAAACATGCGTAAAAACTTAATCAGCGTTGCGAGCCTTTTCGGTGGATTTGCCCTCGTAGGGATTTTCATAGGCGTATACTTCTTTCTTAATAACGGGCTCTCCGATCTTATTTTCAACCTGGTGGAGTTTCCAATCACTAATTATAACCATCTTAATAAGGTTCCGTATGGGTTCGCTTTCTGGGAATTTCTAGTACCGTTCTGGTTGGACATCGCATCAATTTTGTTTCCAACTCCCTTGGCAGAAATGTTTACCGGAATTATCATTTCCCCTCTAATTTTTCTTTCAGCGCTTCCCCTGCTTTGCCTGCTCCTTATTTTCATCAACTATCGATACGCAAAATCAGGAACGCTAACTAACTGGAATTTTCTGGCCTGCCTTATTCTCGGAGCGGAACTCTGGGCATCAGAAATGCAACGCAGAGATTATTTTCATATTCTTTTCGCTGCTCCTCTCTTGTTTACCGCTATATGCTATCTTTTAAGTTCATTGAGAGAAGTGTTTCCGAAATCATTGAAGGCCATAAAAATTTTCCTTATCTCCTCAGCATTGCTCTGTGGGTTCTTTAACGCATTACCCGCATTTTCAGTTACACACAAAGTAAATTCGAGGCAAGGAATCATACGTACAAGTAAAGTTGAACCAATCCTGGATTTCCTTCTGAAAAATTGCAAGGAAAATGAAGAAGTTTTTATATACCCTTACTCCCCAATGTTGTACTTTTTAGGGAACGTGAAGAATCCGACGCGTTATAGTGTGCTAACCTATGGTTTTCACACTGATGAACAAATTAATGAGGCGATTAGTACTCTTGAACGAAAAAAAGCACATTACATTCTTTTCAACTCTTCAATGGATGCAACCTGGCTCAAGGGAACATTTCTGAACTATACCCCCCCTCCTAAAGAAAAGCAGTTGATAGAGCGCTTTATCGAGCGTGAGTATAAACTTCAAAGCCGCTGCGGAGATTATAGAATTCTGGTGCATCGCTGAGATTTCCAAAATTGCCGGATTTCAGCTGGATTTCAGCCTAATAGCGACATTTTACATTCGATATAGGACATGTTACTTTGGGGCCAAAATAGCTAATTTCTATCAAATCAAGCACCTGTACTTGACTTGGCGCTATGGAAATTGTTTAAAATGCTTGAAAAAACACCTTAATTAAATTATCTTATTCTCAAGCACTCTCTAGTTTAAAATCCTTTTTTACTTGGAAAGAAGCGGTTAGCTGAATTTCGTTTATTTAAAATTAGTCCAAAGGCTCACACGAGAGGAAGGAATTATGAAAAAATTTAAAGCTTTGTTGATTATCTTTCTTTTAATCTTTCTATTTGGAATCTCCGGTTGTGGCGAAAAACCCGCCGAAAAGAAGCCGCTTAAAATTGCAATAACTACCTGGGCGCCATTTGGGGATGCCTACATCGCACAGGAAAAAGACATTTTCAAGAAAAACAATGTTGAGGTTGAGTTAGTATTCAAAAAATCATCCCCTGAGACTTTGGATATATTCGCCAATGGTGAAGTTGATGCAATCCTTCATTCATATGGAAGTATCTTTCTTTTTCGTTCAAGAGGTGCAGAATCCCGAGTAGTGTATGTTATGGATTACTCAATTTCAGCAGACGCTATAGTCGGCCAACCGGAACTTAAATCTCTTTCCGAACTTGACGGAAAAACAGTTTCAGTCGAAGAATTCAATAGCTTCTCACATTTTTTTGTCCAGAACGCGCTTCTGAAAGCAGGTTTGGAAGAAGGCAAAGTAAAATTTAAAAATGTTCCCGCCGATGAAGTCGTGAAAGCCCTAGATGAGAAAAAAATAGATGCCGGCCATGTCTGGGAACCAGAAGTAACCCGAGCCAAGAAAAAAGGCTATAAGGTTCTCGCACAAGCCGGTGATCAGCCTGGAATCGTAACAGATGTCCTATTTTTTTCCAAAAAAGCCATCGATGAGCGGTCTGACGAAATTCAGGCTATTGTTAAGTCGCTGGTCGAAGCCAGGGAATATGTGAAAAAAAATCGAGACGAATCAATAAAAATAATGGCCGATAAAATGGAGATGACTACTGAAGAAACCATAGCTGGATTCGAAGGATCACATCTTCCCGATTTGCAAGAAAATCTGGAAATTATAACAGACACTGGGAGTTCAACAACCAGCAGGCCTTCATTGTTTTACACAGGAACCAAGATGGTTGATTTTTACAAAAAGCAAGGGCAACTTTCTAAAATTCCGGATGTTAAAGATTTTATTGAAGCAAAATTTATTAAAGCGTTGAGTAACAAATGAAGTTTCTGGGCAAATTTGCCCTTTCCATGATAGCTACGGGGCTTTTTTTTGCAGGGGGAATTTTTTATCTTACCTGGACTTCCAACGTTGAAACTCTGAAAAGTTTGGCCAAGAACAATCTTCAGCATCTCGGAATTGGAACTCTGGATAAAATAGACCGTAACTTTTTCGACAGAATGGGAGATATTAAAACCATTTCGGTTGATTCAATCCTCACTGCCACAGATTCTACCCCTCTTCAAATTACCAAAAGATTATTTTTATTCAGAGATAATTTAAATAGTTACTTTTCCCTTTCTTTCTTCGATTTGAAGTTAACCAGAATAGCTGATACCACTGGCGTTGGATTAGGAATTCAATGCCCGATGACTCCAGACCTTGCGGCAGCCCTTCAGGGGGAACCAAGCATTGCGGCCAATGTTCAAATTGACCCGGACCTGAAGCTACCGGTTATTCATTTTTCTGCACCAGTTAAAGACTGCCACAATAAGCCTCTTGGTATAGTTATTGCCAGAATGGCTGCGGATAAACTGAATGAAATTATTGAGAGTAACACCTTCGAAAAAACCGAGTTTGAATCAATATTAATTGATTTGGTAAATGAAAACGGCCTTTTATTGTATTCCAATCATAACCGAAAAGGAATTTTAAAAGAAATTCCCCCCGAATGGGAACTCCTGAAAAAACATAAAGAGGAAATGTTTTGTTCTATAGAAAATCATGCTGACCCTGGTGAGGAAAACTCCATTTTGTTTTTCTGTAAAGAACAGGGATATCGAAGCTTTCCAGGAAATGATTGGAGAATCTTCATCCATGTTCCAACTCATTCAATATTTGCTCCAGTCATTTTGTTAAGAGAAAAATGGCTTTTAATCGGAATAACCGGCTTTTTGATTGCAATTGTTGTCGCAACTGTTTTTTCTTTATTCCTGTCTAAACCCTTGTCTGCATTGAGAAATGCAGTATTGGAAGTCAGCAAAGGAAATCTTCTGATGAAAGTCGATGTGAATTCAAAAGATGAGATAGGTGAATTGGCTTCTTCTTTCAATCAAATGACAGAAAATCTTAAGATTTCAGTTTCAAATCTTGAGAAGGAAATTACCACCCGCGAGATTCTTTCCCAACAGGTTACAAAACAGTCCGAAATGTTAAAAGAAGCAAATCTTTTGCTGGAAAACTCCCTTTCAAAAGAAAAGGTGTTAAAAGAAAAAGCGGAGTGTGCAAGTGTTGCCAAAAGCCAATTTCTTGCGAACATGAGCCATGAAATTCGCACTCCGATGAATGCTATTCTTGGAATGAGTCATCTTGCGCTGAAATCCGAGACCAATCCGAAACAAAGACACTATCTAGAGAAGATACTATTTTCAGGAAATTCCTTATTAACCATAATCAATGATATTCTTGATTTTTCAAAAATTGAAGCCGGCAAGATGGAACTTGAATCAGTTGAATTTTTACTCGATGAAGTACTTGATGGTGTTGCAAATATAATAGGATTTCAAGCCACCCAGAAGGGGCTGGAAGTCCTGTTTGATCTTGAACCCTGTTTGCCAATACGCGTTTTAGGGGACCCGCTTCGACTTGGACAAATATTAATTAATCTAGTCAGCAATGCTGTCAAATTTACTCAAACCGGGGAGATAATCATCTCTGTAAGATGTATCCGGGAAAATACTCAGGAAGGCATCATATCCCTTCTTTTCGCCGTCCAAGATACAGGAATAGGCATGACTTCGGAGCAAATTTCCCAACTCTTCCAGTCTTTCAACCAAGTTGATAGTTCAACCACAAGGAAATTTGGCGGAACAGGCCTGGGACTTGCCATTTCCAAGGCTCTTGTTGAGAAAATGGGTGGAAAAATTCAGGTTGAAAGTACTCCAGGCAAAGGAAGCAAATTTTCCTTCACAGCAGATTTCGTTTTTCAAGCCAAGAAGAGCCATCCAAATGAAAAATTTCCTACAACTCTACAAGGTATGCGAGTACTAGTAGTGGATGACAACCCGAGTTGTCGCGAAATATTGAAGTCCCAATTAGAGTCATTTTCCCTGAATGTCAACGCTGTCTCCAGCGGTTCTGAGGCGATAGAAGAATTAAAAAAGTTCTCCTCATCCGCCGAGGAATCTCCTTACAAATTGGTTCTGTTGGATTGGCGCATGCCGGAATTAGATGGTTTTGAGACCTTAAAAGTTATCAGAAAAGAAGTGGCTCCAACTGAACAACCACGCGTGGTGATGGTTACAGCTTATGGAAATGAAGAAATAGCCAATGATTTAAATAACACCCAGGTTGACGCCGTTCTGATAAAACCAGTTAAACCTTCTACGTTGCTTGATTCTATTATGAATCTCTTTGGAGACGGGATAGCGTCCAAACCGGAAATCAATTTTCATAACGACTATCAAGGTGGGGAAAATTATTTTAAAGGAAGAAAAGCCTTGGTAGTGGAAGACAATAAGATCAACCAGGAAGTTGCAAAAGGCTTTCTGGAAGGTGTCGGCATGGAGGTAGAAGTTGCTGAGAACGGACTGGAAGCAGTTACAAAATGTCAAAGTCCAACAATGCAATTTGACATTGTTTTCATGGACCTTCAAATGCCGATGATGGGGGGCCACGAAGCTGCAAAATTAATCAAATCCACTCATCCGAAACTTCCAATCGCCGCGCTGACCGCTCATGCTTTTCAGGAGGAACGGGAAAAGTGCTTCGAAGAAGGAATGGACGATTATCTTTCAAAGCCCATCGTTCCAAAAACCCTGTTCCGGGTCCTAAATAAATGGGTTCAGCCGAACGGCCGTTTGCAAAATGGAATGTCTAAAAAACATGGAGAGGTAAAACCTCTTCCTGACAGAGTCGGATTTTCTTCGATTTTAAGCGTCATAAATCTTGAAGAAGCACTCAGCCGGATAAGGGGTAACACACGTTTATTCAAAAAAATATTGATCGATTTTCGCTCCAGCTATTTAAATGCACCTCAAAATATTCAGGAAGCGCTTGAAAAGAATAATTTTACTGAGGCGACCAGGATATTACATGCCTTGAAAGGTGTGGTCGGGAATATCTCAGCGTTTACTCTTTACCAGACAATAAAAGAATTTGAAAAAACATTAAAAAATCAGGACAAGCAAGATTTCAAAAGCATTCTTTTGAGATTTAAAAAGGATTTTTCTGATGTAGTAGATTCTATAAGCCTTTTGGAGGATTCCAAAACTGAAAGTCAGAAAATTCCCCAAAAAAAATCTGAAGAAATAGATAAAGTTCTAATTTCTGATTTATTTTTGAAATTTAATAGAGCTCTGAGAAAAAATAGCTTTTCTTCAAAAAAGATTGTTGAAGAAATCTGCAATGTGCTTGCAGAAACTGAATTTGAAAAAGAAATACTTTCCATCGAACATTTCACAGTAAACCTGGATTTTGCAAATTCTTTGCAATTATTAGCCAAATTAGCCAATAAGATGGGAGTAGAAATTGAAGGTGAGAAAAAATGAGTAAATCACGTGAACATATTCTAATAATTGATGATTTGTTGGAAAACATCCAGGTACTAGCAACACTTTTGGAAAATGATTACGAAATTACCTTTGCTACTAGTGGACAACAGGGCATAGATTTAGCTTCCCAAGAAAATCCGGATTTAATCCTCTTAGATGTAATGATGCCAAAAATGGATGGATTCGAAACTTGTGAACGTTTTAAGAAAGACGAGCGATTGAAAAACATCCCTATTATTTTTGTTACAGCACTTTCAGAAGAGGTTGACGAGACCCGCGGACTCGAAATCGGAGCAGTTGACTACATTTCCAAGCCCATCAGCCCTGCAATCGTCAAAACACGCGTAAAGAACCATTTAGCTTTTCAAACTGCCCACAAAGAACTTCAGGAAAAAAACCGTAACCTTGAATCATTTTGTTTGGCTGTATCGCACGATTTGCGAGCTCCCTTGAGAACAGTTTCAGGAGTTTCCAAGATTCTTATTGAAGATATTTCAGACTTAATTCCGATAGAAGCTCGGGATAATCTCGATAAAATCATCAATGGTTGCAACCGAATGGAAGAATTGGTGAGCACCTTACTGAGATTTGCCTTTATTTCAAATAGCGGTCTAAAAAAAACCAGCTTCAATTTAAGTCTGATGATCGAAGAAATTTGTACAAATTTAAAAGAGGCTGACCCATCAAGATCGATGGAAATGAAGATTGCTTCAGATATGGAAATATTTGCTGATCTGGAATTGATGAAAGTTGTAATGACCAACCTTATCAGTAACGCCTGGAAATACAGTTCAAAAAAAGAGAAAAGTCTGATAGAAGTTGGTTCTGCCGACATGAAAGAAGGAAAAATCTTTTTTGTCAAGGATAACGGCGCCGGATTTGATTTGAAATTCGGAGATAAGCTGTTTGGAGCGTTCCAACGCCTTCATTCCAGGTTGGATTTTGATGGAATCGGTCTTGGACTGTTCATTTCGCAAAAAATCATTCAGAAACATTGTGGCAAAATTTGGGCGCTAGGGGAAGAAAATGTCGGTGCCACTTTTTTCTTTTCAGTCCCATAATATTCCAGGTGCTCTTAGAGAAGTAATCGCCGGATTCCAGTCCTTGTCAAAAAACTGGCCAAAAAGACTTGAAGGATTTTTGGGGATATGCTACCAAATGATGGTCTATTTTTGACAAAGACAAGTTTTTCGAAAATATGTGGAGGCTAATTTGAAAAAACTATTTATTTTAATTTTTTCTTTTTCGATTTTTTCTGCTTCTCTTCCTTTGATCGGAGCTGATCTAGCTGGATTGACCCCTCCTGATGCTGCAATTGTGCTCAACATCAAAGTTGGAAAGTTCCTTGGAATCGACCTTCTAAGGAAGGAAATTTTCAAAGGTCTTTTGCAGCAACTTCCGGCTGACAAGAAAGGCCCTGCCATTCTGGGTGCACTTATCGGAACGGACTTTCTCAAGCAAATTGATGAAATTTCAGTTTTTGGAATCGGAAAAGATTTTAAACCTTCCAAGGCTCCTGACTTTGGAGTTCTTTTAAAAACCACAATGAACTTAACCAAATTTTTGGGAGAAATTCGCGATATACAAAAGGAAAGCGGAGTCCATGTTTTGGGAACTTTTGAGGGAATGGATTGTCTGAGCGAGGAAAAAAACCGCAGGGAAGTATTACTGGTACTAGACGATTCCACACTATTCTTCGGAACAGCTTCAGTTGCTGCTTCTGTGGCGCAGATGAAAAATAAACCACCTGCTGAAAATGATTCCAAGATCAATGGGTTACTTAAAAAAACTGATACCGGGGCATTGGTGTGGGGTGTCGGAATCATTCCTTCTCAACTCAGCAAATTAGCGGCATCAACTCCTCAAACGGCTCCACTAGCTTCCGTTTCAGCTGTTTTTCTCTCCGTAAATTTTCAAGAAGATTTTGCATTGAACGCTGCTGCGGAGATTGAAGGCAAGGAATGCCTCGAAAACCTTTCAACATCATTGAATGGATTTCTCGCTTTAGGCAAGCTAAGTGCAGGCGCGCTCCCCGATGTCGGGCAAATTTTAAACACTACAAAGATTGAATCTTCAGAAACAGCTGTAAAATTATCGATGAAATTTCCAATAAAAAACCTCGAAGGCATCGCTAAAATTATTAAAGAGCGAGGAAATCTGAAATTCTCGGGTGAAACTAAGCATCCAGTGGAGAATAGCTCTGATGACCAAAAGAAATCAGATAAGGATGATAAAGATAAAGCTGAAAAGAGCGACTCGGAGAAGAAAACCGACGAGACGAAGGACTTGAAAAAAGCGGAGAAAGATCCTAACTCAGATGTAGAAGTCGAAGATGATGATGAATGAAATCTAAAGCGCTCCGTTCAATAAGCGGTGGTAGCGGTTTTTGTTGGAGCAAAACAACATTTAATGGGCTATTACCGCTTTTTGAAGTTTTTTTCAAATTTGATGGAAAAAAAGCTGTTCACAATGTCAGTTTCGGGGAAAAAAGAGCAACATTTATTTTCCAAAGTGTTTTTAATTGCAATTTAGGGATGTGCTGATCCCAGAGGATATCGAAAAGAGGAATAAAATGCGTCTGGTTGTGGCTTCGGAAATGCGTGAAATCGACCATCATGCGATAGAAATAATGGGAATTCCCAGCCTAGTGTTAATGGAAAATGCTGGGTTGAAAACTCTTATGACTATTGAAAAAGCGTTTTCAGGTCTTCAGGACAAACGCTTTACGATTGTTTGCGGAAAGGGAAACAACGGAGGGGATGGATTGGTTATCGCCCGACACCTTTTCAATAATCGCGTTGCTCTTGATGTTTTCGTTTTGTCTGAACCGGATGCACTATCTATAGATGCAAAAACAAATCTGAAAATTCTCCAAAAAAGTGGCTTTAATCCAATTTTTGTTACCACACAGGAAGACCTGGACGAACTTCGTGTTGCATTGGAATTTTCAAACATTGTCATTGACGCCATTTTTGGCACGGGATTTTCAGGGCAGATTCAGGGGATAGCCTGTGAAGCGGTTGAAATTATCAATGAGTCAAGAGCAAAAGTGGTTTCTCTGGATATCCCTTCCGGAATTTGCGCTACAACCGGACATGTCTCCCAACCGTCTATTCGAGCTGATGTCACAGTCACGTTTGGGTTGCCAAAAGTTGGGTTGTATCTTTACCCCGGATGCGAATTTACCGGAGAAGTCTGGATCGGAGACATAGGAATTCCCAACGTTTCGACAGAATCAATTTCCGGAAGCACTTTTCTTTTGACGACTCAAATGGCATCTTCCTTGCTGCCTGCAAGATCGGATTTTTCTCACAAAGGGGCATTTGGCCATCTTCTCATTTTAGCTGGGTCCACAAACTATCATGGTGCCGGAGTACTTTGTACATATGGTGCCTTAAGATCCGGTGCCGGCCTGGTAACCCTCGGAATCCCCGAAGCCATTTCAGAAAAATTCCTTTGTGATATTTTGCCCGAAACAATTATCAAGTCTTTTCCGAGTGATCGGGAAGGATTTGCGATCAATGAGAACCATGTCAACGATCTTTCGGGACGTTATAGAGCTATAGTCGCCGGCCCCGGCTGGGGTGGCGGTGGCAAAAGGCGTTGTTCCGTAACAGCTCTTCTCAAAAATTGGTGCGGCCCATTGCTTTTGGATGCCGATGCACTGAACGCAATTGAAGATCCTTCAATTTTTTCGGATTTCAAAGGGGAACTGATTATAACTCCGCACCCCGGCGAAATGGCGAAGCTGACTGGTAAAAACATTTCAGCAATATTGGAAGACCCAGTTCAAATTGCACGGGAGTTTGTTTCCAAATTCCCTTGCCGATTGGTATTAAAGGGGGCCACAACAGTTATCGCTTTTCCGGACAGCAGAATTATACTTTGTTCCCGCCCTAATTCCGGACTCGCCAGAGGTGGAAGCGGTGATCTGCTCGCTGGATTAATCGGAGGACTAATGACCCAGGGGCTTTCTTCCCAAACTGCAACGATCGTTGGCACCTTTCTCCATTCCGAAGCGGCTTCCATCGCTCGTGAAGAAATTGGGGCAGATTCAATGACTGTAAGTGAAATAGCTTCCAAATTACCAAAAGCTTTTAAAAACCTCAGAGGTGTGATACCATCCAGGGTTCCGTAACAACACATTTTTTTTCCCACTTTAGCTTGTTGACAAGAATTTATTCGCTTCGAAAAGTATCCAATTTTTACTTTAATCCTAATTTTCCGGAAAAATTATTACTATGAATGATTAAGTTAGGTTTTATCAACTTTTGGTGAAAATTTTCCATAGTTACAATTGCAATTATGCGTTTTGAGGCAAAATGTTTGCAAACATAGGAATAATGTTTGTTAAGAGGTGCCTAGTTATTAAATAAGCGGAAAATTAGGTTAATCAAACTCGTAGCTTCTTTTTAATTCGAAATTACATTTTTTTGTGAAAGATTTGCGCAAGGAACGAGGCTGGGCAAATTTGCATTGATAATGAAGGAACCTAATTTCTAACGGATTTGCCCTTTATGTTGGGGTTGCACTAATTTCAGTATTTTTAAGTAGGAAAAAATTGCTTTCAATTAAATACATCGGAAGTGGAAGTCGGGGAAACTCAGCCCTGATAATGCTGGGAAGACGTCCCTTCCTTTTAGATGCCGGTCTGAGCAAAAAACGAATTGAAGAGGCGCTTAGGCATGAAGGGTTTTCTTTTGAAAACCTAGGTGGAATTTTCCTGACGCATGAACATGGGGATCATACTTGCGGATTGGCTAACATTTTGAAAAAAGTCAGTATCCCTATAATTACCTCCAAAGGGACTTTCAAAGCTTTAACTGAAAAAGGTCTGGATATCCCCCAAGCAGTTTTTTTGCGCTCAGGTAAGGAATTTGAATTTGAAGGAACCCGAATCTGGCCTTTTTCTGTTCCACATGACAGCCCAGAACCCATCGGAATCAGGATCGAACGAAATGGAATCATTCTCGGAATCGCAACCGACATTGGCCATCTGACAACAGAAATCCTTAGAAATCTTTCTGATTGCGACATTCTTTGCCTTGAAAGCAACTACGATGAAGACATGCTATCCAAATGTTCTTATCCCGCATGGTTGAAATCGAGAATTCGTGGTCCACTTGGGCATCTGGCCAATTCTGGAACACGTGGAATATTAACTCGTCTAAAAAAATCTCTCAAGAACCTCATACTTGTTCATCTTAGTCAGGAATCGAACACACCTGAGTTGGTTCTTGAAAATCTGGAATTGATCAGAAACATTGAGCACCTACGAGAAACGATTATCACCGTCGCCCTTCAAAATAAGCCCACTCAGATGATTTCAATAGGGGCTCAAAAAAATATTTTAAAAAATAAATCCCGCATTCGACGAATTAAACATTTTCAAGAATCCTTATCAGCATTGATGGGTGAGGATTTTTTTTAATGAAAGTTGAAATTTTAATTATAGGAAAAATCTCGGAAAAACCCTTCAAAGTCTTGATTGAACAATATCTCCAAAGACTCAGGGGCCGATTTAGTGTTGAGGTGGTTTCATGTCGAGACTCAAATGAAATGGAAAAGCGAATAAAAAATCATGAAATGGTGATCACCCTTGATGAATTCGGCGTTGAATTTGATTCAATCCAATTTTCCCAATGGGTTTCTGAAAAAGTCACCTCAGGAGTCTCTTCCTTGATTTTCTGCCTTGGAGAAGCCGCAGGTCTATCTCCTGAAGTAAAAAAGAAAGCCAAATTTTCTTTGGCTCTTTCAAGATTTACGCTGAATCATCAACTAGCTCTACTGGTTTTTTCGGAACAGATTTATCGAGCTGTCACAATTCTTTTCAACGAACCTTATCACAAACCTTGATGGTAGTAGGCATTTAGTGCTAACACACCGAAGAGATTACATCATTATATAAAGAAATTGTTATTTTTAACCAGAAAAAGAAATTATTGATCAGAATGTAACGAATAGATAGTTTCAAACGTAATATAGATAATTGCTTGGATGGTAAAAATTTGCGTACTTTAAAAAAAATATTGTAACTTTATACAATTTTATGCAAAAATAATAATAGAGGTCTAAAATAGTTTTACTGTGAAACAATAATTTGGGGAGGTAAGGGTATGCTAAGAAATGGGGTTTTTGTTTTATTCTTGCTGGTTTTTGTCGGGATTTTGTTCTCCGCAACTCCTTCAACTTCAACTTCCGGAACGACACCCAGTGCAATCACGAATCCACCGATGAATATGGCGGTAAATGATGCACTTCCAGCTAAATTCCGAGGAGGAAACACAGATCAAGGAACTGTTCATGTACTAGAAGATGGGAATTACAAAATTCAGGAACACAGTGTGCTCTATCAAGATGATGCCTCAACTTTGCCCGGAAGCACAAGTGGTTCCCAATATAAGGGAGCACCAACCATCAACTGGAACACTGAAAAGGAAAATGCTGATGGAACGTTAGCTGCCTTGGGAAATCAGAACACTAATCAAGCCACAAATGACAGTAATTTTGCAGATCCAGGAACATATAGAATTCACAATAACGGTTCTAGAGAAGTATCAGGAGGCTCGAGCGACACATCAGGTTCCGATAGCGGTGCGGCCTTTAGCACCACCGGCAGTGGCGGAGGAGCCACCTCTGGAACAGGCGCAGCAGCGACAGCCGGCACAGGCGCAGCAGCCTCAACCGGAACAGGTGCGGCAGCAACAGCTGGAACAGGCGCAGCAGCCTCAACCGGAACAGGTGCAGCAGCAACAGCTGGAACAGGCGCAGCAGCGTCCACCGGAACAGGTGCAGCAGCTTCTCAACGCGTGAACACAAATCAAACCCTCACCGTAATTTCTCATGACTGCACTTCTCCTAATCTGTGGGCCGTTTTCCAGGAGGGGGCCGGTTCAACAAATCTTGCTGATTGTGAAGCAACGCTTAAAGAAGAACTCAAAAAACAGATGCTTGAAGCCAGCGGAACATTCGACCCAGGAACTGACCTTAAAGGAAGCCTTAAAGATGCCAGTTTAATGGCTCTTTTCGAATGCCCAAAGAACGCTAAACCAAAATCAAAAACATCAATGGTTGCTCTAAAAGGCGCTCTCTTTGACAAAGACGGAAAAATGATAGTTTCCCCGTCAGGTTTGGTTAAGATGGCAGTCCTCAACGAAGAAGACCAAACCCGAGTTGTCGAAGTCACCAAAGACACAGTACCAGGAGTATATGTAAGAAGAAACATTCCATTCCTGGTTGCTGCCCAAATGACTGATAACGGCACTTACAACCGTGATGGAGCCGAATGCTGGATTGAAAAAGCCAATGGTGACAAAGTTGACAAAACCGACAATGCTTATCTATTCAGAGTTCCAAACTATCCACGAGACAACTATACCGATCAACCTGATTATGTATTCGTAGTACAAGGCCAAGATGAAGCTGGTAACGTCTCCAAAATCCATGTTCCTCTATATGTAGTGAACACCAAAACTTCTCTTGAGGGAGGAAAGACGGAATGAAGAAGTGGTGCCTTTTAATAGTTACACTTTTTTTTGCCGTTTCACTCGTCGCACAAGAACCAACTGCATCTCCTCAAGATAATAACGCTTCGGGCACCCAAACCCAACCATCACAGGGAAAGGGACATTGGCTGGACGGGGTTGATATTCCACCAACTCCGCCTTTCCCTGCACCTCAATTCTCCGTGCAAATTTCTCTTCCCGATGGTTCTCCGGTTCCTGCAACGCTTACTGAAGACATGGGTGTTGTGTTTTCTGCACAGTCTGATATTTTTGGAGATAATCCCCCCACTGAATACCAAGGCAATCCGCTTACAAATGCTCAGTGGGCAGGTGTCACATCTATCAACTGGTATTTCGATGATGTCACAAAAAACAAATCCACCCACGCTTCTGCCACCGAGGGTTTACCACCAAATCAAATTCAGGTAATTCCACTTGATCCAACAGTTGCGGGAGCAGTTTCTGTCTTTTTGAGCCGACCACTTCGTTACGAAGAATCACCTGGCCAATACCGAAGAATATATGCTACAGCTTCTAAATCGGCTCCTACTCGCGTTATCGACATTACTCCCCCTTGCCCAGGAATGGAAATAACTCTTGACAACGGTATTTCCGGCCAAATCTGGAGCGTTGAAGAGCCTCCTAACAAATTTCCATTGCCAAAAACAGCTAATGTCATTTATAAAGGAGCTCTTTTTTCCAAAGACGGCCAGGATGTCAATAAAAACGTTATCGATATACCCCTCGGGCAAAAAATGGTTCTTCCTGAAACCGATGCCACGGCTTTTATTCCTGCCAAAACAAAAGTCACCGTTAAATCGATTTCGACCGACAACGATCAAATCGATGACAAGACACTGAAAATCGGAATTTGTGAACTTGACTCGGTCCCTCAAATTATTTCCGATCACATTACTGAAAACTACGAAGCTCAAAAATTTACAGCACTCAAAAAACCCGGCCTATTCCTTGAAATTGCCGATAAAACGGGAAATAAATCCTGCATATTCGTCAGGGTAATGCTTAAATAACCTAACTTAAGTATTGAAATCAAACTTTGAAGGTCATTGCGAAGGCAATGAAGCATTAGCGCTGAGAAGGTGTGAAATATTTGAAAAATTTCAGGTGAAATATATCATAAATGTTGTCTAAGGAAACTTTAGGAGTTAGTACATTCTTGAACAATCAATTTTTTCACAGCTTCTGAGCGCAGTCAAAGCAGTCTGGTTCTTTTTTTCAATGCTGAGCTGCTTTGGCCGAAAATTTTTCGCAATGACATTTTTTTCTTTAAATTTTGAGCTTTGTGTGATAAATAACAGTATTCTTTGTAAGACCGTGAAAGCCTAATCCTGGAATTAGCACCCAATCATGGTCCTTTTTTTTGGATCAGGTTTTTACGTTTTTTTGACAGTGTAGCAAATTTACCGAAAAAGAAACTTGACGAGGCGGTCGTTTAGCGAAGTCGAAACGACCGAAGTTATAAAATAAATTGTGTGTAGATGAGTCCATCATAATGAATGAAGGAATTAACACAATTGAAGCAAATGGCTGGAAAATAATTATCGGCTGAAATGCTACCGTGTCGTTTTTTCCCGGTTGACAAAAGTTTGTGCTTAGCGAGGAAAAGAGTGAGGGTTACTAAGGCTTTTACCTTTCTTGAAGTTATTATTGGGTTTGCAATAATTACTGTACTTTTCCTGCCGGTTTTCTTTGCACTAACTTCAACCCTTCAAGACACTGAGCGATGCTATGCGGAGATAACCGCTATCGCACATGGCAAATTCGTAATGGATACCGTTCTTTTCCAAATTCCTTGGCGCTGCATCCATGAAGGCAATCCTTGTATATTTTCGGACCCAAAAAATGTGGGAACTGTTGTTTCACTGCTTCAAAGCATTGTCCCCAAAATGTTTCCCGACGGTGGCGCAGGAGGAATGCTGGTAGGAGACGGCATTTTGACTGATGTTCGCGGCTATCAATACCGAACCAGATTAAAATGCATCGATTTAGACAATGTTTTTCTAAGTTTCGGAGGCGAAACTTTTTTGCCAAACAAAATTACTGGAAAAGACGCAGATGGAAAGTATAATTTAATGAAAAAATTAATACTTCAAATAAAATGGTCATTAAGAAAAGGCACCGATCCAAAAACCGATCCCAATTCGAAAAGCCTTTTTCTTGTCGCCATCAAAAGTGATCTTGAAAGATGATAAAAAAGAAAAAATCAGCCATTGCAATGGTGATAGTCCTTTTTTTTGCATTTGCTGTTGGTGTTGCTCTAAGCATGGTAATTAGGGCAAACACTACAATTTTTTCACAAAACAAGAATACCCTTAGGCAACTACAGGCTTATTACCTCGCCTGGTCAGGACTCAACCACGCCTTGATGAAAATACGACTTCTTCCACGCGAAACTTATGCAGCACTTAAATCAACGGGAATAAACTCATTTTCAGATATAGACAATACCACTCAACAACAACTATGCTTTTATGGCCCGGGTGAAAAAAGCTATGATCTTTTTGATTATAATAGTTGCCCTGACGCAACTTCTCCTTTTGTGGGAGACTATCAATTGAACAAAATCTCACTTGAGGGCTCTCACGAAGGAAAATCTTTTGCCCAAGATAGCTACCACATCGAAGTATCATCAACAGTATTCCCATATACCAATAATACGAACGTTAAAAGCACCGATTTGATAGCGGAAGATGTGATCATTTCAAGATTTTCTTCCTCTGAAGGCGAATAAAATGAAAACATCAGGTTTTACGCTCATTGAAACCATGATGACGCTTTTATTGATGAGCCTGCTTTTTTTTTCCACCTACAAAATTATGACTTACGCACGAATGGAGGCTGAAAAAGCATCCTGGATGCAGGCAAGATTAATTGAACTCCGAAATGCCACCCGGCTGATTGGGTCACTTTTGAAAAAAAGTTCTTATCCATCAACGGTTGTAAAACAATCCGGAATGGAAATGGTAATCTCTTATAAAGAATGGCGTGAATTCGACGGATCCGGAAGACTTCGAAAAATGGAAATCCGTGACAGCAACGACATGGATTTAGCAGCGGTCGAAGGAGCAGTTTTAGCAGAGCAAGCTCCCAAGCGAATCCTTCTTTTTCCTGTCTGCACCCCTGAGAAAGACTTAACTACTTCCATCCCCGGAAAAATCAGCTGGTACGAACTTCATTATGAACCTGAAGAGCAATTCACTCCAGGAATTTCACTCGGATACCTCAGATTAATCGAAAGAGAAGATTCTTACGACACCAAAGGGAATCCCAAGCGTGCTTTTGGCATTTCTCCGGCTTATTCTCCACAGCTGCCAATAAAAACTGATCGAATCATAGCAAAAGACGTTAGCCTGGTTGAGGTTGCATCATTTTCCAACGACGAACTTCGCGGAATAGCAGTCGACTCAAGTGGAACAGTTGCGAAGAAAACCCGTCGAAGAACACAATTGATGGTTAAAATTCAATGCACCCATCCCAAAGAAGCTTTAAATAGAATCAGCGACCAATCTATTGTTGTTACAAACCTTGAAATGAAACAACTCGCCGGCGGCCCCTCACTTAAAGTAATAAGCGTAGGAGGTACAGCCCCTGATTATACGGTCTCCCTTGAATACGGGGGGAGCTCTTACAATGCCAAGAAAGATCAGGTAATCCAATCTGCCTTCAAAGTTACCTATATTTCCCCAAAATTCGTGTCCGTAAGCTATCTCCCCGGCGGCACTATACGCACTCTTCCTGTCCCTGAATCGCCTTGAATCCTGAATAATATTTAAGAGAATTTAATTCAAGGAATATTAGTTTCCTTACTGACAAAATTTTGGACACAGCAAGCTGGTTTGTAATTTTAGCTCAAATTTAAGGCTAAATGCAGAAAACCTTGGTGGAACAAAAAAGCATATTCCTCCTAATTTTGTATTTCTCTGTTCATGCTGATTTCAAGGCGATTTATTTAGTAAGTTTGGTCATTGTCAAATTTTGTGAAGATAGTTTGGTCTCTGGCGCGAATTTTATAGCAAATAAAGAGACATCGTCTGTCCAGGGTTTGGGCCCTGTAAATTTTCTGATTTCTGCAAAAATTGAATCTAAAAATTCGTTTAAAGGGTCCCGAAGGGAATTTTTCAAAATTCCTGGAAGGTTCTCATACCCTAGGGCTTGCTGGTTTTCATCCAAAGCTTCAGGGAAACCATCAGAATAAAAAGTTAGATATTCATTTGGCTCAAGGTTAATTTCTATAGTTTCAAATGACTTTTTTTTGGTGATTCCAAGAGGGCTTCCTGTTAAATCTAAAAATTTTGCTTCTGTTGTGTGCGACAAAATTACCGGATAAGTTTGCCCCGCATTTGAAAACCTAATTTTTCCACCGTTTCCAAGGATACCGATGAACAAAGTCATCATTTTGTTTCTGTCGAGAAGATCCAAAAGAAGCAGATTCATCCGATCAAGGATTTGATCCGGTTCAAGACCTTGATTTGCAAAGATTGAAACAGCTGATTTTGCCATAGCCACAACTATAGCTGCGGAAACCCCATGGCCAGAAACATCTCCAAAAGCAAATAAAATCTTATCATCGGGAAGGGGAATTATATCGAAGAAGTCGCCGCCCACCTGACTCATCATTTCAGTTTTTCCATAGCATTGCCACGAATTAAGTTCAATGCGGTTTTTCGAAAACAAAGTATTTTGTACAACCTTGGCAATTTCCAGGTCATTAAGATGACGCAAATATTCATCAAAAAGTTCGGAAAGTTCAGAAAACTCGCCAATAGCCCAAGACTTATCTGGATTTAAATTGCTCAGAAAATGGGAATTTCTCTCATTTTCTAACGAGCTTTGGAATTCCTTGAGTGGCGTCAGAAAAATTTTTCCAAGGACGAGAAAAATCAATATTCCAGCTCCCAGAAGACCAAGCATTCTTTGGATGGGAAGATAACTCTCTGTTAAATCGCTCAAAGGTCGAGCAGCAATTATCACAACATCCTTTATGGAATTTGAAAAAATGCCTGACACAAGATACGGCTTTCCGGCGTGATCTGGCTCAATCCATTGCGATAAAGCTCCCATCTGGTTCGAAGCTTCAGAAAAGAATTGCGGACCTGACAGTTGGTCATTTTCATTAATGGAAAAAGCAGAGGACCATCTGGGAATTATCGAATACTGGCTCTTTCTAAAGAGATCTGGCTTTGAAATTATTTTAGATAAAAAATCTTCCACAATAAAGTTGTAATCATGCATTGCCCAAAATAAGCTGTGAGCTGGTCGATCTTTTTCTCGGAATATTTCCGGAAAAAAAATTGGATGAGAAATACCAAAGTAATCAAGGTTTTTAATTTCCAGAAATCTCCCCATTAATTGGAGTTGCGATTTAAGCTCCTTGTACAATTCTCCACCAATAAAAACGTCAAGTATTACCCCTTTTGTTAGCTCATTCTCTTGGGTTGGAATTCCTTCCTTATCATTGGAAATATCAATAGCTACAGGCGTAAGCTTCGTTAAAGTTTTAATCTGCGAGCCTAAATTGCGATGGTGAAAGAGAAAATTTGGGGCTTCCTGGGAAAGCAATTTATCAGTGACTTGTTTTGTAAAATTGTCATTAAGAAGAAACTGAATGTCTTCGAGTTCGAAAATGTGTCCCTCTTTACATTTTGATAAAAACGCTTCCTTTTGCTTTTCCGGCGGAAGCCTTCGAATAAACCATGCAGTCCAGTCAATTCCGGCTTTCATGGGCAGAAGGAAATTAGTACCAGAGGAAATTACATTCAGATGTAATGCTTTTAACCGAAATAACAAATCATTAGAAATGGAAGTAGGATCCCCTTCTTTTATCGATTCGAAAAGTGCGGGGAGAGTCTTTTTATAATGATTTTCCATTCCTTCCAAAAAAATCCCAAATTCTCGCTCAAATTGTCTGATTTCCTTCTCCTCTTCGCTAAAAATTGACTGAATATTTTGAGAAATTTCATGGAATCTTTGGCCCTGAATAGCGATTAATAAAAAGTAAAATGGGAATCCGGCAGAAATTAGGATTACTATTCCAATTTTTGAATAAACCCTTGAATTTTCCCAATTTTTTCGATGAAAAAGAAGAAAACAGATTAATATCAACAAAACGCTTAAAAAATAATTTGCTATGTGGAAAATTCTTGGAATTAAATTCTTCGGAATCTCAGCAAAAAGCGTGATATCGCTGTAACCTGGTATCTTTTCAGAAATCATTTCAGTATTACCTTCATCCTGAAAAGAATTGGAGTCGTTTTTTTTCCTAAGATTAATTCCAAGTTTTTTACATTCATTGACTGTATTTTGAGAAATAACTTCAGCTGATAACCCTTTTGAATGAAATAAGCAGATGTAGGTCATTGAGAAACCCGGATAGGTTTTGCTTCCTAATGTTGCCCATGTATTTCGATAAGTTTCATCAAGTAAAAAAACCAGATCCGGCTTATTGATTTTCATTAAACTTGGAGAGAAAATTCCCGGGGGAGTCGGTAAGTAAATGAAGTCAAAATTCAGAAAACTACTGTTCCCATCAGAATGTATCAACTCTTTATTTTGAATGAAAAAATTGGCTGCTTGCGAAGCATCCTGAAAAGAATTGAACCGATCTAATTGAAAGTCCAGACATTTCTTTAATGGATCTCTATTCCATGAATCAGATTCAGAAATTTCTTTTTTTCCACAAAACACAACTAAAGAAAAAGCGGACGATCCAATCATTGAAGAAAGTTTCTCGGAAACACATTTATACCATTGTTCCGGGGTATTTGTATCTCCTACTGTATTTATAGATTCCTGCCAGATTCTTGTAAGAAAATTTGTCGGGCTCAGAAAATTTTTTATTCGAATCAAGTCAAAATTAACTCTTTTTTCAAGAACCAGCTTTGCAGATTCTTTGGCAGCCTCTTCTGAAATATGAAAAATTTTTTGCACGCCAAACTGAAATACCAATAAGAAGAAAACGACCATAAGTAGCCAATTATGGGGTTTTTGCAAAACAATAGTTTGTTTCATCCTACTTTTCTTTGATCGCTGAAAATAACATCATTGGTTTATCTTCAAGAAATGAATCTTCTATTCCTGATTTTCGAAGGTAATCAGAAAAAACAGTAAAAAACATTTTTGATGAAGTATTTGAAAATTCAAAAATTTCTTGAAAAAAAGCTTCGGTAGAATGCAGTTTGAATGTTTTCTCAAAACACCAATGCCTGGAAAAAGCCAAAAACCCCTGATGAATATCAAGGGTTAAACGGCCTCGGCTAAATTGAATTTCATTAAATAAAACAGTTTCCTCTAAAGTCTTTTGTTTCTGGTTATCGGAATTATTAAATCTTAGAATTATTGGTTGGAACATCCCCTTTCGAACATATTCTATTTCTCTTTTGGTGGTTTCAATTTTTCCTAAAATAAATTCAGTCTCTATTGGAAAGGAAGCTATAGAGCAAACATGTTGAAGAACCTTCTTTAACACATCAGAACTCGAAGTCTCGGAGTTCGTATAAATTGCTCTTATTCCCGTTTTGATTAGTGCGAGAATAAAGCTTTTGTCCCATTTTCCATGCGGAATTTCCACTATTAGAAAACCTGCACAGTTACTACCGATGGGAAAAACATCTGTTGCACTTGAACCGCTTTTTCCCCCTACAACCTGGAATTCCTGAAATTGGATATTTGGCATTAGTGGAATTTTTTTTCGATGAAAACATTCTCTCATTGAGACAGCAGAATAAACTTCTTCGAAGGTTATTGAAGCCCTTTCAATGATGCGTGCCAGAGAACCAAATTCATCGTTTCCAACAATATCCACATGGACTATTTGATGATTTCTGAGTTTTTTCATTGCCAAAAAAATGGAATTCAGGGAAACATACAACCATTTTAAAAATACTGTTGTCAAAAATACTGCAGAAACAAAAAGAAAGAAACCTACTATACTTATTGCAATATAAGCGTCCTGTTGTAGTTCATGAGGCTTAGAAACAGGAGTGAAAGCAACCAAAAGCAATGAGTCCAGAAAATTTCCTTCCATAGCGGTTGCAAGTGAAATATCTGAAGAATTGCCCCTCACTAAGATCCCGTCGACGGGTTTCTCAGAATTTATACATTCTTCGCAAAGGGAGTAAACTCCTTTCAGATGATTAAATGAACCAATGATTTTTTCGGAAATTATTCTTTTTTCCCTCCGGAAAACTACAAATTGTATTCCGGTTTTTTCCAGTTCTTTAAATTTTTTTTGGAGATATTGCTTTTTCATTAATTCAAGATTTAAAACTGCCATTGCAATATTAAACTTCTTATTAGAAGTTGGGTCAGGGAAATAGTCGCTGTAGACCAGATATTTTTCAGTTAAAGTGGATTTAGGAATAAAATGGCCCAAATTCGAAAGGTAATTTTCAAAAAGTTTCCAGGTTGATGCGGAAAAAGAGTCTCCGTTTTCGGATAGGATATCTTTTGAATGAGAAGCTGAAGTTGTTTTCACTACACTTTGTTGGTAAACCAATCCGAATAAAGAAGCCCCATATTTGATTCCCTGGCGAAAAATATATCCCAACTTATGTTCCTGATAACGTCTTTTGTACAAAACACTTTCTTTTTCATCAAAAAATGCAAATTCCATAATACTTTTTTTTAAGGAATCTGGTAGAGCGGGTTCAGGCTCCGAACGACTTAAACACCTCATACAGATTCCGATAAAGGTTTTAAGATCATTTTCTTTGCTGGCGAGATGAGCCCCAAATTCGGAATCAATTTCCCGAAGAAATTTTTCCAATTTTCGGTGTCCTGAAAATAACCGCTGTTTGGAAACCCCATCGTTTACCCTGAATAAAAGAGAAATCAAAAAAACAATCGCCGGTGCAACTGCCAGGCACATTAACGCAGGAACAAGGAATCGAAGAGAAATATTCCGAGGCTGATTCTGAAAGTTGAAATGTAGCCAAAAGAAAAAACTGAAAATGAAAAAAGTCATTGAGAGCAGATCTAATGATTCGCATGTAGAGGACTTAAAAACTTTTGGAATTGCACAATAAATCAACCATCTATCGTTCCTGATCGTTCTGAATACCATTCCCAACGCACTAGCAGCTGTAAAAGGTCCCTGAAAGTTGATGTCAGAGACGAAAGCTGCAATTGAGTTGGGAAGGGATTTAAATTTTTGGATTGAGAGAGGGATTTTTTCGATGACAAATTCTGACTTATCGTTCAATTCATGAAAGATTTCCTTAAGAGCGTCATTTGAAACTTTGGAGTTTTGTTGCTGTTTTAAAAGAACAAGAAGAAAGAAATTTTGAGAATTATTTGTTCCCAAGCCTATTTTTCCAAAAGCGCCGTGTGAATATTTCCAGGGATTTTTAAACGAAATGAAACGGCCAAAACTTCTGGAAAGGATCGGAATTGCATCTTCATCACCAAATATTGCTTCAGCAAACATTTTTCCTTCCTGCTTCGGTTCGAAAGCATTTGTTTGGAATTGCTTGATACTTTGGAAGCATATTTTCAAAGTACTCTTTGGAAAAGTCTTGGCAAAATTTTCAGAAATTAATTTCAAGTCTCCAAATTCATCGAAGAGAAAATAATTCAGCTCTTTTTGATATTCTTTAAGCTCCTTTTCAAGATTTGAAATCTCACCATTAATTTTGAAACGCTTGACTATCCGTGCAATCTTTTTTGATAGGAAATTTTCTGGAGAAGCTTGATATTCGGCGTTTTTCATTAAACTTTCCATTTTTGAGAAAATTCTCTCTTTTGAAAGTCCGAGTTGTTTTTCTATTTCTCGTTTTTTACTCTCCACTGTAACAAGCTGAATGAAAGCAGTTACGATCGTGATCAAAAGAAACCAATAAAACGGGCTTCTTTTATTTTCTTTTTGAAAGTTAGTTTTCAGGTTTTCAATCCTATGCGGTGATGAATTTGCTCAATTCAGATTCCAAAAAGCTGATCTAGAGTATTTTACGCCAATAGGAGGCTAAAGAAAATAAGAAAGATCAGTTAATTGCTAACACCCTCAAATTTTGTGACTAACGCAGTCGTGAGCAGATTCCGCTTACTCTGGGCTCCGCTTTTATGCCCATATTAGGCAGAATTCTGCTCAACGGCCCTGTTAGGCAGAGCGTAAGCGGAGCCTGACAGAGCTGGTGAGCGGGCTTTCTGCTCACGACCGCGTTAAGCGGGTCGCTTGCAGTCCGCTTAACAAATTTTTTATAGTAATTTCCCCTTTATTTATACTTTCTGTTTTTACTTACGGGGAAAACTTCTTATTGTCGCAAGATTGATAAAATTTTTGAAATTTGGTATTCAACTAAATCAGATTTCAAAGAATTTTTTTTTAGGAAAATTGAAGATTGTAAGTAAAATTAACTCTGTCGGATGGTTTTCTCTTATCCTGTTTCTTGCACTTTTTCTACAGCTTGAATTCCAGAAAATAAGAGATCACGAAGTTGTTCAAATTCGAGAATCGCATACTGATCTGCTTTTTTCGAAAATGGAACAACACCTGGATTTCCTTGAAAATCAATCTTTCCCAGAAGTTTTTTTTACAAAATTAATCGGAATTTGGGTCAAGAAGTTTCAAGAAGATTCTAATTTTTCGGGGTTTCAAAAAAAGCTTCAAACCTTTCAAAAGGAATTGCAGGTCTTTATTTTTGATAAGGACATGAACATTGAATCGTTCGGAAAATCTGATGTTTCGTTTTCACAAACTTCCTTAAAAATTTGTTTTCAAGCTATCTTAAGACTTATTAATTCAGGAGTTCCACCGGGAGAACTTGAAGAAAGCTTTTCTGACAACATTTTTGGTGAAAAAAGCGCTATTTCTCTAATTTCGAAAAGTAATGGATGTTTTTTTCCCTTTTCTGATACTCAAAAATACTCTCATGGCTCATTTTTTGAAATTTCTTTCCCATCAAATCCCTCGAAGAAACTATTTTTGGTAATTTTGATCAAAAATAAAGAGTGGAATTTTTTTAATAAGAAACTATTGTTAAAATATTTAGAAAGATCCAATTTGCACTCTTCTTATTCAACTTTTCTATTTAATTATCAGAAAAGAAAGACTTTAAAAATTCCACCAAAAATTTATGATCTACTCTCTGATCACGATTTTCAAGGAAAATTTAATCTTGGATCTTTCGTTGGTTTCGTAATAAATCATCGGCCTGAAGAACGATTGGTAATTTATCGAAAATCTGTACAAAATGTAAGCAATCGTTTTTCCGAATTGTGCAGGTTTTTGCCTTGGTTTTTCTTTCTGCTGTCCATTTTTTTTTGGTTCCACTTTTCCTTTCTCCAAAAATCCGACAAAATTTCCCTGCGTTTTTTTGTACCAGGATTACTTTTTGCGGCGATAGGTCCGATTTTGTTTTTATTTATTATTCTGATGAGGGATGTAAACTTAACAGTAACAAAACAACGCTTATACGCTGAACACAGACGCCACGAGCAAATTCTTCGAAAAATCGACACTGGTTTTGAAATTACGCTTGAAGAGTTGGAAACCAACTTAACCACAACCTTGTTTGATTTCGCAGCTATTCCCAAAAAAGAAATTTTTACGCTCCCTAAATCTTTTGAAAACTGTAATTATTTTAAAGAAATTGTTTTTTTTAATGAAAAGGGAATAGTATTAAAAAAGTTTAAATATTCCAAACATGAATTGGAGTATCTTTGTGATAGAGCTCAACTGTCCCTTGCGGCAAGTTTGTACCAAACGCTTAATCTCCCAGCCAAGGCAAACGAAAAGAACTCGGACAATCGCTCTTCTCCTGTATTAAAGCTGGAACAGGAAGCTACTTGGAAAATATTTGAGAATTTTTTGTCCAAGTTGGGTAAAATACATTATAAAACGGCTTTTTCTACCAGATATTTATTTTTCAGCAATATTATTAATGACCCTTCCTCCAAAAAAAAATTTTTTGGTCTAATGGTTATAATAGATCATGAATTACTAAAGAAAAAATATTTGCTAAAAGCCCTGACTGAGGAATCTAAGAAAGGAAACTTGTTAATTGGGGCTTTCCATCAAGATGGTAACGTGTTAATCGAAGCTTTTCCGAATTGGTTTTTCAAATCGGTCAGTATTAAAAGATTTTGTGAGAAATGCAGGGGTTCACAAAAAGTTATCGACCAAACCTTGAATTTAGGAGACGGATTTGAAACAATGGTATCCAGCTCCTATCCCGGGAAAGTCCTTGACACTTTCACTATGCTGGCTTTTTCTCCTCTAAGCGCAATAAAAGATTTCCAAACTAAAGCTGAAATTGCTATTCTAGGAACAGGATCTTTTCTTTTATTGTTAGGAATAATGATAACCAGTGGCTTTTTACGATGGTTATATCAATCTTTAAATTTCGTTTCTACCACTATGAAAAAACTTCGGACTCATCAGATTATTCAAGTTCCAATAAAAGGCAACGATGAATTCTCTTCCTTGGCCTGCGGAATCGAAAAAGTTTCAACTGTCCTGGAGGAGGTTTTTTCCGCAGGCCCCATGAAAACTTGTTTTCACCAAAAAAATATCCCCGATTCTACAAAATTCGAGTTTCGTGAATTTCTGAAATTAGGGAGACAAGCAGAATCGCTTGCATCAGACGTTTTTCTTTCAATTGATGGTTACATGTGTTTTATTTTGGCTGAAATTCCTGGAGGAAGCTGGGACAAAGGCTTTATCGCTGCCATCATTAAAACTGCAACTAGAATTATTTTTCAGGAACCCCAAATTTCATCTAATGAAGCAATGCACAAGCTAATTAATCACGTTGATTCTATCGTTACTTTTCCTTCGAATGGAAAAATGATTATAGGAAAATTTTTCCCAGAAAACGGGCAAATTGAATATACACAAATCGGAAGCAATCCGCCTTTCATTATTGATCAGAACTCCATTAAGGCCTCAGAAATAAATTTTTCCGAAAGTCTGAATGTATCAGGGAAATTTTCCTTAAAATGTCGAAAATTGTCATTACAGGAGAATCAAGCGCTTGTTATTTTTGCCACATCCTGGATAGACAATTCCGAAAACCCCGATTTAACACTGAGCGCCGAACACTTGTACAATTTAATTTTCGAGGCGTTTAAAATTTCCCAAGATTCTTTCCTTGGAATCTTTGTCGAAAAGTTGAAAACAAGCGGCTGGAAAGATGAGGATTTAAATGATAAACCAATATTTTCTTTCCGATTTTTAGGTAAAACCAAATGACTGAGACTGGCTCTCCAATAAAAAAAGGACTTTTGCCCGAATCTACAAGATGGCTGCTGGCAATTTTGCTCTTCTTATTAATTTTTAACATCGGTACCTGGAAAATTTTAGAACTCTCAGAAAATACCGTGAATGAAACTGTAAAAATGATTCTGGAAAAGAAACTCTATCACGATTTCATAAGATTTAAAGAAATTTTTGATACTGAAATTTTATTGACTCATATCCTTGTGGAATCTGTCGAAAAAGCGAAAAATTGCAGCAGTATTGAAAAATGGAAAGAAATAGTCTCTAAAAACCTCTCCGCTGAATTAAGCCAATCGGCATTTTCTTTAATTATTTTTTCAGACGAAAAGACTATTTCTGAATCTGATGATTGGGATAGCAGCATCTTAAACAACTTCTTAAATTTTCAAATTGCCCGCGCCAGTTCATTTAATGATGTTATTGACGCAAAAAGATTTTTTTTAAATAACACTAAAATGTACCGAACCTCTGGCATACTGCGTTTGTTGCATTTTAATTTTATTCCGCTCCCAATTCCGCCAGGAATATATTTTACCAGTTTAAGTAAGTGCGCTCAGTTTGATCATGTTTACAAGCTGGAAGAAATCCCCAAAAATTCTTTTTTTGCTTTTGGAAAAATCCCTCTTCCATCAGCTGAGTTCAGATACGCATGTTTTTTTCATAAGGACTCTATTTCTCAAAAATTCCTTTTAAAAAGGGTATTTAAAGAATGCAAAAATTTGAAAATAAAGGTAAAAGGTTTAAATTTAGATGAGGAAAACAATTCGACTCAGTCGGATGAGGTTTTTTTGCAGGAAAATATTCCACTTGTCGGGAAAATAACATTCTCTGAATCTCTTCCGAAGGGGTTGATGAATACAAAGCTTTTATGTTTCTTTTCCAATTTAGTTTTAAGCATTTTAATACTAACGATGGCGTTTAAATTTCTTTTCAGAAATTCTTGGGGAAACATTGGGGTCCAATCAAAAATTGGGTTCGTCGTATTGATTTCGACGGGATTTCCGTTTTATTTTTTATCATTAGGTGTTTGGGGAAAAGAATTTGACCAAATTTCTACAACGATTCATTCTTCTTTTCAAAACATGGAAAAAGAAATTGCCCAATTCGAGCGTGATTTCGGGACTTTTCAAAATCGGCTTCAAACGGAATATAGGAAGGCAATTCCGGGAATGCAACGAGCGCTTCTCAATGGTACAGGAATTTCATTCTCAAAAAAAATTCTTCAAAGGCTAAAACCTCAAAGCATTGATGTTGTTTCATCAAATTCAGTTTTCTTGATCCCTTCAAAAGTTCAAATTGACTGGACTTCCTGGTTTATCCGCCGCATTCCCCCCGGAAAAAACAGACAGAACATTTTTTTAAAACGATGCAAAGAAGGAAGTTTATTTGTTCCGGAGGAAATGTCCTTTCTTTTTGAAGGCGAGGATGAAAAAGATTCGTTTGAAAAAAATTTCAAACTTGAGGAAAAAGAACCCCTGTTGAATAAAACCTCTGGCAATGGAAGAAGTCAAACGTTAGGTATAATCGCTTCACAAGTAATAAATAATTCTAATTCTAAACTTGGAATCACCCCAGGCAACAAAGTCAATAAAAAAGACCTGGCGGTAGAATTGATTTTAGGCGAGCAAATGTGCCGCAATTTTAGAACTCAATTACGGAATTTGGGAAGATTTATTGAGATAAAAAACCTGGAATCCGACACTTCCCATGCAATCTTTTTCCCCGAAATTTTAAAAGACAATCATGGAATTGGACAATCTTTATTCTGGGCTATGCACAGCTATCCCAGTATTGTCGAAGACTTTCTTTCAAGGATAATTTCGAAGAATGTTCGCCTTGGAAACCATAAACACTTTGTAATACCTCTTTGGTCATCGGCCTTTGCAATTAAAGACGAACCAGGTTTAACCGGTCCAACATCATTTTCCAATGCACATCTCAATGAAGGGGACACCGGAAGTTGGTTCGAATATAATCCAAACGGACGTCCATATATGGTTTGCGCAATGCTATCCCCCAAAATCAAGGATGTTGTAATTTCTATTGCAACTCCATTGGATGAAGTATTGGAGTCTTTTTTTTCAGCGAAACTGAGAAACGAAATATTCGGTATAATTTTCCTGAGTTCAATCGCTTTGATCTTTTACATCTTGGGAATGATTTTTATCAGACCGCTTGGTGCCTATAAAAAATGCTTAGACCGGAATACTGACTCTTCAGAACTGGCATTGATCCGACCCTGGACACTCGGGGAATTTGCAGAATTGACCAAAACATTTGAAGAATTTCTTAAGTATTTTAAAGAACTCGAACTAGCAAAATTCGTACAAACAATGCTGTTTCCAAAAGGCCTCGTCACAAATGATTTCTGGCAATGCCAAGGCAAGACAGTAATGCTTAGCCAGGTTGGTGGAGATTTTTTTGATTTGCTTCCCCTGCCAGATGGAAAAATTCTATTTGCCTTTGGAGATGTCTCCGGGCATGGGGTTTCGGCTGCAATTGTGGTTGCAATGGCAAAATCAGCAGTAATACTACTAGGAAAACGAGGACTGGAACCCCATTTAATTCTCAGCCAATTGAATGTATTATTTTTAGACCTGCTTGTGAAAAAAAAGATGATGACTATGATCATTGGGATTCTTAATCCGGATGGTTCGGTGAATTTTTCAAACGCTGGACAGACATATCCTGTGCTGACTTCTCAAAAATTTCAAAATTCACAATTTCTGGAATCCTCATCGAATCCGCTAGGAGTTGTGAAAAAAGCCAAATTTTCTTTGAAGACTTGTACATTACTGAAAAACGATTGCCTAGTCCTTTACTCAGACGGTTTCCCTGAAGCTCAGAACAATCGAAAAGAACCATTTGGATATGAAAATATTCTTATTTTATTCAAGCAACTTCCCAATCAAAGTATGCATGATTTTCTTGGAAGTGTGTATCAGAATCTCCAAAATTTTACTGGACCAATTCCTATGAACGATGATGTTACAATTCTGCTATTGAAATTTTCACCGAACAAAACAAAAGAACTCGGAACAACTCCAACTTCAGCATCACCGTTAAACGGGTCAGACCAGATCAACCCAGAAGTTTTCCACGAACAACACGAGTAAAATTTCCCACCCAAATTGTAGATAAGGGAGTTGTAGTTAATGCAAAGCTTACAGTCGTTTGAATGGAAATGTGGTAGAACTGTGCGTCTATAAACCCGCTCCATCATATCACCTTCAGAATTCCTGTTGTCGAAAGCTTCATTTTCTTCGATTGCTCAGCTTCAAAAGCCGATTCCGTAGAGATTAAAAAGTTTTCAGCCCGAATTTTGTTTTGAGACCAAATAATCCAAAAGTTAAGCCAGGAGTCTCATCCAAACGAGTTCACGTTTTCAGGTCTTGGGAAAATGGTCTCAAGACTATATCCTCGGGAATTGGAATTCTGACCTTCCGTTCAACTTTGCGTTGAGGACACTCCGCTTAATGATTCCGGATTTCTCTAAAGAACTCAAATGGATAATTGTTGGGAAGAGTTCAGCGAAAAAGAGTAAAAATACTCGACTTCCAAAACTGTATCAACACAAGCGCAGAAAATTTGGAAAAAATATTGTTTCGCGAAATTTTTTTTGGAATTACTGGGTAATTGCCAATGTCAATATGAATTTACTCTTTGTAGCTGGGCAGAGTTCTGGTTAATAGACAAAATACGGTGTTGGGATTATAATTTAATTCCGTATGATTTCTACAAAAAAAAAGATCCCTGAACGAGCAGTGCGTGGTACAATCAGAAAAGGCAACATTACGCTGATTTTAGTTGGCCTCGTCAGTGTAATGATAGTCTACCTGTTCTCCCTCTCAAGAAGGCTTTCCGGACATACTCAGATTTTAACTCTAATAGATTCCTCTCAAATTGCCAGGTATTACCTTGAATCTTATGCCGGAGATGTTCTCAAGCAGGTCAGATTACAGGTTAATACAAAACAAAATAACTCACAACCCAACGATTTTTTCACTTCCTTTCGGGATAAAAATGTTACCGAACGGGAGCTTCCCTTTCCAGGTTACCGCCCCTGCCCACTTCTCGAAAACCTTGAGAGGGACCTTGGAATTACTAGAATTGGTACCCCCCTTGTAAAAATTACCGGAATAAAAAAGTTGGACCCTCCTACTGATTTACTTGTCCTTGACCCAAAACAAGATGGCAAGGAGAAATCAGGCTACCTAAGCATAGATTGTATCGCTGAGTTCCAGAAGAAGAAATATGATCTGACAGTGAGATATCCCTTTAAAGTTGTATACGTAATGACGCCGGTTTTGAAAGAATTTGTTCTCTTTTGCGATCAGATCCATCTTGAGCAAAAAACTCCCTATCCTCCCGAGGACAAGTTAAATCTTTTACCAATAGCTGATGGCAACCTTCAGGAAAATTCATCAACCGGATGTGGAAATCCTCTGGTTTTAATGAGCGAACCACCTGATGATCAACGAGTTGAAAGAAATGGACGGGTTTACCTTGGAGACGATTCCCACGGAATTTTTTTGAATCTTTCCGGAGAAAAAGGCTTTCGGAAAGGCTTTTTCAATGACCTCTGGCAAATTTCCCCGAGAGCTTTTAACGATGCCTCTCCAGGTGATGCTTCGTTTTCCTGTATTCCTTTTTTCACAAGGAAAAATGGGACGCAACTAACTCTTCGTGGAATTCCGATTCCTCTTAACAAAGGGGGACACACAGCGAAACTAGCTGTCTTAGGGTTCTGTTCAGATATCGACGATCAAACAAACGGTATTTTTTCTGAAGCAAGCTGGAAACTCGACGATTTTATAAATCCTGATCCCTCGTTTGAGAAAATGAAAGCTGACCGTCAATCGCTTACCTTAGCGTCCTCTCTGAAGCTCAGAGGTTTGAACATGGAGTCGGAATTGGACCGCCTTGATGGTGGAGCATCCTTAAAAACATATTTTGGCCCCGTTCGGGAAATATTTGGCAACGTCTTTGCGAGGTTCTTCGTCTTGACATTCTTTGAATTTCCAACCGGTTTTGGGCCACTGCCGTATAACAGTGACCCAAACTACAGGCCAAATTACCCACAACCTGTTACTAATCAGCCAATGTATTTTGAACCAAAATCCGGCAGTTACCATTCTTACATGTCAAGAATCGTTTCCGGCGGGGATGTCCCTTATAATTCTCCGAGTCAGCTGAATGTTCCCCTGAATCAGCATGGAGGGCCACGTCCAGGCTATCCAACTCTTTTAAACAACACTCATTTCAAACCTCTTGACCTGACTCAGCTTAGAAAATCTTTTGACCAATTTGGAAAAGAATGGTTTAAATTTGAAAAAAAGAAAGCCACTGAAGATTCCATAAAATCAGTTCAATCCCGAATCTGCGCGTATTTTCCAAGCCAAAGGGCATTTGAAGATTATGTTGGATTAAGTAAAGACCGGTTCTGGGTCAATGGTGTAGTTTACATTGATGGTCCATTAAACATCACAACCGAAATAAAAACAAAAGATGTAAAGGGTGGCATAATACTCGTTAATGGGCCGATCACTCTGGGAAATTTCACTCGTGGGCTTACAGGATTTAAATCTGATTCTGAATTCCAGGCATTGATGAAAATGCGAGAAAACTTAAAACAGGATGAAATCGTTTCTTTCGTAAGCATTTCAGGTGATTTGATCAATTTGGTCGGAGACAAGCATATCGGAGTACAGTTTATTTCCTTGAAACCAGAAATGGGAGCTCCCGCAGACCAAATAAAGTGGTCTGGTGGCAGTGAAATTGTTTTGTTGGGAGGAATTGCTGTAAGTACTTTAAATTTGAAAGAAAGAGTTCGTGATTTTAAAAAGTCGCCATTGTTATATTATGTTCCTTGTATGTCTGATGCTGATCCTGCGCTTGCAGTATCACTCCAGTCATTCATGGGGTCCTATAAAATGAAATTGGCAAATTAGGAAAGCGCCCTCGAAGATGGGTAGAGAATTTAGGCGATCAACAATAATGTCCAGTATTAATAAGAATTTGCACATATTGGCAACTAGCAGAGAAGCCATGACCATGCTAGAATTACTGTTGGGAATTGTCATTTTTTCATTTGCCATGCTTCCCCTGCTATGGATGGGTGCCAGCACTGGAAAAGCTGCATACTCAGTTGGAAAACATATGATGGCAGGGCAAATCGCAGCCGGACAAATAGATCGGTTGCTGTCTCTTCCTTACGAAGATTGTAAAAAGAAAATAGAGGAAACACCCGGGGAAAAATCTGTCATGGATGACCCGCTATTTACTCAAATTTTGAGTCATCCAACTTTTTCGGCTTCAAATGAAATGAGAAATGATCTGGAAAAATCCTTCAAAAATTTTAAATTTGAGTGGTCAAAGAAGGAAGCCTCGGGCCAAGAGCAGGGAACAATGTTCGAAATCGCCGTAAAAATCAGTTGGCTGGTCGACGAAGGAGATTTGAATTCGAGACAGTCAATTGTTTTGAGAACGATAAAATATAAGGAATTGCAGTGAAACGGTTCAAAAACCTAAATTTTGGCATGTCAGTCGTGGAAATCATGGTGGTTGCCGCTTTAACCAGCCTGATTCTTTTGATTGGCTCAATCATGATGTCCCGAACAACTCGCACTTTCAAAAAAGGGACGGACATGCTGAATACTCAGGTTCTGATGGATGGAATCGTAGAGCGCCTTAGAACAGACATCCGGTGTCTGATTCGGATTATAGATTGTACTGACAGCGTGTTCGAATTCGTAATTTCAACTGAAATGGGCGAACAAAATGTAAAATATTCCTGGGACAAAGATCGAAAGACACTTTTCAGAAACGATTCCAACTCGACCAATTTTGATTTTCACGGAACCGGGCAGGTAAAAGCTTTTCTCTTCCAGCCTATTCCAAATAAGAATGAATTCCAATATTTGAATGTTGCAATGCAGCTAACTTCGGATGAAAAAACCGGAAGTGAAAAGATGGAATCGAGACTTTCAATTATTTGTCAGTTTTCATCAAGATGCCTTGAGTCAATTAATCCATTTGGGAGGTAGTTATATGAGAAATTTTTCAAAGGTTGTGGTAGTTCTGGCGGCAGTATTGATCTGTACAATTTGTTTTGCATCAGATTTGTCAGAAATCTATAAACAAGGTGAGGCTCTTGAAAAGGCATGGTCTAATGATGAAGCACTTCAACTTTACAAGGATGCGTTGAAAGAGCATCATGTTCCTGAGTTATATATAAAAATGGGCTCATTACTAGGACAAATTCAGCGTTATGATGAAGCCGAAAAAATATTGAAAGAAGGTTTGGAAAAATTTCCGGAAAATACTGCTTTACTGAATTTAAAGGGGCTGGTTTTTTTCAAATGTGGAAATTTCAAGGAAGCAGGAAAGTTGTGGGAAAGAGTTCTCAAAATCAAGCCTGATAATTCTTTTGCACTGGAATGGTTTGCAAAAGTTAAAGGGACAAGTGATAGCGGCAAAAAAGAAGTTCCCTCAAGTGTCGGTTCCCAAACAATAATTGCTTCCGGTAATGAAAAAAACCCTTCAGTAGCGACCAATCAAGAAAAGGACATGGATAAAACAAAAGACAGAGATAAAGACAAAAGCAAGGATAAGGATAAAACCGCAGAGAATAGCAAGTTAACTGATGTAGAAAAACCCAAAGAGATTGCCACAGCTTCACCAACCTCAGAAGGAGCAGTCTTACCACTTGAAGAACAGAAGAAGCTGGCCAAAAAGCTTTATAGCGATATGGCCAAAACCGAGGAATGGAAAATAGATGAATTTGAAACAATGCACAGACAAGTTATCTTCAAATGTCCTGATACAGATTATGCTGAAGAATCTTGCTGGCGGCTTTCCAATCTATATTTAATGGGCAGTTCCGAACCCAAATACCCAGAAATCATTGAAATACTTGAACACCTGGTTACCAAATATCCGGGCTCAAAGCTAATTCCAGATGCCAAAAATCGACTTTTAAACTCATACAGAGAAACCGGAAAAATGGATAAGGTCGTGGAACTGTATGCGGAAAAGTTCAGAACCAATCCTCAACCAAGCGATAAGGAATTCATGGTCTGGGCAATTGAATACGGTGATGCGCTTAAAGCAACCGGTCGAAATGCAGAAGCTGAAAGTCTTTTTAAACAAGTTATCGATAAGGATAACAATAAAGATGGCCTTGAAGCTAGAGTTGCAAAACAAAGACTCGAGGCAAAATGAGGATAAACTTTGGAAGTTTTTATTCCTAAGAATTTTTTTGAAATTCGCTATTTCCAAAAATGTGCGAAGCCCGAAAAAAAAATATAAAAAAATTCTTGGGAAAAAAATTCTAAAAAGACGTTCCCTTTTTCAGAATAATCATTAAACTCTAAAATAGGGTTCTGTTATTTTTTATTAACAGAGGAATGTTCTGATGAAGAATTAGTGAAATAAAAAAATTGTGTGTACAATTGAAACTTTTTCTCTTAGAAGGAGTAATATTTAGTAAACGATATATCAATTCCTTTAATCCGTTGGCAAGGGGTGGATGGCAAGTTGAGCGTTTTTGCAGTAATTCGCTGTTAAATTGTCTTAAAGAATTATTGGGAGCCCTATGGGAATGATATAATATAAGAGTTTTTGGTGCCTAATTGATGAAGGGGGTAATTTTATGTTTAGAGTCTCACGGCGGTTCAAACCACTGATATTGGCTTTTACATTTTGGTTGGCAATAGAGCCAATGGCGATATCGATCCTAAGTGCCGAGGAAACTCCACAAAATCTGAAACCGCAAGTTACCCAAACAGACGTCAATGGTACCGTCCCCATGGATGAAGTCATGACCCCGGTCGAGTATCTGAATTACCTCCTTGAACTCAGGGGATTAACCAAGGATGAAGCTGCAAATGACCAAGCGGCAAAAAATGGATGCGAATCCAAGGCGTGGGCAGATTGGATGCAGATGATGTCCAACATATACGGAATGATGGGATCTCAGGACGCTGATGTATTCAGTTTCTATTCAGCTTTTAGTAAAACGTCCAATGTAACAACTCTTACGCAAGCAAAAAGAGATCTTTTGATCGCGGAGGAAGAAGGGGCTCTTATTCCTAAACTTGTAGAAGCAATGGCAGTTGCAGCTAAAAAGACCGCGTTTTTGTTTGCTTTTCTGACGAAAAAAGATCTTTTTCCCGCCAAGCTAAAAATGCTCGATAACTGGGTTAACATGGGCGCCAAAGCCGGCGTGGCAATTTCCAAAACCCGCACTTTCCAATTCCTGGAATTCATGGCCGTTCCAACCACACAACTGGTGAAAGGTTCAAAAACTATTTCCGAATCAGAACAATATTTCCGTTGGGTTCGCAAGGTTACCCATACAAACGGTAATGATTCCCGATTTGTCATAGACAACTACAAAGGAATCGCCCGCACCATAGGAATTGGCCTGACAGTAGTCGGTCTCGTTCTTGATGCGGCGCATTTGGCTGAATCTTCTGACGTTCATGGTGGAAGATTAAGTTCTTGGGACACAGTTTCAACAACCGTTTCATTTGCACTAGGTGCTGCAACTCTGATTTGTATGTTCGTCCCCGGGGGACAAATTGTTGCATTATGTGTCATCGGATGGATACTCATCAGCAAAGTTGCGGAAATAGTTGGAAACTACAACAAGAGATGGAAAGAAGCTTACAAAAACTCCTACTGGTTCCTCTACGAAAAAGACCCTGCATTCAAATCCTTTTACGATAACCGTGCAAATCTGAAACCTGAGGAAAAGTGTGCTTCGCTGGTTCTGGCAGAAAAAAACTATGGTGATGTTCTTAAACAGCAGACTCCCCAAACTGACGATGAGAAAACAACATATGCACGAGGCCAAGGAGTATTTGAGTCACTTGAAAAACAAGGCGTTCTGATGACTTATTACGCTCAGAACAACTTTTCCCTTCCGGATTTCGATATGAATCGCCTGCAAGATCTATGGCAAAAGAAAGCAGATTACATGTCCTGGAAGCCAACAGAAGAAGAAGCTAAAGCGGAAAAAGATCGCGGATTCTTTGGAACTGTTCTTAACGCTGTCAATCCTATGAACCTTGTAACTTCAGTTGGAAATGCAGTTAATTCAATTGGTTATAACAGTGCAGTAAAAAACAGCGATATTAAATTGGTTTATTTCAATCCCGATTTTGTATTGGTTAAAAAATATAAGAACTATTTGATGGGAAAAAATCTCAAAGGTGGATTATATGACGTTATTGCGGTAAGAATAGAGCAATCCCCCTTTAATTATATCCCCCTGGTAGGAATTGATTCCGGCGCCTGGGATGACGCACTGCTCAATGAATCTTTCCAGGCTGATGCACTAGTCGTTGGAACAAAAGAAATGACCTATTTCGCTCAGCAGGTCAAGCTCGTTAATTCCCAGGTTGATGAGTCAATGAGTTCTTCTGATGAAAAATTAAAAGGCCTTGAGAATGACTTTCTTCCTCGCGTGAAAAAAGCCAGGCAAGCTTTACAAAAACTGATGGAAGCTTACCGTGACAAACCCGACGAAGCTCTTTCAATGCAATTTTCAGAATTAAATGACCTTTTTGGCTGGCAATGGAACAGCCAATGGGGAAAAATTACCCCGAAAACCATTGTTGCAAATTATCGCACTGACATTGAACAAAAACTTCAATTCCTTCCGCTTAGCATCGGCCAGATGGCTGCTGAAACAGTTGTTTTAGGAGTTTTTGCCAAGCAAATTCATGATACATCAGCACTAATGCAAAATCTGCTTAAAGAGAAGAAAGATCTGCTTACCAATTTCGATTCTGAATTCAAGAATGATGCTTTTAAACGCTATCTAAAGGAAGGGAGCTTCCTGGATGTGAACGGCAGCTCCGGGATTGGTGGAATGGACTGGTTCTCAGGTCTGTATCCAGCTTATGAAGAGCTAAGGAAACAAGTTCAATTGTTTGAAAATGAAGTTCAAACATATAAAGAAAAAGCCGATAAAGTAGCATCCACACACGATACCGGCTGGCTTTTCTGGAAAACCCAGATAAAAGATCCCAATTCTGTCCTGGCAGATTTGAACGCAGAATTGACTGGGTTCCAAAAAACAACAGCAATTTACGAACAAATCGCCGATTCTGATGCGCAACCCATGATTTCAAGCGAAAATCGGAATGTTTACCCTGCGAATGGTTTCAAACCGGTCACTGACCCGAACAAATCCCTTGATCCGAATGCTCCGGTTGAGTCTTCCAAACCAGCTCCAGATATAAATCCTCTTCTTCCACCGATGACCAGTCAATAATACAAGTAAGTTTTGAGTTCAACATGTTTAATCTCTCTAGACGTTTCAAACCATTAATATTTGCACTCGCTATTTGGTTGGCAGTTGAACCAATTACCGTATCCATCCTCCATGCCCAGGAAAACAAGCCCAACCTAAGCCCGAAAACGACTCAAATCGATCTCAACACCACAATTTCCATGGATGAAATAATGACTCCGGTGGAGTATCTGGATTATTTACTTGAACTTCGGGGGTTATCCAAGGAAGAAGCAGCAAATGCCAAAACTGCTAAAAATGGATGTGAAGCTAAAGTTTGGGCCGACTGGATGCAGATGTTAACAAACGTGTATTCCCTGATGGAAGCGGAACAAGCTGATGTCTTCAGTTTTTACTCAGCTTTCTCAGACTTCTACAATCAGGAAACCTTGGTTCAAGGCCAGGGCCCTGCGATTCTCAGGCAATCTGAAAGAGCGATCCCAAGATTTATAGAGACCATGGCAGTTGCCGCCAAAAAAACAAACTTTCTTTTCGCTTACCTTTTAAAATATCGTTTTTTTCCTACTCAACTTAGAATGCTGGATGACTGGCTAGATTCGATTTCGAGAGTAGGATTGCAGGTTTCAAAACACCGCTCTTTCCAATTTCTGGAGCTTATGTCCGTGCCAACCACGCAGTTGGTTAAAGACTCAACTGTTAGCGAAACCGAACAATACTTTAGGTGGGTTCGAAAGGTAACCACTTCCGACAGCACTGAGACCCTTGCTGGCTTAAAGGATTTTCAAGGCGTGGCCCGAACTCTAGGAATCGGTATGACCTTAATGGCTGTCGTTCTGGATTGTAATTATCTTGCCAAATCCTCTGATATTCACGCAGGGCGATTTACCTCATGGAATACCGTTTCAACTTGCCTTTCAGCGACACTTGAGGCGGCAACCCTGATTTGCATGTTTGTTCCCGGAGGACAAATTGTCGCTTTATCCTACTTTGCATTATGTGCTGTAAACGTGATAACACAGATGATTGGGAACCAAAACCGGAAATGGAAAGAAGCTTACAAAAATTCCTACTGGTTCCTTTATGAATCAGACCCTGTTTTTAGATCTTTTTACATCAATCGTGGAAATTTAAAACCAGAAGAAAAATGTGCTTCCCAGGTTCTCGCCGAAAAAAACTATGGGGCCCCCTTGAAACAACAGGTTCCCCAAAATGACGAAGAAAAAAAGACAGTTGAAAGAGGGAAAGGGATTTTTGAATCCCTCGAAAAACAGGGCGTTTTGATGAGTTATTACGCCCAAAACACTTTTTCTCTTCCCGATTTTGACATTGCTCGTTTCCAGGAGCTCTGGAAGAAGAAAGCCGACTACATGTCCTGGAAACCCACTGAAGAAGAGCTTAAAGCCGAGAATAATTCCAGTTTTTTTGGAAAAGTCCTGGATACCGTAAACCCTGCAAATCTTCTTGCAAGTTTTGAAGATAATAAAAACTCCAGTGCCTTTAAAAACGAAGCGAACAAAAATGAAAACAAATTGGTATATTTCAATCCGGATTTTGTACTAATTAAAAAATTCCAAAATTATTTGATGGGAAAAAACCTCAAGGGAGGTTTATATGATGTATTAGCTGTCAGGATTGAACAGTCTCCTTTTAATTACATACCATTATTGGGCATCAATTCAGCCACATGGAATGATGATTTATTGAATGAAGCTTTTCAAGCTGATTCATTAATTGTTGGAACCAAAGAATTGTCCTTTTTCACCGAACAAATTAAAGAAGCCAATAAACAAATTGATGATTCTATGGATAATTCCGACCAAAAGTTAAAAGGACTTCAAGAAAATTTTATTCCCAACATAAAAAAAGCCAGTGATGCTTTAAAAAAGCTTATGGAAGCTTACCGTGATAAACCTAATACTGAAGTTTACTTGATCTTCAGTGATTTGAATAATTGCTTTGGTTGGCAATGGGATTCCCAATGGGGGCTGAAAACTCCCGCTTCGATTATCGCAAACTTCCGGGAAGAGATTGAAAAAAAGCTTCAATTTTTCCCACTCTGCATAGGCCAGATGGCCGTTGAAACGGTAATGTTGGCTGTTTTTGCCAAACATGTTCGTGACACCGTGGTTCTCATGAAAAACTTCCTGAAGGAAAAAAGGGATGTTCTGGCAGGCTTTGATAATGAATTCAAAAATGAAGCCTTCAGACGTTATCTCATTGAAGGATCCTTTCTTGATATTAAAGGTTCTTCAGAAATTGGCGGATTAGATTGGTTTTCAGGAATGTATCCAGCATTTGAAGAACTAAGAAAACAAACTGAATTGCTCGATGAGGCAATTCAATCTTATAGTGGAAAAGCCCAAACAATTGGATCAACACATGATAAAGGATGGCTTTTCTGGAAAACCCAGATAAAAGAACCCAATGCTGTTCTGTCTGAACTAAACCAAGAACTGGAAGCCTTCCAAAAGATTACAGAAATTTATGAAAAAATAGGTGACTCAGAGGCTCAATCCCTTCTATCAAGTGACAACCAGAATGTTTATCCAAAAAATGGGTTTCATCTCATAACCGACCCAAACATTTCCCTGGATCTAAACGCTAAGTAGCCAGAAATAATTTTGTCTTCGGTTCTGAACATTCAAGCTGAATGAAAAAGACATTAAATGGGTGAAAAAAGCTAGGTAAGAAATGAATAAGCGATGAGTTATTTATTTGAGATTTTCAAGGAAGAAAAATGATTTCGCCATTAAAAATTAAAAGAAAAATTGCCTTATTTTTGGCTTTCTGGCTGTTATTTGAGCCAATATTTTTAACGGCAGCCACTCCTGGCAGTACTTTGACTAGCAAACAAAAGATATCTACGGAGGTTTCGCCTATCCCAGTAAACGAAATCGTACCACCCCAGGAATATCTCGAAAAATTACTTGAAACCAGAGGACTTTTCAAGGAAGACATGCAAGATCCTGAAAAGATCAAAGATGCCCTTGAAACCAAAACTTTAAATGACTGGATGATGTTTATTTCTAACTCATACTCATACATGACCGCCGGAGATGCCGATGTTTTCAGTTTTTACAGTACCATCCACAACCTTCACGACAATGGATCAGACTACAAAGATGCCTTGTTAAGCGTGAAACGAATCCAGCCTCGGATGCTGATTTCCGCATTCAAAGCTGCAAGAAAAACAGCTCTTCTGGGATTATTCCTCGGAAAAGCTCATAATTTACCTGTTATCGCAAAAATGCTCGACGCCGTAAAAAAAATGGGATTCAAGATGCCCTCGATTGTTTCAAAAGTAAAGGTTTTTGACTTTCTGAATGTTATGTGCGCACCTACAACTGCTTTCATAGACGATACGAATTCAATTACACAAACGCAAGCTTATTGGCGTTGGATCCAAAAAGTTATCGGGAAAGCCCCTGGTGAAACAACCTCTGTTATCAACAACTTTTCCGGGATCGCCAGAACAGTTGGAATTGCCGATGAAATTCTAAACTTCTCAATGGACGCATATTACTACTTTTCTTCATCTGATTATGCAGGTGATAGATTCTCCTCCTGGGATTTAATTCAAACAATCATCTCAGGAGGCACTTCCGTTGCAGCGATAATATGTATGTTTGTCCCTGGAGGGCAAATAGTCGCAATTTTCAGCATTCTCTGGGGCCCCGCATTCAGCCAAATGATGACACTGTTTATTAACCAGCACACAAAATGGCGTGAATCCTATAAAAACTCCTACTGGTTTTTGTACGAAAATGACCCGGCTTTCAAATCTTACTATCAAAATCGCTCTTTATTGAAACCAGATGAAAAATGTGCCTCACTGGTTCTTGCGGAAAATGATTATGGCAACAAATTGAAAGATCAAAAACCGCAAAGCGACTCAGATAAGCAAATTTTGGACAGAAGTTTAAAAATTTACGAAGCTCTTGAAAAACAGGGGATCTTAATGAGTTACTATTCCTCCGCCAATTTTAATGAGCCTGATTTCGATCTCAATCGGCTAGAAGAGTTTTGGAACGCCAAAGCAAATTACATGGCCTGGAAACCAACTGAGGAAGATGTCCAATCCGGCAATTCGAAAGGTTTTTGGGGAACCGTGCTTACTCCTGTAAACCCAATGACATATATCAGCCCTATTAAAGAAAAGGAAACAACTGAGAACTACAAGAAAGAGGTTTCCCAAAAAAATGTAAAGCCTGTATATTTTAATCCCGACTTTGTACTTTACAGGAAGTATAAGAGCTTTATGATTGGAAAAAACTTAAAAGAAGACTTTTACAATTTTATTGAATTGCGTATTGAGCAAGCACCATTTAATTATATCCCCCTGTTAGGAATTGTTACCTCAGCATGGAATGACGAAGTTTTAGATGAAGCCTTTCAAGCCGATTCTTTCATCGTTGGCACGAAAGAAACAGCTGTATTAGGTGCTCAAATGGATGCTATAAATTCTGAAATTGAGAAATCATTAGAAGATTATGAAAAACAGATGACGGATCTGGACAAAGACTTTATTCCGCGTGTACAAAAGAATGCTGACATCCTGCTTGAATTGATGGAAAGCGCGAGAGACAACCCTGATATTCCAAATCCGGATTTACTAAAAAAATGTAAATCGATTTTCAAGCAGGAAAAAAGCACTGGGCCAATAGAGCCCACCCCCCGAAATATTATTTCCTCTTTCCGCCCCCAGCTTGAGCTTTTGCTGGAAATCATTCCATTAAGTATCGGGCAAAATTGCACTGAAACTGTTATGTATGCTGTTTTCGCTAAACAGGTCAAAGACACTGTCAAGCTTATGGATTCATATTTGAAGGAAAAGGAAGAATCACTCACTAATTTTGATTCAGAATTCAAATCTGAAGCTTTCCGTAAATTATTAAAAGAAGGAACTTTTCTCGACAATAAAGGCACATCGAATTACTTTGGATCAGACTGGTTCGCCGGGATTTACCCCGCCTGGGAAGAACTTAGAAAAAATACAACGATATTCCGCAAGGGAGTTCAAACCTATGAAGAATTCGCTCAAAAAGCAGGTTCTGAACATAAAACCGGAATGCTATGGTGGTCTGCGAAAATAGCTGATCCCAAAGAAGCCCTTGAAGAAATGAACGCCCAACTCGAAAAATTCAAAAATATAATTTCAATATACGAATCACTTGACGACCAGAAAGCCAAGCCAATTCTTTCCAGTACTAACCAGAATTTTTTCCCGGATACAGGGTTTAAACTCTTTTTTGATCCCAACCAGCTGATTGATCTGGAGGCAAGTGACACCGCCAAGGATTTCTCGCAATAACTGAAAGTTCTAAAGTTTCACTTCGATGCCAATGGTGCCCCTCTTAGTTATAAATATGGTGTTACGTTTGCACTGTTTTTATAATTGTTCATCTGTGGTAAATTATCAAATCAGATTAAGATATTTTTTTTCGTTCTTAAAATCCACCTTTTACCACTTGTCCTGTGCGATCCTGTCGCGCAGAATCGCAGCGATGACTTCACCACTTGCTGAAATCGTGAGCACCCAGTTTTAAGATTTCTTAAAAAAGCGAAACATGCCCTCTAAAAGCACCTCGCAATGGCACTTACTAAGCTAACTTGTGCCATTGCGAGGGTGTTTACTAATGTTTCAGCTTTACTCGGATATTGCGAAAAACTCCATACCACAGGGCTTAAACAATCTTATTTGGATTTTGCTGCCTGGGCTTTGAGCTGATTGTAATTGTCAGTGCATGCCTTTAGATCAGCAGCCACTTTCTTGGCTTCTTCAGTTTTCCCTTGATCTACAAGGCTATTGTAGTTCAAATATGTTTCATAATACTTTCTTTCAGCAGCCGCTAAATCTCCTGAAACCGCCGAGGATTGAACATTCGTCGCAGGAGCAGCTTGCTTATTAGCAGCCACAGAGGGAGTCTGAACATTAGGCATAATAGCAATTTCTGAGGAAGTGGGTGCTCCAATGACTTGGATTCCGCTGCTTCCTGCGGAGGTTGAACCCGCCACAGGGACAAGATTCATTCCCGTACTACCCGAAAAAGCGCCGCCGTATGTTGTACTATACGAATTTCCAACCGTGGAACCGACTGTACTACCAAGAAAGCGATTTCCAAACATGCTGGTGGCAATTTTGCTTCCAAGGAAACCACCGATCATACCGCCAATAAGTGGCCCAACGATAGGAATTGGCGCGCCTAACATCATTCCGATGCATGATCCAATGGATGATCCTGCGACATCAACATAATTTATTTTGCCAAGATCACGGATCGGATGCAATGTGCCGGATCTAAGATCAGTCATCAATAAGCTTCCTTCCTGACTGCCAGCCATTGAACCCAGGACAGGAATAAGAGATCCAGCTATGGCACCTATCGGACCTGGGAGAAAACCCTTTACTACAGTTGCTAACATCTGACCACCGGCAGCACCTATAGCCGACCCTGCGACACCACCCATAAATTCTGCTGTTCCAAGTGCTCGAGTAGCATTAGCAACAGAAATTGACTGACCGTTGGCAACCTGGCTAAGAATCTGGGCACCTAAAGTCACACCAGCCGTAAGTGCCACATTCTGCACAGAAATGGCGGCTAGTCCTGTTTTACCAGCTGCGGTTTGCCCGGTGGAAATTGAACCCTTGGATTGCGCAAATGACGGAAAGCTTGTTCCGATGAGAAGAAGCCCTAACATAAACACAACAAGACTCTTTCTTGCTCGAAATGTTTTCAACATATTAAACCTCCTGCATTCCAAAAATTTTCATTTTTTTTTGTTATCTTCAAGTACGCATTTTCATAAGTATACTAAAAAAAACGCAAAGTGGGGAGAAAAGTAATATTCCACTAAATACCTCTTTCAAAAGTGGAAAATCTCAATTTGATTTTCCTCTAAAGTGTCAACAAAATTAAGAACTTTGCCTCCCCCCAAAAAAATAGCCGTTGCTAACCTCTTGAAATGGTTGCTGAACGATGCTTGAGCACAGCTATCTCATTTGATGCTAAGCAAAGGGAAGAAATCAATTATTTCAATCCCAACTCAATTAGCCACTCTACAAAATCAATCAAAATTTGGGGAGTAAGAAGGGGCCAACTGACGAATGATCAGGTTACTAAGGAGAAAATTACGGCTTCGCTAAATTAAAACAAAATGAACTGGAAATTTTTATTCCGATGTCTGAAGTGCTCGCTGTCAGATTTGCAGTGACGCGATTTTTTCTTCCCGGTTCCTGGAGGTCAAACAGAAGTTGGTCGGACAACAAATTTCCAAAGTAGGCCCAATGGAGGTTTTGTCCCAGAGTCGGGTCAATGGGAATCCATCCCTTCCCGGGAGCATATACTTCAGCCCAGGCGTGTCCAATGTTTGTATCATGTCCAATGGCTTCCTTTTTAAGAAGAAAGCCGGTTGCAACCCTTGCAGGGAACCCCCTGGAAAGGCATAGAGCAACAAACAAAAGAGAATATTCAGTACAATCACAATTTTCAAGGTTTTCAAATATCCACGAGATCGGGTTTTCTTCAAAATTTTCATGATAACTGAGTCCCCGGCCGACCGCTTCGAATGCTGTTTGTAAAAAGTTTCCCGGAATTTTGTTCAGGGAATCAGACAATGCTTTCAGATTGGGATTGTCCAGTTCCAATTTCTGATTGGAGGAATAATTGGCTACGTCAGTTACTTGAGCACTAGTTGTCTGGTTAGTCGCTCCAAAAGTTGGCTTAATAAGAACACTATATTTCAGTTTCAAGGAAATTTTCTTCTGAACGATTTCACTCGAAGCGCTGAATTTTAGCCTTCCATCCTCATCAGGGGGAGATGGTTGTACCGGGCAAGCAGAGCCCTTGCTCTGCCACTCAGAAGATTCGAGTATTGGCTCCTGATGTTCAAATACTGTTGGAAGCGGTCTTACCAAAAGGGATAACTCATTTAGGGAAGTTGGATCTCTCAATTCAATGTTAATCGTCTCGGTGAAAATTATTTTGTGTGGAGTCAACGAAAATAATATTCGTTCAAGGCTTTGTTTGTTAGGCAAATTACTATAATCTCGCAAGGTTTCTTTACAAAATTCGGCCAAGCCTGTCAATTGTCCTGAGAAATACGCCGCACGAGCATAAGCTTCTCTGGCGTAGCCCTCGCGATCTATTTCAGATGCAGATTTGAGGGCTCTCATAGCCGCGGAGTATTCGTTTTTCCCTAGTAGTAAAATTCCAAGAAGATATAGTGGATAAGGATTTTCCTGAAATAATGGAGCAGCATCATTCAATAGTGAAATCGCCTGATCGGGAAAACCTGTTTTATCCCATGCTGAGGCAAGCGCGGTTATTACCTGAACATCGGAAGGCTTTAATTTTCGCGCCAGTTCAAGATAGGGGAGGGCTTCTAATGGTTTGTTCATCTGCTCAAGAATAGTAATTCCCGCAGAAAAAGCAGCAGGAAAGTTTTCCCCATCAATAGCCAGGATTTTCCGGCAAACTTCCAATGTTTGCTTGGCCTTTTTTTTATTCTTTTGCAAAACCAGGGCAAGATTATTTAAAAATGCAACTTCATTAGGATCACAAGCAGCAGCTTGCTGAAAAAATTGCATAGCTCCTTCCAAATCCTCATTTTTCATTGCCTTCAAACCTTCGTTGTTCAGAGCAACTCCCTTGTTATGGATTTTGGGAGAAATTTCGTGCTTGGGTAAAGGTAAAAATTGCGGAAGAGAAATTGTAGGGACAACAGGAGAAGTCGAATCAGTCGGAAGAAATCTTTTTAAATCGACGCTCTGAGCTAGCTGACTTTCCAGAAGGAAAAGAATCATTATGGAAAGTAAAAACAACTTCTTTTCTTTCAATAATCCTTTTTGCCAAACTTCTATTGATTTTATATTATACATTTGGAATTCACTTTCAAAAAGAGTTTGCATCCTCGAAGCCAGAAGGCCCGATTTTAAAATAATGAGTCAATTCAAAAATGCAAAACCGATTCCTCGGTCGTTTAGACTCCGCTCGTGGACCAGTTTTTTTCTTCATTCGGCTATCAGTTTCGACTTTGCTCGGTAAACCGCTTTGCCCTCGGCGGACGGCACGCTTGGACTCCACCCCGTGAACAGCTTTGACTCCGCTCAACAAGCAGATTTTCCGCATTATTTTGTCTTCTCTATTAGGATTGGTGAAACTAAGGAAAAGCCAAACGGCTTGACTTCGCTCACAATGGCACATTACATAGTTTCTCCTGATTGTTGAGTAGAACATTATGTCTTTGAGTTGATTTGAATGGATTCAAGAAGGGTTGCGAAGGACTCAGAATTCGGTGTTTTATAATTCAAACCACTTCCATCATATTCAAAATATGGAAATAAATTCAGAAACGCACTCCGATCAGAAGCAAGAATGCATGGTTGTTTCATGGGAATCATTATGTCAGGACGGGCAGCAAAAGAAAGAGGCTTGCACTTTGGCCCACTCAGGTCAAGAAAAGGCTCTCTAACACCTGGAGGCAATCTTAAAACAATTTTGTTCTCCAAAATTGGCTTACATGAAACCAGCATTTTTTCAAGTATCTTGTTAAAATCCGGGGAAATTGCTTCAACTTTCTTCTGGTTTTCATCGGAAGTGAGGTGATAAAGATCTCTAATAGCAAAAAGTGGATTTTCTTCGGAAGGAATACTGAGCAATTTAGCCATAGGAGCAGTGAAAAAACGATCGATCCCTTTAACATCTTTCACTGCCAACGCAAATTGGTGGAGTATCCTGACGCTAGCCGGCCCTCTCAAATGCGAATCAAGTATTTCCCGGACCGCATCATCATTTGACTTGGTTTTGGGAACAAAGAAAACATAGGTTTGAAGAAAGGAAAAATTTAAAAAACTTACAACTGCCTCCATAGTCGATCTTAAAGCAGACACTTTTTCTTCCATCGTCTCCGCAGAGATGAATTTGGACAACGGCCTGACAATAAACGATGGAAAAAGATTAAGAATTGAATCTATGGAGGTAATCTCTAACAGCGGAACAATCGGCTTTTTGCCAGACTGAACTGAAGAAACGGATTCCTTCAGCTGAGAATCAAAATTTTGAGATTCTCTATCCTTAGAAATGCTTTTGAAATTTAAATTTTCAGACTCGATTTTTTCAGATTCAGTTTTTTCAGATTCCCCTGATTTAGCAAAAACCAGGTTTTTCTCTTCGAATTCATCCCTAAAAAGTGGCAACAATTGAGTTAAATCTTCCGTGTTTTCCGGAATTTGAGGCGTTTTCTTTTCAGAAGACAAATTCAGGAAAGAATTATTCAAATTTGGGGTTGAGGAAAATGGCTTTTGAGCGGCATTTTTGAAAGCAAGCCCAGTTGGTTTCGGTAACACTTTCGCTTCTTGAGCTTTCTCAAAAACCGGCTTTTCTTCCTCTGGCAGTTCAAAAGTATCTATCTTTTCGGGGCTTTTTTTGGAAAGAAGCAACTTTGGGGGAATCATTTTTGCATTGACCGCGCCTAAAGCCTTTTCCGTAGAGCTTTGGGATTTTATTTCGTTGAGCAGTTCCTGAGCTTTTTCGGAGATAGCCTTGTCGCTGCTATTTGAAATTTTTTCAAAAGCAGGTTCCAGAGAGCTTTTTAGCAAAAAGGGAAGACAAGTCGCCAAAGTTCTTTTAGCAGCTAAATTGTTTCCCTCCGCAATCAATACCAGATTTTTCTGAATAACTCGGTCGGGCATTCTTTTTACCGAATCAAATGCGTCCTGGGAAACTCTTTCATCTGGATCATTTACTGACACTAACAAATAGTGAAAAATGTCAGCATCGGTTATATCTTTACTTCGCTGGCAAACCAAACTTCGTATTCGTGGATCAGGGCTCTGAAAAGCTGATTTCAGAAAATTAAAAGAAGAAGGCGGAAAATCACGACTTGAAAAATTTAAAACTTTTTGAATTATTTTAAAAGAAGCATTTTTTTCTAAGTATTTCCAGTTTTCCTCGGAAAAATCATAAAATGAGAATCCTTGCTCCAAATTGGTTTCAATCTTCTTTTCAAATTCCAGATCAGGAGGGAATTCTGAAAGATGCAGGTAAATCTGGACAGCAAGCTCTGCAATCTCCTCATTTTTAGTAGAAAGCGCGAGCTCCTTTATCTTGTCTATCAGATCAATTCGTTTCTCCGATAGTGCAAAATACAATGACGCACGCTGAATAAATGGATCTCGGACAGTAAAGCCTTTAAGGATTTGGTCTTCATCGTTCGAGGAAAAATCGGGCATTTAAACCTCAAGCAGCCGCTGCTGCAGGCGTTGTAACTGCGGATGCGGTCGAACCAGTTGATGTAGCTGGAGAGGCTTTTGGTGACGAAGATGATGAAGTGCCTGAAGATGTTGAATTAGAGGGCGTAGAAGAAGATGAGTTAGGTGCAGCCGGTGGAGTAGCAGTGGAAGAAGAACTCTCAGTTGGCTTACTGGAACTACTTGTTGATGTTTCTTTTTTGGCTGCTTCGACATATCCAGAGTCTCTGTAGTCCGTCGCATAGAAGCCCGATCCTTTGAAAATTATCGAAGTTGCTGACAAAAGCTTTTTTCCAAGCCCTCCACAAGAAGGGCAAAACTGTTGGTCAGTACATTTCATTGAATGAAAAACATCAAACTTATTCTGACAGCTTGTGCAAGCATATCCATACGTTGGCATACATACCCCCAAACTTTGGCACTTTAGCACTCGTTTAAATCGAGTGCTAATAAAATATAACACATTTAAAATAGTTCAACAAGTATTTATCAAGCTTTTCACTAAGAAAACAATAATTGTACATCATTTTCTATTTCATATCAAGGGGATTTTGTGATAATATCCTCGCAAAGAATTTGACATTCCGTTAGGCCCAATTGGGGCAATTTGTTTGACTCTAATTCCCAAAAGAGGGCTGGAGTGCTAAAAAAATTAATCAAGGAGAAAAGGAATGGGCTTACGAATAGAAGAACATCCTATTCTTTCCTTTAAGAAAGGCAAGAAGGTTTCCTTCACCCTTGACGGCCAGAAGCTTGAGGGCCATGAGGGTGAACCAATTGCTGCAGCATTGCATGCGGCTGGAGTTAAAACGTTGCGGCATTCTCCCCATAAAAATCGTGCCAGAGGATTCTTTTGCGCGATCGGGAGATGTTCGAGTTGCATGATGGTCGTTGACGGAGAAGTGAATACCATGACGTGCATTACGCCTTTGAAAGCTGGAATGGCAATAAAAAGACAGAAAGGCCATGGGGTGATAGAGCCATGAGCAGAAATACGGAAATTTTGGTTGTAGGCGGGGGACCGGCCGGGCTTTCGGCTGGAATAGTCGCTGCCGAGCTTGGGGCAAAAGTTTTACTAGTGGATGATAACGCTAATTTGGGTGGTCAGCTTGTGAAGCAAACCCATCGCTTTTTTGGATCCAGCGCTCGTGAAGCTGGAATCAGGGGGATATCCATTGCAGAGGAATTGCGTAAACGGGCAGTAAGCCTGAAAGAAAATCTGAAAGTTCTGCCTGAAACTGCAGTGGTTGGTTTTTATGGAGAAGGGGAAGCTGGAGTTCTTTCCCAGGAACTATTTGAACGTGTTTCATTTGAAAAAGGCATAGTTTGCACTGGCGCAGTCGAAAACACCCTTAATTTTGAAAATAATGATCTTCCTGGAATTTACGGTGCAGGCGCGGTTCAGACATTAATGAACGTCAATGGAATCAGGCCAGGAAAAAAAGTATTGATGATCGGATCAGGCAACATCGGGTTGATAGTTTCATATCAATTGTTGCAAGCTGGCCTCGAAGTTGCAGGCGTTGTGGAAGCCATGCCTTCGATTGGAGGATATCTGGTTCATGCAACTAAAATCAGACGAATGGGCGTTCCAATATTCACCAGCCATACCATTTTAAGGGCCAAAGGAAAAGAGGAAGTTGAAGGGGCCATTATCTGCCGATTAGACGAAAAATATCAGATTGTCCCGAATACTGAAATGGAAATCAAATGTGACTGCATTTGTCTTGCCGTAGGACTTTCACCGTTGATTGATTTATTTCAGCAGGGAAAGTGTAAAATGGTTTACATTTCTGAACTCGGCGGGCTTGTTCCCATTCATGACGCGAACATGATGACTTCGAATCCCAGGATTTATGTCGCCGGGGATGCTTCGGGTATTGAAGAGGCCACTACAGCAATTCTGGCCGGGCGAATCGCAGCGGCCAAAGCTGTTGAGAGCCTCAAAGGACATACTCCTGAAGGCGATAAAATTATAAAAGATGCTCAGGAAGAATTAAAAAATCTGCGTTCCGGAGCCGTAGGCGAAAGGATCAGATGGGGCCGTGAAAGGCTTATTAAGGAGATCGAAGTATGCTGAAAAGCGACGGAATTCCATCCTATGAAGAACTTCAGACAGTTTTGCCCCCTCCAGAAAGATTTGCAAAGGGTCCAGTTGCAATAATTGAGTGTTTTCAGGATATTCCGTGTGATCCATGCGTTTCATCCTGCCCAAAACATGCGATAGTTATGAAGAGTGGAATAACTGACCGACCCCGGCTCGAGGCGAATCTTTGCGTCGGTTGCACTCTCTGTGTAAACTGCTGTCCTGGATTAGCGGTATTTGTGGTTGACATGACTCATTCCGAAAAGGCCGCAACGTTGACTCTCCCATACGAATGTCTTCCAGTCCCCAAAGTGGGGGAAATTGTCATGGGACTTGACAGATCAGGAAAGCCCGTTTGTGAAGTAAAGGTATTAAAGGTTTCGACCAATAAAAAATACGAAAAAACTTGGGCTATAACGATAGAACTGCCAAAAACCCAGGCCATGGAAATTCGGGGAATCAAGGTAGCCCCGGGAAAGAGGGGTTCAAAATGAAGATAATCTGCAGATGCCAAGATATTACTGAAGAGGAAGTCATTGCAGCAATCAAGCAAGGTGCGACTACAATCGATGAAATTAAAAGATTGGTAAGAGCTGGAATGGGCCCTTGTCAGGGAAGAACTTGCAGAAGATTGGTTTCTCAAATTATTTCCAGGGAATTAAAAAAACCTGTGACTGAGATTTTCCCTCCAACATTCCGACCACCGAATCTTCCCGTTCCTTTCAAGCACGTGATTGCAGAACTGGAGAGACAGGAAAAGGAAAAAACGGGCCGAAAAAGTAAGAGGGGGGCTGCAAAATGAAAACCACTTTTGATGCAGTAATTATTGGTGGCGGAATACTCGGTGTTGCAACTGCCTATGCCCTTGCCAAACGGGGAATGACAAATATTTGTGTTTTGGAAAAACATTACCTTGCCTCAGGATCCACTGGACGCTGCGGAGGCGGATTTCGACAACAGTGGAGCACCGAAGCCAATACCAGGTTTGCCATGGCTTCAGTTAAAAGGCTAGAGGCCATTGAACATGAATTGGATTATAAAACTGAATTTTTTCAGGGTGGATATTTGATCATTGCATGTAATGAAGATGAAGTCGCTCAGTTCAAAAAAAATGTTGCTATGCAAAGATCGCTCGGCCTTGATGTACGTGAAGTCGACCGAAACGAAGCAAAAAAAATCGTTCCCTATATCAATACCGATGCTTTTCTAAGCGCTACCTGGTGCCCAACAGATGGCCACATCAACCCATTCCTTCTCACTCAGGCCTATGCAAATGCAGCAAAAAGACTTGGTGCCGAAATCCACATTTGGACCGAAGTTACCAGCTTGATGAAGAAAAGTAACGTTTTCTTTATTACAACAAAAGATAGTATCACCTATCAGTCCCCAATTTTGATCAATTGTGCCGGAGCATTTTCGCGAGGAATTGGAAACATGCTTAATATCGAAATTCCGGTGGATCCCTATCGACACGAAATCCTTGTTACTGAACCTGTTGAGCGGCTCTGGAATCCAATGGTAATTTCATTCAGCATCGGGTTGTATGCTCGCCAGGAAATGAACGGTGGAATCGTCATGGGAATGGGAGACCCGAACGAACCGGTAGGAACATACGTGGGATCTTCATTGCATTTCATGTATGAAATGAGTAAGCGCTTTACCACACTGTTTCCCAAGTTAAAAGGAATGAGAATCGTCAGACAATGGGCCGGATTGTATGAAATGACCGCAGATGCCCAACCGATAGTGGGCCCGATTGATGAGATAGAAAATTTCTACCAGGCTTGCGGATTCTCAGGACATGGTTTGATGCTAGCTCCTGAAGTAGCTCATCAGATGGCTGAACTCGTAACAACCGGCAGAACTTCAATTCCAATCGATGATCTTCATATCCGAAGATTTCGCGGAGAAAAATCCTTTCATCGCGAAAAGTCAGTTGTTTGAGAACAGGCATTCGCAGAATGCGTAAAATACGCTTTCTGGAAATTATCCAAAGTAAGTCCTCTCCCCAAATCATTTGTGGGAGAGGTTTTCAAGTAAATTTAATTTGACCAGGAGTGGTAAAGGCAGTGAGAATTAAGTAAGGTTGATTCCCCAAGGACGTTCAAAAGCGTGTGTGATATATGAAAGCGTTTGATATAGAGATGCTCTTTTTGGCTTTTGTCATTGCCTGGTTAAGCGGGCTTTTTCTGGTACCGCTCGTCAGGAAGGTGGCAATTCGCCTTGGAATTGTCGATCGCCCCAATAGAAGAAAAATACATACTTCCCCGACTCCAAGAGTTGGCGGGCTTGCAATTTTTCTCGCTTCAATCCTTGGCGCGCTTCCCTTCCTCGACAATGAAAGAAAAGTTCTTGGAATTATGATAGCCGGCACAATTATTTTTGTAACCGGCCTTTTAGATGATATTTTGGATTTAAAACCTAATATCAAACTTGCAGGGCAAATTATCGCCGTTACATTTCTTTTTTTCTTCCAGGTCAGAATTGATTTTATTACCGATTTTCTTGCTGGTCAGGGAATCATTATCCTGGGTTTCTTTTCCTACCCGATAACAATTTTGTGGGTCGTTGGACTAACAAATACGATAAACCTCATCGATGGCGTTGATGGTCTTGCGGGTGGAATAGTTTTCATCGCTCTTGCCACACTTTTGGCAGTTAGACTTATTGCTCCACAAACACAGGACCCACTTTTGATAAAAAACGTTCTAATAATCGCTTCTGCAATGATGGGTTCGCTTGCAGCATTTTTGAAATACAATGTCTTTCCTGCAAAAATTTTCATGGGAGATGCCGGCGCTTATTTTCTGGGATTCATGGTTGCCAGCCTTTCCATTGCAGGGGCAGCAAAAGGTTCGATAATCCTTCCGTTGGTCGTTCCTATCATCGCTTTGGGGCTTCCACTACTCGATGTGGTGTTCGCAATATTAAGAAGATTTGTTAACCGTGTTTCTATTTTCCAGGCTGACAAAGAGCATCTCCACCATAGAATGCTCAAAATGGGCTTTTCACAAGCTGAAACAACGAGATTCTTCTGGATGGTCTCGGTATGTTTTGGGTTGTTGGCTATTCTGTCTTCCGGGCTCACTCATAAAGGAGCAGGAGTAATTGTTACAATCGCTTTTATCGGAATGATTTTCGCATCAGCTGTTTTTTTTCTCCGAAGGTATCATGAAAAACGAAAAGAATAGGAATGTCTTCCCAAATCCCAAAAATCCTGAAAAACAATACAAATGCTTCAACTTTGCGCAAAATTGCTTTCAAAAAACTCATTTCAGGAACAAAAAATACTCACCCCTTGAGCGCATTTAATTTCTCGCAATTCACATAAAACTTTGCCTAAAATTGCTTTCAAAGTCAACTTTATCGAATTAATTGGATAGTTCATGCCATATTTGCTAGACACGAAACAATTGCAATTATCAAACTCACTCCTTCAGGACTCGATTGTCCGGCGCCTGATTGCGCAAACTTCCAAAGGAAGAATTGCGCAGACATATCTTTTCACTGGAGCATTTTCAAGCGGGAAGAAAACTGTTGCCACAGCCTTTGCCGCATCAATGCTATGCAAAACCCCAAGAAATGAAAGAGAAAACATCAATGCTTGCGGGACTTGTGAGTCATGTCGTGCTGTTCTTTTTGATTCCCACCCTGATTTGACTTTTTTGTATCCAATTGGCAGTGAGATCCGGGTTGGTCAGATCCGTGAAATGCAAAAATCCGCAGCTCTTAAACCCATGCTTGGAGACTGGCGCTTCTTTGTAATTTGCAAGGCTGATTCCCTGAATGAATTTTCCGGAAACAGTTTGCTGAAAATTCTTGAAGAATCTCCACCACACTTGATCTTTATTCTGGTTGCGGAAAATGAAAGAAAAGTTCTTCCAACTATCCTCAGTCGCGCTGAATTATTGGCTTTCCGTGATCCTTCTTATCGAGAAATCAGGGAATTTTTGTGCCATCGTTGTTCCAAGGATTATTCTACCGCCTCCCGTTTTTTATCCCTAAGTGGAGGGCGTCAGGGACAAGCTGTTACCTGGCTTTTAAAAAATATTCCACATCAGGAATTACCCCGTTTATCTTTGCCCGATTCACAAATTAGCTATCTGAACGAGTTGGAAAAGATTTCTTCACGACTTTTGAAAAAAATTGAGGCTCAAAAAAGTCTTGAAGGACTTCTGAGGGTGTTTGACGATGTTTCGCTGGTCGAAACTCATGAGCTTTCAAATGCCCGTCGGGAATTTTGTCTCAGGCTCTTTGGTGCCCCTTTGTTGCCAGCATCCTTCCCAATTTTATTTTCTGGAATTTTTCTTGACACTTTGGAAAGACTAAAAAATGAATTGAAAAAAAACACTGAAAAAATAATAAAATTACAAAAAGAAAATTATCCTTCCGCACTTTTGAAGGAATTGGAAGAAGGCTGTGGACATTCAATCTCAGAAATTGTTTTCACGCAAATTGACGCCTTTTTGAATTACCTTTGTTTGATAGCAAAAGACATGTTATATGCTGGACATTCCCCGGAACAGGAATTGCTCTTGAACATTGATGAAAAAGAGATTATCATTAGTGCTTTAAAGTTTCACGGATTGCCCCGGGTAGAGGCAAAAATTCGTTTAATCGGACAAGCGCGTGATTTGCTTGGACGCTATGTGAACCCCGGGTTAATACTTGAGAATATTCTGTCCGATTTTGGAGGAAGGTTTTTGTGACTCGATTTGTCTCTTTAAGACTAAGAAAACTCCCGGTTGTCCACTGGTTCCGAGAAGTGAAGCTTGAATTAGAACCTGAGCAAAAGGTTCTGGTCCAGACCAATCACGGCCAGGAGATCGCTACAGTACTTAGGATGCTTCCTACGGAAAAGACGATTGAAATGCCTGGAATACCGTTTGTCAAGGAAATAATCCGTCCTTTGACCGATCGTGATAATAAAACATTGGAAGAAATTGCCAGGCGCGAGAAAGATGCCTTTTCTCGATCCAAAGTATTGATAAATCAGCATAAGCTGAATATGAAGCTTTTGAAAGCTGAATATCTTTTCGATTTTTCCAGGTTGATTTTGTATTATAAGGCTGACCACAAGGTTGATTTCCGTGAACTGCTGAAAAGTCTTGCGGCAGCTTTCAGAACAAGAATTGAATTAAGGCAGATCGGGGTTAGGGATGAAACAAAACTCCTGGGGGGAATAGGTTGCTGCGGAAAAGAAGTCTGTTGCGCACAGTTTTTACAATCATTTCATCCTGTTTCCACCAAAATGGCCAAAGATCAGAATTTAAGTTTAAATCCAACTAAGCTTTCCGGAATTTGTTCGCGATTACTTTGTTGCCTTTCATATGAACATGAATATTATCTTTCCTTTCAAGGGAAATATCCCAAAATTGGACAAATCATTTTATCTGATGGCGAAGTAGGTTGGGTAAACGATATTAATTTTGTGATGGAAAGAATGGTTATTGTTTTCCCGGACAGAAGAAAAGTAAACTATCCCCTGAATTTAATATCGGGGTCCAAAGACCAGTTCACAGGAAGGTTTGTGTGGTGGGTAAATGAGCCAGGAAAATTCCAATTTGATGTTACTGCAATTGCCCAAAAATTTTCAGAATTTGAAGCGGGAAGAAACCCGGAAGAAATTTCCACAACTGCATTCCGTGGAAAGCCTCAAAACTCAGCGCCAACCGACCCCGCAGAAATCAATGGTAATATAGAAGAACCGTCACTTGAAGATGAAATTCAGAATGAAAACGAAAAAAATGATCAGGATATTTCTGAACCTGAAATAGCCCCAGAGAAACAATGACAGCAATACATCCGTATTTCAGGGAGCAATTTCACTGTAAGATGTTTTTCACCAAAACAAGCCTATATTTGATAAAACCAAAGCAAAATGGTTTAGGCAAGTCCAGCATGAATGCTTCACTTTGCCGTTATGACCCAGAACTGATGTCAATGACACATAAAAGGCACTGATTGAGCAGATACAATTTTGGAGAAAAATGATATTATAGATGGTTTTGGCGTTAATTGATTTTTAAGCGTCCAAAAAAAAAATTCAGCTATAAAAAGCGAGGAATGGTGTGACACGAATCGGATTGATTGCCGGAAATGGCAGGTTTCCGTTGTATTTTGCCGATTACGCGCGGAAGGGTGGCCACTGCGTCGTTGCAGTCGCAATTCGCGAGGAAACCTCGCCCGATCTTGAAAATTTAGTTGATGAAATCCATTGGTTTCATGTGGGTGAACTGCAGGGAATGATTGATATTTTCCTCAAGCAAGGAATAAATCAAATTGTAATGGCTGGCAAGATTACCAAAACGCGCATGTTCAACCACTTAAAACCGGATGCACGGTTGCTGAAAGTTTTTGAAAAAACTCCTGTAAGAAATGATGATGCTTTGTTGAAAGCCCTAGCGGGGGAATTCATTGCGGAAGGAATTCATGTTTGTGATTCAACGACATTCCTTTCTTCGCTCCTTCCAACAAAAGGCACCATTACAAAACGAGCTCCCACTGATTCAGAGCTTCTTGACATAAAATATGGGTATGAAATTGCCAAGCAAATTGCCGGGTTGGATATCGGTCAAACGGTTGTAGTGAAAAATTGTGCGATACTGGCAGTTGAAGCCATAGAGGGAACTGACGAAGCGATTCTTCGAGGAAGCAAACTGGGTAATGGACAAGTCACAGTGGTAAAAGTGGCTCGACCGAGGCAAGACATGCGCTTTGACCTTCCGGTCATTGGTCTTGATACTATTAGAACCCTCATCAAGGCTCAAGCTAGATGTCTCGCAGTTGAAGAGCAGAAAACTCTTCTTTTGGATCGCGATGAATCTGTCGCGATGGCCAATGAAGCAGGTCTCTCCATAGTCGTTATTTGAGAAATTACTGCTTTACATTGGAAATAATACACGGAGATGTGTGATGAGTAACAAAAGTCTGAGAATTGCCGTTATTGGCACAGGCCATCTTGGCAAGCATCATGTTAGGATCCTTTCGGAAGTGCCGACTTGCCAACTGGTTGCAATTGTTGACAATCGTGAAGAGATTGGGCGTCCGATGGCAGAGAACTTTAAGATTGATTTTTTCACAGATTTTAAAGATCTGGAAGGAAAAGTTGATGCCGTTACCATCGTGGTTCCAACCTCCATCCATTATGAAGTTGCCCGCTTTTTTCTGGAAAGAAATGTTCATACTTTTATTGAAAAACCAATCACTAAAACTCTTTCAGAAGCAGGTGGACTACTCAGGCTTGCCAGAGATAAGCAGCTTACGCTGCAAGTTGGTCATGTTGAGCGATTCAATTCAGCCATGATCAAACTTCAATCCTTGACTGAAAATCCCAGGTTCATTGAATGTCAACGCATGGGGCCCTTTTCAAGGCGAATATCAGATGTCGGGGTAGTACTTGATCTGATGATTCATGATATCGATATTGTTCTCTCACTGGTAAGGTCAAGAATTTCCAGAATTGACGCCGTGGGAATCCCGGTTCTGACAGACAATGAAGATATTGCCAATGCGCATATCGTTTTCGAAAATGGCTGTATTGCAAATCTTACAGCATCCCGAATCAGCGATGAAGTCATCAGAAAACTACGAATTTTCGAAATGGACAAATACTGTTCCCTTGATTATGTGAACCAGGCTATAACTTTGAGAAAGAAGTCTGAGACCGAAGAAAGAATTTTGAAAGAAGAGCTTGAAGTACAGAAAGCTGAACCATTGAGACTGGAATTGGAACACTTTATCTCCTGTATCAGAGAAAAAAAGAAGCCACTCGTAACAATAGAAGATGGAAAAAATGCATTGGAAGTAGCACTGGACATCCTAGATGCAATAAAAGCAGGAACCAGAAGTTAAAATTCGAAAGGCAGTGAAGATTGTATAAAAATTGGTCTTTAAACATAGCAAAGAGTGCAATCAAAAAAGCTGGCCCGCTTTTTTTCAAATATCGAGATGTTTTGCCAGTTCCACTCGCCGCTCTTTTGATTTATCGTTCCAAACCCAAAGGTTTGAATTTTTTATTGGGATTTTTCTTTATTTTAGTTGGTGAATTGCTTCGAATCTGGGCTCTTCGACACATTGGCCCAACTACTCGAACTCGAACCATTTGTGCTGATTTTCTTGTAACAAGCGGGCCGTATAAATATTCTCGAAATCCGATTTATTTTGCTAATCTTATAAAAGTAGTTGGATTCATCATTTCATCCGGTGATTTATTATGTGGAATCTACGTACTCTTATTTTATAGTTTTGAATTTTTGGCACTGATTAATTTTGAGGAAAGCTATCTCGCAAGACGATTTCCAATTCAATTCAACCGCTATAAAAAAATTGTACCGGTCTTTTTCCCTACCGGAAAAGTGTTCGACGACAAAAGTACCCCCTCCTGGAAATTAGAGCAAGCAATCTGGTCGGAACGGCGGACTTTTTTATCGACCGGACTATTATTATTTGTTTTAATCGGAAAAACATTTTTAGGCAATCGATTTAAGGAGCATTGTTGAATGGCGGGGGAAAAGGGAGCTCCTTACCGGGTCTTTTTTGCTGTTGGCGAACAAAGTGGCGATCTCCATGGATCGCTGGTCTTATCGCAGCTGAAGAAAATCGACCCCGAGTTGATAGCCGAAGGAATTGGCGGGCCGATGATGGAAAAAATTGGATTCAAAAGCCTGCATAGAATTGACGAACTTGGTGTAATTGGCTTCTTAGAAGTTGCAAGCAGTATAGGTAGGCTTTTGAAGATTTTCGGTGATACGAAACGCTATTTCCGCCAAGTCAAACCAGACCTTTTAATATTGATTGACTACCCAGGATTCAATGTTGAGCTGGCCAAAACAGCAAAAGCATTGGGAATAAAAGTCCTCTACTATATTTGTCCACAGGTTTGGGCCTGGAACGCAGGACGAACAGCAAAAATCGCGAACACTATCGACGAAGCGGTTGTGGTTTTCCCATTCGAAGTTGATATCTGGAAGAAGGCCGGCACTGAAGTGAATTGGTTTGGACATCCCCTAGTCGGGATGGTGGAAAGCAAAGTTTCCTCCGAGCAACTCAGAGCCGAACTGGAAATAACCGAGGGACCCTTGATTTCATTACTTCCTGGAAGCAGAAGTCAGGAAATCTATTATATTTTACCTCTTCTCCTTGACACTGCGGAAAAGATTCTTGCTAGAAAGCCTGGAGCCCGCTTTCTTTTACCCATGGCCGCAACTATCGATGAAAGCAAGATCAAACCACATTTGCGGGGGCGCTCACTTCCCATAACCTTAATGCGTGATCAAACTTATGAATCTGTTCAGGCATCAGATCTTGCCCTCGTCGCCTCCGGGACCGCCACCCTTGAAACAGCACTATTAGGAACACCAATGATTATTGTTTACCAAACAAACTTTTTAACTTCGATCTTGACAAAGTTTCTGATTCAGGCTCCACATATCGGCTTGCCAAATGTCATTGCAGGGGAAAAAATCGTTCCGGAATTCCTTAGATGGCAATTTCAATCTGATCCACTCGCTAATGAAGCCATTGCGATTCTTGAAAGCGTTGAAAAACGTAAAACAATGCGTGAAAAACTAGGAAAAGTTAAAGAGAGGCTCGGCGAACCTGGAGCAGCAAAACGTGTAGCTGAACATATCTTAAAAAGATTGAGCGAGGGTCGACCAAGGTGAAATCTTTTTTAAGAATTCTAAAATATTTTGGGAATTACAAAGTTCCTCTATTCTCCAGCATTTTCTTTAGTGTTATTGTTGCCCTTGCAACAGTTTATCCAGCATGGATCATGAAAAGCGTTGTGAACGACGTCTTAGTGAATCGCGATATGAAAATGCTGCACATAATAGCACTTTCCCTGGTAGTTGTTATGGCAATAAAGGGAGTTGCAGCTTTCGGACAGTCCTATTTGATGATGCTCGCAGCTCAAAACATTTTACGAGATATAAGATCAGCAGCTTTCGAAAAACTTCAGATCTTGTCACTTTCTTTTTTTGAGAAGCAGAAAGCCGGTCAGATAATGAGTAAAATTACCAATGATGTTTTGGTACTCCAAAACCTTCTTACTTCGTTTACCGATAACATTGGGCAATTTGTGGCTCTTTGCGCGTTCTGTTGGTATATTTTCTACCTCCACTGGAAGCTGGCAGTGATTTCGGTCGTCATTATTCCCTTTATTGGAGCCATACTAAACAAATTTTCCCGAAAAATGAAGAAAATTGGGACAAGAATGCAAACCAGAATAGGCGATATTTCCAGCGTATTACAGGAATTCATCGTTGGAATAAAGGCAATAAAATCTTTTACCCTCGAAGGTTTCATTCGGGGAAGATTCGAGCACGCAAACGTTGAAAATTATAAAGAAAATATGCGAGGGAATAAGATAAACGCTTTAACATCCCCGGTAATTGAATTCATTAACACAGTAGGGTTATCGATTATTTTTTGGTATGGTGGCTATGAAGTAATAAATAATCGATTGGATGCCGGTCAATTGATCAGTTTTCTGACAGCATTAGTTGGGTTATTTACTCCCATAAAAAACCTTTCACGGATAAGTAATTTAATTTCTCAATCTGTTGGGGCTGGCGAAAGAGTCTTTGAAATTCTTGACGCACCAGTTGAAATTTCTGAGAAAGAAAATGCAATTTCATTGAAAGATTGCAAAGGTGGGGTTTCCTTTGAAAATGTCTCTTTCTCGTATGGAGCGGAAGAATTAGTTTTGAATAATGTAAATCTTATTGTCTCACCCGGTGAAGTAATTGCAATCGTCGGGCCATCGGGTGCGGGAAAGAGCACCTTTGTCAATCTAATTCCCAGATTTTTCGAAGTGAATGCAGGGGGAGTAAAAATTGATGGAGTGGATGTTCGTGATTTTTCCCTTAATTCGCTCAGGAAACATATCGGAATGGTCCACCAGGAAACTCTGCTTTTTTCGGGAACCATCTCAGACAACATCCGCCTTGGAAAAGTCGATGCTGCCGAAGAGGAAGTCATTGAAGCCGCAAAGTTAGCCAACGCAAATGACTTCATTCTTTCCCTCCCTGAGGGATACAATACTTTATTGGGAGAACGAGGTGTCAATTTATCTGGAGGACAAGCTCAGCGAATCGCTTTGGCAAGAGCATTTCTAAAGAACCCAGCAATTCTGATTTTGGACGAAGCCACTTCAGCTCTCGACTCAGAAACCGAAAACCTGATAAAGGAATCGCTCACCAAGCTAATGCTGAATAGAACCACCTTTTTGATTGCGCACCGTCTGTCAACAGTTGTAAATGCAAATAAAATAGTTGTACTTAGCAAAGGGAAGATTGTCGAATTCGGAAAGCACTCCGAGCTACTTCGAATGAAGGGAGTTTATTCACATTTATACGAGGCTCAATATTCACCATCATTTAGTCAGTAAATTAATTTTTCACTTAATTAATAGAGGAAAATTGCACTACTCATCAAAATATTAAGATAACGTAAATTTAATTTGTAAAATGCTTAACAATAATACTATATTTATTAAACCGGAAATTATAAATGAACGGAATTATGTCCCAAAAACCCGAATCAAGGGACAAGTTGCTTGTTTCTTAATTCGGCTGTTATTTAATTCGTTGACCGTAGAAAAAATCGGCTGGGAAAACAATCTTCTAGCCAGAAAGGGCAATCGCAGAGTCATTTATGTTTTATGGCATGCCTCTCATTTGATGGCTCTCGCTTGTTATAGAAATCACGGAATTGCTGTGTTAACTTCCAGGTCTAGGGATGGTGACATTGTTGCTACTGCAATGGCTGGCCTTGGTTTTGATGCAATTCGGGGTTCATCTACCAGAGGGGGAGTTCGGGCATTAATGGAACTTTCCCAACATATTAAAAACGGTGTTGATGTGGCCTTAACTGTCGATGGCCCCCTTGGACCAAAGCATAAAGCGAAATCCGGAGCATTTTTTGTTGCCAAAAGAACAGGAGCAGCATTATTGCCTCTTGGTTTTGCCTATTCAAATGTTCATCGATTAAACAGTTGGGATCGATTTGAGATTCCTTTTCCCTTTTCACGAGTAGCAGCAGTTACAGGTGATCCTATTTTTCTTGATGAAAAAATCAGCGAAACAGATAGTGCCCTTTTAATTGAAAAAAAAATTTTTGAATGTGAACGCCTTGCCGCGGAAAGGATTTCCAAATGAGCGGCCAACCACTTAAAAAGGTCTTGATAACTGCCGGTGAAACTTCCGGCGACATGAACGCCGCAACATTGATTGATATCCTTTTAAAACGCGAACCGTTAAATATTTATGCGGTTGGAGGTCCTGAAACCGCAAAACGCAATGTTAAAATGCTTTATGATAGCCGAAATTGGGCAGCTATTGGATATATTGAAGCAATTAAACAAGCGCCGAAATTGTTGGTTGTACTAAAAAAGCTTACTCAATTTTTGATTGAAAGCAAACCCGATCTTCTTCTTTTGGTCGACTATCCTGGTTTTAACATGAGATTGGCCAGAAGAGCTAAAGCCATGGGTGTTCCGACTTTATTTTACTTTCCGCCAAGTCGGTTTGCCATCAACCCAATGGACGTAAAAGACGCCGCAGAAAACCTCTCTTGCGTAGCAGCCAATTTTACATTTACCTATAAGGTTTATAGTGAAGCCGGAGCAAATGTCACTTTTGTTGGACATCCCCTTCTTGATTTTGCCAAACCGAGCATGTCGCGGGAAGAAGCTTTCAAATGTTTTGGACTGGATCCAAATCGTCCCGTTATCGGACTATGCCCCGGATCCCGAAAAAGCGAACTGGATCTTCTGCTTCCTGTTATGCTTAAAGCTGCAGAGCTCTTAATTCGAACCAAACCGGATCTACAATTCCTTATTCCGGTTGTAAAAACTGAAACCAATGAAATTTACGGGATTCCCAAAACTGATTTAAAAGCAATGGTTGAAGGGTCTAAACTTCCTGTTAAGTTGATAGAAGGAAAGATATACGACGTAATGTCAATTTCACAGCTGTTGCTTATAAGTTCAGGAACTGCAACGCTGGAAGCAAGCAGAATTGGTACCCCCATGATAATTGTGTATAAAGTTTCCCTTTTTACTGAAATCTTCGCCAGATTTTTTAATAAGCTTCCCAAATTCATTGGACTTCCCAACATTATTTTGGGACGTGAAGCTTTTCCAGAGCTAATTCAACATGATTTCACTCCGGAAAATCTTTTTAAACAAGCCTCCCAATTATTGGATTCCCCTGCAAACCTTGACAAACAGAAATCCGATATGAATGAAGTCATCTCGCATCTCGGTTCCCCTGGGGCCCATGAACGCGTTGCTGATTTGGCATTCCGTTTAATGTCGAATGGGCATTAATCTGCCTTCTGATCATCTATTAAAGTGAAATCCGCAGAGCAGAAATTTGAAGGAAATTTCGGTAGAAAGTGCTTGAATAGCCATTTATCGAAAATTCAACATGTGGCAGCAAACTTTTGGGATGTCAGGCAAACTAGCATTCAATCGGAGTGAGATAGGTTCATGTTCCGCAGCTTGTTTTTGAAGATTTCCAGAGTTTTTCAGACCCTATCCGAACCGCATGGGAGAATGGCGGCAGCTTCAATCGGGTTTACAATGGGGCGTGTCTGTTTAAAAGAAAGAAAGCGCCTTTTTGAAACAATTGATCGTGTCTACTTTCGAGTAGGAAAAAAACCACCTTTCGCAATTTCAGGAATTATTGATCGGCTGTTTATTCACTTTAGCCTGGTACTTTTTGAAGTATTGAGATTTCCACTAATTTCCAGTGAACAACTAAAAAATAATATTCATTTCCACGGTGTGGAAAATCTGGAAAAAGCCATTTCAGCTGGAACTGGTGTCATTCTTCCACTTCCCCACCTTGGAAGCTGGGAGTTACTTGGTGCTGCCATAGCTTTTAGAGGCTATCCGTTACACACTTTTTTTCTTTCCCAAAAGGAAGATGATTTAGGATCAACCCTTGATTATTTCAGACAGTTTTCCAGACTCATATTTCATGAGCGCGATCGTGGAATGATAGGAGCTTTGAAAGCACTGAAAAATGGAGAACTATTGGGAATGATTGCCGATCAGGATGGCGGCAATCATGGGGTATATCTGGATTTTCTCGGACACTGGGTCAGCATGCCGACAGGGCCCGCAAACTGGAGTTTGAAATCCGGGGCACAAGTTGTCCCAGTATATTGTGTAAGAAGAGGTTTTTCTTCAAAATATGATGCGTTTTTTCTTCCGGCACTTAAACCTGAAACGGCTCCCAGCCACGAAGAGAAGGTAATTTCCAGAATAAGAAAACTATCCATATGGATGCAGGATATAATTTTAGCTAATCCGAGCCAATACCTTTGGTTTTATGATCGTTTCAAACCGAGACATGTGCCATATTTAGCCACTTTGCAAAAATCCGGAATTTCCAGTGTCCACGGAGATTATTTTTATCGAAACCCTTCACCGGGAAAAAAAATGTAATGCTTAATTGGAATTATCCAAAGCGTTTAAAACTTACATTTTTAAACGGGAAGTGATATAAATTATTCGACCGTTGGATCTTAAAGAAGGGAGATAATAAAACATGGAAAACACATCTTTAAACAGAGCATTTTCGAAGATTTGTATAATCGGACTGGGATATATCGGTCTGCCAACCGGTTCAATTCTGGCAAATCGCGGATATGATGTAATCGGAGTTGATGTTCAACCTGAGATTGTAAGGACAATTAATGAAGGAAGAATCCATATTGTTGAACCCGATCTGGACATTTTGGTAAGAGCTGGAGTCAATTCAGGCAAGCTTAAGGCCTCCTTAAAACCAGAAAAAGCCGAAGTTTTTATTATTTGTGTCCCAACACCCTTCAAAGAAGGGCACAAACCAGATATGAGCTACGTCGAAGATTCCACTCACGCAATTGTACCATATCTCGAAAAAGGGAATCTGGTAATACTGGAATCAACTTCTCCCGCTGGAACCTGCGAAAAAATTATACGTCCAATAATCGAAAAGGCTGGTTGGAAAGTAGATGAGGAGATTCTTGTAGCTCACTGTCCGGAAAGAGTGCTTCCCGGGCAAATTCTAAAAGAATGCATCGAAAACGATCGTGTAATCGGCGGAATTTCACCAAAATCCGCTTTAAGAGCTAAAGAGCTGTATTCCACTTTTGTGAATGGTCAGATTTTTTTGACAGATTGTACAACAGCTGAAATGGCAAAACTGACAGAAAACAGTTTCAGAGACGTTAATATTGCTTTTGCCAATGAACTTGCGAATATCTGCGACCGAATGGGAATTAATGTTTGGGAGCTGATAACTCTGGCCAACAGACATCCCCGAGTAAAAATTCTAAATCCCGGGCCCGGAGTGGGCGGGCATTGTATCGCAGTTGACCCTTGGTTTATTGTCGATTCATGCCCCGAAGAGGCCAAATTGATTCGAACAGCTCGCGAGGTCAATGATGATCGACCCAATCGCGTTATTCAAAGAATACAAAAAGCTGCTGAAAAGTTTAAAAAACCGACAATTGGAATGCTTGGCCTGGCTTTTAAAGCAAACATCGATGATTTGCGGGAATCACCGGCTGTAAAAATTACACGTAGTGTTCTTTCGATGAATTTAGGGGAAGTATTAATCTGCGAACCGAATGTGAAATCCAGCAAAGAATTTCAACTTCATCAACTTGGGGATATTATCAATAAAGCTGACATTCTTGTTGTTCTTGTTGATCATCAACAGTTCAAACAATTAGACAAATCTCTTTTAAACGAAAAAGTAATCATCGACACCCGTGGAATTTGGTAAAGAAATATAGAGTTGAGGTTCTTGCAGACTCTCACTTGAGAAAAATTTCACAATACTGGCCGCCATTGAATTGCTTTCCGATTATTATGCAGAAATTAACCAGCATTGCAAGAAGTTTGAGTTAATTAAAATTTCACTTAACTTTGTCAATGAAGCAGCTTCCAAGTGGGCTCGCCTGAGAATAGCCCCTCAATAACCGGGAACTTTTATGAGTTCCTTTAATTTGGTTTTTCAAATTCACCCTGGATTCTGCAAAATACTCTTGAACTTCCGAATCTGACTTTATAAGAGACGTAAGAGTCTCTTTGGATTTCTGAAAAATCTGACCAATTATTCCTGGTTGTTCTCTGATTCTTTTCCAAACTCCGTTAGGAGTCTCACAAGTTAGTTCGGGGAATTCACTTCGGAATCTTTCAATCAAATCACTCTCGAGTTTGGAAGTTTGCTCAAAAGAAAATTCTCTGATTGCAAGAAGGGTTTTTATGGCTTCTTGCGAACGATTTCCGGAAAGAAAATCAGTGTTGGCTTTTAAAAGGTCTTGCCACAACCCGGCTAAACTTTCAAGTATTTTGATCGTTTGAACATTTTCGGACATAAATTTGCTCACTTGATCTGCTCAAAGAGGTTTTGAGACAAAAGAATACTCTCCTTATGTTGCCCATGTCCGGCGGTTCCGGATTTATCGACTCCAGTGAAGGAACGTACAATTGAAACTCCGATTTTTTGAAATTTCTTTATTGCAACAAGGAATTCATATGGCCAAAAAAGGATATCCAGGGGCTTTGCCGGAGGTTTTGCCAAAGGCCTGTCACCAAGAAAAATTTTCAAAGGAAATTCCTTTTCATCATATGGTTGAAAAAACCAATTGGCCTCATTAAAATATTTGAAGCTATCTGCAACTTTTCTGTAAAGCATAATTTTCGTTTTCTCAGTAAAATTGATCGGCCCAACTACGATATCCGGTCCTTCCATGTGTGTGACCTTAATCTCAATAGAGTTAATGGTGAAAGAAACCCCATGTTTTTCATAGAGTAAGGTTTCTAAAACACTCAGAGTTCCAAGGGAATCTATTACGAGAGGTTGGCTTTTGAAACCTAGACACATCTTTATCATAGCTTCCATTTTTTCATATTCCTCTTGCAAAGTCTGAGCAAGAGCCTCAAGTTGAGGAACAACGTCAACATCGCCTCCAGTTTTCATTTTAGCAGTTCTAAGTTGATTTTTTACATCTGAGCACTCAAGGCGAATCTTTTTCATGGCAATGGTTTCTTCAGCAACAGTGCGTCTCTTTATTTTCCTCAGTGCAGAAGCTTGTGGAGTAACGGTCCTGATTTCGCTTATTATTCCGGTTACTTTGAGTCCATGGCGGCTAGTGCTAACCACTTCCAGGAGTTTTTCAAGTTCACCCTGGGCCATGAAAGCATTTGGATAACGCTGTTCGGGATCGCGTTTCAAAAGGCACATGACGACATCTTCAAGTTTTTTTGGAATCGAGGAAACAATCTGTCTTGGCCATGGAAAATCCCATTTTGTTTGCATAAGGAAAATTTCCATTTCCTTTTTTCCTGGAAAAGGCAGGCGACCGGTAAGTTTCTCATACATCAAGACCCCAAAAGAAAAGAGGTCTGACAATGTGTCAACCGGTTTGTTAGTCAACTGCTCGGGGCTTGCATAAACGACCGTGTATAAGCGCTCAGCGCTTTGGTCCATGTCGTCATCATCTTTAAGATATTTGGCAATTCCAAAATCTATGAACTTTGGAATCATCGCAGAGCCATCCAGGAGGATGTTCTGAGGTTTTATGTCCTGATGTACAATTCCTTGTTTGTGCATGTGCCCCAACGCATCCAGACATTGAATGAAAATCTTCAAATAGTCTTCCATTGTTGGAATAGGAAGTGCTTCACTCTTTTTGTTAGGGACATGTCTCCTTGGAAGATCGTCCAGCGAAATACCTTTGACAAATTCAATCGCAATATAATGCCATTTGCCTTCTTGTCCGGCATCGCCATATGAAACGATATTCGGATGTTTCAAACTTTTGAGCATTTCCCCTTCAAGCTTGAATTTGCCCAAAACAGTGGGATTTTCAACGCAATCAGGGGATAAAATTTTTATTGCGAACTTTTTTTTGGTTTTTGCTTCTTCACCAATATATACAAAACCCATTCCGCCACACCCGATAAGGTCTAGCAGTTTATATTTCTTTAGTTCGGGCGTGGCAGAAGAAGACATAAAAGATTATCGTATTTATTTCTGTTTAGCGATAAAATCAATTCGTTCCTGGGCATTTTTCGCAATCTTGGAATTTGGTTTAAGTCTTATGACCTCATTCCATTCCTTGATGGCTTCCTGATGCTGGCTCTTTTTAAAATAGCTGTTGGCAAGATAATAATGCTGATTTTCATTGTTAGGTTTTATCGCCAATGCCCTTTTATAAGTATCGATAGCTTTATCTGTTTCGTTATTGCTGTAGTACATAAAAGCCAACCAATCTAAAAGGTCAACATTATTGGGGTCAGAAGCAAGCAATTTTTCAACTTCATTGATTCCTTCGCCCGTTCCAGCCGTATATTTTGTAAGCAATTCCTGTTCTTCCTGTTTCATTTGACTCTGGAGATCATTTCCAGAAAGGACAGCTTTAAATCTTTTTTCAGAAGATTGAGCATCTTTTTTTCCTTCACCGGAATCCGCAGAGTTATCCGGAGCAGGAGCTTTGTCTTTGGACATCATCAAGACTACTACTATTGCCACTAAAACTACCACGCCAACAACGATTAAAATTGTAACCATGTCCATAATCTATTTTTTCCTCCTTTAAATTTTTTCATAACATTTTATTGAACAAAAAGCATCTTTTTTTTATCCCATTTTTTTACCCTCTCCAAAAGCCATAGAGTAACGCTTTGACTCTCTCTAAGGAAAACTTAGGAGGGAAAATCAACGGGACTTCGTTTATTTTGATTACTACGGCTGTAGAATTATCGGCCCCTCCAGCTTTGTTGGCCTGCTGAACAAGAACCGACGCGGTTTTATTAAAAGCATTGGAAATCAAAACATTTTTTATTTCTTCATCTGAAACCAAACCTGTAATGCCATCCGAAAGTAAAACAATCAGATCTCCCGGCATCAAATTCAGCTCAAAAGAGTCAATGGAAACAAATTCTCTAGGACCCATCACTCGGCTGAGTATATGTCTTCCAGGATGAACCTTGGCTTGGTCTGGGGTAAGTTTACCCAATCGGATTTGTTCTCCGACTAGGGTGTGATCTCTAGTTATTTGTTCAAGTTTGCCATTTCTCAGTAAATAAGCACGCGTATCTCCAATGTGACCTATAATTGCTTTGGATGAAGAAATGGCAATTGTTGTCAAAGTTGTTCCCATTCCTTCGCACTGGGGATTTTTTTTCACATGTTCACGAAGATATTGATTTGCATCTCCTACCAATGTTTCCATGGTGGATTTGGTAAGTTCGTGTTCCTTCCAGGTTGATAGGTCTCGTTGAAGGGATTGAACTGCCAAACTTGAAGCAATTTCACCACTAACATGGCCACCTACGCCATCAGCCACAGCAAATAAGCATAGCTTTTTTGACAGGGATGGTTCTTGCCACGGTGGAATTGAAAGGAAACTATCTTCATTATTGGCCCTTTTCAATCCCGGGTGTGTAAAACAACTTACTTCAAGCAGATTATTTCTCCCAAAAAATTTATTTTCTAAAGTTAGAGATTATACAATGAAATTTGTTTAAGGAAAACAAATTTTTGTCGATAAAGAATGCGAATTGCTGTCTTTGAGGTGAAAAAAATGGAAGGGCAGAAAAACTCCGGAATTAGAGAACTCCAGATCGCGAATGGTCTGGTTACCCTGAGGTGGATTGCAATACCTATGTTGTTGGGTTTTGCCCTCATTTCCACTCGTAAACTAGGAATGATTTTCCCTATTGAACCACTCTATATAACTTCCTGCATTTTGGCAATATTGAATATTTATTTTACAATTCATATATCAATGTTATCAAGACAGGTACTCTTGAGGCATGGCCAATCTGTTTTGAGAAGATTTATGGTGAGGTCAATTTCTTCATTTATTAATCGCTTGAAATCCAAAGGGGTTATGGTGTTTTTCCAAATTCCTGGAATCTCATTCAAATTGATTTCGTCTATTTATCTGATGGTTCTGGAAGCCTTAGGTGGATTAAGGTTTAATCTTCTTTCAATTAAGAATGTAATGCATAGCCAAGTAATAATGGATACCTTGGCAATTGTTTTTTTTATCCGATTTACAGGGTCTACAGAGAGTCCTCTTACCTTACTCAGCGTAATTCCAATAATAATGGCCGGAGCAGTTCTGGGTTGGAGAACCGGGGCTTTTTATGCAATAGTAGCTTCCTGTGGTTTTCTTGGGTTAGGTTTGCTCGTAAATTTTCGTTTCCTGACTCACATAAAATTTTATGGCCCTCAATTCGGTGATCTGGGAATCTCAACGGGGTGGACCATTTCAAATTTTATGGTATTGCTGTTTTCTCTTCTTGGAACTGCATATATTTCTAATCACCTGACAAACAATTTTAAAGAGAGGATTTTCTTTTTAACTCAATTTCTGGATAAAAGCAGAAAAGAAAGTTCAGCTCAAATTTGCGTTGCTGAGAACTGCTCGAATTCATGGGTTTTAGTTGACCCCGACGGAATAGTAATAAAATACAAAAGAGGCGCAATCAATCTCTTTCCACAAAAATTATTGGGGCAAAGTATTTTAGAAGAGATGCCTGTATTCAAGCAATATGGATTGGGGTACATTCTCCAGTCAGTTCTATCCTCCCGGAAAAACCGGGAAATTGATCGAATTAGAGTCCAAACCAAGGATGGCCTCACGCATAATATCAGTTGCAGAGTTTTTCCTATCATTGAAAACAATAAGCAGCCTAACGCAATTATTCTAATAGAAGATATTACTGAAGTTTTATCATTACGAGAAAAAGTTGAAAGTTTAAGACAGAACTACGATGGAATTAAGCAGGAACTTGAAAAAAACAGAACTGATACCAACGATTTGAATCAACAATTAGCTCAGAGCTTGAAAATTGGAAATGAAAGGGCTCAGGAAATAGTTTCGCTAAATCAAAAAGTCAAAGAATTCGAGGAAAGTAAAAACGGCGACGCCGGAATGATAACCTCATTAAGTGCCCAGTTGACTTGCCTGAAGGGGGCTTTTGATTCAAGAAATGCAAAATTATCATACAAACAAATGATTCTAGAGGAGATGACCGAGCTGTTAAAGAGTTGCACTCAGCTTGAAAACCTAACTTCTATGATAGAAAGACGTTCAAAGGCTTTGTTTAAACTCGACAATGCGTGTCTTCAGATTTTCCCAACTCCTCCCAATTTGATTAAGATGGAGGAAATACTCGATCATCGAAGAGCATCACCACGTCTTCTTGATCTTCCAAGAAAGAATCCAAAAGTTCTTGAGCCGGTTTTGAATGAGGGACAACCTGTAGTTATCAGAGCTGAAGTTCGCCCCGATAATACTGCTAGTATGGCAATTACAAAAGGAAATTTGCAAAGATTGGTAGCCTATATTCCCATCAGACATGGTACTGATTTGATTGGAATGATGATGCTTGACCGTTATGGGGCAGAAGATAATAGTGAAAAGATGCTTGAGGGCCTGGCCTACTATCTGGGGCACACTGCAATTGCCCTTAAAAACGCCATTGAAACCAGAAATCTGGAAACTAAATTACAAAAGCTTACGGACAGCATTGAAAAACTTGAAGGACACACAAAGAGTCTATTTAAGCTAATAAATTTTGTTCCCAGTTTAAATGAGCGACCATTTTCGGAATTTGCTGAAAACATGGCTTCTTTTATCGGAGCAAACGATGTAATGATTGTCAGATTACATAGCGATGGCACCAAACAATGTCTCGCTCGTTATCGAAATGACATTGGATATACCCTCCTTCCGATAGAGGAGCCGGTAGTAAGAAGCATTGTTGCTAACCCCAAGAACAAGGCTATTGTAAAAGGATTGGAAAACGAAATTTTGATGGCCGGGTTTCCTCTCTGCCAGGGACCTAAATTAAGCGGAGCTCTGATAATCCATTTCAAAGATCGATTGGAAACCATACCGCCATTATTGGAAACTTCGGTAAGGTTAGCAGAAGGGCATCTATCCTTGCTGATACTAAGAGAAGAAAAGGAACTTTGGGAAAACTTCTACCAAACGAATCTAAAAATATGAAGTTGGAATGTTAATCCCCAAAAAGGCTGCCAGTGTCCTGGAAGTTCGAAAAGCTACAATTTCTGATGCCCCAGGAATTCATGAGTTAGAAATATCTGTATTTCTCCCGGAAGATGTTTTTTCAATCAGAAGAATTCGCTACCTAATTTCCTCGCCAACAGTTTTTTCTTTAGTTGCCATTCTGGATGATGGAAAAATCGGAGCAAATGTTATTGCTCTCATCCGTAGGTTTTCTGTCCAATCGGGAAGAATATATAAAATTTCGGTTGCACCATCTATTTCGGGAAATGGATGGGCATCCTGTCTTTTGGATGAAATTGAAAAGAATTTCAAAAAGCAAAAAATAAGGAAAATATGCGCTGAGGTTAGAGAAGGGAATATACCTTCCCGAAATTTATTCCTAAAAAATGGATATTCTGAAAACGGTTTCCTGGATGCTTATTATCCCAATGGCGAAGCTGGAATCAAATTTTGGAAGAAAATTTGACTTTCTTTGAGTTTTGTGGCAAAAAGAAAAGATACAGAGCGATTTTTGAAGAAAATTTAGAATCGCCCCAATATTTCAAAATCAAACGCCTCATAAGCACCAGGAGGTCAGAAAATGCCGTTTGAACAGATTCAAAATGAACTTCAGCTTGAAGTTGAACGACTTGGAGCAGGCAAAGCGGCAGGTCCCGTTTGCTCAATCATCGTCACTGTAACTCCCGAAATCATCAAATTTTCTGATTCAGCAGCTGATTCGGTAATTCCAATTGAACAAGCAAATGTGATCCTCGAAAAACTTCGGACTCTTCCAGATAAAGCGGGTTGGGAAGAATGTTGGAATTCGATAATGCAAGCTGAGCGTGAAATCTCTCTAACGAACACAACTATACAGTAATTTCAGTCCGTTTGCCTTGCGATTTCTAAAACAAAATTAACCTTTTTCTGTAATTACATCAAGGTCTATTTGGCCAAAAAAAGCAATTAGAAAAAGAAAAATTCCTATGGAATCAATTACAAAAATTTTGTTTTTCATCTTTAGTAGTACCTGTTAAAAAAAGGGCGGAAAGCTATTTTCCGCCCATGTTTTTAAGTAAAGTTTCGCACTTTTTATTCTCAACTTCCAAAAATGTGCGAAATCTCACCTCGATAAATTGTTTATTATTTTTTAGCCTTTCCTTGATTGGCTACAGCTTCCATAGCTTTTTTAACTTCTTCCGGGTCGCCCAAATAGTAATGTTTAATTGGCTTCAATTCCGCATCCAATTCATAAATCAACGGTAGTCCTGTGGGAATATTCAATTCTGTTATTGCTTCATCAGATACGTTGTCCAGGTATTTTACCAAAGCCCTTATGCTGTTCCCGTGGGCAGCAATCAACACCCTTTTTCCCGTTTTAATTGTGGGAGCAATTTGTTGATCCCAGAGTGGCACGAACCTTGAAACTGTATTTTTGAGGCTTTCACAATCGGGAATTTGATCTTTTTTAAGTTCATTATATCGAATGTCTCTTGAGGGGTGCCTTTCATCAGTTTTTTCAAGAGCCGGCGGAGGAACATCATAAGATCTCCTCCAGACTAAAACCTGTTTTTCTCCGTATTTGAGGGCCATCTCAGATTTGTTGAGTCCTTGAAGAGCTCCATAATGCCTTTCATTCAATCTCCAGTCGCGAATGACAGGAATCCACATCAGGTCCATTTCATCCAATACAATCCATAAGGTTCTAATCGCTCTTTTTAAAACTGAAGTAAAAGCGATATCAAAGGTAAATCCTTCAGCTTTTAAAACTTTTCCACCCTTGTGTGCTTCGTTCAGCCCCTTTTCGGAAAGATCGACATCTGTCCAACCCGTAAAACGGTTCTCCATATTCCACACACTTTCACCATGTCTGACCAGAACCAGTTTATACATTTTCCATCCTCCTTGGAAGATTTCTTTTGAAAGTTTAATACAGATGCTTTTTGATGTCTATAATATTTGATATTATATTTGATATAATAATATTAAGAAAGTTTTTCGTACATTTAGAAACAAAAATGAATCGAGAGAAAAATCTGAATATCAAAGAATGTCTTAAAAGCTTCAAAATTGCTGGAATAACTCTTATTGAAATAGCTATGGCCATGGCTCTTCTGGCTTTCATAATCGCCGGGTCTTTCAGGGCATTTCAGGTTTTCACGGGAAAAGCAAGCCGAACACTTTCCCAGAAATTAATATTACAGATGGAAGCGAGAAAAGCATTGCTTTCTCTTTTCCACGAAGTTCAAGAAGGAATTGAAGTGGTTTATCCCCAACCAGGATCAACTCTTCCGTATATGCTATATCGCGACTTCGTAAATAATCTTCGTGTAATTTACCTCGAATTGGATCCCGAATTATCCAAGATTGAAAACGAAAATATTTACCGAGCCATGGAAGGAAAGAAAGACCTCAGCACGGGAAAAATCACTGACCAGAAATTGATAATGAGGTATGTTAAAAGTCTTAATTTTACCGCCCATCATAACGGAGGAGTTCTATTCACAACAACTTTAAAAAGTGCCAACGGGATATTTTCCTTGGTGAATTACGTCAGGCTGAAGAATTCTGCGGCGGAATAAGGATGAAAAAATGAAAACTCCTGATTTGAGTCGTGGCTTTAAAAAGGGAAGTGCCCTTTTATTTGTATTCGGATTTCTGACGGTTCTCGTTATCTGGGGAATGATCTTCTCAAGATTAATGGGTGGCGTCGAAGACCAATTGAGATATGCTGATGCCAGCCTCAGGGCTCAATATATCGGAGAAGCTGCTTTTAATCTTTTATATGCAAAGATGCTCAATACTCCATATGAAAAGCGATGGTTTCAAGGAACCATGGATGTCAAAGCCAGTGTGCCATATGAGGGCGGAACATACGATTACGTAGTCCAAGATACCCCGGGAAGGCCATATTATGCTGACGTATGGATAAAAGGGAACTATAAAAATTCCAAACGTTTCTTTTTTTGGCGGGTGAAGATTCAGTCGAGCTTGATTCCAGGGCTTCTCCAAGGAACCCCTATTAGTGCCCTTGAGCTGCAGGAATCTTTTTTTCCAACAGTTGGAAACAACGACCCCAAATCGCTTAGTGGACAAATCGATGGCCTTCTCCAAGAGAGGGAAAAAAACAGCAAACAAACGGAGAAAGCTGTTGAGGATATGAAAAAAGTTGTAGGAACACCTATGATTGTTGATCAGAGTGATTCTGCAGTCAGACAAAATCCTTTTCCAGCTAATTCACAGGCTCCAGCGCCCCCTCCACCCGCGAATCAACCCTCCCCGACAGATCAAATGCAAGTTCCTAAAAGTGTAGTTCCACCACTTGATCCAAATGCCATGGCGGTTTTAAATTCTACTACGTCCACAACCAGCAGCGGTGGATCACCACCTTCCACAGTTTCCAATCCAACTACAACTGGAAATTCTTCAGCAAATCTCGATCAACTTGAAAATAAAGTGGATCAAACAGCCAAATCAAATCCAGCTGCCAGCGCAACTGTTGACGTAACAAATCAGGTCGCCTCCCAATCATCTGATCAATGGAATGTAGGAAAAACAAATCCTGATTCAACCACTTCCAACACTGGGGTAAGCGTGCAACCGACAAACACTGGAACCGCAAGGTTTACAGACACTGATACCTCAGGGTTCACTTCAACTACCGTCGTGACAACCTCCGGAACTGGCACTGGGACTGGATCAGGGACTGGAACTGGACCCGACACTGGAACTGGAACTGGAACTGGATCCGGGACTGGAACTGGCGTTAGCACCGCGATCTGTCCCATCAGTGGTACTGACACTGGACCGGGATCCGACACCGGAACCGGCCCGAATACCGGAACAGGGCCTAGTTGTGGAACTGGCACCGGAAGTGGGGCAAAAACTGGGACCGACTCTGGAACCAGCTGCGGGACTGGAACTAGCGGAAGTGCAAGAACTGACTCTGGAAGTGGCATAGGAACTAACTATAGCACTGGAACTGGGACGGGATCTGACTCCGGAACTGGAACCGGGAGCAGCAGTGGAACTGGATCTGATTCTGGAGCTGGAACCGGGAACAGCAGTGGAACTGGATCTGACTCTGGAGCTGGAACAGGGAGCAGCAGCGGAACTGGATCTGATTCTGGAGCTGGAACCTGGAGCAGCAGCGGAACTGGATCTGACTCTGGAGATGGAACCTGGAGCAGCAGTGGAACTGGATCTGACTCTGGAGCTGGAACCGGGAGCAGCAGTGGAACTGGATCTGATTCTGGAGCTGGAACCGGGAGCAGCAGTGGAACTGGATCTGATTCTGGAGCTGGAACCGGGAGCAGCAGTGGAACTGGATCTGATTCTGGAGCTGGAACCGGGAGCAGCAGTGGAACTGGATCTGACTCCGGAACTGGTAGTGGTAGTGGTTCTGACACCGGAACTGGACCTGCCGCAAACACCGGGACTGGCAGTGGAAGCGCTTCTGACACCGGAACTGGACCCGCCGTAGACACCGGACCGACAGCGCCACAAATTGATTCTTCCTCGAGGCAAAATCCTGAGACTCCATCAGTTCAATGAATTTGCATATCTACTAAATAATTCGGAGCTTGACATGATTTTTTCGTATCTTCTCACTATTAAGAAGTTATACTTTTTAGGAGCGCGATTTGTCACGCCCAGAGAAGGACAAATTCAATGACTAAAATAAAAAGAGACAACTATCACCCCGAATTATTGAGAAGGTGCGCTTTTTCTTTACTTGAGGTGCTGATAGCTGTATCCATTTTTGCAGGAGCAGCCCTTCTTTTAATCCTTACAATGCGTCAAGGAGCTGGAAAAACAGAGGTTTTCAGCAATGAGCACTTTACTGCAATGTTTTTGGCACAAAAAGTCCTAGAAGACATTAACGATAGAGTTGTCATCAATCCGCACTTTTTCAATGAGCTGATCGCTTCAGCCTCTGGTGCAGATTTGAAAGTAGTCGATGGAGAAAGTCCGTTTTTCAGACTTTTGGAAAATACCAAAAATTTTGAAACACTGGATGCCAAAGATGATTTGCCAATTACCCCACTTTCCAAAGACTTGTATGATCAACTAAAAGGTTTCAAATGCAGAGTTGAGTCCTTTTTCATTTCAGATCCAGAAAATTCCGGACAATCAATTAATAATTTAATTGAGGTTAGGATAACCATTTCCTGGAAAGATGCCTCAGGAAACTTCCAGAAATACAAAATTCAGCAAATGATTCATGGTCAAAATAGGGACACGTTAAGAACCCCTATTCCCCAACCCCCAAAATTTCCACAGACTGTTGCAGTAAAAGCTCTCTGTAGTTGGTTTGATCCAAATTTTTCGGTTGACGGAAATTCAATCGATAGTTTTATAAAGTTTAACAAAGGCGGGGACCCAAACAAGGTGTTAGCGTTGGGAAGATTGCTTTCTGCTCTGTTAATGTGTAATTCGAGTGTTTCTGATTTTGAAACTGCTATTCAAAATGCCAAAACAGAACTTCAGCATTTAAAGGACACCAATGGTCGCCCAGACCAAATTGCAAAGTTAACTGAATATCTTGCACAATTAAAAGAACAGAAAGCTAGTACTCTATTTTATATCTTCGGAAGAGTTGAAGAGGATCTCAGAGAACTTGCCAAAGAACCGTTAAATACTGCGAATATTGGAGAAGAACTGAAAAAAATAAAAGGAGCACTTGCTGGAGCTCCAATTCTATTAGCAAATCATCTTTTCAAAATCTCGTTGAACTTCGCTATAGCAGAAGCAAATTACAAGGAATTACTTATTCCCATGCAAAAAGGTGTTTCAGCCAACAGAGAAATTTTTCTCCTTCAGCATTTTATTGATTTAAGAAAAGCAGGCATTCTAATTTCAGCGCAATGGGGCATGAATCCTGACTCTAGAATACAGGAACATCAGGCTAATCTTATTTCCTTTTTAAAAGTTTACAAAGGGCATCAACCAATATTTTGCGACTACCTCAGCAAGGAACGACAAATCTCCAAGAGTATAAACACCCTAAAGTACGAATATAAGGCCCTCGACGATCAACTTGGAAAAACCATAAACCTGGGATTGGTACTTGACAAAATCAAGAAGAATATCGAGAATATAAAATAATCCGGCCAGACTTTTCGCACTACATTCATTAATAACCCTGGGACCTCGAATGGACTGGAAATGCCTAATAAAGGAATAACTGAAAGAATTTCCACTGACATGGAAGTGATTAATGCTGTTGGTAGTGTTCTTTGGAAGCGGGTAGAACCAGACCACTTTGGACGACATTAAGCAGCACCCCTGCCAACGTCCAGTAAGGCGTCGCACGCCAAGCAAGAATAATCGAGCGCCAGAAAACATTGTAGTATTTGATTTTGGAATTTAGGGAAACCTCTTTCACAAATGAAAACCTTTATTCCGGGTTGAATTTAAGATCATAAAATTCCTTAGGAAATCTCTTCTTTACTGGACCGATCTTCCGTGCCAAAGGGAAATCGGTCCTTTTCAACATCAAAGGTATTTATGCTGAACGTTTCGCCTCGGAGGCTGACTTTCTTAACTTGCACAGTGGAATCCCATGCATGCACAGTGTAAGCGTGAGGAGTGTTTTTCATTAGAAACGCGGTCAGGGGTAGAAAGGTCCCCAGATCGAGAACCTGCAAGGCTCTATCCGTCGGTATCCATTTGATGAATTCCTTAAATCGCCGAGCGTGTCCCCGAATGTCAGATTTCCAAACCTCGGGGATTTAAATTTGATACCATTTTTTCGATTAACGAATCACCAAGTTCCTTTGGAAGACATCTTCTGATCTATTTTTATGAAAGTTGGTCTCAGGATAAAATCCAACCGAAAAGTATTTCAAAATCAGGAAAATACCTTTTGAAGCTATTTTCCGAGAAAATGCAAACTATCGACACCAGGAATTCTGAATGTAGGTTTTTCCAGCATCGTTTTCGGCGTAAAAACAAAGTTCCTTTTCGAGTTCGACCAGATTCACCATTCCCGAATTCTTTTCAAATAGCACTTCACTTTGCACTTGGCATGCCGTAAAAGTGCTCTTAGTCGGTCAATCGATGGCTCGGCCTTGACTCTTACGGTTCCGCTTTCCGAACGGTGTTCTCCCCACGCCAAGCTAACGGGCAAAATTCCTGGGATTGTCCACGGCGGAAGTTGAACTTCCACCATGTGAAGACCGTTTCCGGGAACAAAACTCACTCGCTCTGCAGCAACGGCCCGTTTTCCAAAAAGAACCGAGATGGGTGAGTGGAGCCAAATTATTTCATGGGAAAAATCAAGAATCTGATCAAATTCCTCAAGGGAGTAGGCAGAATCCACACACCTTCTGTTGAAAGGCTTTTCCTTTAGTCGCTAGCTTTTGTTTTTAGTGCTTTTCGCCCTAATTTATTTTGATCAAACTTCCAGAAAATATCGTGCTCACGCTCAATGGGGGCGTTATTTGGCCATTCTGAGAATCTATCTACGAACAAACGCAGGTATGACTTAGGGCCGGTTGAACATATCTCAAATCCGCCATTCGAGTTGTTTGTGATTAAGCGAATTATGGGAATGATAGGTCCAATCGGTGGAACATCCACTGAAACTGGAACGGAAGTTGCACCATTCTCAAGTCGCAAAGAAATTGAGTTTTCCCGGACTTTATAATTGGAGGAATTGTTAGACCGAAGTTCCCGAGTGAAAAAGCCCTCTTGTTATGACCTGAAGCAAAAAAGAAGCCTTATTTGCCTGCTTTTTCTGTCCATGTAAATTTGACGCCTGAAAATAGCATTTGAAGATGGTTTCAAGGGTTTTCCTACTGTCCAGTAAAAACCGTCTGAAAAATGCCTTAAATTTGTTTACAGATCAGGATTTCAATAGATTTTTCGTCCGGAACTTCGGGTTAGATCAACCTGGAGCAACCCACAAGCCTCAGCCCGACAAACGTCGGCTGAATCGCGGAGTGATCCCACATACCAAGGTCGGAGAATTTCCTTTCCTAATAAAATTTCAACGTTGTTCACGCCAGCTGTGTTGCCATCAAGTTCTGAAACGAAAAGGGAAAAATATGGGGATAAAATTCCAGCTAGCTGAGCCGCTTTAGTCGGATGGCTGACCTATTCATGATTTTTTATGCTTGGTATTCCTTTTCGGCTCGGCGAGGAAAGAGCCTTACGCCACACACTCCAACAATACTGCGTATCGGAGCCTAGCACACTGAGCATCTGCGCCCCTAATTTCACGGCTAGAGATCGCACCGCTATCTCGGAGAAAGTGTCTCCGGTCCAAGTGTCTTTGGTAATGAGACGGAACTCTTCATTGGTGACGCCGTTGGTTTGGGACTTGAACACACCGCCAGGCTTTAGAACCCGGTAAGCATCGGTCAAATTAGCTTCAATGACATTGGAACTCAGCACGTGCTGATAAACATAAGTTGAAAAAATAAAATCAAAAAATTCATCTTGGAAGTTATGAAAATCAACTCCATTTGTTTCAGTGAAAGTTACATTACGTTCCTTGCGAAATTTTCCAGACCACGGGTCATTTTCAGTGATTCCATAGTTTCGGTGGATGGGAATTTGCATAAGCTATCTGGCAGGAATACCTCCCAAAACATTTTGGTAGTGGTTTAGCAAACCTGACTGCAGAGTGGTAGATGAAACGGCACATCTGTTTGAAGAATTTATTCCGAAGTTCGTAATTCGGGGTTTGCTTAATTTGCGAAAACTCCTATTCTGAATGAGCGTAATCGCTTATCTTAAAACAGCTATCTTTTCGATGCGCTTGATTTGTTTATCTGAGTTAGTTGGATCCCTAAACTTAATTTTGCAAAAATACACTCCATTTGCTACTTTTTTGCCATCTTCATTTTTGAGATCCCAGGGAATTTCGTATAAATACCTCGCCGAAGCTCCAAATTTTTCGTTGGAAACTTTCACTTGGTCAAGCTCACGAACACGATGTCCAGCGGAATCATAAACCGCCACTTCTATTGAATCCTGCGGAATATCCCCACGATTGGCATCGATTCTAATGACTGATTTTTCCCTTGCTGGATTCGGAAAGGAAACAATTCTTCCCAGCTTGAAACCGGGATCTACTTCAAACCTGATTGACGGGCTTTCAGTAAGATTTCCCGATCGATCCGCCGCACGGAATTTAATCTCATGACGCCCGCCACAAAGCGGGGCAACCGGAACAAATTCGAAATCTCCATCTGAATTAATTTTTCTAACTGGATTTTCAAAACCATCAACTATACCGACGATTTTGTTCAAATCCAAACCTGATCCTAAATCTGTAGCTCTTCCTGAAAATTTCGGCCTTTCATCGTTAAACAGAAGATTTGAAATTTCCGAAGAAGCGATGGACAACTGGGGTGGCTTCATATCCATCATTAATGCCATTAAAGATGGACGGCTACAATTGGCACTTCTCACAACTTTTTTGTCTTGTGAATCAACCCACTGCCAAATATTGTTTTCATCGAGATAAAACAATCCAAAACCCGAACTTGCCACTACATCTGCAGTTGAAACCTCAACTGAAAAAGTGCCAAGAAGATTCTTTGCGGAAAAACTAATTTCATAGCCGCTTCCGATCGGGGTTAATTCCTGCGCTTGTGAGGAGCTGGCTGAGCCGGGATTGGTTATTTCAGCCCAGGTTTTATATTCTGGCAACAATCGTCCGCTAACATGGCTTTTTTGATTTCCGGAAACTTTGTTTTGAGGCTGATTTGCAACAATGTTCTGTTGAATAATTTTTACAAGTGTGTTTGCTTTCAACGAACCTTTGGGGAAAATTCCGGTAACACGTTTGTCAAAACTCACCACCGACGCTCTTTGCGAGGCGTTTATCATTGCCACAGAAAAACTGGTCTCGCTAAATCCAGCGTTTCCAGCCAAATCTGACGCATCGATTCGGATGTTTATCATCCCCGATGACGAAGGATCAAGTGATAAGCCGGTCATATAGTAGTTCGGTTTTGTTCCCGAATTCATCGTTACTTGTGAGATTTGAGTTCCTCCACGTGAAACGGTACAAGTCGGAGCAGCACTCAGTTCCTCATTCACGTTTACAGCAATCACCACATCATATTCATTCGATGGATTGGAAAAAGCTGCAAGGTTAATTACCGGTGGAATGAGGTCAATTCCTTTAAAGGAATATTCAGAACTGCTTCCCGAACTTTGATTTCCAAGCATGTCGGAAATACCAACTGCAGCTACCTTATAGGTTTGTGCGCTGAGAAGATCTTCCGATGTAGAAATTTGTACTGATTTTGAATCACTTCGCATCGAAGCAGAATTTAAAGAAATTTGTCGGGTATTTAGAGTTAAGGTGTAATTAGAAAGCGTTTCAGCGCTATTCTGAACAATTTTTTCGTTAAAATAGACAATAAAATTCCTAGAATTCGTTATTCCATCGAACCCTACTTTCGAAATAGTGGGTCCTTTTGTATCAGCTGTAAAACTTCCCGAATTTTTACCCAAAACAATCGGGATACCATCAGCACTTTGAACAGTCCCCGACCCGACTGTCACTTTGTAGAAAGTTGAATCAATAAGCGAGTCAGCAATATCAACTCTTATTTGTGCGGGAGCAGACAAAGACAGAGTATTGACTATCGGGCCATTTGGATCAAATGTTACAACTGCCCCTTGGACACTGTTTTCATCAACATTTTGATTGAAATTCAATACAACACTTTTTTCAGAAATCTGAGTAACGCTGGTTACTTTGAATTCTGTGTTAACCAGATACACAATCCCATAGCTTGAAGAGCGATTTCCCGTTAAATCGGAAGGATAAAGGCGATAATAGCCGTCAGGAACTATTTTTCCATCGTTTCCAGTACCATTCCAGACTGCTCTGAAAGACCCGGCATTATCCTGAAGTAAGACAGATTTGATCAAAGTTCCGGAATCGGAAGTGATATCCACTTTCCAAATTCCCGATGGTGTAAGGCTGTCAGTGGAGAGAACAATAATTTCCAAATCGCCTTTTATTGGAGCATATCTCGATCTGTCCTCCCCATTTACCCGGGTGGTAACCGTTCCTATTGCAGGTGGAGTAGTGTCCAAAATTACCACAGCACTGGTAGTCGCACCGTTAGTGGAAATTCCAATGTTACCAGCTGCATCTGCAGAATCCAGTTGATAGGCTCCTTCCAAAAGTGGTAAACCATTTTGATCATTCCCATTGAATCGTGACAACCACTTAGATCCGTTAATAGAAGCATTTTGTGACATCAACCAGGTTGAAGTTGCACTAATAGAGCGAACTCTCAAAACCGGCGGTAAAGCTTCACCGGTAATTTCCCAAACGAGATTAACCGAGTATTGCAAAGCTGGGTTGAAAAGTATCGACCCATTTATTGGGGAAACAACTCCGCCTGTAATAGCAAGGGAATTCACCTTCGGAGGAACTGGATCAGCAGTCCAATTGAATGTTTCGAGCGAATAATTTCCCAGAGCATCAGAAAGTTTGATGAGATAAGTCCTGACATCTGAAGGGTTGGGACCCGTTCCGTTTTTCCAAATGAAACGTCCATGAATTCCACTGAAAGCAACTATTCCTGTGGCTACATCTACGTTATTATCGATAAAATGCAGATAAACAGGTTGAGCTGGAGCTTGCGCAACATCAAAATTCAAGATAGCTGAATTTTGCTGAATCGACATGCTGAAAGGTGCATTCACCAGCACTCCCAGTGGATAAGGTTGAGAAGCTGTGGTGACCTGATATGACTCCGCTCTCCAATTTGTAACGATCGGGCCACGAGCACTGATGCTCAGGGCACTTGATAAAGTAGTGTTCGAACGATTATTAGCGAGATCAAAACCTGAAATTTGTGCATCCCATGGGCCTTGGGGAGCATCTCCGGCAATCATAATGTCATTGTTGAAAACTGCCGTGGTGTTATTTATCCATGTCACGAAACGACAGGTTATCCGACTGGTTCCAGTCGACAGGAACAGGCTGGGGACACCCGAAGCAAGCGGATTCATCGGCTCGCTGAAAACAACCGTAAATGTTGCCTGCCCAGCGGGAGTATATCTAATAGGAGAAACCGGCAGACTGGAAAAACCTCCGATAGTTGGGGGATTGCGATCCAAAATAACTTTTTTGGAAGGAGACAATCCGCGTGCCAGGTTTCCAGCGTCATCAGCCACTGTCAAAGAAACTTCGCCATCTGAGATGGATGCAAACGAAGAGGCTGGAATTGTACCGGCATAATAGAAAGCTGTGTTATCCAATCTAAAGGATTGTGTCCCAGCACCTCCATTCAAAAGAATTCTTACCGAATCGGGAGTTTGAGTTTTCACTTTTACAGTCAGGTCTCCCTGCAAAAGGGGATTGTAAAAAGCCGAGAAGGTTGCAGCATCAGAAACATTCGGAAATTCGATCGAATCAACTGATGGAGGAAGACCGTCATAGGTAATTTGCTTCACAATAGTTGAAAGGAATCCATTTGTATCTTCGACCTTCAGTGAGTATGAGAGTGGCCCAACTTCACCGGGACTCTTGAAAAACGGAGCATTAACCGTTACCGTTCCAACAGTTCCATTCATAATAATGGGCATTGAAGCGAGCGGAACTTCACCGGGAGTGTAGACCCAAACATTCTTTGGAACGTTAGGAGCAGTGTTAGACTTGGAAAATGAGAGCGTTCCCTGGAATGGTGAAACAAAGGGGCTGAATGCTTTATCAATTTGAATATCGCTGGAAATTGTATCCTGGCGACTTCTGAAAACAACCTGGTAAATCGGGTCCACTGGATTGATATAAACCGGAAACGATCCGATTGCGGGAGTTTCGCAGATATTACCCGCAAAATCCGTTGCTCCGCTTATTTGATATGAATAAGTCGCAGTGATAAAAGAGCTTAGAGCTTCCAGATTGGTAAATCTGCAAGTTTTGGAATCTTTCCAGCATGAGGGAGGTGAGCCCAGAGGTTTCAGCGTTATGATGTAATCTTTAAAACGGAGGGATGCAACAGGCGCAACATCAGTTCGCATTGATTCACTAAACGAAATCTCAAAATTCCCTGTCTCCGGAGCAAGTGCTCCAAGTGGTTTTACAGGGGTTGCAGAAACAACCCGGGGTTTGGTTCCATCCACCTGAATTGAAAGTTTATTGCCAACTGCCTGATTCCCTGCCAAATCGACCACGCTAAATGTAGCCAAACAATCAGCCAAACTTGTTCCATAAATAACCGAATGTGTAGTACCATTTGCCTGAAGGATAGCAGTCTCAGGAAACGTCGCGACTGATGAAGCAATCACCAATCTCTGGGAATCGGTCGCATCGCTTTGCATGGTGATAGTGGCTGAACCAAGAGCTGGAGAGTAATACTTCACTCCTGAAATCGTTAATCCTCTTCCACCGTCATCAAAAGTAAAATTAGACATTACAGCCGGTTTAGAATCAAAAACAAGTTTTCCAACAGTTGTGGATGAAACATTTCCTAAAGCATCCAAAACCAAAAAGGAATATTCCACTGGCCCAATATTTGAACTGGGGAATTTTCCGGAGGCCCAATATCCAAATTGCCCCGGGAAGGCCGCAAAACCAGGTGTTCCAGCTGAAATGGGAAGAGTAGCAACTTGATTTTGGCTGTTGTCAAAAACAAGTAATTGGTCAGGGGCTGCCCCCAGCGATTCCGAGGCAAAGTCAAGTTTAATACTTGCTGAACCATCGCCAACTAATGTGCTAAAAGGCTGATTGATCAGCACTCCCGGAAAAACTACAGGTTGTTTCGTCAAAACTGTTAATGGGGGAATAGCACCGCTGGAATTTATATAGACTTGTTGTGACGCCGGTAAATTTTCATTTCCTGCATAATCTTTGCCAGTCCAGACCATGTAAGTATATGTCCCGACAGCAACTCCTCTGATCGGGTCACGATTGGTGAATCGGCAGGTGTATGGATTCTTCCAGGGGTTTGTTCCAAGGGGTTTAAGTTGTATGATTGAGGAATTTAATTCAAGTCGGACATCAGGAACAAATGCAGGCTGCATCGGTTCACTGAAGGTGATTTCAAATAGTTTACCCTCGGCGTCAGCTCCACCGAGTCTGGAACTAGGCGAAGCAACGATTACAATCGGAGGGGTACGATCGATTTTCAGAGAAAAGGTGGCACCTGTGCCTAGAGCTATATTTCCTGCTGGATCCGCAAAAGTGATTGTTGCAACACATTCTCCAATACTGACAGGAATCATTCCAACATGGCTACTTCCATTAGGATCCATTTGTATCAACGATGGGAAGGAAAATTGATCGCTTGCAATCATCATTCTTTGGGCGTCAGTGGAGTCAGTTTGAATTGTAATTGATGCAGCTCCCAACAATGGAGAATAGTAGCGAATTCCAGCAGACGCAATTCCATTATTACCATCGCTGAAACTCAATTGAGTAATTGTGGTTGGAAGACTGTCGTAAGTAATAGTTCCAATGCTCGAATCAGAGATATTTCCAAGATAGTCCAAAAGCTTGAAGGAATATTGTAAAGGACCAATATTTGCACCGGGAGCTTTTCCGGGTGCCCAAAAACCAGGATCAATGGAAAATGTGGAAACAGCCGGATAACCATTGACGACACCGAATGTTGCGACATTTACCCCTGAGCTATCATATGTAAGAAGCCAATATGGGGGATTGGAAGGAATGGCAGCTGAATATGAAATTTCGATTGTAGCTGAACTTTGGCCTACAAATGGACTATACGGCGAATTAACTAGAACAGAATTCGATATTCGAGGTTGCCTGGTTAAAACGTTAATTGTTGCCGGAGTGCCCTGGGAATCAATCCAAACCTGGAAAGAACTTGAATTTACAGTGTTTCCAGCAAAATCGCGGGCTCCTGAAATCTGGAACGTATACGTTCCGATGGGAAGGTTTACGATGGGATCGATATTCGTTAATCTGCAAACAGTCCGGCTCTGCCAGCATGATGGGGCGGTACCACCGAGCCTGATCGAAACCGATCCAAATACAAGTGAAACAGTAGGAACAATTCCAGTGTTCATCTGTTTGCTGAAGTTAAGATCAAAAGCACCTTTCCCTGTTGGAACGACTCCAAAAGGTCTTGATGGTGAAACACCAATTACATTAGGAGCAACTCTATCCAGAACAATCCTGAGATTTGGCTGTAATCCGGTTCCAAAATTTCCGGCAAGGTCAGCCGAACAAAGAACCGTGGAACCATCACTCCAGGATGAAGTATTGACCGAAGCACTATAATTTGTTGACGGACTGGTGTTAGTCAAATAGTATTCTTCGGTAGCTGTCTTTCCAGGTGGAAGGGCAACAATAAGAAGAGGATCGTTTGAATCTGTCTGCAAGTTAATAACCGCCGGTCCTAGTAGTGGGGAATGGTATCTGATCAGACCATTACCATCACCTGTATCGGTGGCAATTCCTCCGCCATCCGCGATTGTGAATGAGCTTACTGAAGGGGGGCGGCTGTCAAAAGTTAAAGATCCAACATAACCTGCTGAAACGTTTCCTATTGTATCCATTACTTTAACTTTGTAGCTGACTGGACCAATATTGTTTCCAGGATAATAACCTGTAGACCAGGAATTCTGGTCATTCGGGAAGAACGAAAACGCAGGATTTCCAGGGCTAAGCGTAAAAGTGGCAATTCCAATATCGGAAGATGAAAAAACCAGCAATCGGTGAGGAACAAAATCAGGATTTGAAACATAGTCGAAGCGAAGTGTCGCTGAACCATCGCCAACTAACGGACTGAAAGGTTGGTTTTGCAAAATCAGAGAATCGAATATTTTCGGCTGACGGGTCAAAATCAAAAGTGATGGCGCCGGGCTTTTGGTTCTTATTTCCAAAGAGGAGTATGCCGGAGCAGGGAGTGGATTTGCAGCGGCATCTCTGCCTCCACTGGTTTTGTATGTCCACAAACCGTTAGGCGTAAGACTTGTCAGCGCTTGGGCATTCCCAAATTTTGCCGTCTGGCTTGAATTTTCCCAATCAATAAAGAAAAATGGAATTGTCGTTGTGCCAGTTCCCAATTCGAGGGATGGTTGAGCTGCAACTGAAGTATCCATGCTTTCACTGTAATTCACCAGACAAGTAAACCCACCGATAGGAGCTTGTCCAATCGGCCCGGGAGAAGGAATGATTCCCGTTACAGAGGGGGGGGAGGAATCGATCACAAAAGTTTGAGAGGCCGTTAAAAAGCCGTTAGGTCCTGAGTCTGATCTCCCTGAAATATTGTACACGTTCACTGCCGAAAAGTTATATTTGTTCTGAAATGCATCGGACACATTGCTAATATCTGCGCGTGATGGAACTCTCTGGACATTGTTTGGAAGTGCGGAAGCATTTTGGAATCTGGCAACAAATCTTGGGGAACTATCGCTTGAAACTTTTCGAGTAGCCCATCCGAGGAATGTTCCGGTGGTTACAACTGTTCCATCGTCAAGCCTTACAATCTGGGCTTGGGGAGTAGTAGATGCAATCGGCATCCAACCGGCACCATAAGTCGATGGAAGTATCTCAAATTCGAAAATCAGATCTCCGGCATTGCGCCATCCAACCGGAGACGATGTCGACAAGGCACATGCGGCCAACTGACAAGGTTGAGGGGATCCTGGAATCACTTGAAGATTACCTGGGTTGGAAGTTTCGTAAGCAATATTCGGCTGTCCCCACCAATTCATAAAAGCACCGCTTAAGACCTTGAGCTTTAAATTAGGCGAAGAATCATTTCGATAAAGTCCCAAAACATTCTGCATGTCATTTGGAGCCAATTGAAGAATAATCTGAGTGGAAGCAATCGCAGAATTCAAATTAATATCCAATGGTTGCAAATTCAAGGTTACGTAAGTCGCCGGGGAAACGTTCAAATCCCAGACTTGAATGGCACCTTGAAAAGCCGTGACACGCTTTTGAGAATTGGGAATGGGCATTCCCATAAGAGGGAGGTTCTGATCCGATGTCTCAAAATCAGACCAATAGAGCAATGCAAGATCAGTGGTATTTATTGTTAAAGTTCCCGCTCCGGAAAGATCAAGAACCGGTTGAAGCGAGGAAGCGCTTTGTATGGCAAATCCAAATGGAGGGGGAGGAACTGTATATGGCCTTGAAACGGTTGCTGTAAGCGGCGAAGTTACGGAAATAGCCGTCATCGGTTTTCCCAGATCATCTTTCAACAGTATCGATGCAGGAGTTCTGGTTGCAAATTTCAACGTGGCAGTCCCACTTCCCAATTTGCGAGCGAACCATATTCCTCCATTTGTTGAAAGAGATATTTTCAGATGTTTCTGATCAACCCATTGAATTGTGTCAGTTGGTTGAATTACATATCCTGTGCGGTAGTCAACCGAAGTAAAATCAGATGAAGTAGTGAAGAAAACTCCATTTGATGCAAGAAGTGTTGCCGGATCGATGTTTTTCGAAAAAAGGAAATCAACCTGCATGGAAGGTGTTTGAGGCCAGGTTTGGGAAACCGAAAAAGCTGTAATCGCTGGAGGGTCACGCCAAACAGTGCTCGTTAGTGAAATTGGATAATTATCTATTCCAACTCCCCAGTTTCCAGATAAATCTAAAAACGGTGCGAAGTTATCGGATTTTACCCATAGACTTAGCGGCTGTGCCGCCCAATTTGTCAGAATTTTGCGTTTTTCAAGTGATAGCGTAACATCGCAACTGTTAAAATTATTCACAAGAGTGTCAGTTAATGTTGACAGGGTTGTATAAGTAGCGAGGCCTATTCCATCGGTTCCTCTTATCGAGATTTGAGAAATGTCAATATTCTGAACTGTCTCGCTAAAATCAATCGAAAGGGTTGTACCATCAAATCTGGCTGCAACAATTTGAGGTCGTTTAGTGTCAATTTTGAACATTTTTGAGGTAGAAGCATAATTTCCACCTTGATCATAAAGGTACATTGTGAAGGTTGCTTGAATAAAGTCGGTTTGGCTGTATTTGGAAAGAGAAACACTGGATGTTCCAACAGTGTTTCCGTTGATTCCAAGAACTCCAGAAGCAGGTGCTCCAGGATACTGTGATAAATCCAAAATTCCTTTGGAAACCGGTTCGCCCAGATCAGCATTTACCGAAAGAAAAGTGACAGGGTTACCTGAAGCCACGTTTATCAGCGGCGGATCGGGCAACCATTGCAATGAGGAAATCGTTGGGCGTGTATTGTCCACTGTAAAAGCAGATATTCCAAAAGTTTGGGAAGCTGGATTTCCAGCATCATCAGAGGCTGTGAGAAGATAGGAAATCTGATTTCCATTTAGGTTTCCCCACGCTCCATTTGCTTCAGGAACAGTAAATATAGCTTCATAACGGCCGCGAGTAGTGTTATAAACCAGGCTCGAAGTCGCAACTTGAGTGCTTCCAACCATGATTGTTGCCGAGGCAAGAGAATCAGCTGCATTGCTCATTGAACTGAATACGATTATCAGATCCCCGATATTTGCAACTGTAGAAACCGGATTATCATTGTTTGTGTTAGTAATCAGAATTCCCGAATTTGAAAATGAAGGCGGAAAACAATCAATGTGAAGGATAGCAGAAGCAGTAGAAATAAACTTATTACCGCTGGAGTCTGTGAGCGATGCTTTAAATGAATAATTGTCATACTCCTGCGTAGTCTGAGTTGTAGTGAAAGTATAAACATAATTTCCTGTTGGAAATGGTGGTGGAACCATTGCCACCGCAGCTCCACCTCCAACCGCTGTCAGATCGAGATATGCAGTACCGATTTGTCCAACGTCTTCATTCATCTGCAAAGAAAACGAAAGGGTATCACCCAACTTGATTTTGCCATCCGCCGGAACATCATTCCAGGATACAGCCAGAACCCCACTTGTTTTGGGAGGAACGTTATCCAGTGTAATTGCAGGAGACACAGCAGTGGCAATATTCCCCGACACATCTTTGATTGTGGCCATGAATGAAGCAGAAGTTTCATTGTACAAGCTCCCTGTCGCCACTGTAGTCGTGTAATCCCAACCATGTGCAGTGGTTGATGCAGTCATATTTTGAGTTGCTGAGAGGCCTAGAGCACTCAAATCAAGGAATGGCACTCCACCATCTTCTTCAGCAGTTTTGACGTGAAAGGACAAGGAGCTTCCAATAACTGCACTGGAGGGACTGACAAGAACCGATTGAATCTTAGGTGGCCAACAATCCACGGAAGTCGGGCCATTCGTCACCGTTACAATATTCCCAGCTTTATCACTAACACTTGCTTTGAAATAATATGCACTGTTTTTCAGATTAGTTAAAGTTGAAGTGGCTGTAAAAGCCAGGAAATATGACGAATTGCTGTAAGTCATTGTCGCAGCGGAATCTCCACCAATTGTGCTAAGATCAATAGTGGCATCACCATGGTCATCTGGATTTGAAAGGGTAAGTGGAAAAGTAAAAGTCATCTGATCTCCGATATTAACCACATTGACTGATTCAACCCAATCTTTTCCAGTCACAGTAAGAGCACCTGGGTTCGGCGGGTTATTGTCGAATTGAGCAATTGAAATTAAGGGAGTCAGAGGAGTATAGAACTTATCTGTAGGACCATTTCCAGCATTATCTGAAATAGTCAACGGAAAAATAGCGGAATCAGTGATGCTCCCAGCGGTAACTTTGAAGGAAAATGAATAAACTCCAGCAGAGAGATTCATAGGTTGATTGCTCGAGCCACCCACTGAAGATAAATCAACGTTTACGTATTGACCATCATAAGCTGTTGATCCGGTTGTCGAGGCAAGAATGACATTCAATGTCAGATCATCGCCAATTCTTACATATTGTTTTGAAGCACTCAATTTTGGATTAACTGTGTAACTTGCAGAAAGCAAAACCGGTGGTTCGTTATCAATTCCAACTGCACCAGAATTTGCAGTAACCGGGTTTCCGACATCATCCACTGCGGTAACTTTGAAAGAGAATCCACCGTTGTCAACAAATGTTGTTGTTGTAAGTTTGAAACTCTTGGTAAAAGTGTTCCCCGAGGGATTATCCATTAAAGTTGTCGCGCTGAGTCCAAAAGCCGAAAGATCAACTGTAACTCTCCCACCCTGGACATATTCAACGTTGTTAGCATTTGCTGTAATTGTTAGGGTATCACCAAGCAAAAATTGGCTTCCCCCGCCAGATTTGGTTACAGTAGGAGTGCTGGCAAACGAAGGGGGAAAATTATCAATTCTGATGTTTGGGGTAGTAGACTGATAGACAATGTTCCCCGCCTGATCTTTGGCATAAACCGAAAACGTATGATCGGTATCGTTTTCCAATGATCCTTGGGGGATAGTATAAGTTGCAATGTAAGTGTTTCCATAGGCCAATGTCAATGGATATGAAGCCGGCCCGCCGATTGAAGTTAAATTAGCGGTTACAGAAAGAGTATCACCGGATGAAGTAGTGATATCTGAACTGATAACAAGCCGGGAACCTATGCTTGCAACGCTATCCCAGGGTGGGGGATTGAAGTTGTTATTCGGAGCTGCCTGGAAAACACTTATCTGTGCTGTAGTCTGATTTGGTGGGTCAAGATCTATGCTGGTCAAGTAAGCTCTGAATGTGGTTTGATTTCCGGCATTATCTGTTACTACAAAGTCGAAAGGGTAGTTTGAACCATGAATCGCTGAATTTTGAGGAAGGTTCAGGGTCCCCTGAAAGGTGCAGGAATTGCCGGTAGTAGGACTCGAAGTGGGAGTCAGAGTAGGCATCGAAATTCCTGCATTTTGCATTGTTGATTGTGATGCAATCGCAGTATCGCCGTCATATGCGGCAATTGTAACGGTGAAATTCAGATTGTGACCGGGAAGTGCCGGGACAGTAGAACCGGCTTGATTTATCACCGAAGCAGAAGTTACAGAGGGTGGCTTGGTATCGATATTCATTGTGAAGTCGCCATAACTCACTGTATTTCCACATGAATCGGCAATTTGTATGGGGAAAAGGCATGTAGTATCCAGGCCATCAGGGAAAACAATTCCATTAAGGAAAAAATTAACAGGAGCTGACCATGTCATCCCATTAACAGCTGAAAGATTGGCCGCTGCCAAGTTAATACTTGCACTCCCCATATCCGGGGAGCTCATCCCCTGAGAAAAGTTAACGACCTGTCCTTTTTTAACTGCGGTTCCGGAATAGGTCGAACCATCAACCGTCGCTGACAACAAAGCACTGCGATTCGGAGGGGAATTATCTACATATATGCTGCTACTCGGGGAATAGGGTACCGGCCCGCTAGCGTTAGAAATAATAAATCTGGGAGTAAACGGAGAATTGTTAGATGTTCCACCAGTAACTACCCACGTTGCATCACCTCGCACAGTTGTTCCGGTGGTATTACAGGTCATTGTGACCAGTGGTCCACCGATTCCGGTTAAATCCACACTTGCGGCATTGGATGTAGCTAATTCATCGCTTGTAAAGATAACTTGAAAGTTCAATGTTTCGCCGATTGCAGCTTTTCCATCAACCTTCACAATCTCATTACTTACACTAATTGCCCCGGAAACCCCAACTGGCGGACCAGCAAAAGCCGGATCTGCTACAATGGTAGCCGCAACCAAAAGCAGCACATGGATTATCGCCCTTAGCCGCGATTTCATTGAGTTTGCCCCCGAAAATCAAAAAATTCCTGCATCATCTCCGAACAGAACATATTATTTTTAATTTTTGAGATGATAACTAATTGCCAATAAACCAATTCAACTATCGGTAATTACGCAGTGATTTTTTAGGGGGAATATTTCAACCCGATAATGGAAATCATTTGTTTAGCCCATAAAAGTAGTAAAAACTTGCCATTTTCATTTTTTTCCGATTGTAGGATGCTTATTCTAATTTGTTTTCGAGGTGGCACGATGATTAAAAAATGGGAAATGGATCCCCGATCTGACTGTCCTAATCTTTTGCGATTGCCACTAGGCCAAGATGCGTGAGCTCTTTGGGGAACTGATGTAAGAAAGATAGCGATCGTGTTTAAAAAGCTACGAACCAGATACGACCACCCAATAAGAGTTGCGGCGATGATGTTGGCTGCAAGTATTGCTGTTTTTGCGCAACTGCCACCCCAGCCGGTCTGTTTAACCATCATGCAAGCAGTTGATGCCGCTCTGCGCAACTACCCCTCAGTACGAGTCTCACAAGAACGAATAAGCGCAGCAGGGGCGGAAATTCAATTAGCGCGGACCACTTACTTACCGCGTGTAGACATGCTAGCGCAGGCGAATCGTGCAACCAGGAATAACATCTCTGGACTACTGTTTCCCCAAGGTATCATCCCTTCCATGTCTGGTCCTGTTCTCAGTACTGACAATTTGGGAGCCGCGTGGGGCAGCGCTGTCGGGACGTTGGTCACCTGGGAACCCTTTGACTTTGGCCTACGGACGGCGAGCGTAGCTGCCACTACTGCAGCCAGGTCTCGTTCAGAGGCAACGTTGAAGCGAACTCAGCTCGATGTAGCCGTGGCGGCGGCGGATGCTTATGTGACACTGATAGCAGCACAGGACATGGTCCGAGCTGCGCAGGCTGGAGTAGACCGTGCAGACGCACTCTTCCGAACGATCAGCGCGCTCGTGAACGCCAAGTTACGCCCAGGTGCAGACTCATCGCGAGCCGAAGCGGAACTTGCAGCAGCGCGAACGCAAGTGATTCAGACTCAACAGGCTGTTGAGATTGCCCGGGCGAATCTATCCCAGTTCGTGGGACTGGAGCCCGCCCAAATTACGGTCTCTGCACCCAGATTGCTTCAGTTGCCCCCCGAGCAAGCAGTTCTGGCGTTCAATACGGCCACAAATCCCGTCTCGATGGAGCAGAACGCGGTAGTGGAGCAGGTGAGAGCGCAACTTAGGATTCTCAAGCGGTCCTACTTTCCTCGCTTCTTGCTTCAAGGTGCCGCCTATTCGCGTGGAACCGGAGCTGAGGCAAACGGAACGAACCTTGGGGGTTTCCACGGTCTGGCTCCTAGCACACAAAATTACGCTCTTGGCTTTACTGTAACCTTTCCTGTGTTCGATCGCCCGGCTATTCGGGCACGGGAGGCTGAACAATCTGCGACGATCCGCGCGGAGACGGCTCGGTATCAGCAGATTTCATCAGATTTGAAAACCAGATGGAATGTGGCTGTCGCGACCATGGAGGGTGCAAGGAATGTGGCTGTTAACACTCCGATCCAAGTAGCAGCCGCACGCGCCGCGACAAATCAAACGACAGCTCGTTATCAGTCCGGGCTCGGCAATATTGACGCAGTTGCAGAAGCACATCGGCTACTAACCCAGGCAGAGATTGATGACGCGCTTGCCCGCCTCAATTGTTGGCGTGGATTGCTCGGAATTGCTGCTGCTGCTGGGGATATTCAGCCATTTCTTGCCGAAGCAAGTAAATAAGTTTCGAAAAGGGAAAGATAAATTGGGCCTTGTCCTAGCTGCTCTTAGCAGACCAATAACCGTCGTCATAGCTCTAATTTCAATTGCTCTATGCGCCGTACTCACGGGCCTGCGAATGCCGATCGACATCTTCCCGCAAGTAGGAGACCCGGCGATCTACGTAGCCCAGCCATATGGCGGCATGGACCCAGCCCAAATGGAAGGATATCTTACCTATTACTACGAGTATCACTTCCTCTATATCACCGGGATCGATCGTATAGAGAGCAAAACCATCCAGGGTGCGGCCCTCATGAAACTGGTGTTTCACGAGGGAACCGATATGAACCAGGCTATGTCGGAAACCGTTGGATATGTCAACCGGGCCCGCGCCTTCATGCCGCCGGGCACCGTTCCGCCGTTTATCACCCGTTTTGACGCGGGAAGTGTGGCCGTCGGGCAACTTGTCTTCAGCAGCGCAACTCATTCGCAAGGAGAGTTACAAGACTTCGCGCTGAATCGCGTCCGACCGTTGTTTGCCACTCTCTCTGGGGTATCCGCGCCCCCTCCATTTGGTGGAAATCAGAGGGCAATCGTTATCACGCTCGACCCGGATAAGCTGAAGCAATATCGCATTTCTCCGGATGAAGCGATCTCCGCTGTCAGTAAATCCAGCTTGGTCATGCCATCTGGGAATATGTGTATCGGGACGATCAATCGTATCGCGAGAACCAACTCTGCTCTTGGTGGAAATCTTTCTGAGCTCCTAAGCACACCGATCCGCCCCGTGTCAGGGACGACCGTCTTCCTACACGACATTGGGAGCATCGAGAGCGGCACCGACCTTGTTACTGCCTATGCTCACGTCAATGGGAAGCGCACTGTATACATTCCAGTCACCAAGCGCGCGGACGCATCCACGCTAGCTGTGATCAACGCCGTTAAGGCAGCGATACCCGATTTTAAGAAAGCTGTTCCCGAGGATGTCGACGTACGGCTGGAATTTGACCAATCAATATATGTGACCAATTCAATTCGCGGCTTGATACTCGAAGGGCTGCTTGGTGCAGTTCTTACAGGTTTGATGGTGTTGATCTTCCTACGCGACTGGCGGAGTGCCGTGATTGTGGTCATGAACATTCCGTTTGCATTGCTCAGTGCCGTAATTCTCCTGTGGGCTTCGGGGCAAACCATCAATATCATGACACTCGGGGGCTTGGCGCTGGCCGTCGGAGTCCTGGTCGACGAGGCAACAGTATCGATTGAGAATATTCACACCCAGATGATCCCAGGCGTTTCGCGCGCGCGTGCCGTGGTTCAAGCCTCCAGCAATACGGCGATGGCACGACTGCTTTCGATGCTGTGCATTCTTGCAGTGTTCGTCCCGTCATTCTTTATGATCGGGGTAAGCCGGCAGCTTTTCGTCCCATTGTCGCTTGCCGTTGGATTCGCAATGATTGCATCTTATCTGCTTTCCAGCAGTCTGGTTCCTGTTTTCTCGGTCTGGCTGATGAAGGAAACACATCTCGGCGAAGAACAGGAAGGACTCTTTGGGCGTCTGAGGGCTCTCTATTCAAGCTATCTTGGACTAGTCCTCAGATTGCGCTGGCCCGTTGTTCTTGCGTATCTTGCCGTCTCGCTCGGAGCCGTATACATGCTCTTGCCGCAGATGGGAACGGAGATCTTTCCCGATTCGAACGCGCCATTGCTGCGGCTCCGCCTCCGAGCTCCCACGGGAACACGAGTAGAGGAGACCGAGCGCATCGTGCTTCGTGCGCTTGACGTTATTCGCCGCGAAATTGGGCCGGATAATATTTCGATCACCAGCGATTTCGTTGGAGTGGTGCCCCCCAGTTACCCCGTGGATCTGATTCACCTGTTTACCAGTGGTCCCCAGGAAGCGGTGATTCAAGTGGCGGTTAAAACCGAAATACCAAGAGGAGAAGCGTTACGGGAAAGACTGCGAACAGCTCTACAGCGTGAATTGCCCGCTTGCCAGTTTTCCTTCGAGGCAGGGGACATCGTTAGCCAAGTAATGGGCTTCGGTTCGCCGACACCGATCGAGGTGGCCATTCAAGGAATCAACCTGCAAGATAATTACTCATACGCTAAGAAAGTCCAGACCGAAGTCACGAAGCTTCCTTTCCTTCGAGATCTTCAATTTGCACAGGAAGTCAACTACCCGACAATAGATATCGAGGTTAACCGGGACCGCGCCGGGCAGTTCGGCTTGACAATGGCCGATGTGGTTCGGTCCGTCGTGCCAACTACCTCGTCGTCCCGTTTCACCCAGCCGAATTACTGGCGCGATCCAAACTCCGGCAATGCATTCCAGATCCAGGTCCAACTGCCTCAGAATCGTGTGCAAAGCGTGGAAGATATTGGCAATCTTCCGGTTATGCATAATGGCTTCATGAATACAGAACTCAAAAATATTGCGGACTTAAAGTTTGGAACCATGCCCGGGCTGATTGAGCGTAACAACGGGCAGCGTGTAATCAGTCTGACTGCTAACCTCAGTGGAGTTGCCCTCGGTGAAGCCCTGCCAAGGCTGAATGCCTCCCTAGCCCTCGTCGGAACGCCTCCCAGAGGAATCAGTGTCAAATACCGAGGACAAATCCCTCCGCTCATACAGACAACTTCCGGATTACAAGTAGGTTTGTTGCTCGCAATCGTAGTAATTTTCCTTCTCCTATCGGCAAACTTCCAATCCATGCTGCTGGCTCTCACCGTAATTCTTACAGTTCCGGCAGTGCTCTGCGGCGTTCTACTCGCACTCTTGATCACTGGAACAACCCTGAATATTCAGTCGTTTATGGGAGCAATCATGGCCATCGGAATTTCCGTCGCAAACTCCATTCTACTTGTCACATTCGCCGAGCGTTACCGGCTCGAGGGAAGAGCGCTGCTCGAAGCCACGCGCGAAGGAGCCGGCAGTCGCCTGCGAGCAATTCTCATGACCGCAGCCGCAATGGTTTTCGGCATGGTACCAATGGCCATCGGATTCGGTGAAGGTGGATCGCAATCGGCGCCACTCGGCCGAGCAGTAATCGGCGGCCTTCTTTTATCGACGTTCGCAACGCTGACGATTTTGCCGTCTATCTATGCCATTCTCCAGAGCAAAGCATCCATCATTTCTCCATCTCTCAATCCAATGGATCCAATGAGCAAATATTATGACTCGAAGTAACATTTATCTCACCTTGACAATCGGAGTATTCCTTGCTTTCGCATCTCTCGCCTGGTCGCAGACCACCGATCTTGCAACTGTGGTTGAGAAGGTGGCATCGCGAACCATCGATCTGCCGGGTGAGATCGCCCCGTTCCTGAGCGTCTCACTTCATGCTAGGGTGCCGGGATACGTCGATCGCATCCTCGTTGACCGAGGAAGTCTTGTTAAGCAAGGAGATCTTCTCGTCGAACTCAGTGCTCCAGAAATGGCTGCACAGATTGCCGAAGCAGAGTCGAAAGTGCAGTCGGCGAATGCAGATCGCCTCCAAGCGGAAGCACAATTGGCAGCCGCGCGAAGCACCTACGAGAGCATGAAAAACGCGGCCAAAACGGCTGGAGCTATAGCAGGCAATGAATTGACCCAAGCCGAAAAGCAGGTGGACGCTCTGAAGGCGCTCGCCAATTCCCGCCAACAAGCAGTCAGGGGAGCGGCGGCTACGGTTCGCTCACTGAAGAGCGTTGAGACATACCTGAAAATCACGGCGCCGTTTGACGGGGTGGTGACAGACCGCCTGGTCCACCCGGGAGCCCTTGTCGGCCCTGGCCCTAACCCAGTAATACTCATCCTCCAACAGGTTTCGCATTTGAGACTTGTGGTAGCTGTTCCCGAAGAAAACGTTGGCGGAATCATACTTGGAGTCAATATGGCCTTCAGCGTTCCCGCACACCCGGAGCAAACTTATTCTGGAACAGTGGCACGAATTGCGCAGGTGTTGGACCAGACCACCCGTACAATGGCAGTCGAACTGGATGTTTTAAACCAAGATGGATCTTTGGCTCCGGGTATGTATCCGACAGTAAAGTGGCAAGTTCATCCGACACACCCGCTGCTCTTTGTCCCTAAGACCAGCGTGGTCACAACAACGGAGCGCACATTCGTTGTACGGAACGATAATGGTCAGGCACGGTGGGTAGACGTCAGAAAAGGTTTTGTCGAAGGTGACCTTGTTGAGATCCTTGGCGAGCTGAAAGCCGGCGACATGGTTGTCCGACGAGCGACGGACGAAATTCGAGACGGTACTCCCTTGCCGATTCAGTCCAAATAGTGTACAGTTCAACATCGCTTTAAAATTCACACAATGTTTCTACATCTTATTTATTTGAATTCAATCCCTGTCAGGTACTTAATTTCATCTTTTGGGAAGGAAAAGACCTAAAATTTTTGAAGTCGTTTGGCCCTGGAAAAAATCTTATGACCCTTTCGACCAAAATCACCCCCCTTTCTGGCTGGAATAGCTGGAATTGTTATGGGCTTCATGTTTCCCAAGAGCTTGTGTTTCGGCAAGCTCAAGCTCTCGTCGAGAAAGGGTTGCATGAATTCGGGTATCAGTATGTCATAATCGATGACGGCTGGCAGGGGGATCGTGGGGGACCCAGAGGTGCCCTTCAAGGAAATAAGAAATTCAGCGATCTTCCAGAACTTGTCAATGACATTCATACTTTAGGGTTGAAAGTCGGCATCTATTCAACCCCTTGGGAAAAATCTTACGGTGGGTTTCCGGGCAGTCAGGGTCACATCGAGGAGGATCTCCATCAATGGGAAGATTGGGGGATTGATTTCATCAAATACGATTGGGAAATGGGTGGAAGCCGATACCCTAGTCAGCGCTTTATTCATGAGGTCGGCGAAGCACTATCCAGAATCTCCCGAACCATGGTTCTGGCGTTAGCCAATTCCGCCGAGAAATCTGAAGCTGATTTTTTTTGGCGACATGCCAATATGTGGCGAACCACCGGAGATATCGTCGATACATGGGAAAGCGTGTATGGCATTGGTGTGTATCAAACTGAGTGGCATTCATTTTGCGGCCCAAGGCATTGGAATGATGCGGATATGCTTGTTCTGGGTCACGTAGGTTGGGGTGAAAAACAAAGTTTTACAAGGCTTTCCATTGAGGAACAAAAGCTTCACGCTGGCCTGTGGCATTTTCTGCCCTCCCCCCTACTGTTAGGTTGTGACGTAAGCAAACTCGACGATTTTACATTAAATCTTCTCTGCAATCCCCGGCTCATTGCCTTGCATCAAGACCATTGGGTTCGAGGTGCAGAACTCCTTTTCCGAAATCATCGATTCGATGTTTTAAAAAGAAGATTACATGACGGCTTTGCATTTGCCATTATCAATAAAGAGCCGATGGAAAACCACTTTCGCTTCGAATTAAGGGACCTCTCGGATTTGTGTCCAGGACTGGAGCAACTGGGAGATTCACTTTTCCTAGTAGATGTTTGGAATGGGGAAAAACTCTCAGTGAGTAAGAGTGCCTGGGAATTTGCCATCCCTGGCCACGGTTTGCGTTTATTCACGATGCAAATTCCCATCGGGAGGCCATGATGACTCCCGATTTCCTTGTCCCCAAAGATTGATTTGTTTTTAAATTAGAGCCCTTGTATGCGCATTCGGACGGTTTGGAAATTTCCCGCAACGATGGATAGCTAGCGTTGAAGAAAGGAGTTTGGAATGGGAATTCGAAGGAGAGGATATTTCTCGGGGAGGACGTTTCCAAGCCAGGGATAAGGCAGACAAATCGCTGCACCTGTCTCACTCACGCTCGTGTTACATTGGCGTTCAGACTATCGCCCCCCCAAAATTCATTTTTTTGTGTACCTGCCCATTTTCTTGCCCCGTTTTCTCAGATCAACAGCGAGTTACTTTTTTACCGAACAAGATATACCGAGATTTTTCGACAACTTCTAACACCAATCCCAATTAGTTCGTTCATATGCCTTGTTTTTCGCTTCAGATCTGCGTAAAATTATATTTAATCTGACAGAAATGAATGTTTCAACCATCCAGTAAGGGATCCTTATTTTCCGGAAAATTTCGTTTTTTCTTGGAGAATAAAGCGATCCCTTTACATTTTGGTCAAATCAAAGTCCTTGGGGGAGTGCACGTATTTTTTGGGATTGGTATAACACCAATCCCAACTAATCCGTTCGCATCGCAAAAAATTTGAATTTAACCGGAAATAAGAGGAGTCAGTTGATACATATGGAAAAAATGAAATTTCAGAAAATTTCGGAATTAATTTCAGAATTCCTGTTGTCGTAAACTTCATTTTCTTTGATTGCTCAGCTTCAAAAGCCGATTCTGTAGAGATTAAAAAATTTTCAGCCCGAATTTTGTTTTGAGACCAAATAATCCAAAAGTTAAGGAAGGAATCTCATCCAAACGAGTTCACGTTTTCAGGTTTTGGGAAAATGGTCTCAAGTCTATATCCTCGGGAATTGGAATTCTGAATTTCTGGATGCTTAAAGCTTTCTCCTCTCCCAAAGTTAATCCCGGTAAAAGTAAATCTGAAGCAGGAAATAGCACTAACGAACGAGTAAATTGGATTTGGTACAACACCAGGGTAAGCTTCCTCCCTGGATATCAGCTTCATTCGTTAGATGACCAGTGCTGGGACTAGCACAAGTTACGTTATAAAACGCAGCTTACTCTGGCGATGGCAGCGGAAGGGGCGGCCGTCAATAGACTAGAAAACCCCGTGCCGGGATTCTCCGATCATCGGGGGTGTTCAATTTCCAGCGTAGGAATGTAAACCTGAAAGATATAAATTTACTCCGAAAAGGGTGAAAAGAGTAACTAAAAAACCCAGAACGGAGAGGATGGCCATCCAATTTCCGCTCCAACCACGAGTCAGGCGAAGGTGCAGATAGATCGAATAAGTAAGGAAAGTAATCAACGCCCAGGTTTCTTTGGGATCCCAGCCCCAATAGCGCCCCCATGCTTTGTTTGCCCAAACCATTCCAAATACCAGTGCTCCAACTGTAAACAGCGGGAAACCTATGGCAATGGCTCTGTAAATAAGTTCGTCCATTCGTTCTTCGGAAGGTGCAAGTCGCTCAATATATTCCCCAACTGCTCCTCTCAGAACATAAAGGCTGAGAAATAACATAATGCATACGGTTCCAACCGGAAACAGGCCAAAAACGAGAAGATAAACGGAAGCATAGGAAAGTGTGGAATTTTGCAGCATTTTAGAAAAAATCATCAAAAGCAGGGCAAAAAGGCCTGTTGGAATACCATAAACAATAAGAAAGGATATGACTTTTTCAGAAAGAGAATATGGGAACTTGGGATTTTTCCGGTTTAACAAAAAATTTCGAAAAATCAAAAGGTAGCTCAAAATGAAAGAAGCAGCGAAACAGGCTTCTCCAATGAAGGCTAAAGCAACATGTATGTGAAGCCAATACGATTGAAGCGCCGGTACAAGAGGACGGATTTCATTTGGGAATAGAGAAGCAACTCCGAATGTCAGTACAGCAAAAACATTTATTGCTCCCTCGAAAAATCCAAGCGGGGAATCGCTACGGAATTCTTTTTCGGATCTGAATGAGAAAAGCAAAGAAACCCAAACTGTGAAAGTTGCCAAAGTAACCAAAGATTCATACATATTTGACAACGGTGGATGTCCAGAGGCTCGCCATCGTAAAATCAAACCTGCGCTAGAGCAAATAACTCCTAATAGAGTCGCTATTCGGCTACCTATTTTGAAACTATTGCGCCCCGCTGCTGCAGAAATGACATGACCGAGAAATGAAAATAGAAAACAAATAACAGCTATCGAAAACAACGTTGATTCACTCATTTTGTTTCTTCCGAATCTACTGAAGAATCATTTTCGGGTCCCTCAGTGTCAATTTCAGGGACAACTTCTTCTTCTTGAAGGATTCCCAATAACTCATCAAGATAAGGTTTAAGCATTTTCTGAGGAAGATTTCCAGTGATGGCTGCAATGATTCTTCCATCGGGTTTCAGAACCACCCAATTTTCCACATAAGTTACATAGAACGCCAAAAAAAGTCCAATCCCCATAATCAAGGTTCCAAGCCAAACAATAGGCACCGAAGGATCAAAACTGACCTGCAAACTACTCTCAAATGCTGTAGTTGCTTTAACAAATGAAAAATTATAGGGAAGATTTGAGATATGCTCTCCCAACTCATTCATATCACTCGAAAATGCCCAAGCCCTGCCAACCATATTTTCCTTGGAATCATAAGCGACTATTCTTCCGGCAGGATTGTTCAAATCTTCTGAAATAGAGGTAAATTCCTGATTAATTATTCTAAAATCCGGAAAAAAATCAAGGAGTACTAATGTATAGGGAGACCAGGACGGTTTTAGTGGAACACCCACTGACGCAACGAAATCCCATGGCCCCAGTTGGGTCGTCGAACCTGATCCATTGCGCATTGTGGCTTTGAACTTGACTTCTGAGTAAACTTTCTTCCAACCCGCTTGAAAGAAAGAAATTCCGGAATAAGAACAGGGAGAATTCACCCAAACTACAGCCGAGGCTACATTTTTTTCATCTTTTATAAAGGTTAGAGCCGAATTCCATTGCTTTATTAAAGGCCTCTGTTCACCAGAAGCAATTTGATACTCATCAACGGAAAGTTTGTCAAATCTGATTTTAAAAAAGGGATTTTCTATTCCAGTTTGGTAAATTTTTTCCAATGCCGTAATTTCTGAGGAAATCTGTGGAAGCATAGGATCGTTCTTATTCTTTAGTTGAAGAATGCGTCCTTTTCTTCGAAGGGAATCTGCTTTGGCGGCTGCTTTAATGGAATCAATGGGTGGGAAAGGTTTTATTTCACCTTCTCTTCCCGTTATTTCCGTTTCAAAAGAAGTATACCTTCCGATAAGACCTCCCGCAAGGACTACCAACAAGCCTACATGGATCAAAAAACCTCCGATCAATGATTTTCGTCCGTGAGCAAGAAAGTATATCCAGTCATTTTTGGGAGTTTCTTTTTTTTGCCAACCTGCTAAGCGTATATCAATATTGGATACTTCGCCTAATTCTTCCGCGAGCGGAAAAGTTCGGATTTCAGCAGTTTCGACTTTTTCGAATCTATGAAAAAGACGTTTTCTAGTAATACTAAACCTGGTTTTTGTGCAGAAAAGAGCACAAAGTGCCAGAAAAAAAAGAAGTCCCGTAAATAATCCGCTCTGATAGAGGTCATCCAGACCAAGAGAAAGGATTAATTCTCCAAACTTTGGGTAAATCCGCAAATAGTCTGCAGGGTCAAGTTTTTGCGGAATAAAAGTTCCTATTACAGAAATAAGCGCTATTAAAGTAAGAAGAACGACGGCAGTTCTTAATGAAACAAAAATTCTATGTAATGTTCGCATAAATCGAAAATCTCACCAATCCGAAAAAAACCAGATTGCTTCAGCCAAAAATGCCTCGCAATTGCAAAATCTGGATTTAAAATACATTTGCCCTGAAGGTGTGAAAAAATATAGACATTCATCAAAGTACAACATTTGAGAGGGCCGCTGGCAAAAGATTGAGATATTTTTCACAGCCATTTTTAACCGATTTTTGACATTTTTTCACAGCTTCCCTGATATGATGCAAAGTTATCTACCATCAGATTTTTTGATTTTACTCTTTATTGCTTTATGATGCTCATTGGTTTGCCAATTCAATACCCACATGCTAGCATAAAAAACAGTTCCCATCAAATTTGAATGTCGTTGATTAAATCTCAAGAAGATGAATTCAGCTGCCCTTTTTCCCTGCATGAAAACTTGTACAGTAAAAAGTTGTTATATGCCAGCACCAGCCATTAAAAAGCCTTCTGGTTCAGTTTCGTTAAATTGATTTGTGCATCTGTTTTTTTCGGATTATTTAGAAGATACGATAAAAAAAAGAGCAGTCACATGACTGCTCTTTTTCATTCAAGAAGAAAATACTTTCAAACAGTTTTTGCTAAATGACGAGCTTCTTTCATTATCCCTTTAAAGACATTTCAAAGCTATTTAGCTGATTAAAAACCGGAAGTTTGTCCTGAAGGCATTACCGGATCAGATGGTGGAACTACCGGGGAGTCACCGCTACCTTGACTAGACCCGCTATCAGAAGCGGGAGCGGGAGTTGTGGTTGGAGCACTTCCGGAAGGGGTCGTGCTTCCCTGAGTCGGAGCACTTCCCTGCCCTGAATCGCCTGGGGTTCCGGCTTGCCCTGCGTTTCCTTGATCAACACCGCCACCTTGTCCAGGATTTCCGCTTCCTTTGCCTTTACCTTTGCTTATTTTTCTAAAATGACCATTGGTAAGAGTTTTGTTTCCTTTGGTATAATGACCCTTTACCCAGGTATAATTCTTCTTTCCCGTAATGGCCGTTTTGGCATTAACTGCTGAATCCATGAAAGCATTCTGGACTGAAGCTCCAGCCTTAACAACTCCACGTTTCACTTTCTTACAGGTTCTCTTGATTGCCCTTTTCATTCGCGTGAAAACACCTGCTTTTTTCTTGCAGCAACCCTTTCCGGCTTCGGCTGTAGGAGCAGCGCCGGCAATGAACAAACCAAGAGAAATAATAATAGCAATAATAATGTTGGTTGTTCGATTAATCATTTCAATTTCCTCCCTAAAAAAATTACTTCATATTTTTATTATACTGAATTTTCAGAAAGGTGTAATCCCCTATTTATTTGTACTTTCAAACCGCAATAATAATGATAGGCCAATTGATCTTCACTAGGGAATATTTCTAGGTTGCCCGCAAAAAAAATAAAAGGGCGGGTAATTAAACCCGCCCAGTTGCTAAATTATTTTTTCATTCATTCATCGTCGTGCAGTTCTCACATGGATCGGTCTTCCATGATACGCCTGTAAGAGCTCATAGGAAATTGCTCCCGCAACTGTCGTGGCTTTAATATGGCAACTTCCAGCCTGACCAACTAAAACTACAATCGAAATATCCCGATTAACCGGTCTCGTATATCCACCAAACCAGGTGAAAAGGTATTTTGGGTTTAATCCCGTCAAAGTCCCGGTTTTTCCACCACAGAAGTAAGGCAGTTCAGGGCAATCATTGAATTTTTTGAATCCTTTTTTTCCTGTCCCTTGGGTGGTAGTATTATGCATCATCTGATAAACCTTATTTGCTGATTCTGCCGAAAGAGGATGCGTCAGCTCAAATGGTTGTCTTTTATAAACTACCTGGCCTTTGTAAATCACTTTTTCAACCAAATAAGGTTTCATCATTTGACCACTATTCAGGATTGTTGAAATAATGGAAGCTACGTGCATCGGGCTGACCTCAAACTCTTTATTCAAACCTGCAGCCGCCTGGCCAAGTTGTAATGCTTGGCTGGGAAGTTCCGCTTTTGAAGCTTCAACGGGAAGATCGAAATAAAACGGTTTGTTAAACCCAAAAGCATTGGCATAAAACTGCAGCAATGGCTGTCCAACTCTTTTTCCCACAACCCCGAAAACTCCGTTGTGTGATAATGCAAATGCCTTCCATAATTCCATTGAATATCGCCGCCCAATTTTTACTTGGGTATCCGGAGTTATCCCAATTTTTTCAATCGCTGCAGAAGAGGTAATAATCTTAAAAATGGAAGCGATAGGAAAAGTAGCTTTCAAAGCCCAATTTTCATTTTTAAATCTTGGATCAATAGGAGAAAGAGCATTAGAACCATCATAAGATGCCAGCGCTAGAACAGCTCCAGACACCGGATCCTGAAGAATCGCCGCACCCATTTTGCATGGATTCCGCCGAAAGGCGTTTTCGATCAAGGTTTGAAGTGAAGGTCGAATCGAAAGAACTGCTAACGTATCCTGGTCAAACCGTACAACATATCTTTCCAGGGAAGCATCATAAGACCAGGGTTTAACTAAAATTCCCTTGATAATTTTGGGAATTGAGACCGTTCCATTTTCATCCAGGTAAGAGGAATCTATCGAAGATTCATTTTTTTCTTCCCGTATACCCGCAAACGCTTGTCTGGCCTGAGATGCGAATGAAGGAGTTTTTTCAGCAGGGGCATTTTCTGAAACAGGTTTCATTAATGGCGACGCGGGAGAAATAGCATTGTATTCCTTCATCATGGAATATTTGCTGAAATCAATCTTTTCCCCAGAAGCGGTCAATTCTGTCCCTGTTGCCATAATGACATGCGTTTCAGGAGATTTTAATTGGGAATTAGCAAGCTCATTTCCTGCTTGCGCAGGAATCGAGGTCTTGGGCTCCTGTTCTTTCGAACCAGAGTCAATGTTTCTCATTCCCGGTGAAACATCTGCAAGTTGTGAGTTGTTAATTTTGGCCAGTTTTACCTTGCCCGATTGGGAAATAGCTTTGCCAGACGGATCGGTGACATAAAAAACAAACGCATCAACCATAGATGAGTCCATCGCCAAACTCATAAACAGTAAGTATCCGCCAATACAAATAAAGCTCCAGGATTTCAATGGTGAGGAAATGAACATTTTATCAGCCTTCTCTTTTTAGATTTACTCGTTATTTCGCGGATGCAATCAATCCGACTTTGGGAACGCGAAGAATTTCACCATCCCGTAGATTTTTAATATCGGTTAAACGATTAATTCTTATTAGAGCGGAAACCATTTTATTGTTTCCATATAATTTTCGAGAAATAGTTTCGAGATTATCGCCGGATTTAATAAAATAATCAAGATAATGTCTGGTTTTATCATTGCCAGTTTCAATTTGAAGTTCTTTTTTATTATCTCGGGAAGCCATTGGTTCCAATTTCTCCATTTGGGGGGAAGTTTGAGCACTTAAAATCGCATCTATTTTTCCAATTAAAACGGGTGGAGCTAGTTGATCTTTTCCAGAATCAGTTATTTTTCCTGGCCCAATATCACCATGAATCTTGAAAGCAAAGGTTACCTGAAGAAGAAATAACAGAAACACAAAGACTAGAAATAATCCACCACCATATTCGGGCTTTTTCTTCTTTAAAAAGGGCAACATTCGTCAACCTCCAAGTGGAATTCTGCAAAAATCACCCTCAATATTTGGGGAATTTGGTGTCCGAAGCAGACAAGAGTCAGTGATTGCTTCTAAAAATTCGGCAAAAGTGCTTCGTTCGCAATCACACAAAATGTGTTATGCCCAAAAATTATTGAGAAGATAACTTCTTTCTTTTTATCGGCAAAGCTCAGAGGTTGGTTGAGAACAAAAAAACAAACTCCCATTTGCCCTTTCAGGCCACGGCCAAATGGGAGTATAGAAATCTACAAAATGGTATCAGTGCAATATATTGAGATTTGGCTGCCCCCGGGGAGGAGGAGCCTATTTATTAAGAATCTCTTTAATATCAACTCTAGGCGCATCAGCCCAGAGGTCTTCCAATGAATAATAACCTCGAACTTTAGGTTGGAAAAGATGGATGATAAAATCTGACGCATCGATCAGTATCCAATTGGATTCCTGATAACCTTCCATTCGAGGATTTTTTCCGTCCTTTTCTTTAAGAAAAGCACAGATTGCATCTGCCATAGCCTGAACATGCGGGTTATTAAGCCCTGTCCCGATAATAAAATAGTCAGTATAACTAACTAATTTTTGAAGATTAAGAACAACCAAATCCTCGACCTTTTTTTCATCAAGGATAGAAACCACTTTATTAAACAACGTTTTAGAATCAGAATTCATGAAGCACCAATTCCCTTGAAAACAGAATAGACATACCTTCCGAACATATACTTTTTCTCTTTAACAAAACTGAAGCCTTTTTCCAAAGCTGCCATATTAATATCCATAAGATCTTTTTTACTGGACGAAAAAAGCGAGGGAAGAGTCTTTTTAATGTCGTCAAAAGAAAAAAGTTTGGTAAACTTGGCATAAGCACCAGCCATCACCAGGTTTGCAACTCTGGCATTTCCTAGATCATCAGCAATTTCACTGGCTGGGATTTCCACAAGCCTGACATCGTCTCTGAATTCCTGTCGTTCGATCAGAGAAGAATTATACATAAGCATTCCGCCTGCTTTTATTCGATTGGCAAATCTGGTAACAGATAGGCCATTCATTGCCAAGACAGTATCAGGCACAGTTACGAGCGGTGAAGCAATCGGGTTTTCAGAAATAATTACTGTACAATTGGCAGTCCCCCCACGCATTTCTGGACCATAGGCGGGAATCCAGGAAACGTGTCTCCCGGCCTCCATGCCGACCTGTGCGAGAATTTTGCCTAAAAATAGTATTCCCTGACCGCCAAAACCGGCCAGAATTATTCGTTCAACATTTGCTGACATAAAAAGTACCTCCAGAAATTAGCTTTTTACCGCCGGTTTTGTCTTTAAACACGACTACTTTCACGAACGAAAAGCGCTTATCAACTTTGTTTAAAACCTCCAAAGCCCATTTCCGAAAAAATTCCGAAAATGGGCTTTGGAGGTTGTTCAATTAATTTCTACCACACTGTTATAACCACTTTCAAAAGCTGCCAGGTTCAATTGAGCAAGTTCTTTTTTCTTGGCAGGAATAATTGTGGGAAGACTATTTTTTACACTCTCGAAGTTAAGTATTTCACTGTATTTTACGTAAGCTCCAGCCATGACAAGATTGGTTACTCTTCCGTCTCCGAGTTTGTCAGCTATATCGCTTGCGGCAATTTTCGCAATCCTCAACCCTTTCCGCTTTTCAAAATCTACGATTAATGAGGAGTTGTAGATCAACAGCCCTCCTTCTTTGATTTTAGCTTGAAATCGATCTACCGAAGGCCGATTCAAAGCAAGAACAGCGTCCGGTTCAAGTACCACCGGGGAAGCGATTGGTTGTTGAGAAAGAACTACCGTGCAATTTGCCGTTCCACCACGCATTTCTGGGCCATATGAGGGGATCCAGGAAACATGTTTCCCGATTTGCATTCCTACCTGAGCAAGGACTTTTCCAAGAAAAAGTACTCCCTGACCACCAAATCCAGCCATGATGATTTCTTCAATATCTCTCGAATTCATCTTTTCAATTCCTTTCCTTCCATTATTCTCGTCAGGATTTTTCCACGCCGGTTTTGTCTTTGAACACACCAAGCGGAAAAACTGGAAGCATGTCTTCAGTCACCCATTTGTGGGCTTCAATCGGAGGTTTTCCCCAGTTAGTCGGGCAAATTCCGAGTACTTCCACGAGCGAGAACCCTTTCTTTTCTTTCTGCAGCTGAAACGCGTTCTTGATTGCGCGTTTGGCTTTCATTAGATTTGCGGGAGTATTTACAGCAACACGAGTCACATAAACGGGGCTTTCCAAAGTTGCTATCAATTCAGACATTTTAATTGGATAACCGGCAGTCGCAGCATCACGGCCATAAGGAGAAGTAGCTGTACGCATTCCGACCAGTGTAGTGGGGGCCATCTGCCCTCCGGTCATTCCGTATATGGCATTATTAACGAAAACCACGGTAATATTTTCTCCACGATTAGCAGCATGGACAATTTCGGCCGTTCCAATGGCTGCAAGATCACCATCCCCTTGATAGGTAAATACTATCGAATCAGGTCTGACACGTTTAATTCCAGTTGCAACCGCTGGGGCACGTCCGTGAGCAGCCGAATTGAAATCGATATCAAAGTAATCGTATGCAAAAACAGCACAACCTACTGGAGCGACCCCTATTGCCTTCGCAGCCAAATCAAGCTCGTCCAGGGATTCGCCGACTAAACGATGAATTATACCGTGATCGCATCCCGGACAGTAATGAAACGGAGTATTGGACATGCATTTCGGTTTAGAAAAAACTTTTTCCATTGTTCGCGGTTCCTTCCTTTATTCAGGTCTGACAAGCTTGTCAATCTCGTTAAGAATTTCAAAAGACGAGGGAATATTTCCGCCTGTGCGGCCAAAGAAATATACCGGAGCCTGGCCATTCACAGCCAGTTTTACGTCATCGACCATTTGCCCGGTCGACATTTCAACAACGAGAATCTGCTTGGTTTTCTTTGCTAAATCCGCGAAAACATGCGATGGAAATGGCCAAAGCGTTTTCGGACGAACAAGTCCTGCTTTAATACCGCGTTTTCGGCATTTTTCCACAACCGTTTTCAAAATTCGGGAAATTATTCCATAGCCAACCAGGACGATTTCAGCATCGTCAACCTGATGAAGTTCGCAAGAAATGTCTTTCCAGCACCCTTTCTCAAACTCGTCAGTGATCACTTGATATTTCTGGTATAGGTGCCAATCATGCTCTTCCAATTGATCTACATCCAAAAAGATTGTTGTGGTCAAATTTCTCTTTGAGCGATTTCCACGCCCCTTTAGCGCCCATGCTTTGGAATCAGGATCATACTGCACCGGTTGGGGAAGAAGAACCGGCTCCATCATCTGGCCAAGAACTCCGTCAATAAGGATCAGCACAGGAGTGCGATGAGAATCGGCTATCTCAAAAGATTTCATCGTTAGGTCGGCAATTTCCTGAACGGAATTCGGAGCAAGAACTGGAGTTCGATAATCACCGTGGCCACCACCTCTGGTGGATTGGTAATAATCGGATTGTGCCGGAGCTATGTTGCCAAGCCCGGGGCCACCTCTGTTCACATTTACGATTACGGATGGCAGCTCAGCTGCGGCAAGGTAGGAAATTCCTTCCTGTTTCAAGCTAACTCCAGGACTTGACGAGGAAGTCATCACTCTTGCACCGGCAGAAGAAGCACCATAAACCATATTTATTGCTGCCACTTCGCTCTCTGCCTGCAGAAAAACTCCGTTCAATTCCGGCATTCGTTTTGCGAGATATGCAGGAATCTCACTTTGGGGGGTAATTGGATACCCAAAATAATAGCGACAACCGGCCAAAATAGCCGCTTCGCCAATCGCTTCATTGCCTTTCATCAATACTTTATCCGACATCTTGTTTTCTCCTTTTAATTTCTCTTTGGCTGGTCGTTTAGCGAAAAACTTCGATAGCGATGTCGGGACAAGACCGGCCACAAACAGCACAACTCGTACATTTGTCCTCGTTTAGCATTTTCGCCGGATGAAAACCTTTCACGGTAAGATGCTCAGCAACTCCTAAAACCTTCATAGGACAACGGAAAATACAAATTCCGCAGCCTTTGCACAATTCTTCCTTAATTACCCATTTGGACATTTTATTCATTCCTCCTTTTTCAACCCAAATTGCCAGGGTGTTTCCCAAAAACGGCGAATCGGAAAAATTTCAATGTCCATCTTCGAAGGGGAACCGGTTTGAACAATTTTTTCCGAAAGCTGTTCTGCAACCATAGCAAACAAAATGGGAATTTTTACTCTTTCTGACAGATTTTTTACTTTTTCAAGACCGTTAAAAAAATCTTTCAATTCTGTTTCCTGTGACAAATGAGGATTCGCAATAATATGCGTGGCCTTGAGAGCTGAAAAATTCTGCAGTTCAAAAAAATTATCCACCATTTCGTTGATTTCATTAAATCCGGGGCGAAATGGATTAACCACAAACAGTACAGGACCCGGTCGTTTTTCTGCTTCTTCGCGGAGCCTCCCGAGGAGTCTCAAACCGAGAATTCCTCCTCCTACATCATTGAAAACCCAGCACTTTTCATTTTGAAAAGCACCCCAGGCCTCAGCAGGAAGGGAGGGAAGGTCGCCATTTATCACACGGGCATCGGGAACGACAACATGAACACCATAATTTTCCATCTCTTCCCTGACTTTACGAACTCTGAAAAATGGATTTACAACATCAAGGTCAACTAACAAAGCCCGTCCCTTTCCATAACGTTCAGCTACATGCAGTGAAAGGTTCAGGGAGAGCTCTGTTTTTCCCGCACCCAACCCCCCAAGAAGAAAAATCAGTGAAGGGCTTTGCGTTACGGCTTGGATCATTTCAAATCCCGCGGCCTATCGAACCAACCAGTTCCTGAAATTTATCATAATTGGGAGCATCAACCCGCTCCATCATCTCGTGCATAACCAGCTCCATTGTTGTTATTACAGCGCCGGCACGACCCATTTTATCAAGCGAAATTTTCCAGTCAACTTTCCTTCTGGCGCTGGTGGCATCCAATACTACATGGACTTTGTATCCACGTGTAAGTGCATCCAGAACTGTTTGACAAACCGAAATGTGAGTTTCCATACCAACCACGATGAGAGTATTGCTGTTCATCGCTTCCAGACGGAGTGTCAATTCTTCATTCCCGAAGCAACTATATCGATTCCGCTTGATTGGCTCAAGTCGGGGAATCATTTTCTTGATCTCTTCGATGGTTCCCCCAAAAGTTTGGGGAGCGAGCTCTGTCATTAAAATCGGAAGCCCAGTCATTCCCGAAAAGGAAACAAGTGTCTTGATGTTGTTGATCATCCATTCCTTGCGGGAAATGGGTTTGATACATCTTTTTTGAACGTCACAAATTAAAAGAACTGAACCTTCCCGTGCAACTATATCAGGATGTCGCATAAAACGATAATACTCCTTGGCCTTAATTTTGAAACTAAATCGTCAAACTGAAATCTTTTCCGAAATTGTTATCCCAAACGGTCTCAAGCCCACCATTGCAGCATTTCAACATCTGAAAGCAGTATTTCAACTCAGAACGTCTGGGAGCCCAGATAATTGCACGAAAACGCCTGGGGACGGGAAAGCGCTCAAGAATCGCCGACCGGCCACTATGAAACAGTGGATCTTCACGACGATATGGTGAGTTGCTTACAGAAAATTCGCTTCCCCATTCGATTCCATCACATTCCATTTCTGTGTCCTGGGGGTATGTCCATTGATTTACACTCCAATGCAATCTGACGAACAGGTAATCTCCTCCATAGTCAATGAATTCAAATGGCTGTGGAACAATCATCTGCGAAAAGGAACTGCTCACCCTTTCCGTGGAATTATTGCAGAAAATGTGAAAGAAATAGTGAAAAAGATACTGATCATTCCCTTCGAAATGAGTTGGAAGTCTCAGAATCCATTCACGTCTAAGGGGGCTAGTTCCCCATTCGGGCATCATTACGAAAGATTCAACCTTACTCCAATCGGCAGGAAGATTTGGAAGACTCAAAGTAGTATTGATAGTAACTCTTTCAATATCATCTTCGTAATCAGTCCATTCTTTTTTCAGAAAGGTAAACCCTTCGAATGGTCGGGTTAAAGGAGCCTCCAGCGTGGTTCCTTCGGGGGGAGTATTTTCAGTTTTGGCAATTTCAATTGTCTGTTCTTTAGTCATAGCGGTTAAAGTATATCACTTTTCTTTTTTTTTAAAAAGTTAAATTTAGATGGCATGTTTTTTATTGACTTTTTTTTTCTCTTTGTGTAAAATGGCCATATTAACGCCGGGATGGTGGAACTGGTAGACACATACGTTTGAGGGGCGTATGGCCCACGGCCGTGCGGGTTCAAGTCCCGCTTCCGGCATTCGATCTCCGAAACAAGCTTAAGGGCATGTTTCGGAGATCTGCTTTTAGGCACCAGTGTTGGTTCAAAAAACGCTTAGAGGAACTAGAACAAAAATTGAATCCGTATTATGGATGCATATGCTCTAAATTAAAAAACCCGTTCATTCATCATTGTTGCAATGGTTATTGAACGGGTTTATAGATAAGCAGCGAAATCAGTACTGGTACTGAAGTTGTCCTTCCAGACGGTAGTCATAACCGAAAAACATTTGGTTATCCAGCGCTATTGGTGCTGCCAATGTAATTGCCATTCCGGGTTTTGGGAAATATCTAAGGCTGAGCGTCAAATCAACGCTTTTTCCTTGATTAACCTGATTGAGGGTGTTTACTTCTCCCATAAATGTAAAAGAAGGATTTGCAGCGTATTCGAATCCCACATTGAAGAAAACTCCATCGTGACCAGTATTTCCTGAACTCGCCTGGTAACCACCATTCAAATGGAAGTTTCCTCCCTCTTTTCTCTTGGTGGAAATTCCACCGAATACTTCCCAGGCATTATCACTTGTGGTATTGCCAATTTTTCGATCACTAGTCGGGAAAATAGCTCCGAAACCAAGACAAGAGGCCATGTTGTCATTTTGGGAAGAAAATTTCAAACGAAGAGAAGTATCTCCCATCCCTGAATCGGTACCATCCCTGAAATTGTAGGTCAAAGGAGCATAAACATCGTAAGACTCGAATGGTAATTGCATCCCAACTTCGAAATTATCACCGCCGTATGTCAAACAAATTGGAAATTGGTAATAAGTGCCACTTTCCCCATTTTTCAAGCGATTTCCCTCTCTTTTGCTGATACCATTCCATATCATTCCAAAGGCAGTGCAAAATCGACCTTTACCAAGTGGATAAGCAGCAACTGTTCGAGTTAATCCGGTCAAACCATCAAATGTCACACATCGCTTCGAGGTATCTTCCTTTGGTCCCATGCCGGGAAGAAGAACCTTTGGGAGTCCCTTGTCTTGATACAACAGGACATCACTTCCTCCACCCTTTGTTGGCAAAGGGGGAAGTGTTGGCAAATTAGCAGCATTGGGTGCCGGATCGAATGAAGATGCGTAATTATCCTCGAGCGGAGGTGGAACTGGAAGCCCATATTCCGGAGGAGGCGAAGAAATTACTTTTCGCTTCTTTTTTCTGCTGGAATTTTTGGAAGAAGCTGCTGGAATTCTGATTACCCTTCCAACTTTGAGTCCGGACGGGGAGTGGATTCCGTTTGCATCAGCAATTTTTTTCCAACTCTTGGTTGATCCAAAAAACTTTTTTGCGATTGATCCGAGAGTATCACCCTTCCTGACTGTATATTTCTGCGTTGAAGATTTTGGGGCTTCATCATCATAATCTCCTTCACTTATTTTCGGATCATCTTTCGTCGAAGAGGAAAATGAAATCGTTTCCCTTCCATTCCCGGAGGATTCATTTGGAGGGGTTTCATAATCCATCGAATCGGAGCTTCCCCTATCTACATTTTTAATCGTTGGAGGTGTTGGAAAGTTTTCAGGTATGGAGGGCTCAGGAAATTCCTGGGCTTTTAAAGCAGCTATGTTGAAACTCCCAAAACAAATCAATATCAGAATCAATTTTGTTATCAATTTCTTGCCCATTTTTTTTTCCTTTCAAGCTGTCCTGCCAAACAATCACAACAAAGTGTAAACACTAATCCGGTTCATTCATCGACTGAAAAAATTCAATTTCGAAGCATTTTGTTTTTAAAGTTTTCAAATCAACTTCTTGCAAAATTGTAGAGTTCTCGAATCTCCGCCACTAAGAAATTCAGGAACTATCAGAGATGTGAAATTGTTCCCAATCAAGAGTTGGATATTTTTTTCATGACCCTCTTAATTGGTTTAATATTTCTTAAAAAAATTAATTTACCCTCCGATATGATGACCGTGAAAAAAATTAAAACATTCCTTTTATTAGTCTTCTTCAGTGTTTGCTTTTGTACAAGTTTTCTTTCTGTAACAAAAGCTTTCAACGAGCAAAATATCATTCTTATTAACGTTATCCTTCCTGCAATAAAAGCCGGTTATGAAACTCATAAACATGGAGGAAACGTTGGATCAGCAATCTTGCAGGCAATCGCAGGAGGCCTTGTCCTTCAGAAAGGGCTTAAGATAGCTGGCGATTGCAATCAAAATGATGATTGGGAAGCATGGAGAGCAAAAATCCTAGTAAATGTCGGAACTTCATTAATGGAATCGGCCGGAAAAGAGAAATTTCGCTTTAGAATGGATATGGGACCAGTTTGGGTTTCCACAGGAGAGGGTGGCCTAAAATTCCAACTGGGCATCCACTCAACGATCACCAGCATTTTGAATTTCCATGAAGGTGCCAGCTTTGATTTACAAAGATCATTGGGATTTGGAACCATGTGTTTTTCCCGCCCCAGAAACCTGGATGGAACTATTGGAACCAAAGGCACTCTGGCTTATAGCAATGGAAACAACATTATCACCGATTTCAATGGAGACCACGTAGGGCATGAGTTTGTACATTCCCTTCAATACAGACGGGATGCTTGGTTAGTTCCATCATTGGGAAAATTTTTCAATGGATTCCCTGAAAAACTCGGAAAAATCTGGATGGACGACACAGGATGGTCAGTCGATTGGGTAGCCCAATCTCTTTTAGCCGGACCCTTACATTTAAACAAAGACTTCGACATTCCAATGGAAAAAGAAGCCTATTATATTGCTGATCACTGGTCCAATTAATCAGCTTTTTAGCGAAAGCGTGCGTTTACCCCGATAAAATGCCTTGACTTTTCTGGGCGCCTCCTGCTATACAATTCTATCGGAGACCTACCAAACAAGTGAAGGAGACGCATTTTATGGCACAACGTGGAATACGCGAATACCACGCGAAGAAAATGCTTGCACGCCACTTATCCAAACATCTTGGAAAAAAGGACGCGTATGATGGAAAAATTGTTATCATTGACAAGGATACAGATTGGAATTCACTAAAATCTCAAAATCCGTGGCTCACCAGCGGAACTCTTGTTGCAAAGCCAGATCAGCTTTTTGGCAAAAGAGGAAAACACGGATTGGTATTAGTAAACAAAGGCTTCGAAGAAACTAAATCCTGGATAATGGACAGAATGGGGAAAGACACCAAAATTGGTGAAATCAATGGGATTTTGACTCATTTTATTATCGAGCCTTTTACCAAGCACGACACAGAATTCTATGTCGCAATCAAAACCCATGCAGAAGGCGACACGATATACTTCTCCACTCAGGGTGGAATCAATGTTGAAGAAAATTGGGATAAAGTGATTCAAATACCGGTTCCCATTTTGGAAGGAATCGCCGGGGCAAACATTGAAGGTCTTCTTCCTTCAAGTTTAGGCGTGAACAAAAAAATAATCGCCGATTATCTCAAAGGTTTGTATGAATATTTTGCAGCATTGCACTTTTCTTATTTGGAGATTAATCCATTTGCCCTCATCGGGACTGAAATAATCCCATTAGATATGGTCGCCAAAGTTGACGACACAGCCGAATTCGTTTGTTCGGAATTGTGGGGCGATGATCTGGAATTTCCCGCAGCTTTCGGCCGAACACTGTCTCCCGAGGAAGATAAAGTCCGGGAGCTGGATTCCCTTTCCGGGGCGTCTCTCAAGCTAACTCTTCTAAATCCGGATGGCCGAATCTGGAACATGGTTGCCGGCGGGGGAGCGTCAGTAATATACGCTGACACGGTGTGCGATCTTGGATATGCTGATGAATTGGCTTTCTATGGTGAGTATTCAGGAGATCCAAGTACTCAATTGACTTACGAGTATGCAAAAACTGTCATGGATCTGATGACACGACAGCCTGATCCCAAGGGGCGGGCAAAAACCCTTATCATTGGTGGAGGAATCGCTAACTTTACAGACGTTGCGAAAACATTCACCGGCATCATCATGGCTCTCAAGGATTACGCGCAAAAGCTCAAATCGGTTAACGCGAGGATTTTCGTCCGCCGCGGAGGGCCGAATTATCATGAAGGTCTGGAAAAAATCAAGGCAGCCGCTGAGCAACTCGGCCTGCCAATTCAGGTTCACGGTCCGGAATACCACATGACCCGAGTTGTTTCCGACGCGTTGAAATAATTTAGAAAGGAAAGGGAAAAACTGAATATGGCACGTCCAAGTTATCAGCTTTTCGATCGCGACACCAGAGCTCTCATATTTGGAATGCAGGTCAACGCTGCCCAGCGTATGCTGGATTTCGATTTCTGCTGCAAACGGGAAAAACCTTCGGTTGCCGCCATGGTAGACCCGGGAAGAAGCGAAATGAGCAAGTTCTTTTTTGGAAAAAAAGAGATCTTCATTCCCGTCTATCCCGACATTCAAAGCGCATTATCCGCCCATTCCGATATAGACGTAATGATCAATTTTGCCTCTTTCAGAAGCGCTTACGAGACCAGTTTGAGCGCTCTTCAAACAACACAGATAAGAACTCTGGTAATTATTGCAGAAGGAATTCCTGAAAGGTTTTCCAGACATTTGAGAGCAGTTGCTCTTAAAAATGGTAAAAATATCATTGGCCCCGCCACAGTCGGAGGACTTGCATCAGGAGCTTTCAAAATCGGAAATACCGGCGGAACAATCGATAATATAGTTTTGTCCAAGCTGCATCGTGCAGGATCAGTAGGGTTTGTCAGCAAGTCCGGTGGAATGTCCAATGAAGTTTACAATATCATCTCCCGAAACACTGACGGACTATTTGAAGGAATAGCAATTGGCGGAGATGCTTATGCAGGTTCCAATCTTCTAGAACATCTTCTCCGCTACGAGGAAAATCCCGCAATAAAAATGCTGGTTTGCCTCGGTGAAGTAGGAGGCGAAGAGGAGTGGAGAATTTACGATGCCGTTAAGAGCGGAAAGATCAAAAAGCCCCTCGTAATGTGGGTTACCGGCACATCGTTAAAATATATGCCCAAAGGAATTCAATTCGGACACGCAGGTGCAAAAGCTGATGCAAAGCGTGAAACAGCTGAAGCAAAAAACACCGCTCTGCGCGAAATTGGAGTCATTGTTCCAAAATCCTTTGATGATTTCGACAAAGCGATCAAGGAAACCTTTGATAGACTGGTTGCCACAGGCAAGCATTCACCGATTCCAGATGTACAAGCCCCACAGATTCCGATGAATTATAAAGAAGCTGCAGCACGCAACCTGGTCAGGCGTCCCACCAATTTTACCTGTACAATTTCTGACGATTCCGGTGACGAGCTACTTTATGCGGGACATAAGATCAGCAAGGTCATTTCAGAAAACTATTCTATTGGTGATGTAATAGGACTTTTGTGGTTCAAGGAAAAGTTACCAACCTGGGCGGCAAAGTTTATTGAAATCGTTATCAAACTTTGCGCCGACCATGGCCCCTGCGTTTCAGGAGCACATAACACAATCGTAACAGCACGCGCTGGAAAAGATTTAATGAGTGCAGTTGCAGCTGGTATGCTGACAATCGGACCAAGATTCGGTGGCGCAGTTGCCGGAGCAGCTTTGCACTTCAAAGGCGCTAACGACGCAAAACTGACTCCCAGCGAATTCATAGCTGATATGAAAAAGAAAAACATCAAGATTCAGGGAATCGGACACCGTGTAAAAAGCCTTAAAAATCCCGATATGCGTGTTGTTCTTTTGAAAAAATTTGCTACCGAGAACTTCCCGAAAACCCCACTTTTGAACTACGCCCTTGAAGTGGAAAAATTGACCACCTCCAAAAAAGACACCCTAATTCTTAATGTCGATGGCTCAATTGGAGTCCTTGCAGTAGACATGATGTACGGCCTCGGATGGGATGAAGAACGCATCAAAACCGTCATAAATTCAGGAGGTCTGAACGGTCTGTTCATGCTAGGCCGAACAATCGGTTTCATTGGCCATTACATGGATCAAGCGCGTATGCAGGCGGAACTGTACAGACATCCATGGGAAGATGTTCTCTACGACCTTCCTCCAACGGTTTAAGAAGGATTCCTAAAATTCCATAAGAATTCTTTTCGACCTCGTCGATTTAAATAACCTCAAAAACCCTGGTGGTTTTTGGGGTTATTTCTTTATGATCCACATTAAAGCTGGTGACACCCACCTCTTGGAGAAATCGAAAATCTAGCTTCCGGATGGATTGTCGCCTTTTTTTAACGAAACCATCATGGAAGCGAGCTCTGAAAGTGAAATTTTAGGAGACCATCCAAGTGATTTGATAGTTGAGGGGTTGGATATCAGTCGCATATATTCCGGTCGGAAACCTTCCTGAAGTAACACATGGTCTTTCCAGTTTTTTCCTGCAATTAAAAAACACTCTTCAAGCCATGACCGAATTGGATATGCCACACCCGAACCAATTGTAGCCTCAAATATTTTATCCTGATCAACCAGGGTAAAAATTGCTCGTACAACATCTCCTGCAAACGTCCACTCTTTCTCTACATCTATATTTCCTAATCGTAACTTTTCATTGCTCCCCATCGCAATCTCTTCCACAAAATGAGCAATAATTTTACTGATGTGTCTTGATTTCCGATAAGGACTTTCGTGATGAAACAGATACCCGACATAAGCTTTTATCCCGATAGAGCGATAATATCTTGCCGCATAAGCTGATTGAATCCGGGATATGGAATACGCATCCCTTGCTTCAAATTGATCATTCTCGGAAATAGGCTTCCCGATATTAACAAATTGAAGCCCACTACCGGTAATAAAAACCTTGGCATCGGATTTATGCCTTTTTACCGCTTCCAAAATGTTCAGAGTACCGGTCGAGATAGTCTGATGATTGTCAAAAATGCTATCATGTTTAGTAGTAGAATTGGCAGCCAAATGAAAAATGTATGAAGGGCAATGAGTTTTAATCAAGCTTTCCACAAAACTAAAAGAAGAAATGTCCCCGTTAATAAAACCTTTACTGCGGGAAACCAAAACGGGCTCTAAATTTCTTTCTTTGCAAATTTCGGAAAAATAAAAACCGTCTTGACCACCTGCGCCAAATATTATTGCTTTCAACTAATTCTCCTAGAGAACAAATGTATACTTTTTCTAAAGGTCGCTCCGACTTGACTCAGAAGCTGTGAAAAAATTAAAAATTCGAAAATGTACTGGCTCGATAAACCGTATAGGGAAAGCATTGTGAATTTTTACACTTTCATTTTCAGTCAATATTTCACACCTTCTCACAAGCTGTGAATAATCTACCGACCCACGAAAGTACAACCAACGATAATGCTGTTAGAAAACGTTTGCGATTGTTTTCACTTTCCATTTTTTAATTATTTCACACCTTCTCAGTGCAAGCGTTCATCAACCAATTAATTTCCCTTTCAGTTTTTCAAAATCTTCACAACTTGCCTGCTATTTCCCCCGCGAGTTTTACATTTTCTTTATTATCTCAATCGTTGGAAGTGGAAAAATAAAACCTATACCTTGATTTATTGTTTCTTTCTCTCTCTCAATGAATTCACTTTTAAAGTGCCAAGGCAAAACAAGGTAATAGTCAGGTTTCATAGCACGAGACTTCTCTTCGCTTATGATTGGAATTTCAGTTCCAAGTGTAAAGGCACCGAATTTATCCGGGTTCCGTTCTGCGGCAAAATCGATTATCCGATTGTCAATTCCGCACCACTGAAGAATAGTATTGCCCTTGGTTGAGGCACCATAAATATGGATTTTCTTACCTTCCTTCTTAAGCTGTTTTAGAAGCCTCTGCAGTTCATCTCTGTGAATATTGATGCGGTCTTGAAAATTCTTATAAGGTTTATCAGTATCCAATTCCAGGTCAAATTCTTCCTGGTGCATCTGTTGGATGTTTTGAGAGAATTTTTCATTCTTGTACTTAAAATTCTCAAGGTGAGTTGCGTAACAGCGCAAACTTCCACCATTAATATCGTTTTGGGAAACATTAAACACTTTCATGTCACTTCTTTTGAGAATGTTCTCTATTACAACCAGACTGTAATATTCAAGATGCTCGTGGCAAATCGTATCGTAAGAATTCATTCTCAACATAGTAGGCATATAGGACATTTCGAAAATCCAAATTCCTTCCTTGTTCAGAATACTTTTAATTCCTTTGGCAAAGGAAACCGGATTTTCCAAATCATAAAACATTGCGATCGATGTTATTATATCGAATTTATCACTTCCAATGCGCACCGACAGTTCCTTTGAGGGAAAAATATCCTGTATGATGGTAACTTCTTCACTATTTATTCCCTGTGCAACATCAGATGGATCAACTCCAAATTCCTTATAACTCTTCGGATAAAAGCCCAGAAGTGTGCCGTCGTTACAGCCTATATCAAGAACTGATGCCGAACTTAGACCGACAAGTTCAGTCGCCTCATCAGCAATAGCTTTTAGATGATCTCTCATTGTGTTGTTCGTTCCTGAACGGTACCAATAAGTTGAATACAATATTTCAGGTGGAACGGAATGTTCCATTTGCAAGAGCCCGCAAGCATTTTCATCTTTCGTCGGATCACAACGCAATAGATAGATTGGAATTTTTCTTTGTGGAGGAATGTGTTTCCCAGGTTTGATAAACGAACCCTGCAAATATTGATCTCCAAGGCTGATGACTGGCGTCAATGCGCTGGATCCGCATACTCTACAGGTTTTTCGATGTACCAGATTCATCGTGATTCTCCTTCATGCTTTTTTTCAGTATAACAAACGAGGCGAAGCTGTAGTGAAATTTTCCCAGAAAAGTGAAGTCTGGATTAGGACAACTCCATTGAGGTTCGTCGAATATCCGGCAATTCTTCATCACTGGCAGCAAACGATCTTTCAAATCCTGCTTGGTGTAAAGTCTTGCATTACATTCTGGTTTCGGGTCATCCGCTCTCCATCCCTCTTTAAAATCACACGTGATTATGGCCACGCCACCAGGTGACAAAAGCTCTTCAACACACCTTGCAAAAGATTCATCATCAGGATCATGTTCAATCACAGACGTAGAAAAAATTATATCATATGAATTTTGAATTACACCAGGTTTTGTAAAATACTCCTGCAGGGAATAATTTATTGTTGGATCGATCTCGTCAATTTTATATCCCATCTTAATCAGGCTCATTGATGCTGTATCCTCAAAACTTCCAACACATAGAATCCTGGGATTAATATATCGAGAAAGAAATCGATGCACGGTATCAAAAACAAAGGCTTGTTGTACATTAGCCGCCGCGATTTTTCTCTGCATTGTTATTGGAACCAATTCCCTTAGCATTTCAACAGCTGGGCGATAGAGTTTTCGGGCAGTGTTATCAAGAATACGATTCAAGGATGTCCCAGAGGGGATATCAACCGGACGATATTGTACCAGTGAGTTTTTTGTCGTGTCGTCTTTTATCTGCTCTCTGGAATTTAACCAGGTAAAATTTCTATCTGGTATGGAAAACACTCTTTTACATCTTGATTTAATTGTCGAAAAAATTCCCATTTTAGACTTCGAAGGGTTCTGCATTTTGTAAAAAACAGAATCAAGAATTCTTTCATACTCCCACAAAATATTTTCTGCATTCCATTCATCATAATGCTTTTTTAGTGGAATAAAACCACCGGAAATAATTGTTTTCAAGTTATTTTTTGTGACACAAACTGAAGGTTCGACATCAAATAAATGCCTGAACATAATCGCATCAGAAATTGCAATTGGTCTTTGAACCGCCATTGCGTAATCAACCGTGCTGGATAATCCCCTGTTTCCGGTGTCTTCATACAAAAACATATTAACTGTATTTTGTGCTAGAAAATCAAGAATCCCGTTAGTTTCAAGAAAATAGTGAGTTACAAGTAAACGAATGCCGGGCTTCGTTATCAAGGATTGGCATTTTTCAGCGACTATTTTTGCCTGGACACCTTTTTTATCTACAAAATCAGAGGAAGGGATGTTTAAACGTATTATCGCTTCATCAAATTCATTTTGAACCAATTTTACGATATTCTCAAAACCCTTATTGGGAGCTGCAAAGCCGAAACTTCCTATTACAGGTGTTCCTGATGGATGAGGGAAGTTATTTTTATATTCCGGAATGAGCCGTCCCGTTTTGTACACATACGGATTTTTCAACAACAAAGTTGGATCAGGAGCAATGTAAAAATCAAAAAGTGACTTGTTCAGAATTGTTCTTCCAAACGGCAAAAAAGTGTTTCTGTAGTTTGTTGCTGAGTCTGCAACAACCTGAGTCACTTCATGAATAATTCCAATTTGAGGTATAGGAATCGAAGCAATGTTGTTTCTGTAAAACATTGGAAGAATTCTTTGTCCTAGCCATGGCATTACCGATCGTATGTAATTGTAAACAATGGCAGCAGGAAAATGTTCTCTGATAGCACTGCGTAAGTCGGTCAATGACGAGCATTCAACTCGAATAAATTCGTATCGTTTAGATTCTTGTAATACATCGGTGATACTTTTGCCAAACTCGTAAACACCACAACGCGACTTTCTATGCGAAATAAACAGAATTTTTTTATTCATTGTCAACACCCATATAGTATTTTAATGGAGTTTTGCATATTTTGGATCATATCAAACCTATAGTTATTTAAATGACAACATTCCGTCTGAAACTCACTTTTCGGATGGTATCAGACAGCAATTCTCTGATCATTGGTGTTGCTAAAATCGAAGCACCAAGCGTTAAAGACAGGACTACGACCAGATATAGTATTATCATAAACTGACTCATTCTTTCCGGCATTAATACTCGCCCCGCTCCCGCAACAAGTCCGGATACAAATAGCGGAATAGAAACGTCATGCAGATACCAGCGCCACTTCTCTGATGGCAATAATCTTCTATGCATTATTGGAATTTCCAAAAGAAAATATCCAAGATTCAAAGCCAACCAAACACAGGCGGCACCAACAGAGCCATAACATCTTGTTAAATAAATTATGCAGGGAACAAATAAAATCAAAGCGATCGCATTTTTGTAAAAAGACAATCTTGTCCAACCAAATGCCAATTGTAAGACATATGGTGGATTCAAAAGGCCATTAATAGCAGTACCACAAACCAAAATTCTTACCAGACGGTATGAATTTTCGGCCATCACAGAATTTTGCGTCCATAGTAAAAGGATTTCAAAAGGGAACAAGGCCAGAACAATTGTACCCGGAAGTATCAAAACGGCCATAAATTGGCAAATTTTATGATAAAGCAAGATCAATTCAGATTGATTGCCGGTGGAGGAAAGTTGTGTAAATCTTGGATAAATACTATAAAACACTGGAGAAAAAAAGCGTGTTGGACTCATTGCAACAACGTTTGCCAGCATATAATAACCAAACATCTCAAGGGACAACATTTTACTCAACAAAATCTTGTCAAGTTGAGTAAGAATAATCGTAAAAATAGAGATACCACTCATTCCTGCAGCAAATTTCCAAATTCCTTTTAAAAGGGGCCATTGAAAAAATGAATTTCCCTCAATTCGAGGCAACGAGTACCATAGAAACCACCCGAGGGAAAGTGTATTTACAGAACTTATGATTATTTGCCATCTAAAAAAAGCTTGAATGGTCGGTGACAGTAACCAAAGAACAAAAATAGCTCCAACAGCACGCAAAGTACTGATACCAATGACGATAATATTGAGAGGGAGCTGCTTTTGAAGGCCCATTAAGCCTCCGGAATAAAACCCGGCTGGCATTTGAAGAGCCAGCAAAAAACCCATTAATAACAAGGACTGTTCAACAGATCCCGGAGGCAAATTTCCAGCTTTAATCCAGTATTTGGAAATTGTTGGGGATAACGACACCACTACGATGCCAACAAAAATAGCCACACTCCAGTAAAGTATTTCCAATGTCCTGGTAAGATCCCGCATTTCCTTTTCTTTACCAGGAATTGCGGAAAGTCTGGCAAGTTCACGATTTAAGGTTCCGCTTAATCCCATGTCCAATAGACTCAACAACACTTGAAGTGTTGCAAAAAAACCGATCAACCCCCAGGATTCCACTCCCACAAATTTGATATAGACCGGGACAAAAATTAACCCGATCAAGGCTTGCCATAAGGTTCCAACAAAATTTGCGGCAATGTTTATTTTAAGCAGATTCATAGACTATTCGCACCCTTTAAAATAAAATCCCGCAAACTTTATGGAAATTAGCTTTCGAACAATGTTTTGCAACATAACAATTCTTTTGGAGAAAACTAGCTAAACACCTTTTAGAAACTTAACAGCCTTAAGAAAAAAGTATCTGCTGTTCTTAATATCATCAACTGTCTGGGAGTCAGTTCTGAATAAAACATAGTAAAAATAAGCCAATGCATTAATTACAACAGCAGGAAATAATGCTATTAAACATGCTGCCTTTTTATCAAAAATTGAAATTTTCAAATTCCTGATGAAGGAATCATACTCTTTCAGGGAATAAAAACCAAACGCCCTGGCAACAAGCAATTTCTTTTTATTTTGCATCGGAAATCTTAAAGTAATAGCTTCTTTAGACCTTGTACAAAAAATTTGAAACGACCAAATCAATTTCGGCCATTTTACCATAAATACTTCAAACGCCCGAGGAGTCCACTGATGATTTCCGTGCCGGATTGAAATAACCGGTTTTTCCAAAACTATTATGGGAGTTGGCATCGGAGCCTGAAAAATCACACCAACATGTACAAATTCAGAGCCGAAATAAGGTTCTTTTTTTCGCTTATCCCAGATGTCTTTTTTTATTACCACACTACCTATAAAAGAAAGGTGGTCTCCTGTATTCTCAAAGAACTTTTCAAATTCTTCAGGCTGGTATATTCGGTTCTCCTCAATACGAAGCCTTTTGGAAAAATAGAGTTTAGAGAAATCCTGATTCCGTATTTCCGCATTGACAACAATCAGACTGTAGTTCTTTGAGAGTTGCTCAACCACCAAATCAACTCCTCCCGGAATCAAAAGATCATCATCCGTCATAAACCAACAGTATTCTCCGGATGCGAAATCAACTGCCTTGCTATAGTCCTGATCCACACCTCCTTTTTGGGGCATCCGGAAATAGCGTAGCCCGGGGAAAGAGCTCTCATACCTCTTCACTACATCAGGTGTGGCATCAGTTGAAGCTCCATCCAAAATTATTATCTCAATTTCATTTGACGCTTGAGCAATAATGCTTTGCAAAGTAGGTCCAATGCAGTCGGCCCGATTATAAGTCGCAATGCAAATTGATAACTTAGGTTTAGTCATCTTTTTTTCCCAATTATTAGCTTCCCGGTAAATCCCATATAGAATAGCTGAATTCGACATGGAATGCGATAGCCTAAAGCAATTTTAATGATTGGATGAAAGAACCCCCCCCAAATATTTTAAAGTAAAAGTATTAACCGTTTTTTAACAATTTTTGGCTATATTGAGGAAAGGCATGAAATATAGTATATTCTCGCCTAACAGACCAGGAGGAATGAATATGTCCGATAAAGTAAAAAACAAGAAAGAGAATTTTATAGGAATTGACATTGGTGGCTCCAAGATAATGGCTGCCCTGTTTAATAATGAATTTAAGATTCTTTCCACAAAGCGTGAAAAATTTAAGGAAAGAACAAATATCACTGGTGGAATCGAGTTCATAAAAAAGCTTGTATCCGAAGTTTTAGTTGGAGCTAATTTAAAGATTGATTCCATCTGTGGAATCGGAGTAGGTTGCCCTGGTCCTTTAGATATCGACAAAGGACTTGTATTTGAAGCTCCCAACCTGGGTTGGAAAAATGTTCCACTCAAGGAAATACTTACCAGGGAATTCGGATGCCAAGTCAGAATTGCAAATGATGTCGACGCTGGAACATTTGGAGAATATCGCTTTGGGGCTGGAAAAGATGCCAGATGTGTACTTGGAGTTTTTCCGGGAACGGGAATTGGTGGGGGTTGTGTATACGAAGGGAAATTGTTCCGCGGAAAAACCGGCTCTTGCATGGAAATTGGGCACATCCAGGTTCAGAAGGATGGCCCATTGTGTGGCTGTGGGAAACATGGATGCATTGAAGCTTTCGCAGGACGTCTTGCAATTGCGGCTGCAGCTTCAGTCGCGGCTTTCCGCGGCCAGGCACCTTATTTGATGGAAGACACCGGCGGGGAAATAGCCAAAATCAGGTCTAAATCTATTGCAAGGGCTATTTCTGCAGGTGATACAGTTATTGAGCATATCGTTCGGGATTCAGCAAAAAAACTCGGTTCTGTAATAGCCTCAGTTGTCAGTACAATTGCTCCAGACATCGTAGTACTTGGAGGAGGTCTTGTAGAGGCAATGCCCGCCATTTATCTCAAGGAAATTTCAGCTGCGATAAAAGAAGAAGCAGTCGAATTTTTAGCAACAGATGTCAAAGTTGCTGTTGCTAAACTCGGCGATGAAGCGGGAGTATTAGGCGCAGCCGCGCTCATCGCTGAAGAGGCCGCAAAATGAAAGCGAACCAAAAAAAAATACATAAAAAAGTTATTTCCCAAATTAAGCCAACTATTAAAAAAGCTGGAAAAGCCATCCGGTCAAAACGAAGCCCAGGAAAAAAGAAAGTTGTAAGAAAACTCATTTCCCAAATTCAACCTGGAATAAAGAAAATCAGCAAGGAAATTCTTTCGAAAACGAAAACAATTCAGAAAAAAGCTGTTAAAAAAAACATTTCCCAGATAAATAAGGAGATTGTCCCATTTCCCAAAAAAGTAATTGATCCCACAATACAACTCGCTGCTGCAATTGACGTTGGCAGTACCGGAATCAGAATGGTAATAGCTGAAATCAAAAAAGACAGTCAACTTCGAATTATTGAATCAATGCAGCACCCGGTATCAATTGGAAAAGACACCTTCACAAAAGGAATCATTCAGCAGGAAACAATCGAGGAATCCGTAAGAATTCTATTGGGTTATAAAAGACTATTAAAAGAATATGATATTAACGAGGAAACCTCTGTAAGAGCTGTGGCAACAAGTTCCGTAAGGGAAGCCGCCAATCGCGATACCTTCCTTGACAGGCTTTACATTGCAACGCACATTAATATTGAGGCAATAGAAGAAGCGGAGGAAAACCGCCTGACTTATATGGCAGTCAGAAACATTCTCCCAGCCGGGGAATGTCTAATCGGGAATGCCCTGATTGTCGAAGTTGGAGGCGGGGGAACTGATTTATTACTTCTGGAAAATTCACATGTCGCTTTTTCTAACTCGTACAGACTCGGTTCGCTGCGAATGCGTGAAACACTAGCAACATATAGAGTCCCTCCTCCTCGAATGCGGGTGATCCTTGATCGTCATTTGAGATCAACAGTGGATCAGCTTAGGAGAAACGTTCCCGTTGGTTCCCTTGACAAAATTATTGCAGTATCCGGAGACATGAGGTTTGCAGCTTCTAAACTTGTTTCAGACTGGGGTTCAAACCAAATTTCCGAAATCAGTACAAAGGAATTTTCGAAGTTCGCCGACCGAATAGCATCAAGTTCCATCGATCAGCTCGTTCGAAAAGAAAACCTACCCTACCATGAAGCTGAAACCCTTGGGCCAGCTTTGTTAGCATATAAACACCTTGCCAGAGCTTTCAATGCAAAAAAACTGCTCGTTCCAAAAACCAGTTTAAGAGAAGGTTTACTTTATGAAATGGCAGCTCATGGCTCATGGAGTCAGGATTTCGCCGATCAGGCAACAAACACCGCACTTTCACTGGGACAAAAATTTCACTTCGACGAAAAGCATGCCGTCCATGTTACGGAACTTTCGATCGAAATTTTCAGATTTCTTCAGGAAGATCATCAGCTTAGCGGAAAATTCGAATTACTTTTACGCCTTTCAGGATTATTGCACGACATTGGGATGTTTATCAGCAACAGAGCTCACCACAAACATTCCATGTATTTAATTCTCAACAGTGATTTATTCGGACTCACTCTGCGTGATAAAATCGTAATCGGACTCATCGCGCGATACCACAGGCGTGCGGGTCCCAATTCAGAGCATCAGGAATATGCTGTCCTTCCCCGCGACCATCGAATGGCAGTCGCCAAATTATCCGCAATTCTAAGAGTTGCTGACGCCCTTGACCGAAACCATCTCCAGAATATCAAAAATTTGTCCTACTCAAAAGAGGACGGACAATTTATTATTTCCGTTCCTGAAATGGAAGATCTCACACTCGAAAGAGGTGCTCTTAAAGAAAAAGCAAACCTGTTCGAAGATGTTTATGGGCTGAAAGTGCTGCTAAGAAAAGCCAATGGATGACATTTTTTTTTCTACTTTCGCAAAACCTCAACAATCAATTTGTTACAAATTCAAAAATTGCCCTGTCATGAGAAATTTTGAGGAGAAAATATGACTAACTCTGGGAAAAGGTTTTTCAATCGGGAATTTAGTTGGATTGAATTTGATCGTCGTGTTCTGGAAGAAGCGCAAACTCAGTCGATTCCCATTCTAGAGCGATTGAAATTTCTTTCCATTTCCAGCTCAAATCTCGATGAATTTTTTATGGTTCGAGTAGGAGGAATAGGACAATTGAGAGATATTCGTCACTCCGGCCTTGACCCGTCAGGGCTTTCTGCTGATGAACAATTGTCAGAGATCCACATAAGATGTCACGAGATGGTTAAACAACAATATGATTGTTTTCAGGAAATTGAAGGGACCCTAGAGGAATCTGGGATAAGAAGAGTTTCTGTTGAAGGATTGGCCCCGAATCAGTTCAGCCACATTGAAAAAATTTTTGAGACTGAAATTTTCCCGATTATTACCCCAATGGCAGTTTCTTCATTTGACGACTTTCCATTGCTTCCGGGCTTAGGCTTAAACCTTGGAGTCAGACTGAAAGGCAAGGGCAAAGAAAACGAGCTCTTCAGATTTGCCCTAATTCCCCTTCCCAAAAAAATCCCCAGATTTGTCAATATTCCAGGAGAAAGTGGGGATAATTTCGTCTTACTTGAAGATGTAATTGGAGCTTTCCTGGACAGACTTTTTCCTGGGGAACCAACGATTGAACACTTCCCGTTCAGAATTACCAGGAACGCAGATTTAATAGTTTCAGAAGATCAAGCTTCAGATTTTCTTGAAGAAATGAAAGAAGTTTTGATTGCCAGAAAAATTAGCGACTGCGTCCGATTGGAAGTAGTTAACACCATTTCGCAAACTTCCATGAATTTTTTGGTCAAAGCCTTGAAAATTGAGCAAAATGAAATTTACTCAGTCCCCGGTCCTATAAATCTTGGCGCATATATGAGTCTTTCCACAAGGCAGGGGTTTTCCCAACTCAAATTCGAACCCTGGACTCCTCAACCAGCACCTGAAGTCGTATCTGAGGAGGGAATCATGAAACTGTTATCGAAAAAAGACATTCTTCTTTTTCATCCGTATCAAAGTTTTGATCCCGTTGTCAAGCTAATAGAAGAGGCTGCTGAAGACCCCGACGTTATCGCAATCAAGCAAATTTTATATCGAACTTCTGAAGGAAGCCGAATAGTGGAAGCGCTCGCCAAAGCCGCAGCATTAGATAAACATGTTACTGCTTTAGTCGAATTAAAGGCCAGATTCGATGAAGCACGGAATATTGAATGGGCACAGTCATTAGAAAGAGCCGGAGTACAAGTGATATATGGACTTCGCGGCCTGAAGGTCCATGCAAAAGTCTGTGTAATCGTCCGACGTGAACCCGGCGGAATCAGAAGGTATCTACATTTTGGAACGGGCAACTATAATGAAAGAACTGCCCGAACATATTGTGACGTCAGTCTGATGACATGTTCAGAAGATTTAGGAAGTGACGCTTCCGCATTTTTTAACGCCATCTGCGGCTATTCGCAACCAATTAGATATAACAGAATTGAAGCGGCGCCCATTGGCTTGAAAAAAAGACTTTTGGAAATGATCGAAAGCGAAGCTGAAAGATCCAGACAGGGCCAACCTGCAAAGATCATGGCCAAAATTAACTCCCTTGTGGATACTGATGTTATTGAAGCTTTGTACAAAGCTTCCTGCGCAGGGGTGAAAATCTTTTTAAATGTAAGAGGAATTTGTTGTTTAATTCCCGAAATCCCGGGAATGAGCGAAAATATCAAAGTGGTCAGCATCATCGATCGATATCTTGAGCATGCACGTATATTGTATTTTCAACATGGCGGCGATAACCTGCTATTTATTTCAAGTGCTGATTGGATGCCTAGAAATCTGGAAAAAAGGGTAGAACTATTGATTCCTGTTGAACAATCTCATTGCCGGGATAGATTGATGAATCTTTTGGAATCAGCTTTCAAAGATAACACTCAAGCACATCTGCTTGAACCAGATGGCTCTTACAAAAGAATTAAATCCCCCAAAGGTAAATCATTCCGAAGTCAGGAATATTTGTATGAAATAGCAAAGGAATTGGGGAAAAGCGCAACAAAAGAACGAAGAACTGTCTTCGAGCCACAATTCCCACAATCTAAACGGAAAGTAAAAAAATAATAAGCTCCAGAGCTTCTTGCAGCATTGTATAAATTTTGCACACCGAACAAAAATAAATTCAGGTTTGATGATCATTGTGATATTTTTCGTAAATTTAAATTTGCTAATTTTGCAAGAGCCTCTTCAAATTGACTAATTTTAATTAATTTTGTTAAGTTTTTAAAAGAAAATTGTTCATTATTTTTTTCTTTTATTTAATATATCCTTGCTTAAGTAAACGGAGAATTTTAAGTTTTATACGTAAATCAAAATAAGGAGTTCTCAATGTTTAACCGAACGATCTTGCTTTTGTTCACGTTCTTACTTGGGGTAAGTCTCGTTTCTTTTGCAGCCGAAAAGGCTTTTGAGAAAGTAAAGTTGGAAGAAGTGGATGCCGGTATGCCATATACCGTTAAAGAAATTCCAGTAACTGATCCTCAAAGTTTGAAAGGTGTTAAAATTGCAATGATTTGTGCCCACGGCTTCGAGGAAATAGAGGGAACCTACCCACTCCGTTATTTTACTGCCCGCGGAGCTGTTGTGGATGTCATTACTCCCGATTGGATCAAAGGGCGCGTCATGGCGGTCCAATTCCTGAAGCCGTCAATTTGGCTCCCAGTCACAAAAAATGTTTCTGATGCAAAAGCAACAGATTACTGTGCTGTTTTTGTCCCCGGAGGGGCCTGGAATCCTATCATCATGCGAACTGATGGAAAAATCCTTGCGTTTCTTTCAGATGCCTATAAAGCAAATAAACTGGTTACGTCTATATGCCATGGTCCTCAAGTTCTTATTAGCGCAGGGCTTGTAAAAGATAAAGACATAACCGGTGTTTCAGACATTCGAACTGACCTTCGCAACGCCGGTGGACGAGTAATAGAAGATCAACCATCAGTTGTTGACGGACATATTTTGACCAGCCGTGATCCGCATGACCTTGCTGAATTCTGCCAAGCAGTTGAAGAATATCTCCATAAAAATGTTAAATTTTGTCACGGTCAGGAAGTTAAACCAGCCCAAGAAATGGAGTCAATTTCCATGTCAATGCAAACTGTAAACACCATGCCCTGCTCAGTTTGTAACGGAACGGGAAAACTCACCGGTGGACCAGGAAATTATCCATACCCCTGTCCTACCTGTTTTGGAACCGGTAGGGTTCCTTCGGACGGGAAACCTCCTGTCAGCACTGATCATTAATATCAATGTCTAAATGAACTTTCGCACTTTTGAGAGCCTCTCTTCAAAGTGCGAAAGTTTTCTAAGTTCTGTTCTTTAAGCTGCTCCTGAATCGAATAACCAATCTAAATTTTCCATTTTTGGAAAAATGTTGTCAGAATTAAATTCTCAACATAGCAATTCTGAAATAATTTTTACATAACAACAGGTACTATTTTTTTGAAAGTCAGAAGATCAGATAGAAAATTGGAGGAAGAAAATGGAAGCCTTATTGAGTCTTCCCGGCGCTAGTTTAGCCTGCAAAACAGAGGATTTTTCCCTTTACCACTTTAAACAAAAACTTGAGAAAGAGGAATCTTTCACTTTTAAAACTGACCAATTTGGAATTTTTTTCTGTCTGGAAGGCCACCTATCAAGCAGTCCACGATCATTGTCCTATTTCCTTCAGAAAAACATCATTGCATTTGCTTTGCAACATGATTGCATTAAAACCATTCCAGCCGGTGTAGACGTAGAACTGTTAATCCTCCTCTTCAGTAAAGAAACACTGAAGCAAAAAATCTCTGAAATTGGCGAAAAAATAGACCTCACCTGGGATCAATTTACCCCCTGTCAATGCTCTATTAAAACATGCAACAAAAATCTCCTGAATCTTGCTATAAAGCTATTTGAAGAAAGCAATAAAAAATACTGGGGTTCAAAAACACTGGTCAATTTGCTTTTTCAGGAATTGCTGATTCACTTCATCAGATTGTTTGCTGACTCTAATTCTGATGCCCGGAATAATCCTGCGGTACATGAAATCAAAAATTTTGTGTCAACAAACTTTAAAGATAAAATTGAACTGAAGCATCTTGCCTCACTGACCGGGATGTCACCAGGGCATTTGTGCAAACTCTTTAAAGAAGCCACCGGGCAAACCATTGTACAATACATCAACTATTTCCGTATTTTTCAGGCATGCGAACTTCTTTCCGGAAGTGAATTGAGCATTGAGCATATAATAGAAGAAACCGGCTTCAACAACCTGAACTATTTCTATCGAACTTTTAAAAAAGTTACTGGCAAGCTCCCCGCCAAATACAGGAAAACAGCTATTGCCAATTGAACAAAATGTATTTTTCAATTCAATGGTGGGCAACTCCGCAAGTCATTAAATCCGTGGAATCAGCTATTAAAGCTATTGTCAAAGGCAAACTAACCAGAGATAGTCCATCCTGAATATATAGTACGCTGACTTGTTGAATCATAAATGCTAACAGGAATCCCAAACCAATTATTCTGTACAAGCCATTGCGGTGGTATTGTTCTTTATTCGTAAACCATATGTATGCAGGTAAAGTAACAAGTATTGCGTCATAATGATGAAAATACGGATTGCAAACAATGATTGTCAATGTAGCAATTCCGAATAACCTGGGGAAACAGGATTCCGAATTTTTGCATTTGTACCAGACGTAAAAACAAAGAAAAACCAGAGGAACAATGCAAATAATCCATGCTCCGAAAACATATTCCTGAAAATTTAGTGGTAAAATCGAACGGATGAAAGCATGAAGAGTGTGATGTTTCCAAGGTGGAATGATACTGATCAAGCTGCCAATTTTAGAAGTCGCGGCAAGGTAGTTTCCCCACAAGGATTTGCTGAAACAAAAGGGAAGTAATAGTAGCGATCCAAAACCGACTCCCCACCCCATTAACATCCTTAACTCGCTATGTAGCAAGAAAAGGCAGGGGAAAATAATTCCAATATTAGGTTTCAACATTAGAAGGGATAATATCAATCCGGAACACCTCGGTTTTTGTAACATTCGCAGTTTTAAACCGGCGCAAATAAGAAAAAGATACAAACTACTTATGTGTCCAAGGGGGGGGATTAATAACCAACTGGCCGAGGAAAGCGATATTATAGAGAACTTCAGAAAGTCAGACCGATTGATTTTAGAAATTTTTCTGAGTACAAGAAGAGCTAAGATCATCATAGTGCTGCTGAAAATGACAATCGCAATATATGCATGAGATCTTGTCAGAAAACTTAAGAAATAAGAGAAAAACGGAAAATAGGGAGGGTAGACAAAAGGCAGATTAGGAGTAATCCCAGGATACAACTTGTCGAAATCTCCCGAAGCTGTCAGATTAGCAGTATTCCAAAACAACAGCCAATCCTTTGGATGACTGAAGTTATCACCGCATAACAACCAACCGACTGTCCAGATTACAAAATTAAGTAGTGCAATAACTGCAAACAAAAAGAAAAAATCAATCTTCAACTTACCCGAGAATGGTAATTTCCATTTTCCTGAGTTGGTGGGTTCATCATTTTCTTGAGTTTTATTCATTGTTAAAATAAAAGTCCTATCATTTTGGAAGAAGAAATGCAGTAGAAAAGGCATTTCCAAACACCGGTGAACTGGCTTTGACAAAATAGATATCGACGCCTACAGCATTTGCTATATCTATAGGAGCAAGAGACCCGGTAAGAGGAAACCATTTTTTCCCGTCGAATATCGAAAATTCAACTTTCTCAACATTTTCCAAAATCTTTGTTACAGTAGTTTTTCCAGCTTGGCGAGTGTCGGTAACAACTGGCGTAACTGAACGTTCAAGAACTTTTTTTTCGGGATCATGGATCCATTCAATGCGCAGATATCCAGCTGGAGTATCATTACGTGCGATAAATTCCAATCTGGAAGTGGAATAACTGAGCATTCCTTCGCCTCCAAGGAAATCAAAGGCCGGATTACCGGTTTCTCTATGGAGTTCTCCTAATTCCTTTCTCATCAATTCAACAAAGAATTCCAGTTTTCGTGCCGTCGTTGATAGTTCGATTATGCGCCGCGAATAATCGGATGTCGAATAAGTTATGCCGTTTACCAGAGTTAAAAGGAGTGCAGCAAGCGCCATTGTGATCAACATTTCAACAAATGAAAAAGCTTTAGTTGGATTGTGGATTCCACGAAAAACTCTATAAGTATTTTGTAAAAAATTCGGGTAACGTCCCCTCTCTAAATTATTTATCATTGCCATTTTTCCGGATACTCAACAATGAAGGTTTCGGTTTCCAGAAAATCATTCACATAATCACTCCGCCAAAAGATTTTGAGATTCACTTTATAAAGCCCGTCAAATCTATAATTCCTGACTTCCCCCCTGGTGATCTCCTGCTGATAGGAAAAAATAGGAAAATCTGAGCCAAAATCTCCGGATGATTTTCCCATTGTCACCGGCATCGATTCAAGTTCAACGATCCTTTTCCAGGCAAGTGCCCTGGCAATTTGAGGAAATCTCCCTTCAGCAATTTTTCTGGAATATACTACTCCGGCTTGAAACACGGCTCCTGCCACTAAAGCCGTCAAGGCAAGCCCTATCATTACTTCTAATAGAGTAAAACCAGGTTTTAACCCGATGGCATTAAAATTTTTTTTCGTAATTACTTTCCTTTTCAATAATTTCACCATCATACGGGCGCAATGCAAAAGTGGTGGAAAAACCAAGTTCAATATCCCGGACAGTCAAATTTGTTTCTTCACAAAAACCATCAGCTCGGGCACACCACCCATTTTCCAAGCCCTTTATCTCCACCCATTCAGGGATGGAAATGTGTTTAAAATGTATCGATTCAACAGGTTTTCCCTTCGGAAACTTGTCAAAAACACCAATTTCATTACTTTCATCAACATAAACCCATAGATCTTTTCCGGAATAAACTGCGGAAAAATAGCATTCCCGCAGCAGTAATCCAAGTTGCCAGGAATAATCTTCCATTCGATTACGCTGAACTCGCGAAAAAAGATCCGGGGCGATTATTCCACATGCTGCGGAAAATAATATCAGCACCAAAATCATTTCTATCAGCGTAAATCCATTCGTTTTTTTTAAGCAACTTTTTGGAGTTCCTGCTTGCCGGAAAACAAGGCGGTACAATTTCAAAAAGAACTACTCCTTTTGCTTCCTATGATCCGCTCAAAAGCTAGCGAGGTCAATCTGAAAAAGGCGTTGTTGAAGGCAGCATCGGAACAGACTAATTCTCGTTTTGGCCACCAACGCCCTGCAATCAGTGTCTACCTATATTCCAATTTTCTATATCTGCAGATTCCCCTTCGCCACCTTGCACTCCATCTTTCCCATAGCTCAAAAGATCGAATTCTTTTTGATGAACGCCGGGAGATAAATAAATGTATTCGTTATCCCAGGGATCCTTTGGAATAATTCCTTTTTCCATATATGGTCCTTTCCACTTCTTGGGAAGTGGTTCTGATGATGGCTTTTCAGAAAGCGCACTCAACCCCTGGGCTGTGGTAGGATAAAACCCATTGTCGGCAAAATATAGATTTAGAGCATTTTCCAAGGCTCGAATCTGAATTTCAGCAGTTTGCCTCCTTGCATCCTCAGTTCTTCCCATCATTCTTGGAAGTACCAACCCTGCGAGAAGACCTAAAATAACAAGAACCACCAGTAGTTCAATCAATGTAAAACCGCGATTTTTTGATTTCATACAACCTCCGTTATATCAGCTTATTCATTTCGTAAATTGGTAGAAGAACGCCAATCATTATACCTCCAACAATAATTCCGATTCCAATTATCAAGATCGGCTCAAAAAGGTGAAGAAGAATTTCAAGCGTTGCCATTCCCTCAGATTCAAGCTCCGCCGAAACAAGCTCAAGCATTCCTGCAAGATCACCGGAAGCTTCCCCAGCTTCAATCATCTGAATCAGAAATGCGGGATATGCTTTTGCTGCAGTAAGGGCATCAGAGAAAGAAAGCCCTTTTACCAGGGACACTTCAACGTTTTCCAATTGTTCCTTTTCCAGGGCAGAAAGAGAACAACTACGGGCGGTTTTAACAGTCTCGAGCAAAGGGATACCGCTCTTTATCATTAGCGCGGTATTTCTAGTCCAGGATTCGAGCTGAAAACTAACAACCAATTTCCCTAAAATAGGAATTTTGATAACAAATGCTTCGATTTGCCGTCTGAAGATATTAACATTAAAAAAAATCCTTACGAGAAGTAGAAGCACAAAAATGCCGCCTAAAGCAATCAAACCATAGTTCCTCAAAAAATCGCTGATCGTGAGAAGCAATCGCGTTATCCAGGGAAGGCGCCCCTGCATATCTGAAAAGATTTTTTGAATCATTGGTAGAAGATAAACCATGAGAAAAGCAAGCACCCCAGTAGCTAAAATCAGCATTATAACAGGATAAATTGCAGCAGTTACCAACCTTCTTCTATATTCGAGGGTTTTGTTAAAATGAATGGAAAGTTCTGCAAAAGCAGTATCAAGACGCCCTGTAGTTTCACCGACCCTGATAATAGAATTTGACCAGGAATCGAGAATGTTGGGCATTTCCGAAATGGCAACTGAAAGAGTTTTTCCTTGTTCAATTCCTTCTTTTATACTTGCTAATAAAGCTTTTCTTGGAGCCCAGGCCTCCTGATTCATCATTCCAGCCAGCGCACGAGCTAATGGAACTCCACCTCTTAAAAAAACTGACAGCTGCCTTGAAAACCTGGCTTTCTCTTCTATTGAGAACCCATCACTGTTTCCCAATCCCATTCTTCTTTCGCTTGCCAAAACTGGAGCAATCTCAAACGGAAGGACTCCCCGTTCACGAATCTTTCTTCGGGCACCTTCAATTTCAGGGGCTTCAATTGTTCCATCTACTTGATTGCCACTAGTATCATAGGCCTTATATGTGAAAAGAGGCATATTTTTTCCCTTGATCTTTCTGTAAAACCAGCTTCAAAAGTAATGGTGATTCGATTCCATACAGTTTGAGTGTTCCGACTCTGCTCTGAGCAACTGCTCCAACTCTGTTCCCCGCAAGTGGTGCAACTTCTCTCTGAGCAATTGTTACTATTCAGGTCAACACAAGGCTCCAATTTCGCTCTGAGTTATTACTCCAACCAACCAATAAAAAATCTTTCGACCCTGCTCTACGAAATCGTTTAAACTCTGATCAACTCTGGCGCTTTGTTTCAAATTTTTCCCTTATCTCGGGAATGACCCACCTGTTTGGTAAATTGGCCCAACTACCACTTCAGAAGTTTTTTGCGAACTATCAGTAGGTGGACTCTGTCTGAAGGGGCTGGGAGGTTTATATGTCGAAGGTTGAAAAGGTTGATTAGTTGTCTGAAACGCTTGATTTGTCGCCTGGGGTGGCTGATTAGCAGGCTGAAAAGACTGATTTAAAGATGTAAAAGATTGATTTGATGTTTGAAACGGCTGATTTGTTGTCGGAGATTGATTGCCTGACCATGGTTGAATGGCCTGACCAGGTTGAATTATCCGGAATGATTGATTCCCCTGACCAGACGAAATGGTTGGTAGCTGTTGATTACCAGGCCATGATTGATTTGCAGATATCTGTGAGTTTGGCGGCCATGGTGGATTTTTGGATTGCAAAGAGGAAGTCAAAGGCAATTGACTTGAAGTAACACCTAAAGGAGAATTTGAGGTTTGAGGGAACTCTGGATGGGATGCTTGTGATTGAGTTCTCATCCTTCGCATAGCAGGTGCATCAATAGTCATTTCATGACCATCTCTGATTAGATTCGCTTTTATTTGGGATGTCGAAAATTTAGCCAAAAGTTCAGGAATTTCATTCGCCTTTTTGAAAATGCTTCCGCCTATCCCACTTATGACATCCCCTGATTTGAAACCAGCTTTGGCAAGCTCAGAATTCGGCTGGACATTTTTTAAGACAACAATATAGCTTCCGTCCTTTTTAATGGTTTCAACATCTCCGCTTGTAAGTAACTTCATTCCTGCGACTAAATCGGCCTTTGTAGTCGAGGAGGCAACGTTTTCCTTTTGATCAGTATCCTGATTTTGTGGATCAGTATTTTTTTTGCCAGGAAGCGATGCCATTGCAGTCGAACTCGCATTTTTCGACACCGGTGTCAGATCAAGTAATTTCAAAATTCCATCACCTTTTGGGGTGGAAAGGGTAACCTCTCTGCTGGATATTTTTAAAATCCTAATTGTATCCGAGGCGCCAGTCTTAATTACAACATCATGTCCCCGCATCGGGTCGAAGAGAAATACCGTCGAACTTTTTCCGCGTTTGTCATGTATTATTCCCTTAAGGCGGTATCCGATTGCTGAAAGCTCCAATGTCGGAGTAGCTATTTTAGTGGTACCTGATGCCGTCTGTTTACCCTGTGAATTAGTTTTCTTTTCCACCTTCTTTTCAGCTCGAAGGCTGTCAGACGCAGTTTTTCCGGTTGCAATCAGTGTAGGTGAAGCAAGGTTCTGTTTTTTTGATACCGGGCCTTTTCCAGAAATTTTTTCTGAGTTTGTGGAAATCAGATTTTTTTTGCTGATTTCCCCTGTAATAGATGCTGGTTTCGTGGAGGAAGCATTCATAGCAATGACTTTGTCCACAGGCTCATCAAATGGAACACCAAACAACGATGCCAATTCAGTATTGTTTGGGAATTCATAACTTACTGATTCGGAGGCAACTAACTCGGCAGCTTTTGAAATATTTCCCCGGGAAATAGCGTTTTCAACGTTAAGCTCTTTTACAGTATTTATATAATCACTGTAAAAGTAGAAAAAAAAACCACCGGCAATTAATAAAACCACCGAAACAATTATTTTTTCCTCGAGATGACGAAAAAATTTTCTTGAACCAACTTTACCAATCAAATTTCTATCCAATCAATTTATTCTCAGCTACTTCTGATCAACATTAATAATAGCTTATAGAGCTATTTCCAAAAACTGTATCTCTTAAATTTCAACTTCAAAAAACACCATTCCAAAACAATGAAACTTACAAGGACTAGCAATATGATTTTCAGAGCTGGAAACACCGATCAAATCAGCATGCCTATTTCAGAAAGTCTCCATTTCTAGCTTTCAAACGTCTCATTGTTCCAAAATGACAATTAGCCAATCAAACAACTCGCACCCAGTAAACGAACATTCAACCGAAATGGGATATTAGGCAAGGCCCTGCATTAAGGAGCAGTTACCAGTGAAATTGTTTTCCTTTCATCCTTATCATACAGTTCTACCTTTGATCCGCTTGGAAGCGGAAGAGAAAAACTAATCCGATCAAATGGTTTGAGGACTTTTAAATCAAATTTGTCTACCAGAAAGGTAATTTTATCACTATCTGACAATTCCGGAACTTTTTTTAATGAAACGTTATCCCCATCAACTGTTGAAAATAAGACTTCTCCTTCGTATTTATCAACATTTCTGGAGTAAAGTCTTACTTCTACATTCAGATTATTAAATCTGGTATAGGTCTCAGGAAGCATCACCATGTTCGCTCCACTCATCTTCGCAACGTCAAAATTGTCCGAATCCGTTGTCTTTTTATTAGTACCAGTGTTGTTTTCTGCACTTTTTGCCTGATCGCCCTGAGAATCGGAAGTTGCAGAAGTGCTTTTTCCGGGTTCAGCGGGAGCAGAAGTCCCTGTGTTTGCAGTATTTGCTGTAGTAGCTGAGTTTTCAGGATTTACCGTGGTTAGGGGATTTGTAGAATTTGCTGCATTTGTGGTACTTCCTGCATTTGCAGTAGTCGCTGAAGTCCCTGCTGCTTCCTGACTTGCGGGAGCGGTAGTACCTGAATTGGAAGTGTTGGAATTTGAACTCGCAGAAGTCATTTTTTCGCCGGAAGTTGGACTTCCGGAAGATCCTGAAGTACTTTGAGTCTGTCCGCTTGACGAGGGGTTCGAAGTCTGCTGGGCAGTATTTGTAGGCTGCGATGTTGTTGGATTGACAGTTTCATTTGAACCCGCGGGAGCTTCTTTATCACTTCGCGAAGTGAATTCAATTCCATTGTTGCTCGAGGTCGAATCACTTGTTTCGGTCTTTCCGCCTTGAGTAACTTCCTGGTTTTTTGTTGAGGAAGACGATGTTGCAGATGTGTTAGAATTCTTTTTTGTTGGTTTAGTTGCTTCCAGTATCTTTTTTGTTGCCTCATCGACAGTCGGGAAAAATTCCATCGCCTGCATCGAATCTCCGCTTTTAATCAGTTTTACAAGTTTCTGGGATAAATCGGTGATTTGCGACTGATTTCTTGAGGAATCAACTGCAAAGAGAGGTAAATTTCCACCGCTTTCCTTGTTCATCGAATCATACAAAAGGGCAACAACTGTTGATCTTTCGTCAACAACAAAAGTCACTTCAGAAGAATCTTTGTGGACAAAAAATCCCCTTAATTGGATCCCGTTTCGAAGAGGCGGAGAAATTTTAACTTGAAAAAGTTCATTTCCGGAAAGCCCTTCGAAAGAACAGGTTAAATTTTTTTCAGCATTTTTTTGTAAAACCGGAAGGTTTTTAGAATTAAGAACCTCAAACTGAATATCAATTGGGTTGGAAAGATTATTGTGATCAGATAGAATTGCTGCCAGATGGGGTGGGACTTTTATGGATAGGTTAAACATTTTCTGGTCATCGGCTTTAATTGGAACATTTGCAGCTAAAATTAAAGCTAAAACCATACAAAAAACGACAAAAATAGATTGATCTCTCTTTAACATACTGCCTCCTGTTAAAAATAACACATTGAAGTCTGCAAAAAGGCGCTCACATTGGTTGGAAATGATTCCCAATTGTCCGGGTAGCAATTTTCTTGCAAACAACAGCTTCATTAGTAATTAAATCTTCTCAAAAACAAAGGAAATAAACTCTGGTAATGGTTCCCAAAGTTTAAGACATTCGCTTTTAGACACCGTTTGTAAATTCCTCTGCAAAATGATTATTTCTGAAGTTGCCACTTTTGTGTACTTTGGTCTAAAACAATTTTTATCGGAATATTTTCCTGATTCTTCAGAACATGTTGGGTTAAAGAAATTTCAGTTTCACTATCCCATTTGGCATTTTCTGGATTCCAATCGTCCACTTCAATCTCATAGACATTTTTAGCATTTTTTCCTTCAATTTTAAATATTTGAAATCCGCTGCCATTCATATTATCCAGGAGAGAACAAAAGAAATACTCCTTTTTTGGGGAAAAAACTGGATTTTCCTTCAGAACTATTTCCTCTCCATCTTTTTCGTTGACAAGAATATAATGGTACCATTCATTTCCGTTCAAGCAAATTAAATACATTCCCAGAAAATCAAAATAATCTCTTAACTCATACTTCTTGCAATCATCTCTTTCAGAGATATCAGAGAATGCCTTTTCTTTGCCATTCAGAAGGCTTATCTTCAGATCTTTTCCTTTTTTGGAAACTCGTTCATTGGATTTTGTTATTAATCCTTCTTTTTTTTCATTGTCTTCAATTTTGCCAAGGTAGCCTCCGAAAACCCAGCCGACTGAGTCACTCGCATCCTTGACTTTGTACCAAAAAGCTTTTAAACCATCTATCTCGGTTTCGTTTCCCCCTGTCTTTTCAATTTTTACCAAAGCTTTTGAAGGAAGGGTTTTAATTTTTTTTGCTCCCTGATCAGGCTTTTCACGCATGGAAAGGCCTTTTTCAGCTGTGACTGCAACGTTTTCGTCTTGATCGAATGAATACCCGGTGAAAGGGAATCCGAAAAGCAGAATCAGAAAAACAAAATACAGATGGACAAACTTAATACTCATTTTTTCTCCTTCCAGAGAAGACTAAAGGCTTTCCAAAATAGCTAATCTGCAAGCCCTTGCAAAATTTACCAATTCCAGATTGGGACAGATTTTACAATCTCAACCGATGTATAGCCTTCGATGTTTTTGAGAGCAATATTATCCCCATATTATAAGAATCTTCCTGTTTTTTTTCCATAAAAAACACTCAAAAGAGCAACAAAGAGCAAATTCATATTGGCATTGGCAATTAAATATGCAATTCAAAAAAAACTCCACGAAAATATTTTTTTCCAAATTTTCTGCACTTGTGTTTATGCAGTCTTAGAAGTCAAGTATTTTTACTCTTTTTCGCTGACTCAAAACCATAAAATGGTTTCGAGTGTTTGTAAAATCGGAGATTTTTAAATTATAATATTTTTTAAAAACGGTAGCATTTTTATAAAATACTTATTCCCAAAAACTAAATATAAAAATGGGATTAGCCAATTCTCAGTCTTGGGGAAATTCTCATCGCAAAAATGACGAACGAATCTATGTGTTCATAAAAATCACCCCCGCGACGATAGGAATTCTAAAATTGAGTCGATCTTTGAGGTTACTTTAAATCCGAATACAGAACATTTGGACAGAAAAATATGGAAAAACCTTTCCTCAAGACAATGATAATTACCGAAACAGGAATCCTTTCCGCACTAGGGCTTGTTCTCGCCGGCATTAAATTCTTTCAGTTGCCCAACGGAGGGTCTATTTCTTTTTCTTCTTTTCCGATATTGCTTTTGACCGCGAGACGTGGTACAAAAGCAGGGATAGCCGGAGGATTGGTATTCGGTTTTTTATCGCTTATCAGACGACCTTTCGTCGTCCACCCACTTCAATTTTTCCTTGATTATCCGATAGCTTATGCCACTCTGGGAATTTCAGGTTTAATTCCCTGGAACTCTCGAGTTAAAATGCTGGGAAGTATTTTGGGGGGGAGTTCACTACGACTGATTTGTCATTTTCTTGCCGGGGTTGTATTTTTTTCAAAACCCCAGGATACAATCTGGGCAGCCGTGATGATCAGTTTTACCTACAACGCCACTTTTCTTATTCCTGAAGCGATTCTTTGCTTTCTTCTGGCAGATCAACTAAGACTTAAGTGCCCCAATCTTACCGAGAGAAAATAAACGAAAAACAAATCATCAAATTAATCTAAAGCTTAACAAATTGGAATTTCAATTAAATCCAATCATCTGTACAACCCAACAGACCTTCCTAATGGTTTAGCGAAGTCAAAACAACTTTCCAAACCAGCAAACAATCCATCACCTTCAACAGAAAGACTTCGCCTAAAACACCACGACCTCGAAATTAAGCTGAGGCTAAACCTCGAGGTCGCAGTTCGGAAAGTCGCGTTTAAGCATTCAAACGTTAACTTGTACTTTATCGCTTCCGAGGCAGCGGGTACAAACATAACCCCGCACGATCTTTCCATTGAAGCGAACTCTCTTCCGCTGAAGATTGATGCTCCAACGCCTTTTGCTTCGGCGATGGGAATGGCTCAACTGGAACCCCATTCTTGGGCCTCTTTCACAAACCATACAAAATCTTGACATAATTAGCCTCCAAAACAACGTGTAAGCACAAAGTTTAACACAACTATTTCCAAAAAGCAATAATTCTGAACATCATTCCACAATTCTCATTGAGTAAGGCTGCGAAATTGCACCAGTACAATTATTTGAAGTTGAATAAAAGAAAATAATTTTTTTTAAAAGCCCTTTAAAAAAATTGTAATTTCGACCTAACGAGGGTACACAATAATTTATCCTCCACAATTGTCTTCAAAAGAAGATTTTATTTGGTTTGGTGGAATTGCTATTGTTTAAACATAAATTGCAGGGCATTTCAAATTTTAAAACGATTTGCCTATTTTTTTAGCTCATCTGTAATCTGGCTTATAAGCCCTATTACCTTACCTCGAGCGGGATCATCAGGCTTGATTTTTTCAGCCGCAGACTTCAGATCATCCAACATTTTCACGACTCTAACCAAGCGTTCGGCATGCGCTTTAAGCGCCTTTGCCGAATTCATGATGTGTTCTATGTCTGAAGAAATTGCACCAGCCTGAGCAGCACATTCCTGGAAATCGTTGCTGGAAAGCTTTCCTATCGCATCTGACAAAGTTCTGGAATCTTCGAAAAATTTAAGGAAATGTTGTTGGGCTTCAGTTCCAAGTGAAAAATACTGCGAATATTTATCGTAATTCGAATCTTTTTTAAGAACCATCCCTTGAGCAGTATCACCAACACCTAAATGGCCAAGGTTTTCAAAAATATTTAATAACCCGGAAATGAATTTAAGGTTTGTAAAGATCATGCCATTGTCTAATCCGGTTAAATTTACACCCTTATGGGCTTCCTTGATCAATTCTGAAAAGTTCTGAATTGCATCATCGGGGTTTTTAGAATCAAAAGCCAACATTGTGAAACAAAAGCATTTTCCCAAAACAGCTTCGCGATGCAATGCCAAGTCACTCTCAGAAATTTTGGAATAAAATCCGAGTGCACTTTGATAATTTCCCTCAAAAAGGAATTGGTTTGCTTTCTTCATGAAATCAGCATCGGTTAGTATGTCAGCAGCGCAAAGCGGCGAAATGATAAACCAGGTAGCCAAGATGAAGAGCATTCTAAAATTCGAAGACAATGAAATGCTTCTGAAACTTGCCATTTTTTTCCTCCCTAAAATAAAACCGCCCCGAGATTCTCGGGGCGTTAAGCTACTTAGAATTACTCTGTCGCAATAGGGTTATGTAGGTATTATAGGATTCTCTGTAGGCAGTTAATGCGCTTTGGACATCTGTCCGTCTCATATTGGTCTGGAGTTCTTCATCGGGATTTTCAGAGCCACCAATGTTGGTAACCTTACTGATGTAGGTATTGTAGGCTTTGATATAATTTTCATGTGCAGTTTTAAGTGCATCTGAGGTTGCTCCAAGAGTTGTGGTTGTATTGGCTGCAACATCAGCGGCCGGTGTTGTTGGTACTACTGCGGCCGGTGTTTGAGAAGTATTAGCGGTAGGAACATCGGTTGATGTCATCGGTGGTAATTGAGTAGTGTTAGGATTTCCAACCGTAGTACTTACCGTGGGATCAGTTCCAGGGATAGAAACTGTTGCAGCAACTGTTGGGAGATTGCTTCCATTGGAGATATCTTGAGTCTGGCGTTTATAGTGCTTCCAGAGGAAGTAAGCAGCAACTGCCGCACCGATTACTACGAGAGCAGGAATAAACAAGGGGCTAAGGAAAATTCCAGCAATCCATCCGGCGATTCCGGAGAACATTCCTGCGATTCCAGCTCCAAATGCGCCAAGGGCGCCGACTACGAATCCACCGGCGGCAACTACTCCGCCCCAAATTGCAGCACCGATTCCGGCAATTCCTGCACCGGCACCTGCCACTGCAGCAACTGCTCCAGCGCTACCAACTGCTGCAACTCCGGTTGCAGCCCCAACGGCTGAAGCGATATAGGGAGCCGCGATTATAGCACCAGCACCAACTGCTACTGTTCCCAGGGTGCTTGCTACTGGATGGTTCGTGAATGTGTCTTTAATAGTCGAAAATAATCCCGCATCTGCCCTGGCAGTTAAACCAAATGCTGAAAGGAACATCATTACACACAAGACGGACGCGACCATTTTCGTAAATCTGCGGTTCATCCTCATAAACTTTCCTCCTTAAATCTGAAAAAGGAACACAGAAACGACTTAATTCAAATTTTCGTTTCTCTTCAACACCTCCTGAAACTAATGTTGGGTAATGGGTAATTAGGTAAAACACTTAGCAAAACAAGAACCCTGCTTGGGGTAAAGCAGGGTTCTGATTTCCAAAATTAGAACTTAATTTGCCTGCTTCCGACTTTATTCTTTTTTCAATGAACTCAATTGATTACTACTCAATTATAAGAATGGTACTCGGAAGCGTCAACCCTTTTGGAAAATTATTTGGCAATTCCCATTTTTAGGTTGAGATTCATTCGTGTTTCGATCTTTTCTTTCTTTCCACCACCCATATCATTTTCCATTACCATGTTCATTGTGGAAACAACTTCATTCTTTACCATGATTCCTTCTTTGTAAGCGAACCATATTTTTCCGTTGGCCTTCACATTTAAATTGATGCTGCCAGCGGCTCCCTGGTCAGTCGATACTACAGATTGCAATTTAGCGCATTCATAACCATCGGAATTTTCCAAGCCGAGGAAAGTATATTTTACTTTTAAAGGAATAGGGAGCTGTGGATTGGGGTTAATAGTGGTTTCCCAGGATTCACCGGTTCCTACCGGGTGATCCGGAAATTTGATCTGCATATTTTGGAAGTTGGTTTGGTTATCCATTCCCTCAGTAGAAACAACTTCACCATTCTTCGCCATCTTTACTTTGATCACCTGACCAACTGCTGGAAGTGGGGTAGGAGTTCCATTGACTGTAATGGATCCCTCAGTGATGGTTGTAGCCATATCCACGTTTCCCTTGGGGTCAACGCCGGTGATCTTCTGTTCTATTGCCATATCCGTCTGCAAATCAGTTTTCTGCGCTCTCTGCATGGCGGTTACAACTGTAGTCCCTTGAAGATTCATTTTATATTTCGTGGTGGTGCCTGGCTTCGGATTATATTGAAGTAGAACTTTTTCCTGTGCGGAAGCGCCAATAACAACACCCATGAAAAAGAGAACCGCCAAAAATACTGTACAACGCTTTAACATTCTTTTCTCCTTTCGTTTATCCGAAATACTATTTACTTCGGAAAAAAGCCGACAATTCATAAAATTTAGAAGTACCGCAAAATCTACCATAGCAGCAAACCAGTGTCAAGAAATTCACAAATTGATCCCATGATTTTGCTATTTTATTTTGTATCGGAAAGATAACGATAAATATTGATTAAAAAAAATTAATACCTGGTAAGAACTTCAAAAATGAAAAATACCATTTGGAATGAAACTTGCTTATACTCTTTCAGTTATTTAGGTTGCGAAGATTTTTAAAATTCATCTGCAATAGGGCAACTGGCACGGCTTTGTGGGAATTAGAAAAAATGCTGTTGTCAACAAAATTTGATATCTGAAGAAGATTTGCAAGAATTTCTGAAAATAGCTTCACTTCCTCTCAATAGGACTTATAGTCTAAAGTTCAGTTGTTTTTTCTCTTGAGACCTGATAAAGCCGACTATCTAAAAAAATGAAAAGCGACCTCGTCTTAAGGTCGCTTCAAAATTCCATTTCAGTAAATTTTTTAGTTGGCGGGTCGTTGTATTTTATTGCTCTTTCCAAAAATCTTTTAAGTGCTTCCAGTCTTTAATCACTTGATCAGAATAATCATCCACCGCCTTGATAAATTGTTTCTTGTAAGAATCGAACCAACTTTTCATTTCTTTTGATTGTTTGTTCTCACTATGGAAATCACCCAGCATATTGCCTAAAAATCCTGCGAATTTCGAAATGTCATCTTTATCAACTTTGGTAACTTCCAATCTTTTTGCCCATGGAAAAATTTCCCGTGTTTGAAATAGTTTTCCATCTAAAGGCATTACTCCCAGAAAAATATCATGGCCACGATGGGCTCTTTCGAACCCAAGTAAAGTATTTTTAGCCTGTGTCTCTAATGAACCGCCTACATCACTTGACACACGCATCTGCTTTACTTCGACAACTCTGTCATCTTTCCAACTTTCTGTTTCACCTTCAAGCAACACATAGTATCTATCAAGGCCAGTGCTTGATAAACCCTTGCCTAATCTTCTAACAACATCTAAGATGGTAGCCATACTTGGGGGGAATTTATTGGAGGTGGCAAGTTTTTTAAAATGGGAGTTCAGAGCATTTCTCAACCCCGTTTCGATATTTTTGGGAAGGTGCTGTAATTCTTTAGATTCTTTGAAACTGTTTCCTTTTTCACATTTTGTTCCCACATCAAGAAAATCTTTCTGATTTATATCAACGGTTTCTTTGATAAATTTCTCAATAAAATTTGGCACTGGACAACTTGGCCAATCTGCGTGAAGATAATTGTTAGCACAATTCAAATAGCCCTGAACCATACTTTCGATTGCATCATCAATTTCTTTTCCCTTGGAATTGTGCCGAAAGCCAATGTTAATGCTCACCCCTAACCTGAAAAGGTCATAAGCCAGATAGGAAGTGTGGACTTCATCAAAATCTTCGGTTCCATATGTGCCTGGACGATTCTGAAAAAACAAAATGGCAAAATTGTGAGCATGTAGATCTCCATGGATTAAGCCCGTTGGGGACTTTTTCATAAACTCAAGGGAAGGGGAGGAACGAAGATCTCCATACATTAAATGCGGCGTTCCCCGAAAAAAAGAAAATGGATCGTTGGTCATGAGTTCCATTTTTTCTTTGTACAAACCATGGGAAGTCTTCTTCAAATCAGCATTAAAACTCTCGACATCTGCTACAGCATCATTCACAGCATAGTCTCTGGCAAAAAGGCTTGGTAAGGAAAACTGAAAAAAAAGAACAACGAAAAGCCCGGCAATAATTGATCCATGATTAAGAAGACTTTTAAATTGCTCAATCATTATTAATTCCTTTCACAATCACAACATTTTGCCTTTTCAAAGAAACCACTTTTTAATTCTACTAACCAAATGGAATTCGGTCAAGTGTTAGGTGTACCTTCGAATTGCAAAGCTTGATTTAGAAAATTCTCTAACTGGTCAACGTATCCCTGGAAGGAATGGAATTTTTTTACATAGTTATGAGCGTTCCTTCCTAATTCAAGACGATTTGCTTCATCGTTCCAAAGTCGCTCCAACTTATCAGCAAGATCAATCGGGTCTCCCGCCTTATAAGCCAGCGCGTTCAAACCATCTTTAATAAGTTCAGCCGAACCGCCGGTTGTTGTAGAAATGACTGCCATTCCTGAAGCCATAGCTTCAAGATGCGCCAAACCGAAAGGCTCCTCCCATTCTGAAGAAAAAACAAAAATATGATTATTCTTGTGGAAGTTCTTTATTTCTGAGTGTTTTACCATCCCAGCAAATTCAGTTTTATCGGCTATTCCTTCTTCCTCGGTTATTTTTTTTAGCTCTGCAACATAGTCTTCAACACCGCTTCCAACTATGGTTAAGCGGAAATCCCCACTTTTCTTACGCAGGAATATCCCTGCAGCACGTAGAATTGTATGAACACCCTTTGCTTTACTCAATTGCCCGGTGTAAAGGATCTTTAAAGGCTCAGATAACGATTGCAAGAGTTGGAAAAAGGAAAAATCTTCGATCCTTATTCCCTGATAGATTACTTGCGCATGTTCAATCGGAACTCCTTCTTGAACCAGCCGTTTTTTTAACTTTTCACTTATGATTGTTACTGGAAAAGGTCGTAGGTTCCTGAATGTGGCCATCGGCCATAGCCATTTTTCAGCCAAAAAACGAAATATGGCGCGAGGTCCGATAAATTTTCCAGTGATGTGAAATTGTTTTGGATGCTCATCATTAATTGTGTAGCAAACCGGAACCCCTGAATGTTGTGCAGCAAAAGCCACTCCCAAACTTAGACGATTCAAACACCAGCAAAACACAAGATCCGGTTTAAATTGGGAAATGGCAGAAATGCATTTTTCATAATTTAACTTTGCAATTCGATTTATACTGCTCAATTTGAAATCAACCAAACCAACAGATTCACCAGGTCTCGGAAAATCAGTTGTAAGCTTCAAAATCCTTTCAACGTTGCTTTCGCCTTTGTGTTTTTGTGTTTCTGTGGCAAAATCGCTGGTTAAAATATAAATTGAATGCCCTCTCAGCAGAAGTTCTTCTACTACCTGTGAACAGAGAATTTCATATCCACCGAATACATAAGGCGGATAAAGATTTCCAACGATCAATATTCTCATGCCTTTTTCAACCTGAAGATCTTTGTTGCGAATAGTTCCTTTTCCGAGGCTTCAACAAAAAAATACCAGAAAATCATAGCAAAAATAATTGAGGGAGGAACTAATTGAAGGAAAATTGCCAAAAGAGAACCTGGTGGATAAAAATATTTCATTGAATATCCTAAAATAAGAAAAATCAAACTTGAGATTGTTCCCGGGAGAAGAATTCTGGCATTATATGAAATGAAAGGGATTTTATATATCTTGGATGCCCTGTACCCAACAAAAATAATATCCACAATCAGTACTGCAATGAATGTTCCCCAGGCAACACCGTTCATTTGAAGAGGAATAGCAAGCGCAATACTGAAACCAACATTCACGATAATGCTGATCAAAGCAGCTGCCGCTGTGAATTTGTGCTCCCCGGTCATTCCAAGCACGCTGGAAGCCACCATCTGAGGAACTGAAAGCGCCATTGCAAGCATCAGGATATTGAGAGCACCTGCCCCTTCTTCAAACCCCTTTCCAATCCAAAAACTTAAGCCTTCGCGGGAATAAAGTAAAGAGGCCGTTGCCATTAAAGCTGCCGGAGCAAAAGCAAATTTGGCACAGTTAACCAGAATAAATCGAATTTTGATTTCATCACCGCTTCCTTTTAATTCGGCTACCAAAGGTCCAAGGATATTGACATACTGTTTAATCAAAAGAAGCGCATTTTCAGCTATTTTCAAAGCGATTGAATAAATACTGACCGCTGAAAGAGGCATAAACATTTTTACAATCAGAGGGTCCGTTCTCAGTAGAATTAAAGCTGAGACACTGATAATAAAAGAATATCCGCTGAAAGAGAAGACTTCCCACAAAATTTTCCTGTCAAAAAGCTTTATAGACAATTCAAATTCAGTAATATTCGTATGACAAAGGAAAATATACACCAAATGTTCAAGTATCAAAGCAAGAAAATTTGCCACAGCCAAAAAAACAATTCCATAACCAAGTTTCAAACCTACGATTACCAAAAAAACATTGAATATCGTGGAAAAAATTTGTACAACGTTTATTTGAAAAATTTGTTGCTCTCCAAAAAGAATTCCTCGAAACACACTTAGAGGAAGATAGGCAATCACACTACGACCTGCAACAATCCAGAGTAAAATGTTGGATTTTACGGTTTGACTGACTGGAATATCAAAAATCCGAGTGAAATATAGGGCTATAATACAAATAATCACTGTTCCAAAAACAGAAAGCATGGAATACACAACGAAAAGGGTGCTGATTATTTTGTTTCTCTTTGCTAAATCACCACTTCCCTTGCATTCGGCGGTGTATTTTATGATTCCATTGCCAAAGCCAAGATCCAGTAGCCCCAGAATGCCTAACGCTGAATTGATAAGTGTCCAGAGCCCGTAATCATCTTTGCCAACCGAAGAAATAATTATCGGTGTTAAAAAGAATACCGAAAGGAGCGCAACACCGAATCTGAGGTAATTTCCTGCAGCGTTAAGTGCAAACTGCCTTGTTCGAGAGGTTTGAGCCATATTGTATTTTCCTTCAGGAAAAAGCGCAAAAATTATATCACAAGAGGATCTTTCAAAATTACCGAATTCTTATTTGGTCAAAAATTGGAACTGTATGAAAGTAGCTGATCAGATTTCTTTAGAACCCTATTTAAAACAGAGATTCCAGAGAGAAGAACATAAACTATTTCTTTTTTCACTAAGATTGTCTCCTCTGCTTTCTTTTCCAAAATTATTTCAGCTAATTTGCTGTGTCCAAAAATTGATGGAATTTATATTATACAAAAAAGATTTTTCTGCCGAATAAAAAGACATGAAAAAGAACATATTATTATTTATTTGTATTCTGTTGGTATTTGGAATGGTTGGTTGTTCGAACAACTCGGGAGGAGATAATTCGACTTCTATTTCTCCCGGGGTGTTTCAAGAAGGAGTTGCTTATTGGTATGTTGCCAATTCGACAGCCAGTGGAGAGCCTTACGATTTGCATGCTTTAACAGCCATGCACAGAACTCTTCCATTTGGAACATTGGTGGAAGTTGATAATCTCGATAATGGGAGGAGTGTTGTAGTGAAAATTAACGACCGTGGGCCTTCCGATCCAAATAAGATCATCGCTTTATCCTATGCCGCAGCAAATGAAATTGGAATCGTAGGTTCGACAACCGCAAATGTCAATCTGAAGATTGTCAAAGAAGTTTGAAAAATTATAAAGCAATCACGCTGTAGAAAAGCGGCAGTCAATATTCCAAGGAAGTTGCCTTTAGGATGAATTCCGGAGGGAAAACTCTTTAGAAATGAAAAAGAGATGAAAAACAATCGCAAATCCGTTTCACTCTTATTTATGAGGGAATTATTTCCTGCTAATTTCATACAACACCGAAGAAACATCATTCTGGCAATTGCTTTTTTGTCACTATCGACTTCCCTGTTTTCGCAAAACCTTGATTTGGCCCATTTTGAGCAAGCCGGTCCTGCAATAGGCGCAGGAGGCCTTTCTTGCAAGTATAAGCAAGTCTCGGGGCCCCATGGCTTTGGAGGTGATTTTTTGATGTGGGGTGGTCGCTTTTTCAGTGGGGCCAGCGGTGATCCGAAGCTGGGAGCCTCAGCATGTACCGGGGTCCTGAACGGAAATTTCCAGCGAATTGAGATGAAAATGGGAGGCCTCACAATAGAAAACGGCTTCAGGCCCGACCCGTATTTCAAATGGCGAGTTGGTTTTGGAGCTGGTTCATATAATCTAACTGACAGCCTCAATCAAAGAACAATCACCCAAGGCCAATTCGCTTATGTGGAACCGATGCTAGTTGGTGTCAGACCTTTATGGCGGAGCATAATGATAGAGGTGGGAGCAGGTTACACGTTTGTCGGAGCAACTGGCGGAATAAAACTGGAAGGACCCTGTCTGGAAGTTAACCTACTTTTCGGGAGATTTCCACCCCCATATCAAAAACCTCCCCCGGTGTTCGTTCCTCTCCCACTGATTGGCGGAACTCCAAAAGATTCGTATTAATTTCAGAATTTCTGACATCGAGGGTTTAATCTGATACAATTTTTCCAAAGACAGAGAATTCTGATTCCTCTCAATATGTCTTTGGAGTTTATTTCCGGATTAATTGGTCTCAAGAAAATATCCAACCCGTAAATATAAGAAATTCCAAATTAAGTGGTTTCAGAAGCTGTTTTTCCAGGAGAAATATAGAACACGGAGTTAGGAATTTACTCTTTGTTGCTGTTAAGGCAAGTTCTGATTGACAAAGCGTGTTAAGGTATTTTTTTGTGATGGGAACACTCAACGAGTCTTCTCTTGCGAAATTGCTTATTTCAAGATGCGATCCTATGGATCGGCAAATGTTTGCAAAAAAAACATATTCACTTTCATTCTAACAGGGATAAAATGAAAATCAATGTTCATTTTAACGAGGATAAACTTAAAAGCAAATTCTTACAGCACTCAAAACAGGTGGTCAATCTTAAGGGACAATAGTCCTTCACCATGTTGAGCCTGAATGTCAAAATTCAGTCGGGTTGTTTCAACAGCTTTGTACTGAAGACGTATTCCTGGCCCAAAGCCTACCAATCCTGCATGGAAACGAAGTTTTGGTGAAAGGTCCAGGTCTATTTTGGGCTGAGTAATTTTTCGGGCAAGCATCACCATCTTAAATAACTGTCCGCCAGGACTGAAAAAACCAGTTTGGTAATTGGGATCATCAGTGGTTGCTTCTCCATTGGTTGACAAATTATATCCGTTGCCGGGGGAATCCATGTTCAGATTGCTATCATTTGCCGATCCAGCCCCGAACCGGCTTGCTCCCATCCCATCGGACTGGAAGCTGCTTCCACCTGAAGGATTGTATCCTCCAAACAAATTGCTGTTATTAGCGCTCCCCGACATCCCCCCACCTATTCCGGCGAACATTCCTCCACCATGATCCCCACCTGACAATCCACCGCGACCGTTACCATTTGGGCCTCCCGGATTGCCGCTTCCTTCTCGATTGGGCCTTGACCCACCCTGAAATCCATAACCGCTGATATCTCCGCCATCTTGATCCATTGCCAGGTTAGGACGCTTCCCCGATACTCTTGGCCCTTGTTCTAAGACAAGTTTGCGAATCGAAAAAGCTTGCGGCTGAGGCATTGTCACTTTGCCGTTTGGGGGAGCAGAAGTCCAGGCGAATAAAGGCCTGGAATAGTTTAAAGAGGGTTCGGATGAATACTGTTTTCTGTGACGTGAGGGTAGTGAAACCCATTGTCCCGTACAATCAGAAGTGTTCTCTATAAGAATTTTCGGTGGGGAAATTATCGTATCAGAAGACGCTCTCGAAACGATGAGAGACATAAATAACAACACGAATATTCCCACATTTTTCTTACACAATGAAAGCACCTTCTTATCTTTTTTATACCTGTGGTATCGGAAAATTCTTAAGATGCTATAAATTAAGATTTGTAAAGAAATTTGGTAGAAGAAACAATCATTTCCGGGAAGCGCCAAATGCGCATAATCTGTTTTTTCAATAGTTGACTTGGACCGTCTAAACCGAAGTTCCCGAGTGAAAAAGCCCTCTTGTTATGACCTGAAGCCAAAAAGAAGCCTTTTTTGCCTGCTTTTTCTGTCCATGTAAATTTGACGCCTGAAAATAGCATTTGAAGATGGTTTCAAGGGTTTTCCTACTGTCCAGTAAAAACCGTCTGAAAAACGCCTTAAATTCGTTTACAGATCAGGATTTCAATAGATTTTGCGTCCGGAACTTCGGTCTAAAAAGAAGATTGAAGTTGAACCTAAATACCGCAAATCTTAAGTAAGGAGGCAAAAAAATCGTTGGGACAAGGCACCTGCGTGGGGTAGAAGCTGGTCGTTGAGCGGAATCGAAACCACGAAGGAATTTGTTGCTGTCTTTTGCTGAGCAAAAATCCAGTTTTTGTTTCGGAAAATTGCAAAGAAAATCGGTAATGAAAACAGAAGGTTGAAAGTTGCTTCGAAAAAGTAATTAAACTTGACTTGGTGAACTTTCACAAAAAAACTTGAGTGACCTGAGCTTTTTGCCGATTATTGGGAGCGATGAACATCAGGCTATCAAAAAAATTTATTCTCATGCTGCTTCTTTGTCTATTTTTAAGCGGCTGCAATATGTTTGAAGCAGTTGATACAACTCTCCAAACAAAAAGTGCGGATGAGAGAATCGCCGAAGGAGAAATCGCCTTAGACAAAGCAGATTATCTGAAAGCTGAAGAAATTTTTTCTAAACTGCAGAGGGAATATCCCAATGATAACGATGCACTTCGAGGACTTGGAGACACATTCGCCGGAATGGGCGGTTTCAACCTCTTTTCAGCGCTGAATGTGCTTCAGGATGGAAGCGGTCCTTACGACCGTACCAATGTAATTTTCAAGCTAAATACACTTCCCATACAAGAAGAAACTCTTAAAAGAGCGATATCTTTGCTCTCAACTGACATTTTCCCTTCTCAAGCTGATAGAATTACCAGAGCTTTGATTAATCTTGAACTCGTAGCCAGGTTGTTAGTGGCAAAATATGATACCAACCACAATCACAAAATTGACAATTACGATGAAATTGAGTTCTCAACCAACGACCAAACTACTCCTGATTGGTCAACTTTAAGGAAAGACATTTTATATGGCCCGGCTTCAAGTGGAATGACTCTCGAACAGTCCTTTATGGACCTCTTTTACGGGTTCAATGGAAAGGGAGCTTCCTGGACGTTCATTACTCCCATTACAAAACAAACTATTACCGGCCAATTCACCGAAATCAATAAAGCCACAATTCTTGCTGTCGGCGATCTCACTCAGGAATTGAGAAAAGCTGATTCTTATTATGGCATCGATTTGGCTAGTTTTTCAACCGTTCTTAGAAATCTCGATGGAGCAGATTAATACTGGCATTGTGTTTAACGAAATAAGTTTAGGCCTTTTTTAAGAGACTCGAATGATGCAATTTAGCAGAAAGTGTAAAGGGTTAAAATCCCTTGTCCTTTTAACAACCATCATGATATTTTGTACTCGTTGGTTGGGGGCAATCTATTCTTATTCTCTGGATTATGAAACTTCCAGGACAAAAGCCATGGGGGGAGCATCTATCGGGTTATCAAATGATTATCAGGCTCTTTTTTCAAATCCCGCCGGCCTGGGATGGATAAATGACAAGTCATACGGCATTATTCAGGCTGAAGGAGAAGTTAACAGTGACTGGCAAAAGGTGTCAAACAAACTAAATGAGCTTTCCAGCAAAGACACCCCCTGGGACCGCTCCAAAAACGACCAAATTCTTAATGAAATTTCCGGGAAAATTGGAAGAGTTGGCTTTTCAAATCTTGCGTATTATCTTGGAGCGGCTAATTTCGGCGTTGGATTCCTCTGCCAGGGCTTGACCGATTTTGAAGTAGTCAATCCCGTAACTCCCAAAATCAGAGCTTTCGAATCCCTTGATTCCGTGTTAACCGGTTCAATTGCAAGACCATTCAGAAAAAATGAAAACCTTTTCAGTGCAGACGCAGTAGGATGGTGGGGAGGAACCATGAAATTCCTGTCGCGGCGAACAGCTGACGAACAATATTTTGCAAGGGACTTTGCAGGCCTCTCCAAAAGTGATATGAGAAACAATGAAAAAGGCGGAGCAACTCTTGATTTTGACGCAGGAACAATGTGGTATTTGAAGTCTCCTTGGAGGTCTAATTTGGGGCTGCTCGTAAAAAATATCCTCGAAAGTGAGATTGATCCAGTGGTTGGTAAACTTAGACGTGAATGGGGGCTGGGAGTATCGATCAATCCACTTGAAGGTCCTCCCGGGAGAAATAAGAAACTTACTCTTGCAGCCGATTATTGGTATGACAACCCAGATTCCAGTGTCTTTTCACGATTTAGATTCGGCGGGGAAGCCCAGGTTAACCGATGGCTTGTTTTACGAGCCGGTATTCGTGGAGGATACCTTTCCGGGGGTTTTGGCGCCGATTTCAAAACTGTGAAATTGGATTTTTCAACTTATTCCGAAGAAATTGGTATCAGGCCTGGTGATAAAGAAGACCGCCGTTACACTTTGGGCTTGGGCGTGGAGTTTTGAATGCAATCCACACTTGTAATCGGATTGAACTGGATTGGGGACGTAATAATGTCCTTTCCAGCCATTCAAAGTTTGCCTGAAGTAAATATTCTCACTCGTCCTAATTTGGCACCTCTCTATGAGCTTTGTCCCAACGTTCGGAATATCCATAAAATCGATTGGAAAAAAAATTCCTTCCTCAATTTGCATCTTATAAAAGAAGTACGAAGAAAAAAATATGAAACAATAATTGTTCTTCCGGGGTCCTTCAGAGCCGCTTTGACATCTTTTTTATGCGGAGGAAAACAAAGGATAGGCTTCAAAACAGAATTTCGAAGTTGGATGCTTTCCAGAACAATAGAAAAGCCGGTTGATTTCAAAAAAGTTCACGAGAGCAAGTTATACAAATATCTGTTTTTTTTGTCAGCAATGACCAACCAGGAAATTGTTGAAGTGAAGCGAAAGAATGGGTGGTCCAAACTTTTTGCAGATTGCAATTCCTTTTCCACACCTCAGCCCTCTCCAACGATTGCCCCCGAAGAGTCTGTAAAGATGGAATCCTTCGATGAACTCTCACCGCAAATAAACAAAATAAAGCAAAATACAAGTCCTGAAAGTCACTCTGAAAACCAGGAAAAAATTGGGTCTAATCAATTCACATCGCATAAAAAAGAAGACCGCCAAATTAGTTCAAATAATTCCAGGTGTTCTTGGGGTAGCAGATTAAGCAACCAAGCTGTTTCGGAGTATCAAAATGACAAAAAAAGCCTTAAAAAAGCTTCAGAAAACTGCAATGATCTGTCTGATTTATCAACCTCTCTCAAACCTCCATACGTGGTTATTGCTCCAGGAGCAGCATTTGGCCCTGCCAAAAGGTGGCCTGCGGAAAAGTTTGCCAGTCTCGCTCATTCAATTTTCGAGAATACCGGAATGACAATTGTCGCAACGGGTTCGGGCGCTGAAAAAGTCCTGACAGCAAAGGTTATTTCCCGAGTACAAAAAAACTCATTCGATCTTGGAGGGAAGACTTCCTTGCATGATCTAATCAAATTGCTTCAAGAAGCTTCTTTGCTTGTGTGCAATGATTCGGGAACGATGCATCTGGGCGCATTTTTGGGAGTGCCTACCGTTGTCGCAGTCGGCTCTACGGACATGGTTCGAACAGGGCCTCTTTCCCAAAAGGCAATTCTAGTACAAGGTTTTCCCTGTTCCCCTCCGTGTCGAAAAAAAACATGCCAAAGAAACGATTACAGGTGCATGAACTCAATCACTCCGGAAAAAATGCTGGAAGCAGCGCTAACATTGGTAAATAAATTCAAGGGAGAGTGAGTTCAGACTTTCTGATTCCGAATGACTTTAAATGGCACTTTTTTACCTAGAAAACATTGAAATGAAGACAAATTCTTCAACAAAAAGTGCTATTTCAATTTCCGGCAGGAAGTCGTCAAACACTGATCTATTCAAATACGGATCAGGAGATCTGGAGTTAAAGAACCTGGATAATGCTTCTACCAAGTATTTTTTAACTACCCTGGACCCTAAACCAGCAATCGCAAGCGCTGTAGGTCTTTCCGTGCTTTGCTCTAAAATGGCAATTTCAGCTTTTTATTTCAAGATCACGGTGTCTGCGGGAAATCGCTACATGCTCAGAAGTGAGTTCTTTTGCAAGAAATTCTGTTATCGCCACTGATCGATGGCGCCCACCTGTGCATCCAATGCCTATTTGGACGCGGCTTTTGGATTCCTGCAGGAACTGCGGAATCAGATATTCTATAAAGTTCTTTAGCCGGATTGAAAATTCGGAACCCATTTCCGAATGAAGGACAAATTCATAAACTCTTTGATCCATGCCTGTCAGGTTTTTCATTTCAGGAACATAATATGGATTGGGAAGAAATCGAACATCGAAAATCATATCTGAATCTATCGGAATTCCATATTTGAAGCCAAAAGAAACCAGTATTAAGGGTAATTTTCGCATTGACGCTTCATGCTCAATGATACGCCTTATTTCGTCGTATAGGTCGTGGGGATTCATATCAGTGGTGTTAATTACAAAATCAGCGCAATTTCTAACTTCCGATAAAATGCGCCTTTCATAGTTGATATCTTCGATAATTCGGCCGCCGGAAGACAATGGATGCTTCCGCCTTGTTTCGGAAAAACGCCTTACCAACAATTCATCAGATGCTTCAAGAAAAACAATCCGGGACCTGATTCCCATTTCTTCAACGCCAGTGAGAGCTTCGAATAATGTTTCAAAAAGCTCACCACCTCTGATATCAATTACTACCGCTATTCTTGTAATTTTTCCATGGGTGTCACGCGCAATTTGAGCGAACTTAGTTAGCAACGCGGGAGGAATGTTGTCTATGCAAAAAAAACCGCTATCTTCAAAATAGTGAATTGCCTGACTCTTTCCGGCTCCGGAAAGGCCTGTGATTACGTAGAGCTGAATGACTTCTCCGGTTTCTCGGGAAACCTTGTCCTTTTCGTTCTTTTCTGCTTCGTTCATGTTATGAGATCAATCGTAAGTCCGCGAATGTCATCCAGACCGGCAAGTAGGGTTAGCGACTTGTCTTTTTGAAGTGTTTCCTGTGTCAAGGAAACAACATCTTTATCAAGAGTTTCAACTAACTGATAGACTTTTTGCTGTCCATCTTTAACCGATCCTGGTTCTGTTTTAATCGAAAATAGTTCTTTTTTTATTCGTCCAAGAAACTCACCAATCGCACTTTTGAAAGTTGCAAGGGTATTTTGATCCGGTGATCTGAAAAAACGATCACCATAAGCCTTTACCTGGGAAATCAAATCTTTCAAATCCCCATCAAGGAGTTTTTTCTTTGCGTCTTTAACGGTTTCAAAAAAAGCTGGACCCACTTTACTGTTAGAGACAGCTTTTCCTTTATCCGAAGTTGTCGTAGGCTCTATAGAGGGAGATTGTACTTTTAAATCAATCATTTTGGGCACCGTTTATAAGAAAAAGCATTGTAGTTTTATTAGTTCGATAAATGTCTAATTTATTCCACAGAGGACGACTTTGTTGCGACCTGCCCCCTTGGCTTGATACATCGAGCTGTCAGCCTTCTGAATAAGCTCATCCTTGCTGGTTGCATTGATCGGAAAGCCAGCCACTCCAATCGAAATAGTTACATGTACAGGAAGTTGTCCCTGAGCAAGTGAGGGGAATTCATGTTTCGCAACGTCTTTCCGAATTCTTTCAGCAACAATTCTAGCATCAGCCTGAGTGGTTTCCGGAAGTATTATCACGAATTCCTCTCCGCCATATCGAGCTGCAATATCAGTGGAACGGATATTTCTTCTTAATATGTGGCTGATTTCTCTTAAAATCATGTCACCTTGTTGATGGCCATAGGTATCGTTAATTTCCTTGAAATGATCGATATCAATCATTAGCAGTGTAAGAGTGGAGTTGTACCTTCGGCTTCTGCGAACTTCTTCTTCCAGTCTGATTTGAAAATAGCGATGAATATACAATTTAGTAATAGAATCTGTGATCGCAAGAGAGTAAAGACGGGCGTTTTCAAATGCAATCACAGCCTGAGAAGCCAGTGTAGAAAAGAACTCAAGATCATTTTCAGTGAATGCTTCACCATTGATTTTGGGACCAATCTTTACTACTCCGTATAGCTCTCCTTCTTTTTGAAGAGGAATATAGACAGCAAACGGAAGTTGCTTATTGATTGTCGTATAGGATTGCAAAATTGATTTTCCTGACAGCTCCTGGGAAAGAATCGGACGTTTTTCCTTCTGAAGCGTTGTCATAGCCCATATTTCAGTAGGATCAATATCGAGTTTTTTGACATCCTCCTGGTTAAGTCCTTTGCAAGCTTTAACTTCAAGAGCCATAGTATCGTCATTTGTAAGCATCAAAACTCCGCGATTCGCCCAAACTGTTTCAAGAAACATGTCAATAGAGATCGCAATCAGTTCTTCAAGATTTAGAGTGGAGCTGAGAACTTTTCCTGATTGCTGAAGGGTCATCAAATTAAAAACTTTCCGATCCAACTCATTTTTAGTGGCTTCAGACCGCTCAAAAAGAGCTGCATTGTTTATCGCCATTGTGGCCAGACCTGAAAGAGCTTGGATTAGTTCAAGATCTGCTTCCAAATAAGAAGTCCCATCTTTTTTATCGCCCAGAACTATTAATCCAACAAAATGGTCTTTTATTCTCATTGGGAAAAAAACTTTCAGAGCTCTGACAGCCTCAGTTTCAAACTCAGCCTTCATAAGTTCAATGTTCTTCTCGTCAGCAATCCACCAACCTGATCCTCCGAAGACTTCCACAATAATCTTGTGATCGGAATAAAAACGGAACTTCGCAAATAACTCTGGTGAGAAGCCCAGAAGATCTTTGAGAACAACCATATCATTTCGATCATTGTAAAGCATTACTGCTGCACCTGAGATATTGAGCTTTTCTATTACCAAAGTTAGGAGAGTGCGTATCAATCCGTCAATGCTCAGGCTGTTTCCCATGGCTTTGCTAGCGGAATAGAGGACTGACAGTGAATAAACCTTGCTTTCAAGTTGGCGGTTGATATTACTGATGGTCTGATTATTTTCGCCAATTGCTTTGATATAATGTTCGATTGCTTCTCTGGATTCAATCAAAGAATCAACAATTTTGCAAAAACTACCTTGGAGTTCTCCAAGTTCTTCATGTTTTTCGAGGCTTGGGGATTTCAGATTGCCGTCAACAACTTCGTCAGCAAGATCAGCGAATCTTTTTAAGGGAAGGATGATTCGATAATAAATCAGCGCATTTATTGCACCCAAAGCTAACAAAAAGGTACTAAAAAATGACGGAAAGTGAAATGGCTGATGGAAAAGAAGGGAAAAAAGATACCCGCCAATAAAGACCGAAATTAAAAGAAAATTGGCTTTAAAAAGTATATTTTTCCAACTTTGATTCATTTCCAAAGCTCCGGAATTCGGAATTTCAACCCATTTTCCAGGTCACTATAAACTGAATCAGGCGATTTGGAAGCGTCAATAATCAAAAACCTATTTGCTTCCATTTTTGCAAGCGAAAGATAGCCATTTCGAACTTTTTCATGAAATTGTATCTTTTCGGATTCGAGTCTATCAGGATTCCGGCCTTCAATGCCAAGACGACTAAAACCTATGGCAGGATCGAGGTCAAATAAAATCGTTAGCTTAGGGAGGCATTTTCCAAAGAGCAATAAATGAATGTCTTTCACTAATTCAGCTGTTAGCGACCTTCCATACCCTTGGTAAGCAAGACTGGAATCAAGGTATCGGTCACTAATAACGACTTCACCTCTTTTTAAAGCTGGAATGATCAATTTAGAGAGATGCTCACTTCGTTGAGCCAACATAAGGCTTAGTTCCGTTTGCGGTTCAATATTTCCTGAAGTATGTGAAAGCATTAAATCACGAATTTTGTCTCCAAAGGGTGTTCCACCGGGTTCTCGTGTAAGAGTTACAACGTGTCCCATTTTTTTTAAACACTCGGAAAGTCGCTGAATGTGAGTGCTTTTTCCTCCCCCTTCGGGGCCTTCAAAGACAAGGAAAAAACCCTTTTCAGGAAGCCCTGAAGGGGAAAACGGCACAGTTTTCCCCCCTGAAGAGTTTCGAATATTCAATTTTTTTCCTCTTTATTTGTCATCATAACTTATATCAAAAAAGGAATCCAATCTAGTCATTTTGAATACGTTCAAAACTGAATCTTTTAAACTTATCAAAAGAAGGGTTCCACCTCTTTTGACAATTTCTTTTTTCAGATAAACGAGCATTCCAAGTCCTGAGCTGTCAAGGTAAGTTACACCTTTCATCTCAAGGACGTACTTCCATTCACTCTCTTCCAGTTCGTCGAGCAAACGAAAACGTAATTCTTTTGTTTGATGAACATCAAGCTCACCCTCGAGAAGAAAATATTTCGTCTTCTCGGCATTCTCAACCCGGCTCTCAATTTTCACCTTTGAATCTCCAATGCAAGGAAAAAAAGAGTTTCCTTAATAGGATAACTCATTCACTACAAAAATGTTCAAAAAAAATATTTTTTTTAAATTTTAATTAATAGTTCAGGTTCCAATAGTATCACGTTCTGTTTAATCACGTCCACTTTCGAAGATTTTCCAATCGCCCGATAACTTTGCCCTAAAATTTGCCACCCTTCAACAAAATCCGGATTCAGAAAAGTTGAGACTTCCAGATGATGAACAGCTCTATCCGTTTGAGTGAGATCCTCAAATGCAAGAAATGCGAGACCCAGGAAAAAATGTGAATGAGGAATATCAGGAAATTCGCGGGCCAACTTTTCACAGACTCTGAGATTCGCCTGAACGGATTTAACTCGCTCAGGTCCTTTGAGAGTCTCAAACTGGGCTTCCATTAAGCCCCATTTCGTCCATGGCGATGAATCGGCAAGAGCTACAGCCTTATTCCAGGTAAGAAGCGATCTTTTTAACCACTCCTCTTTTTGGGGCGATCGGGAAGCCATCAATCGTTGAGCTAAGGCAAGATCATGCAAAACCATCTGCTTACCGGAATCTGTTCTAAGCTTTTCTTGAAGAGCGTTAATAAAGTCAGGTAACTCGCTCTTTCCCGTGGAATCTGCTTCAAGAGCAATGCTTTCGATAGTACATCGCCGGTAAAGAAAATTCTCAGGAAAAAGATTTTTCAGAGAAGAAAAACACTTCCTTGCTTCTGAAAATTCTTGAAAATTTTTGAAAAAACGCCCGACATAATAAAGAAGAGATGGATCCGCACTTGTTTTGACAAGTTCCTGGATATGAAATGAAGCTTTTTTGAAATCTCCCTGCGCTCGATAAATTAAACTCAACCCTTTGTGAGCTTGAGGATGTTCTCCAAATTTTCCCAAAACTTCAAGGAAAAGTTTTTCGCCTCTCTTAACAAAATCCTGTTCAAATTTGCTTCCCATACCAAAAAGGAAGTGAATATAGGCCTCAAGAAGCAAGGGAACTGGTGAGGTTTTCTGAAAAGCAACCAGTTCATGTTGAAGGTTTCGTACAAGCGCCGCAAACATCTCTTTTTCAACACTCTTAGCGGCAATTCCCGTTCGTTTCAGGCGTAGAAGGAGCATTTGCCCATCAAAATTCGTGGGGGAATCCTTTAAAGACGAACTTAACAATTCAATTGCATGATTGGCTTTTTCTTCGAATTCAAAAACTCTGGCCAACTGATGAGAGACCCAAAAATCGTTTGGTTTGGCCACTCGAACTTTTGAGAGCAAATCCGAAGCTCGACCAATTTCTCCAACCTTCAAACAGACTTCTGCGAGAAGTTGCATCCAAGCTGTTTCTCGAGGAACCATTCCCAGAGCCCTTTCTAAAAGTTCGGAGGCTGTAAGAAAGAATTTTTTTGAAACCGCTTCTCGGGCTTGCGCTACAAGCTTCTCACCATCCGCCCTAGCTTTCTCAAGTTTGATGAGTTCGGGTGCCTGATATGCTCTTACACATGTCGGATCAAGCTTGGAAGCTTCCTCGAATGCACTTGAGGCATCATCAAGTTTTCCCAATCTGATTAAGGTTTCACCAAGATCACACCAAAGGTCAGCAGTTGCCTGTCCTTTTTTAATAAGACTTCTCTGGGCATTAGCAACTTTCTGAGGTTCATTGGCAGCCCGTGCAGCTCGTATTATTCCGAATAAAGTCCAATCCGTTTCGGGAGAACCTTCCAGAAAAGATTCATATTCGCGAAGCGCTCTGGAATAATCTCCTGCAGCCTCAAGAACCTCTCCGAAGGTTTTAATGATTTCACTATTATGAGGGCTCAAATCCTTGGCTTTTTCAAGTTCTATAATTGCTTGGGAATTTTTGGACCGTTGCTGGTAAAATTTGGCTATCTCAAGAAAAACCTCTCCATTTCTAATTTTTTGTTCCCGGATTTTTGAAAAAATTTCCTCTGCTTTTTCGTCCATATCCATTTTTCCGAACAACAAAGCCATTTCAAGCAGAATTTCCACTCTTCCCGGAGCTTTTTTTCCAGCCCGTTCAAATTCAAGTAGTGCTTTCCCCTTCTCACCAATTCCTAAGAGGGCTTTTCCCAGTCCTAGAAAAAAATCAGGATCATCCGGAAACTTTTCCAGTGCCTCGGAGTAAAGCCTTACCGCGCCATCGAAAAAAGATCTCAAAAGCATTGTTTGGCCGAGAAGAAGAAATACTTCTTTGTTTTCACCAGCTAATTTTCGATATTGAGACAGATCTTCCTGGGCAGCTGCGTAATCCCCTAGTGCTAACTGGTTTTCAGCGGTTTTTAGAAAAATTTCAGGGTGAGAGACAGCCTGGTTCCGAAGCGCTTCGAGAACCCACAAGGACTCCTTTTTTTTGCCTGTTTCATGAAGAAGTTTAGATAAAAGGAGAGTCGATTCAATGTTCCCGCCCTCGATTCCACGCGATTTTTCAAGAAGCGTAATAGCCTCGTCATTTCTGCCTACCGCCTCAAGAATTTTGGCTCCAAGATTGAAAACTCGGAGATCATCAGGTGAAATGGCCTTCATTGCCCGCCAGCTGGAGTAGGCTCGCTCATTTTTCCCTTTTTTAAACTGAGCCAGAGCCAAACGAAAATATGCCTCAAAGGAAGATGGACTAGCTTTCACATCTGCCTGAAGTTTCTCGATATCATCCTTTTCGATATCAGCAATCTCAGGTTTTTCAACTTCTTTTGGAGCTGCCGGAACCACAGAAGGTGGTCGTGAAATCGGTGGCAACTCGGGAGAAGAGGCGGAATAACCTGTTTGAGACCCTGAAGAGGCCAATTTCTTTATTAGATCAGATGCCTTATCAAAAGGGTTCTCTTCAGGGAGATCTGAATCGGACTGCTCGTCAGGCTTATTTTCAGAGGGAGGAGTGGGGGCCTTTACAGATTGCTTTGAAAAAGTGGGTTTCAAAGGAAAACCACATTTTCCACAAAATTTCCCCGCAACATTTTCCTGACTGCATTTAGGGCACCTGGGCATTTTACATCTCCTGAGGCGCTTCGATGCCTAATAGCCCAAGGCCAAAGGAAATGGTATCCCTGACTTGCTTGCACAACGAAAGACGCGAAAGCTTTTCTGACTCGCTTGAAGCAACAAGAATCGGGCACTCGTCGTAAAAGTTCGCAAAAATCGAAGCCAATTCAAAAAGATAGGTGCATAAATAATGAGGGCGAAGTTCAACTTCAACTTGACGGACAATCTCGGGAAGCTGCAGAATCTTCAGACTCAATCGCCTTTCTACCGGGGCCAAGCAGTTAGGCCTGGATGGAATAAGCGATTCATCGATTTTTCCCTTCCTGAAAATTGAACAAACACGCGCATGCGCGTATTGAAGATAAGGAGCAGTATTGCCGTTCAGTGCCAGCATTCTGTCGAAAGAGAAAATGTAGTCGTTGTTACGATTTTGAGAGAGATCTGCATATTTTACAGCACCTATGCCAACGAACTTTGCCACTTCGCGCTTTTTTTCATCGGACAGTTCCGGATTTTTCTCATTTACAACAGAGTATGATCTTTCAATCGCTTCCTGTAAAAGGTCTGCCAACTTTACATTCTCTCCGCTTCTTGTTTTCAGTGGCTTCCCATCCTCGCCAAGGATGCTTCCAAATGCCACATGCTCCATGGGAATTTTTTTTCCATCTTTCTGGTTCCAACCAAGTTCTTCAGTTAGTGCAAACAATTGAGAAAAATGCAAACTCTGTCGGGCATCAGTAACATATATTATGCGGTCGGCATCGAGGTCTCTTAATCGATATCTTACAGCCGCAAGATCAAAAGTATCATAGTTATACCCACCATCGGATTTTTGTACAATTATCGGTAATGGACTCCCATCTTTTGTTTTAAATTGACTCAAAAAAACGCATTTCGCACCCTGTGATTCCACCATTTTCCCGCTTTTGGAGATTTCCGTTACTGTATCAGCTAATAATCCGCGATAAAAGCTTTCTCCTCTTTCGTGTTCCTCGGTCAATTTTACATCGAGCAACCTGTAAACCCGATAAATTTCATTCATCGAAAGACGGGTGACCATCTTCCAGTCATCAAGAAGTTTTTCATCACCGTTTTGCAGCTGGATCAGGATCTTGTGGACTTCGTCGTCAGCCTCTTTATTCTCCAAACATGCCTGATTCGCTTCACGGTATATTCCCTCAAGTTTTGCCAACGGCAACTCCTCGCTGGGATTTTTTCCGTTTTTTTCCAAATCACGCAGAATTGGGGAAACTTTCCAAAGAACTTTGGCTATGGGAAGACCCCAATCGCCGAGGTGATTCTGCGCGATAACCTTTTCGCCTCTTGCCTCAAGAACTCTTGCAAGAATATCCCCGATTATGGTTGAGCGAATGTGTCCAACGTGCATTTGCTTGGCAATATTTACCGCAGAATAATCGACAACAACGGTTAGAGGCTTCTGATCTGATTTTACCATTTGGCCAATTTTTCCGAAAAACTTTTCCAATTCTTCAGTAATTGCGGAATCGTTCAAATAAAAATTGACAAAACCCGGAGGAACAGTCTCAATTTTGGAAAAAATGGAGTTGTTGGCTCGGAATTTTTCGGTTAAAATTTTGGCAATTTCAATCGGCGGCTTTTTTGCAACTTTGGCCAGCCGCATTGCCGAAGCAAGAGCAAAATCTCCCATTTCTTCTTTGGGAGGCCGCTGAATATCGATAAGTCCAGGCGAAAAAGAAAAATTGATCTCTTCGCAATAAGCCTGAACATGTTTGCTGATTTCTTTTACTATTCTGTCCCTCATTGTTTTTTCCTTATTTCGGCAATAATACTGATCGCTTAAAGATTGCAATCGCAGATTTGAAACTTACTCCAAAGTTTTATGCTTTTGCTTTTAAAATCAAATACAGCCCAATTCCACCTATCAAAAAATTAGGAAGCCAAACGCCCATGAACGGTGAAATATAATTTCCACCTGCAAAAGCTTTACCAGCTGCCAGTAGTATATAATAAATAAAAATGATAACAACTGAAATTCCAACACCAATCCCGGTTCCCGCACGACTTGTTTGAGACCCCAGAGGGGCTCCGATTAAAACAAAAACCAGAGAAGCAAAAGGAATAGACGTTTTTGTCCAAAATTCAATCCAATTTTGATTTAGTGCTTTTTCTGATATTCCCTTTGACTTCAAGTCCTGAATATATCTGTACAACTCAAGAATGTCCATTCTTCGTGGATTTTTACTGTCCGGAACATCATCCGGATTAACATAGTGGGTGTCTATTGGATATTCCATTTTCTTGAAGTACGTGTAATTCAAATCAGCCCCATCTCCAGTGAAATCGGAAATCCTCCCGTCGGTAAAAACACACATTCCATCTGCAAGTCTGGCTTTATTTGCCTCTATTACTCTCGGGAAATTTTTTGGCTGGCTCTCATACATAACCACCCCGTACATATCCTTGCTATCCTGGTCAACTTTTTTTGCGAAAAATTTCTGACCAGGACCCACTTCAAAGAAACGATTTTCCGAAACTTTTGGAAGAGGACGTTTTAAAGTAACTTCACGCCGAAAAAGCCTGCTGAATTTGTCGTTTGCAACCGGAACCACCTTTTCATTGAAAAGAAAAGTCAATCCCGATAAAAATAATCCGGAAAGTATTGCCGGTGCAACTATTCGGCCGAAACTGTATCCACCAGCTTTAAGTGCCGTTATTTCCGAGTCAGAGCTTAAACGACCGAAAGAAACAAGATTGCCTAGCAAAATTGCCATTGGGAAACTGATCACCAATGTTGGAGGAAGGCTATAAATGAAAAAAAGAACAGTAACCGATAATGGAACTCCCTTGGCAAAAATAAGGTTTATCAATTCCATTAGCAAATCAATCAGCCAAATCGCGACAAAAAAAGAAAGTCCAAATAGAAATGGCTGCAATAATTCTTCAAGAATATATCGATCAACAATTTTAAACATGATTTTTTCCAACCAACGGAAGCAAGTTTAGCCTTACTGAGAAAACATTTCAAGCAAAGTTTTAATGAGCCTATTGAGGTCCATGCAAAATCAGCAGACTCTTACTTGCGGAAATTTTCACAATAGCGATTACCACTGAATTCCTTTTCTACTAATGTGCAATTTTTACGCAATATTGCAAGAAGCTCTAATATATTGCATTTGGTAGGTGTATATAATAATATCGGAGGCAAATTAACTTTTGATAGAAGTAAATTCGAAGCCATCGAGCTATTCCATGGAATAATTTTCGTAATGATTCCATGATATTGAAGATTCTTTAAAGAGTTCAAATGAAGATAGTCCTGAATGAAAAAGAAATTGAAGTTGAACCAGGCAGCAAAATCGAAGAGGTTGTTGAAAAATTCAAACCTGAAGCTGATATTCTCATAAAAAATGGTTACCCGGCAACCCCCCAGGAAACCCTTGAACCCGGAAATACGCTGGTCCTGATTAAACGTGGAGAAAAACCTAACATTTCCGAATTGGAATTTCTTCTGTCTGCCAGACATACTCCCGGAGTCTATGAAAAATTAAAAAAAGCTACCGTAGGAATCGCAGGTTGTGGAGGACTCGGATCTTGTGTTGCAAATGCCCTTGCAAGAGTTGGAATCGGATGTTTAATTCTAGCGGATTTTGACGTGGTAGAGCCCAGTAATCTAAATCGCCAGCAATATTTTGTTGATCAAATCGGAATGTTGAAAGTTGAAGCGCTCAAAGAAAACCTGCAAAGAGTCAATCCGGTTGTAAAAATTAAAACTTTTGCATGCAGGCTTGATAAAAATAATATTCCACTCCTCTTTGGTGCAACCGATGTTTTGGTTGAAGCTTTTGACAGAGCTGATCAAAAATATATGCTTGTTGAAACTGCTGCAACAGCATTTCCCTCCAAACCATTAGTTTTGGGAGTAGGAATGGCCGGTTACGGCGCAAACCACTTAATCAAGGTCCGGCAAATGGGAAACTGGTTTATTTGTGGGGACGAGCAATCAGAAGCAGCACCTGGACATGGTCTCATGGCGCCAAGAGTTGGAGTGGTAGGGCATATGCAAGCTAACCAGGTCATGGAAATAATTCTTGGATCAGACTCAGGAATCGTCAAATCGATCGTCGGCAAGAAAGACGGAGCTGTTTGATCGTAGGCTTAATTCATAGGAGGAAAAAAAATGATTAAAGTGAATGACAAACCTTTTGACTACATTGAAGGGATGACAGTTTCAGACGTAATCAGAAAGGGAAATTTTCAATTTCCTTTATTGATAGTTAAGATCGACGAAGTCTACATTCCTCGCGACATGTACAATTCCACAAAAGTTACAGATGGAGCAGACGTTCAGATAATTCATCTCGTAAGTGGTGGTTGATAAAACAAAAAACACTGACTCCGTTCAACAACCAGCTTGCCACGTTTTTTTCAGCGCACAAAAAACAATTGTATGTATCATTGCTCAGAAATGCCGGATTGACAAAAATCGAGTTTGATTTGATGCGAGTTCTGAAATTTTAAATGTTGTATTTTAGTATTTATTAGTATCCTAGAAAAAAAATACCTGTAATGTTGAGTTCAACATTACAGGTATTTTCAACTTATGAGCAATAACTCAGTATCGATACATATCGGATTTGTAAGGGCCTTCCTGAGGAACGCTGATATATTTAGCTTGTTCGTCAGTAAGCTTAGTAAGCTTCGCGCCAAGTTTTTCAAGGTGTAATCTTGCAACTTCTTCGTCCAGATTTTTGGGAAGAGTGTAAACATCAACCTTGCGATTGTTTGTCCATAAATCAATTTGAGCCAGCGTCTGATTGCTGAAAGAAGTGCTCATGACGAAACTTGGATGTCCTCTTGCACAACCGAGGTTCACGAGCCGTCCTTCGGCGAGAACGTATACGCAGTGGCCATCAGGGAAAATGTATTTGTCAACCTGGGGTTTAATATTGATTTTCTTGATTCCAGGCCATTTTTCAAGTTCGTTCATCTCTATTTCGTTGTCAAAATGTCCGATATTGCAAACAATTGCCTGGTCTTTCATCTTAGACATGTGTTGAGCGGTAATCACGCGACAATTTCCGGTAGTGGTAACATAAATATCACCTTTTCCGAGGCTGTCCTCAACTGTGTTCACTGAATAGCCAGCCATACAAGCTTGTAATGCACAAATGGGGTCAATTTCAGTAACAACGACTCTGGCCCCGAAATTTTTGAGGCTCTGCGCGCACCCCTTGCCCACATCGCCATAACCGCATACCACGGTCATTTTTCCGGCAACCATAACATCGGTTGCTCTCTTTATTCCATCAACCAGGCTTTCCCTGCAACCATAAAGGTTATCAAATTTTGATTTTGTAACAGAATCATTTACATTGATTGCTGGGAAAAGAAGAGACTTTTCTTCCATCATTTTGTACAATCTATGGACGCCGGTAGTTGTTTCTTCGCTGACTCCACGGACATTTGGAACCGTCTGATGCCATCTCTGAGGGGTTTCTTTAAGAACCTTCTTGAGATATACAAGAAGTTCTGCTTCGTCTTCTCCACCGGGTTTGCGATCGAGAACCTTTGCGTCTTTTTCAGCCTGGTAGCCAAGGTGAATCATGAGAGTTGCATCGCCGCCGTCATCAACGATAAGAGTTGGGCCGCTTCCATCTGGCCAGGTAAGAGCTTCATAAGTGCACCACCAATAATCAGCAAGGGATTCACCTTTCCATGCATAAACCGGAATTCCACGCTTAGCAATTGCAGCAGCAGCACTGTCTTGAGTTGAGAAAATGTTGCATGAACACCATCGCACATCTGCCCCAAGATCAGTCAAAGTTTCAATCAAAACTGCAGTTTGGACTGTCATATGAAGTGAACCAGTTATTTTGGCACCTTTCAGAGGTTTTTGTTTCCCGTATTTCTCTCTGATCGCCATAAGGCCCGGCATTTCATGCTCGGCCATCTCAATTTCTTTTCGACCAAGTTGCCATAATTCAATATCTTTAACTTTATAAGGAAGTCTATCAGTTTTCATTGTTGCCCCTTTCTCTTTTTCCATTTCCGGTCCAGCGGAATGCGAAGTGTTTTTCATTTGTTGCCCCTCTTTCTTAACATAATAACAGCCGATTTTTTCACAAAATCGCGAGAAGAGAGAAATTATCTCACTTTTTTAGAAAAAAGTCAAAACGCGAAAAATCTTCCAAGCAATTCTTGGTGAGTTTTCTCGAAAAATATAGCTAATACTGATTTTTGCTACGAAACTTATCGGAATAGTTAGTTTTTTGACCATTGCTTAAAATGGCTCTCAAAAACAATCGCAGGGACTCACCAAGAATCGCTGAAATCTTCCCAGAGAAAATGCATTTAAATCATCATTAGACAGAATAATCAGTATTGACGAAAAATCATTTTCCGGATAAATTGTTGATATTGAAATTTGGTAGTACAGAAATTCTCTGATCAATATCTAAATAAAATTTTAGCTTGAAAGGGATTAAAATGATTGGACGCAAGATCCGTTTTCTTTTAGCCGCTATAATAATTTTCCATTCAGCTCTGGTCTTGGACGCCCGTGATTGGAGCAAAGACCCTGCCCGAGTGGATATCCCATTTGCGCCAAGAGTAGCAGCCATCGGTGATGTTCATGGTGCTTTCCCGGAATTCACCGCATCTCTTGAAGCAGTTGGAATGGCAAAAGCAAAAATAGGAGAAGAATTCAAACTTGAGTGGATCGGCGGAGACGGAGTTTTAGTTTTAACAGGTGATTTTACCGACCGTGGAAAATATACCAAACAGGTTTACGATGCTGTAATGGACCTGGAAATTGAAGCTGAAAAAGCCGGTGGTAGGGTTATTGCTCTTTTTGGAAATCACGAAGCCCTACTTTTGAATGGAACCACTGAAAAATGGGCAAAGACTCTGAAACCTCCGAAACAACAGTGTTATCAAAACACCCTTGATTCTTTTATAAATGCTGGCCTTGATTTTCATCAGGCAATTTCACCCGAAGGAAAATACGGAAGCTGGATTCGCCGACGCCCTATTTTTGCAGTTGTAAACAATTTCTTGTTTGTCCATGGCGGCTGTGCATCTCCATCTCAAACGCTTTCCAATATAGCAGCTGATTTCCGGGATGATATGGAAGTAGGAAATCTTTCCAAAGGGATCTTTATGAATGAAGCTGGCCCACTATGGAACCGAAAATGGTGGGACAACAATTCGTTTGTACAAGAAAGTCTGCAAAAAATGGGTGTTCGAGGTGTTATATTCGGCCATACCATTGGAGCGCTTGGAAACCCCGGTTCAGTGGTCGCAAAAGATAAACGCCTGATTTCCATCGATATTGGGATGTGTCCGTTTTTTGGGAACAGCAAAGGAGGAGGGCTTTTAATCACAGCTCAAGCAGGTGGACAAATGACCTTCGTTGCCAAATATCCAGATCGCCCCCAAGTTGAACTTTTTCAGGTTCCAACGCCTGTAATTTGTCCAAAACCTCTTCTCAACCCTTCAAACGAGACATTGCCCAGAACCGGAACCATGAATTAATTCCTTCCGCTTATGATACATTCACCAATCAATTAAAGGAGTTTTTTATACAAAATTCTGGAATTCCGTTCGGCATTACAGATTGGTCCAAGATTGAACGAACCGAGCATAAAGGCGAATACGGGTTAGCGTATTGGCAAACTCTACAACTAGGAAATATTCACGTTCGCATGGTTAATGCTCCCCCGGGTATATCGCCGACCATTGGTGTGCCAAGGGGATATAATTCTTTGCACAGAAGGGGAACTTAATACCGAACTCAAAGATAGTCGTAATTTCACACTAAAACCAGAGGTATGGGTTATCAACTTGCCGACAACGCAGAACCACATCGCTCAAGCACAAAAACTGGGCGCAAAATTGCCCATTGTCGACTAAGAAAAGTTCCCAACAAATTTAATAGAGTGCCATTTTGCTTATTATTTAGCGCCTTTGGAAATCAAATACCCAATGATATCCTGATGATTTCCATATTGCGCCCACATGAGTGGTGTTCCAATCACTTTTATCATACTGTAATCATCTCCAGTTGAACGATAGCTCTGGAGTTCCAAATTAGCACCGTGTTCGACCAGAAATTTGACTATGTCTAAATGTCCGGCTGCACAAGCAAGCATCAAAGGTGTGGCATTTGCATTTCCGCTGCGATTATCAACCGGAGTACCCTTACCGACCATGATCTCGACGATATCTAAATAGCCATTCTCGGCAGCTATGTGCAGCCCCTTTCCATTCCCAATAAGATTGTCAACTACATTAGCTCCCTTATCAATAAACAGTTTAGCGATATCGACATTTCCTTTTTCCATTGCTTGGATAAATGCGGTCTTCCCTAAATATCCTTTATGGTCTATATCAACACTCTGTTCGATAAGAAACTGTACGATCTCAATCGCATTATTTTCCGCAGCTTTAATTAAAGGGGTATCTTTCTGTGCACTTTCAATGTTTACATCTCCGCCGGAATCAACAAACTTCTTAAACAATTGAGCATCTTTCCGTTCCACAATTAACCAAACAGTCTGCTTACTGATACTTTTCTTATCCTTTAGCAGTAAATCAAGTATGTCATCATTTTTCAACAGGTGTTCACCTCGCCTGATAATCGCCATATCCAATGGCGTTGCCCCCGTTTTATAACCTATTGACGGGTCAGCCCCGTGTTCCAATAAAATTTTTACCGCCTCGGCATCATCCTTTTCAACAGCAATCATCAAAGGAGTTTTTTCTTTTGCTGTTTTTTTTCCTTCCTTAGCCCCATGTTCCAAAAGTATCTTTATCGATTTGCTTTCTCCAAATTTGACCATTGCTGTCAAAGCGGTATTTCCTTCCGAATCCAGGGCGTTGACATCTGCTTTATAGTCGATCAATTGTTGAACGATCTCAGCCATTATTTCTCCTGAATTATTCCTAAACCGGGGAACCAAAATAAGTGGGGTTTTGCCGTCTGGCCCTTTTATATTGGGATCAGCGCCATTTTTTAGAAGCAGAATAACAAGTGCCAGATTTTCTTTGACATTAGTCGAACCGCGAGATACTGCATAAATAAGTGGTGTTTTATGTTCTTCTGACTGACAATTGGGATCAGCGCCTTTGTCGATCAATTCTTGAATTTTAGTCTGTATTGCTGGGCAGGTGTTATTACATGTCCAATAATTCCGAACCCACCTCATCAAGTTATTATTAAGCACGCTTTTATCCTGGCCAAAGGTATTGGAACAGGCCAATATAAAGAGAATAAAGAGCATACCTCTACAATATTTATTAATCATTTCCCGTATCCTCCCTGGGTTCTAAGTTCTCTTGGAATTTAAGATAAAATCAGCATTTTGGAGATTAAATATTATTTTTCAGGGCTTGTCAATGATTTTCAGGGAATGGATGCCTGATCAATGGAAGAAATTTCTAAGTTATGAATTCACTATCAAGGAGTAATACCAATCCCAAAAAACACGTGCATCACCCCAAGAACATGGATTTGATCAAAATGAAGTTGGATCGGTATATTTTGCAAGAAAAGAAAGAACTTTCATGAAAATAGGGAACCCTTACTGGATGGTTGAAGCATTCATTTCTGTCAGGCCCAACTCCTATTTACACAGACCTGAAGCACGAAATAGGTCGGATGAACGAACTAATTGAAATTGGTATAAGGGGTTCTTCAATTTTTTCAACTTGTTAGGAATTTATTTTTTCCAATGCGTCTAATACATAATTTAAGTAGGGTCGCTATCACTTGCCGAATTCCCGATTATTTAATAGAATGAAATGAAGTGCCCGTAAGGGAAGGATGCTTCTATGAAAATAATTTTAAAAACTTTGGTATTTTTCTTGTGGATATCATTATCATTGAGTTATGCCAACCAATTTCATTACATCTTTCCCACCAGCATTTCCCTTGAACTAGCCCCCATTAAATCGGATTCGGAGATCTCACAAGTAGCAGCTACAGTTTCTTCCAAGCTTGGAACCTTAACAAAACTGGAGATATTCTTCGAATCTTCACCCGATTTAACAATCGAGCCACAAAAATTCGAACTTTCCGAGCTGCAACAGGATACTTCAAAATCTTTCTCAACGAAAATTCAGAAAGGCCCTGGAAAACCAGATGAAATGGGCTCATGGGTAAAAATACGAGTAAAATACTTTCCCGACTATATAAATATCCAAAAAGTCATTGAAAATACTGCATCTTATCCTGTTGAAATAGAGCGAAACAGGTTGTTGGAAATCCTTGAAAAAAATAAGCTGAAAAAGGACAAATTTACCAGCGCACTTAGGTTTTTTCTGAAATAGTACAAGAAGGAAAAATATGAAAAAATTTGTAAAAGTCATCCTTGCAATAATTTTATTCATAGCCTTGGCGCATCAGGGAGCTTTCGCCGACCCGTCAACCCTCACAACTTCTGATTCCCAAAAATCCATTCCTGCGCAAAGAAAATTTTCTGTCGTTTTTCGAACCATCAAAGCCATCGGGCCGATAGAGCAATTGCAATCCCAAATTGGAAGCAATACTGAGCTCGTCAAATCCCTGGACGGTAAAACAGGATACCTAGTCCGAAAAGCCAATGTAGAAAACCAGGAGCAACTAATCCAGCTTATGGGCGCCAAGTCAGAAACTGAATTAGCTGATGGACAGAAAGGACTTTTAAACGTTTACAGATATGCAAATAATGAGCTTATTTCCAATTTCCTTAAACTTCTTCCTGTGCCCACAGGAACGGTCCAATTGGAATTAACAGATACCACAGGATTTGAAGATACTTCCAAATATCCCACCGTTCAGAGTGATTTTTGGCCCCGCAATGCAAAAACCAACTGGACCCTCGATGGGAAAATAAGCCAAGTGGATATAGACATCCAAATGAGCCCGGTTAATTGCTCCACATCTGGGAAAGAAGCCACTCATGAGATGGAATCCACGTTTGTTCATGAGTTTGCACACTCCTTTGATTTAGCATCTTCTGAACCTGATGGTTACGGCCCCGACGGCACTCATTACATAAATGAAACTATCAAGGAAAAAGCTGCTTTTTTGGAAAGCTTTGCTGATTTCCATCAACTTCTTTTTGATCCCACCCTAATTCCAACATATCGCTGGAATCTGAGAAATATCAAATATGAAAATGCTTCGGGCTACCAGGAATTGAACCCGAAAAATCCTGAGGTCAGCGGAACAGACCTTACAAATGTTGAGGGTGTTCAGGCACTAATCCTATATCGCCTATCCCAGGACATCCCTGATGGCCGCAACAAGATTTACAATGCTTTCAAAGTTGTCAATGATTCCAACAAAACATTCCGGAAATTCCTATGCGAATTTGTAAAGGAAAATCCTGACAAAACCGAACTCATAGCAACCATCCTGGATCAGGAAACCCGTCGGAAACTTTCGAATGACCAGATGGAAGGCTTTTTGGGAGCATCCCAGGCAGCTGAAGACTACATAAACAAACGCCACGAGCGTTTTACTCTTCCAGTCGCAACCAATGTCGCTGACTCTCATGATCCCAGTTATGATCCATATGCTTCGGCCGCTCCCAAGGACCTGAAAGCACTCCCAAAAGATCTCAAAAAACCTTTGCTTCTTTTGGAATCAATCAAGGAAACCATTACCAAATCTATGGTAACAATCAAACAGAAAGTAAAAACAAGAAAAACCGGTTCAAATCCATTCTCCGATGATTGATTAAGATAAGAGAAATTTTTCCAGCAAATACCAGAAATCTTGGTTTTGTTTATTAACCTGAAGTTCCAAACGCGGTACATTGATAGAGTTCTGATTGGAGCAGTGCGAGAAGGAGAAATTCGCATTGAATCAAAAAAGACCCTGTCCATGTGGGCCTTTGGATGTTCTCTTGGGATCATGACCTTCAAGGCATTTCATGGCAAGTTTTTGGGGGAAAATAGGCTCAAGCAATTATCCTACTCGTGCTTTATGCCATTTTAGACTTGGAACTTCGGATTAACACAGCAAATTCTACATATATACTGGACTAAAATAATCCTTTTCTATTTCCTTTACAGCTTTTTCAATTAGTACAAAGTTTTCCACTAAACATTAATTTGAACATAAGCTTTAGAAAAAATGTAACCCAAACTGAAAATTTGAGAAAAATACTTTATGAATAAAAAAATCAGGAGCTATTGTATGAACAAAATTAATATTTCAGCCGCATATTGTCTTTTTTTTCTCGGAATATGTTTTTTGTCATGTGTTCGAGTCATCCAGGGAGAAGAAAATTCGAATGCCTCTCTAATGAGCATTCTTGAAGGACACAACGTTGACACCTCTCCAACAACAAACTCCGAGCCATATGTTTCTCCATTAGCCCCATCTTTTTCCCATCCTCCAACAACTGATTCTTCGGCAATCGCTTCTTTTGGAAACACAAAAACTTTTTCAAAGTACATAATTGCTACAGGAGACACTCTTATTGACATAGCCGACAAGCTTTTGGGCGATGGATCCAGATATCCTGAAATAGTTGAACTGAACAAAAACAAATTCCCTTCCCTTGCTAACAATCCGGATCTCATATTTCCCAAATGGGAACTTGAATTGCCACCAAATAAAACTTCTCCAAGTTCGCCAACAAGAGTTACAATCAAAAGGATTTCTTCATTAGTTGACACGAGTCAAATTGCTTCCTCAGCGAGCTCGCCCCAAACTATTCAACCAAGCTCTGATGACAAAACAATTTCTGACATTCAACCCACCTCAGGAAACACTGATCAGAATTTAATTTCTGATCAGGCGAAACAGCAAATGTCGAATGTTGTCAATTACGCAAAAACACATAATAACGGAGCTTCCCGCGGGAATTGTTTCGCTGCGGTGTGGGGTTATTTGACAAGCTCAGGATATGGAAATTTGCATTCATGGGGTGATCTTCCCAATATGGAAAGCGGCGAAGCACGTAATTTTGCGGAATATTTGAATGCAGGTCAGTCTAATCTGGATGAAGCAGGTCTTATACGCTATGACTCCGCGCTCAACCCGCCGATTACCAATCCGCATGACTCACGGATACCAGCAGGAGCAGTCATAGTTGTTTCCGCCGGAAGTTATGGAACAGCGCATCCAACAGCAGGTGATATTGTGGTAAAAAGCGATGATGGAAACTTTATTAATGACGGCCCAGATATGGACTATGGGACATCTTCCACTTGGTATGGAAAAATTCTCGGAGTATATATCCCCAAATAACCTCAATCTATAGAGCCTGTTGCACAATTCCAGTTTTGCTCAAAGTACAAAGCATGAAGTTGGCTTTCGTAGCTGCTTTCATATTTTACTTTTTATCATAAATCATCATTTTTGTTAATTTGCAATAAGCTCTATACGAGACTGTCGAAAAATACCCTGATTTTCATATTTTGATGTACCCGTCCATTTTTTCGCCCCGCTTTTATGCATCAGAAGCGAGTCGTTTTGCACCGACTAAAATGCATCGAGATTATTCGGCAGCTTCTATACGCGTTTCAAAATTACAAAATCTTTACCAAAACAGCAGTAAGATCGTCATCGAGGTTTTCCATTCCGGAATATTTTTTAACCGTTTCATAAAGTTTCTTCAGAAGCAGCTCCCCGGGCATGTCCTGGTTGGCAGCAACAAAAGAGGAAATCCTGTCAAATCCAAAGAATTCACGGTCGGGATTTCGAGCATCTATCAGGCCATCAGAGTAGAAAAATACTATATCTCCAGGTTCTATAGAAATAGTTTCGCTAAAAAAAGGCTTCATCAGAGGAAAACCAAGGGGTGGCAAGCTTCCTTTGAGAACTTCGGGGGTTTGAGTTTTCTTTCGGAAAAGAAGCCCTGGGGTATGCCCACAGTCTGTGAATTCCAGAGTCCGATTTTCAACATTAACTCTTGCCATTATCAAAGTAATAAAGCTTTCAATCGACATCAGTTTATCACACAATTCACGATTCACTTCTTCAGTGATTTTGTGTGTTTCAGGAATATTCTTACCCTTGGCAGAAAGAAGAAGTTTGTTCAACGCCCGGGAGAATTTGTTCCGAGTGGCTGCACCGATCAGAGCCGCTGGGATTCCTTTTCCCATGACATCGCCGAGAATAAAATCAAAGCATTTTTCGCTGTGAACGAAGAAATCGATGAAGTCGCCATCAACAACCCTTGACGGAATAGTTAGTGCCGCGAGATCAACTCCAATAATCTGTTGAGGAGTCTCTTCAACTAGAAGTGCGTCCTGAATTTTTCCCGCAATTTTAATTTCTTGCTCGCGGGCCTCTTTTTCTCTTCGAACCAACGTATATTGGTCAACACAAGTTGAAAGCGCCAATTCAAAGTGTTCAATTGAACAAGGTTTTCCAAGGAATCTGAAAATTTTCCCCTCGTTCACGGTTTGAATTGTATCGTTCAGATCTGCTTTTCCGGAAAGCATCATTCTGACTGTGTCTTCAGCAACATCTCGAACTCTTGCAAGAAAGGTCGCTCCATCCATGGATGGCATACTGAAGTCTGAAACAACTACCGCAAACGGACCTTGCTTTTCAATTACCGCAAGCCCTTCTTCACCGGAGAGTGCAGTGAAAATATCATATTTTCCACGGAGGCCGCGTTTTAATCCACTCAAAATATTTTCTTCATCGTCAACGAGCAGAATTTTTGGTTTCATTTTTAGCATCCAGCCTTTGCGTAGATTGGGATCGACCAGAGCAAATCGCAAACCTCAAGTATGATGCTGATTTGCTATTATTCCGGAAATAGCTCACATTTCAGTTTATTTTTTTTCGGAAATTTTCTCAAGAATATATTTCTCGAGGGGTTCCCAGTTTGCCTTTCCGTGAACAAGCTCAGCAACTTTCTTGAAAAGAACCAGTGATTCGTCTTTTTTATCAAGTCTTTCATAAAGTTCAGCTTTTGTACAAATGGTAGGAGGATACTCGGGGTCATCGCTAAGAACTTTTTCAATCTCATCCAATGCTTCATCCAGGCGATTCAGTTGAATAAGAGCATCACAATAATTATTTCTTGCTTTTAAATCTCCGGATTTATATGAAAGCGTGATTTTCCATTCGTCGGCAGCAGTGGCATAATCTCCCATATCGTAGGCAGCATTAGCAAGATTGTAATGGTAATCGGGTTCGTCCCCAGACAAAGTAATTGCCGTTTTAAAAGAATCAACAGCTTCCGAAAGCATATCGGTCTGATGATAACATAACCCAAGGTAATAATGAGTATCTGCAGCATTCTGGTTAATTTTGAGGGCTCTTTTAAATTCCTCAATTGCCTCTCGAAAAAACCCCTTGTTAAAATAATGGTAACCAAGATTAAAATGAGCATGGTCAAAATCTGATTTTACTTCAATCGCTTGATGCCAGTAGTGGACAGCTTTCTCGAATTGCTCAAGCTTGTAAAAAGTATTTCCAAGATTGTATAATGCTTTGAAATATCCAGGATTGCATTCGAGCGCCTTTTCGTAGTATTCTACCGCCTGATCAAAACGCTCCTGGTGAAAAAAAATGTTTCCAATCTCTTTGTACAATTCTGGATTTTTTGGATCTGAAATTAATTTCTCATTCAGTCGTGCAAGTTCTTCTTCAAACATCCTGTCCCCCGAAGAAATGAAATGAGTGCAGAAAATATTTTAAATCATTATGTCTTTTCAAACAAGCTTTTAATTTCTATTATAGTTAGAGAACTTCAATGAATTTTAAAACCATTCTTCTTAAGAAGGAAAACTGCTTTTCTTGCGCAGAACACCTCGGGAAAAATGTTACCTTCCAGAAAAGTATAAGCAATTTGTGGGCAATTCATGCTTATATTTTTGTGTTTACCGTCTTTTTTTCTATTCTCCCAACTTTTTTAAATGCTCAGGCAACCGAATTGGGGCCAACCGAACTGGAAATTTGGGATTATCCCCGTTGGCTCGAACCCGGTGAAAAAACCGACCGTTTCAAATGGATCAAAGAACAACTGAAAGCATTTGAAATAGCAAACCCCGGAGTCAAAGTTAAGCTGACTGAAATGAGTTGGGCGCGAGGCGATGAAAAGCTGAAAATATGCGCCATTGCCGGAAAACATCCCGATATTGCTCCTGGAACAGTTCCACTTTTGTTTATCAGAGAAGGATTGGTAGAACCAATTAACGAGTATCTTGAACCGGATGACTCCAAAGATTATTTGGAAGGCGCTTTAAAAGCTTTTTCAGTTGAAGGAAAAATTTACGGTTGGCCCTGGTACATGGGTGGACAATTGCTTTTCGTGAACGCTGATATACTTGCGTCAGCTGGTGCAAGTCTTCCAACTGATGGAAGATGGACCATAGACCAATTCATGGAAACTCTGAAAAAAATTAAAGCCTATCAGAAAGAACAAGGGTTTTATCCGCTGGGAATCTATTTCGAAAAGAATGAGACAGCCAATTTTCCTTTCGCTTTTGCATATGGCGGAAGCTGGCTTAATGACAAACTGGAATATCGCGGTAATTCCCCTGAGACGATCAAAGGGCTTCAATGGCTTAAAGGTTTGGTTGAGAGCGGTCTAGTCCCCCCAGACAGCGGAGGAAGAAACCCTCAAGATGCCTGGGACGGCTTCGCACGCGAGAAAAGAGTAGCAGTTGCCGCTTTCGGGTTATGGGCGATAAATTCATTAAAAACCAAGTTCCCGATAAATTTTAGAATTGTGCATTTTCCTGCGGAAAACGGAAAGAAAAATCCCTCTTTTTTGGGTGTGTCGGGTTTTTATGTTTTTAAAAACAGCAATCCAAAACGTGTCGCAGCAGCAATGAAACTTGCAAGATTTTTAACTTCTTCCCAAAATCAGCAGGCGCTTGTAAATTACACACAATTTCCAACCCGCAAGAGCGCCGGGGATATATATTCCAGTGATTCAGCCATGCAAAGCGCATGGGACGTATTGAAAGAAGGAACTACGATCGTCAGTGATGCCAGATGGCCACAGTTCGACGAAGAAATTGAAGCCGCAGTACAAGGAATTTTAATCGGAAAAGAAGACCCCCGGACTGTGATGAAACAGGCTGGAGAGCGAATCGTCGGGCAAATGGGACGCAAAACGGGTTCAATTAACGAAGATTTAAGTAAGAGTTCGTTTTTGGGAAAAGTATTTTTGGGAATATTTCCATTCGCAATTTTTTTCGCCATTTTTACAGGGCAAATTCACGTTTTGTTCATTCTTCCCGCCATTACAATAATCGGATTATTCCTGTGGTATCCACTCGGTGATGCTTTAGCTATGGCTTTCAGAGATTATCGGCTTGGCAGTGTGGGTGAATACACAATCAGCAATTTTCAAAGAGCTTTTGCTGATCCCAAATTTGTTACCGCTTGTTTTAATACCGCGATTTATACTTTAGTAGTTGTTCCGGCCAATGTTTTCACCGCCCTCATCGCAGCAAGTTTGATCGCAAGCCTCGGAGGACGAATGAAATCTTTTTTCCGGGCGATGTATTATCTTCCCGGAGTAGCATCGGTAGTTGTATTAACAATGGTTTGGCGCTGGATTTTCAACTACGACTTCGGATTGATAAATGAAGTTCTGAAATTTTTCGGAATCGGAGGAGTGGGTTGGATAACCGACCCCAAGGTTGCTTTTCTTTCCGTCATGCTAACCGGAATTCTTCGCTCCCCAGGCGGATCAATCCTCATTTATCTCGCAGCCATGGCAAATCTTCCCAAATCCCTTTATGAATCCGCACAACTAGAGGGTGCTTCTCCTTTCCAATGCTGGCGAATGATCACTGTTCCGCTTTTAAGGGGAACAACTCTGTTTCTTTGTATTACAGGTTGCATTGATGCCCTGCAAGTCTTTGCCCAGGTTTTTATGTTAACCAACGGCGGACCGGGGTATAGCACCGAAGTGGTTGTGCATCGGATTTACACAGCCGCTTTCAGGGATTTCGAATTTGGCCTTTCATCCGCAATGGCCTTGATCCTCTTCATTGCAATTTTAGTTGTCACAGTAATACAAAAAAAATGGGCACCCTCTGGAGACATCGAACTCGCATGAGCCGGAAAAATAATTTTAAGAAATTTTCTAAACCAACACGCCTGGGCTTTGCCCCTGCGATAATAATCCTCACTCTTGGTTTGATTTTTACATTTGGGCCTTTAATCTGGATGCTTGTAACCGCATTTTGCGAAGGGGATCCAGCTTCTGGATTAAAAGGAGTTTCTTTTTCCTTTGAAAATTTCCGAACACTTTTTTCCGATGGCAGGATTTTTCAGTGGGCAATAAATTCCTTTCTTGTAGCAACCGCCATAACACTAGGGCAGTTGATTTTGAATTCAATGGCTGCCTTTGGGTTTTCAGTAGGACGATTCAAAGGCAGAGAAGTTCTTTTCTGGCTTGTCTTAGCCGGAATGATGGTTCCTGGACAAATTGTTATGCTCCCACTTTTCCTTTTCATGTCGAAACTTGGGTTAGTAGATTCTCTGATGGCTGTAGTTCTTCCCGGCTTGGCCGCACCTTTTGGAATTTACCTGATTCGCCAATATATGGATTCCATCCCACGCGAACTTGTAGAAGCTGCCAGAATTGACGGAGCGACCGAATTCGAGATTTATCTGCGTGTTTTTCTTCCACTCGCATCTCCAATTTTGGCTACATCCGGAATATTCGTTTTTATCACACATTGGAACTCTTTCTTATGGCCATTGGTAACGCTCACATCTTCCTCAAAATATACTCTGACCGTCGGTCTTGCGCTCCTTCAAGATCAGCAGGTGATGGAATACGGCCTTTTAATGGCTGGAGCTACAATTGCAGCTGTTCCAATGATTGCAGTATTCGTGTTTTTCTCTCGATTTTTACTTGAAGGAATCAGAGGTGGATCGTTCAAATGAATGAATCAAATTTTTTCCTCACAATTGACCTTGGGGGAAGTCGGCTTCGAGCAAAAGCCTTTTCAATAGATGATGCAAACAAAAGTCTCGAGTTTGAACTACCAGGGCAAAATTTACGCCTGGTCGGTGATCTTGAACTCGGAAAGACTTTTTTGGCAATTCGCGATCGAATTGAAGTTGAATTCGGAAAAAACATCTTCACCTGGCTCATTGGGGCAGCAGGAACGAAGGGATTGCAAGACAAAAGACGGATATCGCAACTACTTGGAGATTTAGGAATCAACCACACTGAGCTTAGGGTTTTTCCCGATGCCGAAGCCGCATGGGCTGCAGCATTTGGTGGAAAGCCCGGAATTATCACTATAAATGGTACCGGGTCAGTGGTTTTTGGAAGGAGTGGTGATGCCTTCTATCGAAAAGGCGGTTGGGGATACCTTCTTGATAACTCTCCATCCGGTTCCTATTTCGGAAGACTGGCGATAAAAAGGCTTCTGCAAGAATGGGAAGAAAAACCTGATGAACCAATTCTTTCCCGAATGTATGCAGAAAAATTTCCCAACTGGCCTCAAGACCGTGCTGAGTTGGTCAATCTCGTATATTCAACTCCCAATCCTCAACAGTTTTTCGGAACCTTTTCTCCATTGTTTTTGAATTCTGTGGAAAAGGGTTGCAAATGGTGTTCGGAAATGCTTTTCCACTCCCTGGAAACCTTATTTTCACAGATAGTTTCTTTACGCAAAACTTGTTTTAATAATACCGCAGCACCACTCTGCGGCATAGGGGGACTTTGGGAGAATTCCGCTTACTTTGTGGAAAAAACCACTCATTTCTTTCGAAATAAAGATTCTCAAAAAATTCAAATCGTTAAACCAGCATTTTCAGGCGTCATTGGGCCTTTGATTCTGTATTTTCTTGAAAAAGGAAAGGATATCAGTAAAATACAACCCTCTTTAATTTTATTGGAAAAATCTACTAAATAACTTATATTTTGCGGAGAAAATTCATGAAAACCCGAATTTTACTATTTTCAATTTTGATCTCGATTCTTTGCTTTCAACATTGTTCAGCGGCTGTTGATGAGGTGTGGTTTGACAAGCTGGAAGACGGTATTAATGCAGCCACCAAAGAACAAAAAATTGTACTGGTTGGCTTTACAACTGAATGGTGCAAATGGTGCCTTAAAATGAAACGAGAGATTCTTGAAGCCGATCAATTTTTGATTTTTGCCAAGGATAATTTCGTAAAAGTAATGTTGGATGCAGAAAAAAACGAAAAAATATCTGCACAATTCAAGATTGAAAACTACCCAACATTTGTTATTTTAGACTCACAAAAAAATGAACTTGGACGCATTGAAGGTTTCAAAGAAATGAAGGACTTCATCGAAATTTTGAAAAGATTCGTTAATCGCAAAGATACAAAAAAAAAGTAGCCCCTCACTTCCAACCAAGAAGTAAAAAAGCATCATCAATCTTGTCAATAGTGGTTCCAACCATCATTGAATCAAGGGCTGCAGCTTTGTTCATAAAGTTTTTGGCAGTCTGCAAATCTCCTGAAAAGGCATAAGCCAAAGCTGCCAATGCATGAACTTTTGCCGAACTGAGACCTAAACCGGCATGAGTTTGGGAAAATTTTTCGGGAGGCATGTTACCAAGCATTTCTGCTGCTCTCAAATAGTCATTCGTTGTTTGCCTTCGATAAATCAAGGCACCTGCTAGTCCCACTTTTGCTTCATTATCAAGAGAAGCCGCTATTTCGAAATAAGGGATACTTTCCAGAATTTTCCCATTTTTTGCCAAAGACCAGCCAAGCCCGTTATTTGCATCGATTCTCTGTGAATCAGTAATGGGAGAAGTCAAAGCCTGTGTGAAATTTCCCTGTGCGGTCAGGTAATTCCCAACTTTAATGTTTGACCAACCGTCATTGATGAGCTGTTGAGTCACATACGCAGTTTGTCCACCTCCGCCACTGCTTCCTCCACAATTCTGAATCACAGGAAAGCACAAAATTACAACAATCAATATGAAAATCTTTTTTTTCAGCATAAATACGGCTCCTTGCCGAACTTCTCCTGCATAGCTGTCATCATTTCTATTAAACAATACCGCCGCTTTTGCGGCAAATTACCGCTCTAAAAACCTGATCAACCTGGCAAACCACAGTTGCTTAATTTGAATAAAAATTATTCTTCTTCAATACTTTTTCCTATCTGTGATGACTCAATCACCATTGCTCTGCGCTCATCTTTGCACATCTACTGTTTGTTTACTAGCATTTATCCTCTATTTTGCCATGTCCATTTTAAGGGTGAAGAAAGTTTTTTACGATTTAAATGCGATCGGCAATATTCGAATTTCACCTTAGAACTACAATTTTTTTCCGAATTTTGCTTTCTCCTGTTGATGTCGAAATTTGGAAAATCGCGAAATAAACACCATTTGCAACTTTTTTCCCGTCATTATTTTTTAGGTTCCATTGAGCTTCAAAGGCGCCATCTCCCCGATAACTCAAAGTAGTGTCGTAAACTTCATCTCCACGCATATCCCGAACACAAACATCGATTGAATAAACCGATGAAATGCTCCCTTTGAAAGAACATCTGAATTTTGCCCAATCTCGAGCTGGATTGGGATAAGCCGTTGCTTCCTGAATTGAAAATCCGGAAACAACCTGAGCGGTAATTTTGGAAGATGCTATATTTCCCAAGCGGTCTTGGACTTTAACATCCAAATCTACATTTCCATCTTTCAACGAAGAAGAATCAACTTCAATTTTTCCGGAAAGGGAATTGAATTTTGCGGGAACCCGACATCCATCACATGCGACTTCTACAGATGACTCATCGATTCCGGAGCCTGAATCTTTTGCAGTAATTTGTATCTTTCCTGCTTCACTTTCAACTTTTTCCGCGATCACCGGCGGGACATTGTCAATTCCAACAAAGACTTCCGAAGGTTTGGTGATTTCTCCTTGGGCAACTGAGCCCTCAACTTTACAGGATCCAAGGAAAAAAGCTTTATTATCATTTATTTCAAATAACCCAACTTTATCAAAGACATTTTTGAGTCCAGTCTTGAGTGGAATCGAAATTTGGACGGGCTTTTCAAACTTATCTTCCCCGACAGAAACCTGGACAGACTGACTAATGGGTTGAATTCCGGCAAACGAGACTCCTGAATTTCCCGATGACATGGTTATCCAGTTCGCTTTGTTAAGAGCTCCTTCCGGAATTCTCAAGTTTGCAAATGAAGCACTGAGCTGCCCCTGGCTTTTGGCAGGATAATAAACTGCAGAAAACTTAAGAAGATTGGACAGAATTGTACCATTAGAATTTGTTCCGAAAGCTGATACTGTCCCTTCACCAGAAGCGGCCAAGCGATAATTTGTAATATAGACGCTGTCACTTATCGGAGTCATTACCAGATATCCCTGTTCGCTATTGTAGGTCATCTGTAAACGAGGTGTAGCCGCGAATTTATCTGTAGTTCTTACTACAATCTGTAATTCATTTTCAAAAATCGGATGAGGAAAAATCGCAAGTTTCAAATCTGAAAATGTTGCAGAATAAACATAGTTTTGTTTTTCATAATTTCCAGAAGAAACTACCATTGGGACAAGAACCAAATTTTCGTAGGTTGACCCGGCACCATAGTTCTGTATAAGAAGATTACCTGCTTGTTTGTCGTCCAGATAGAGATATTCCACTGCTGGATCCACCTGAGGACCCCTCTTGATTACTCCAGCTTTGAAAGTAACTCCATCAGATCCATCAAAACCAACGCTAAGGTTTCCTGTACTTCCCGAAACTTCAATATAATTAGCAGCCCAAGGATTAACCGATGAGGACCGTGCCGTTCCCTGGGGAGTCAGGATCACTCTTTCGGTAAATTTCACCGGTAAATGTTGGGCAACCCCAAGATCATTGCTTTGATCAGTGTCATTGTCCACCGCATAACCCCATTTTCCATCGTTAAGAGGGCTCATATCCAACTTTCGAGTCTTGTCGATGTAATTTGCAATGGCCCAATCCGAAAAAACCTGATCAAATGTAGTGTTAAGAGGCTTCAAAGAATCATTTATTTTGATAATTCCCGTCCCATTCTTATCACTCACAAGATTTCGCATGAAAGTCGGACCGTTGTTTTTAGCGTAATGCTCTATCAAATAAAACATGAAAAGATAAGAAGCGCCGTAATTTGCAAACGGATTACTACCCAACCAAGTATCCAATCTCGGGTCAACAAGGATAGTATTGGGATTTTTAATGAATTCGTCCAGGTTTGATGTATGAGTTTGATTGTAAATATAAGTTCCGTATTGAGTAAATGCCTCTTCCAGCCAGCGTTCTTCATCCTGATTTCCCATATTGTAATGGATCATGTGAACGAATTCGTGTGCAATAGTGCCATAAACCCGTTGAGGATTATTCACATAGTTGGGGAAAAGATCAATATAGAGAAGTTCTTTTTCATTACTTGTACTAATTTGAGAGCGGGGGAGTTCGTTCCCTGCCCAAAAATATCCTAGAAATTGTCCAAGTCCATCCTGAATATCATCAAGTAAAATATAAATCTTCGGGTCTTGATCTACATCAGGTTCTTCGCCAAACCATTCACGCATTTTCGGATAAATGTTCCCGTCAAATTCATCGGCAAGCTCCTGAAGCTTTATTCTTGCAAGATTCTTGTCGGCTCCCAGAATAAACCTTGGGTCAATTGATTTCGCCCCTGTTGCAGGAGCATAATAAATTTTCTCTCCCCCCGCTGTATCAGGCCAATACATTCCCCATTCTGATTTGGGTGCTGGTGTTTGATCTTCAGTTGCTGATATTCCCCGTGGCAGTGTTGGAAAAAACATCGTCGGAACGAAAATGTAACAGTGGCTTCCAATGAATCTCAATACAGCCTTGGGATAGTGCCCATTTTTGTCGAGATCATAGAATTCACCATTCCAATCGACCCCTGCGGCTGGCTGTCCGCTATCAGTAGTAATATTTCCCCCGGAATTCGGCCATTCCCCGCCATCGTGGTAAAGATCGGTTAATCCAAGTCCATTTTTCGTATAAAATGGAATGGCAGCACTATCTACATCTGCTGCAGTGAAGTTCCTTCCTCCAACAATGAATTTGATGTTCCCCTGAAGTCTGCTTCCCTTGATTTTTAATTTCTTCATTGAAGCCGCAACTTCAGGAGGAACGTAATTCACAAAAGGACCAATATCAGGAAAAATCCCCAAATTTGCAGAATTTCTCGCAAGCCCGATAACCGTTTCGCGAATATAAGAGCTTGTAAACTGCGCAAAAAGCAGATTGGAAGAAAGAAAAACGAACAATAAACTAACAATTAATTTTTTCATATTTTTCGCCCATCTATACCTATTCGATAATCTATCGGCAATTTCTCGGAAATTTTATAATTTAACGAACCGAGTTGTGCTTAATAGTTTTGATCCTCCGGAAGTCCGAAGGGACGAACACTTTGGGGAAAATCGCTTTGAAAGGGAATTTGTCAAGCAAGTGATGTCAGACCCAGGGCAAACACATTTAAATACCTGAAACAAACATGAATACTGTAAAATTTGAGAAAAAAATTACCTGTGTCCAAATTCCTGAGACTAGCTTAAATAGTAGATCTCGATGGTTTTAATGCGTTTGCCCTGATGTCAGACCCAGCAACAAAGAACAAATTCATATTGACATTGGCAATTAACCATGCAATTTAAAAAAACTTCACGGAAATATAAATTTTTCAAATTTTCTGCACTTGTGTTGATGCAGGTCTATAAGTCAAGTATTTTTACTCTTTTTCGCTGTGTCAGACCATTGCAAAGAAATGAAATTGATGACAGAGTTGCAAAAATTAACTGAGGTTGCTTTGGCTCCGCTTTGTGAGAATCATTTCACAAACTCCGGGCAAATTCTTTGGATTAAAATTCTCATTACAAGGAAGCTTCCAAGCAATATACAATTGAGGAACAGTTTTCTGGTGATGAAATTTACCAGGTAGCAAAAATTTGTCTGGATTTCGGAATCCAGACCACTTTGTAATCGCGATCTGATGCTGAAATTCTAAACCTTATTTTGGCATTCTCAATTGAAAATGGAGCAATATCAAGCTTAGCCGAATGCGAAATTTCAGCTTCTCCAGGAAGAACAAGTTTACTGAATCTAGCAGTAATTTCCTGGCGCATATTCTTGGGACATTGTTGCCATCTTACAGTTTCTATGCCTTCAAGCGCTGAATCAAGATATTCAACGTTGTTGAGCAGGGCACTTCCCTTCAAGCAGGTAATCTTGTATTTCAATCTTTCAATGGATTTATCATCTTTTCCACAATCCAATCCAAGAAAATCGAATCGAAGATGAATTCGCCCTTCAAGAAAAATTGAGGCATTTTCCTTGACCAAGTTTCTGCAAAAACCTATTGGAAGAGCCAGGAAATGAAAGGCAAACAAGAGGAGGAACACTTTCCTTTTCATGCATTCCCTCCCATAAGGAATTCCGTGAATTCTCTCACAACATAAATTAAAATGCAAATTGTAAGTGGATTGTTGATCCTAACGGACCAAAGCTCGAAAGTAGTTTGGTGATGCCAATTTCCTAAAATTAAAAGCAATTCTTGGTTGGTGTTGTAATTGGCTTGCAGACATATACAAAAAAAATTTGCTTATCTTTTTTCAGTTTCAATTTTCTCTACAGCACAAATTTCAGATATCCTGATGCGTATTTGAATTGATCAGAAATTCAGAGTTTCCAACCGGAAATCCACCTGGCACTTTTCACGGAAAAAAGTGTTTATTTATGCTGAAAATTCCTCAAAATTGTGCCAAATGAGTTCCTTCTAAATCAGGAAGTCTGAATTTGACATTTTACTCACCGAATTTCTGAATAAATTACCACCAGATTGATTTTTCCTAGAATTTTGTTGAATTCATGATCATTTCAGGAAACAAAATGTATTTGTTCCGAAGAATTGTCAGGGAAAATAAATAAAAATGACTGTTTTTATTGATATAATAGTAGCCCTTTTGCCAGGGAGGGATTTCTAAAAATAATTTTTTTGGGAGAAAAATGATGGAAAGCAAAGACCAGCTCGCAACATTATTCGAAGAGATCGCCGAAATTCACGAATTCCTCGGGGAAAATGTTTTTAAAATCCGAGCGTTCCGAAACGCTGCAAGAACCTTGGAGAATTTTCAGGGGCCTCTCTCCATGATTCTGGAAAATCCACCCCAGGGTTTTGGAAAGGGCCTTCTTGCAAAAACAGAAGAATTTTTAAGAACCGGAAAAGTTGAGGAATTCGAAACTTTGAGTCCGAATTTTCCATCTTCCTTAAGAGAAGTATTTAAAATTCCCGGATTAGGGAGCAAAAAAATCAGAATTCTTCACGATGTCTTAAAAGTGTCATCAGTAGCTGATCTTGAAAAAGCCTGTCTTGAAAATAAAGTCGCAGAAATCAAGGGATTCGGTGATAAATCACAAAGGATGATATTAGCCGGAATTGAACAAATTAAACAATACTCAGGGCGATTTCTATTTTCTACTGCATCCAAAGTGGCAGAAGAAGTACTCAGTAAGCTTTCGAAAAAATTTCCAGGTATTTCATTTTCTCTTGCAGGAAGTTTAAGAAGAAAAATGGAAACGGTCAAAGATGCAGATATATTGGCCATTTCCGATAGCTCAACAGAAATAATGGAGACATTCGCAAAATTTTCCGAAACTTCGAAAGTGCTTTCTCAAGGAGAAAGCAAAACCTCTATAATCCATAACTCAGGTATTCAAATTGACCTTCGGGTTATTCCGACTACAGCATGTGCTACCGGTACTTTGCATTTCACCGGTTCAAAGGAATTCAACACAAAACTTAGGTCACTAGCTAAAAACCAGGGGAAGCGGCTGAACGAATATGGATTATGGAAAGAAGAAAAAAGTTCTGTCTTTTCTAATGAAGATGAAGTTCTAAGGGAATTGGGACTGAGCTTTATTCCACCGGAACTGCGTGAAGATCTTGGAGAGGTCGAAGAAGCCCTCAAGGGGAAAACTTTTCAACTTGTCGAAGAAAAAGATCTCAAGGGTCTTTTGCACATGCATTCCAACTGGTCAGATGGTGAAGAAAGTATTTTATCGATGGCAAATGCTGCAATGAAGCAAGGGTTTGAATGGATTGGGATCACGGACCATTCAGAATTTTCACGCATCGCCAACGGAATGGAGCCCGAGAGAGCCAGAAACCAGCACAAAGAAATTGAAGAGTTAAATAAAAATTTCAGGAATTTCAGAATTTTTAAAGGTGTGGAATGCGATATTCTTCCAAATGGAAATTTAGACTACCCACCTGAACTCCTTTCCAAATACGATTTCGTTATCATTTCTGCCCACTCCAAAACATCCGACACAGAAAAGATGACTGAAAGACTGCAATGTGCGCTTGAGAATCCATTTTCCGACATATGGGGCCATCCTACGAACCGGCTTTTATTAGAACGGGAACCATACCCAATGGATATAGATAAGCTTCTCGATGTGTGCTTGAAGAAAAAAACAATCCTGGAGATAAATGCTCACCCCAAAAGGCTTGACTTGGATTGGCGAATGATAAGAAAAATTGCCAACCTCGGGCATCTATTTTCAATTGGATGCGATGCTCATGATACCGATGAGCTTTCCGCTTATAAATTCGGAATTGGAATTGCCCGAAAAGGTGGACTAACAAAAGAACAGATAATAAACTGCCTTTCGGCCGATGAATTCCTTGCGAAAATTAAAGCAAGAAAACAATTTTCTGCAAAAGAAATTGGGCTTCATCAAAACGAAACGAAGAAGCATTAAAAAGCATTCTAAGGGGTCTACAAGACGCAAAAATGGCCAAATTACGAAAAAAGATCTCAGCAAACTTTAAAGATTAAAAAGCTAACTAAAAAGCTGTGTCAATTTATCCTTTACAGTTTCTTTGAATTGATTAAAAAAGCTATATGAGATGATCTTCTCATATTGAAGACAACCAACGATTATTCCAGGGTGGAGATTAAAGATGTTTGCAAAATTCAGCAATTGTTTTTTTGAAATTCTTATTTTTTCGGAAAAGGCCCGCAAAATCTCCGGAATCCTCAACCGCTCGCGCGCAAAGATATCAGCCTGTTGATCTTCGGTGGTTAGCGGTGCCCCATCTTTATCTAAAACATCCAAAAAGGGACTTTCTTGTTTCAGCTTTTTTTCATGCAATAAAACATGCCCTATTTCATGAGTGATCGTAAACCAAAAGTTATCGTTTCTATCCAGTCTTCCAGTATAAACAATTACCGGATTGTTCTCTACCCACAGTGCTGCTCCATCTGTATATGTTTTTTCCAGGTGTGGAAGAAAAAGAAAAAGAACTCCCGCTCTTTTTAGGACCTGAAAAAATTCTTTAATTCCGTTTTCCTTATTGGTAAATTCCGTTACCTTGAGAGCAAGCATTTCTAATGCCGTTCGATTATAGGAAAACTCCAGAGGGGCTTTCCTAGCTTCATTTTTTACTTTCTGCAGCCAGGCCAACGCAAAATTTGAATTAAATTGAGTATATGCCGGGGATTTTCTAAAACAGACAGATTGGGTTTGTTTTTGAAGAAAGGCAAAATCAATGACCGGGATATTCCAAAATTTCTTTACTTCATCGAAAATATTGGCAGTTTTTTTCCCCAGCCAACCTTTCTTTTGCATTTCACGAATAGGCATGTATTGAAAAATTTGCGCTCTTGCGGCTGGGTCCGGATTTGGCTTATCCTTTTCCATTCTTAATCGGTAATGTGCATCCAGTTGCAACCAAAATTCAGGACTCTGTTTGAAAACGCTACTCAATAACTGTGCCATTTCAGCGGTTATCCTGATTTTGTTGTTGATAAGCTGACTGAGATGTTTTTCACTGATACCAAGAATCTCAGCCGCATCTTTTTGATTCCAACCATAAAATTCCATATCTTCTTTTATGCTATCACCCGGCCCAAGGTTTATGAACGGTTGGTGTGTACCCATATGGTTCCCTCCTTTTAGTCTTCGTAATGCTTGGAAATCTTCAAAATGGAAACTTTTCCAAACGTTCTTTCCCTATCTCGAAAGTCGATTTCGAAAATAAGTCTGTATTGATCATTGATTCGAATAGAAAAACGGTTTTCATATCCATCCAATGATTCAAACGCCATAGAAGGCGGAATACGCAAGTCGTATATCGTGACTGCGGCTTCAATTCTGTTTACCCGCTCTACAAACTTTTGTGCAAGGCCCTGGGGCAATCGCAGCTTCTTATCTTGACCAGTTTCGTAAAGTGTTTTAAGATGTTTGTCTGAAAATTCAAATTCCATTTTTACCTATTTTTAACTTATATATTTATAATATAACATATATTAACTATATTTCAATTTTACTTTATCGGTAATTTTTGCTGGTATTTTCTTCATGCTTTTTTGATAATATGGCTACCCACGGGGGATCTTTATTCGTTATGCCCTTTTGCATGCATCATCCCATTCTGGTTTTATAAATGCATAAAATTTTGTCTATTTTTACTGGACCATTCCAAAATCCTTCTCTCCAAAGCTCGAAATAAAATAGAAGCTTTCCGGAAAACAAAAAACTTCAGAACTCATCTGAAAATTTCCAGCAACTTTCGGTCAATGTCTGGATTGCCCTGAGAAGCCATTTTCTAAAAATGGGGTTTCTTTTTTTGTGAGAAGGTGAAAATTTGTGCCAATACCAATCGGCAGAAATACTCGCCGAATTGCTGAAAAATATCTTTTCCTCTTGCCAAGAAAAAAATAAAGATTTATCCTATATTGTAGATAAAGATATGCTTAGTGAGTTGGATATTAAAAAATCCATTGGCGTTGCTTCCTGCTTTGTTGTGTATTTGAGGTGGTTGTCAGATGGCTGTTAAACTGACTGAAACACTGTCAAATTCACGACAAGGTGTAATAGTGGCCGTTCGGGGGACTGTGGTAGAAGCCCGTTTCGACCAGGGAACGCCTGCAATTTATTCGGTTTTACATGCAGGACCACAGGGAAACATCAGCGTTGAAGTGCTTTCTCATTTGGGAAATGATCTTGTGAGGGGCATTGCATTAACTCCAGCTCAAGGGCTTTCCCGCGGAAGCCCGATAGTTGATACGGGAGTTCCACTTCAAGCACCCATAGGAAAAAAAATTCTTTCCCGAATGTTCAATGTTTTCGGGCAGACCATAGACGGGTTCGATCCCCCTGAAGAGGTGGAATGGCGTCCCGTTCACGGGTCTCCCCCTCCGCTTTCACGGCGCACAGGCAAAACCGAACCCTTCGAGACCGGCATTAAGATTGTTGACGTCCTGATTCCATTGGAACGTGGGGGAAAAAGCGGGTTATTTGGGGGCGCCGGAGTTGGGAAGACAGTTCTTCTCACAGAAATGATCAATAACATGGTCAAACGCCACGAAGGGGTCAGCATTTTCTGCGGAATCGGCGAACGTTGTCGCGAAGGGGAAGAACTTTATCGTGACATGAAATCGGCCGGTGTTCTGCCGAACACTGTCATGGTGTTCGGACAGATGAATGAGCAGCCAGGCTGTCGTTTCAGGGTAGGAAACGTGGCACTAACAATGGCTGAATATTTCAGGGACGACGAACACCGTGATGTGCTGCTACTTATAGACAATATTTTCAGGTTCATTCAAGCCGGTTCTGAAGTTTCCGGCTTGATGGGTTATCTTCCATCGCGGCTTGGTTATCAACCTACGCTTGCAACCGAACTTTCACAGTTGGAGGAAAGAATTTCCGGTACGGACACAGGAAGTATTACTTCCATCCAGGCGGTGTATGTGCCAGCTGACGACTTTACTGACCCGGCCGCAGTTCACACTTTTTCTCATCTTTCATCAACCATAGTTTTGTCCAGAAAACGAGCGAGTGAAGGTTTTTTTCCGGCAATAGATCCTTTGCAATCCAATTCCCGTCTTCTTTCATCGGAAATTGTGGGAGAAAGACATTACAACCTTGCCCGAAAAATACGCGAAACCCTTTCTCATTACGAGGAGATCAAAGATATCATCGCAATGCTTGGAATGGAACAATTGTCTGAAGAGGATCGGAAAATTGTTTTCCGAGCCAGACGCCTCGAGCGCTTTTTCACACAGCCATTTCATACCACTGGACATTTTACCGGAGTCCAAGGTCGCACAGTATCACTTTCCGATGCTCTGGATGGTTGTGAAAGGATACTGAACGACGAATTCAAAGATGTTTCTGAGAGCAATCTTTACATGATAGGGGCAATCAGTGAAGCCGGAACGAAAAATCCATAACACCAATCATCCTCAACTCAGCTTAAGTTGGCCAGCGAGAGACCAAAAAAAAGCGGAAGTAGAAGATGGTTGCCGAGAAGGTGTGAAAAACATCACATTTCTTTTCCAGCAGGGGGTTCCTGAGCATTGTACTTTTGAGAATCATTGAAATTTATCACAGCTTGTGAATGGAGTCGAAACGAGCGAGAAATTGGTCTATGTAATTTTGAATTTGACTCATTATTTGAAAATCGGGGTATTAAGGATTCAAGTGAAATAGAGGATCAGGTCAAACGCACACTTTTGCTTAGATTGCAATAAGTTGAGAATTTTCAAAATGAAACTTTCGGCCCGTTTAAATTGCCAAAATCCGGTCGCTGAGAAAAGTTGAAGCGATAATGAAATCGAGCAAGCGTTTGTCTTAGAGGGAGGACAAAAAATTGCATCTGAAAATCCTTTTGCCGTCCAGAGTATTTTTGGAGACTGACAATGTTTTAATGGTAAAAATTGAAACCAGTGAAGGTTCTGTCGGAATGTTCCCCAATCGTCGGGATTGCGCTATTTCATTGGTTCCGGGATTACTGACCTATGAAACAAAAGATCAAGGTCGCATCAACATTGCTATAGATGAGGGAATACTGGTTAAAGCCGGACCTGAAGTTCTTATTTCTGTAAGACATGCCATGGAAGAAAAAATTGCTGGAGGTTTGCGAGAATCACTGGAAAGAGAATTCAAGGAAATCAGAGATCGAGACCATGATGTAAAAACAGCTTTGGCAAAACTGGAAAGCGGGTTTGTGCGAAGACTGATGGATGTTTTACAACGTGGGTAAAAAGACAGAAAAACAGATCGGACATTCGGTGCGATTTACTGAAAAAATCGGTTCCAGAGAGGAAAGAAGAAAACGTGCTGAGATGCGAAAAAACATTGGAATCTGGCAAGGGCTGGCGATGTTTGGCCGCGTTGGTTGGACAATTGTCCTACCCGGTTTGATTGGAGTTTCATTCGGATCATGGATTGATGGAAATTATCCTGGAGTTTACTCTTGGGCGCTAATGCTTTTAGGTGGAGGAATCGGCTTTGGATGTATCAACGCATGGCTTTGGCTTTCGAAAGAATACGAGCGCGTTAAAAGGGAAGTAGAGGAGCAAAAGCATGACTGAACTGTTAAGATGTTTTCCTGCATTTGGGTTGGGTGCCGGCGCTTCACTTATCTTTTTTGGTAGCCTCTGGTGGACAATAAAAACAGGGATCTCCCAACGAAAAAAATCTAATTTTTTTCTTAAAAGTTTTCTGATTCGAGCAATTGTAGTAGTTGCTTTGTTCTTATGTGTTTGTAGAGGTTCCGGATGCGCCTGGGGTTTCTGTCTTACAGGTTTCATCGGAACGCGCATTCTGCTGACAAATCTGGTCAAAAGAACAATTTCTCGTGATTTATCAAATCGACCCAGGACAAAGGACGTCAGAAATGCATATTAGCCCTGATAACATCATTTTTTGGCAATACGGCTTTGTCTCATTAAATCTAACCATAGTTACAACCTGGGCGATAATGTTGTTCTTGTCTATGGGCGCCTGGCTGATAACCAGAAAATTGTCTTCCACCGCACAAATTTCCCGATGGCAGAACTTTCTTGAATCTGTTGTAGAGCTAGCGGTGAAACAATTCAAAGAGACCGGAATGCGTAACCCAGAAGAATTTTTGCCGTTTCTGGGAACCTTATTCATTTTTATCGCCACTTCCAATTTTCTTGCGATTTTTCCGTTTTATGAAGCTCCAACAGGTTCTTTGTCAACTACTTCCGCCCTGGCATTCGGCGTATTTGTCAATGTTCCGTTATACGGAATTTCAGAGCGGGGATTGAAAGCATATCTGCGCTCGTTTTGCAAACCCACAATCATTATGCTCCCATTTCATGTTATGAGCGAGCTCTCTCGCACTCTTGCACTTGCTGTCAGACTATTTGGAAATGTAATGAGTGAAAGCATGGTCGGTGGAATACTGCTAACAATAGCCCCGTTGTTTTTTCCCGTCATAATGAAAGTTCTCGGTTTGTTAACCGGTATGGTACAGGCATATATATTCAGCATTCTGGCGACTGTTTTCATTGCCGCCGCAATGGGGGAAGAATAAAAGAAAAGGAGATCTGCATGGACCCTCTTACTATCATTTCTGCGGTTTCAATTTTTACGGCAGGCATAACCATGGGATTGGGAAGCCTTGGCCCGGGGATTGGCGAAGGAACTGCTGTGGCCTCAGCACTGACTTCGCTCGCTCAACAACCGGACGAAGCCTCAACCCTCAGTCGAACCCTATTTATCGGCCTTGCCATGATCGAATCGATGGCCATTTACTGCTTTGTCATTTCGATGATCCTGCTTTTTGCAAACCCTTTTTGGAACTACTTTTTGTCGAAGGCAGCACATTGACCCATGTTGATCAATTGGTTTACTGTTTGCGCACAGATTGTCAATTTCCTTATTCTGGCATGGTTGTTAAAACGATTTTTATATAAACCAATTCTTGGAGTCATGCAGGAACGCCAGCTTCAAATTTTAACCCAAATTCAGGAGGCTGAAAAAGCTAAGATTGCAGCTAACGAACAACAGCTTCTTTTGGTCAAAAAAAATGAGGATTTCGAATCTGATAGAAACGAAAAACTAAAAAGCGTCATAGCAAAAATTGAAGAGCGAAAAAAACAGATGACTAACGATTTAAGAGCCGAAATCGATGCTCTAAGGGAACGTTGGCGGGAGAATCTCGTACAGGAACACGAAGCTTTTGACCGTGAACTTTCAGTGCTTGTTCAGCATGAGTTGTTTGCCATGACAAGAAAGATGTTTTCTGATCTTGCTGATTCGTCGGTTGAAGAGCGAATTATCGAAGTTTTTTCTCGACGGCTGCAAAAACTTTCTCCGGATGAAAAAGAGAAGTTGATTGGCATACGTCAGAATGACACATCGAATATTGTTATTAAAAGCGCATTTGAGCTTTCTGAGGAAGGTCGAAACAAAATTTTCAGTGTTTTCGAAGTCGAAGGAATTAACGCTAAACGCTTTTCTTTTCAGAATTCCCCTGAAATAATCTGCGGAGTGGAAGCGCTTATTGGGGGCTGCAAAATTTCCTGGACAGCCTTGGAATACACTTTAGGGCTTGAAGAAAAGGTAAGAGCTTTTATGGAACAGGAAAAACATGGCGAATCATGAGCTTAAAAACTCTGAATTGAAGTCGCTCGACAAAATTTTTCGCGCTTTTGAGCTTGTTCGCGGAGAGCATTTGCCAGCTATCGTCAGCCGGGAAATAGGTTTGATTAAATCTGTCTCTCCCGGTGTGGTTATGGTTACAGGCCTTCCTGGCGCAGGATCTGAAGAAGTGATAGGCTTCGAAAACGGCCAGATTGGAATGATTTTCAATCTTGACGAAAATGAAGTTGGTTGTGTCATACTTGGTTCCAGTTCAACTTTGGCGGCTGGAATGGAAGCCAAGCGGTTGAACCGCGTTATTGACACTCCGGTAGGCGAAGGGCTACTGGGAAGAGTGATAGACGCAACCGGACTTCCACTTGATGGAAAGGGAAGCCTGGCTTTCTCTGAAAGAAGGCCGATAGAGCGTGAGGCACCCCCGATCATGAACCGGCTTCCAGTTACAGTTCCTTTGCAAACAGGAATCAAAGTTGTAGACGCACTGATTCCGATTGGTCGAGGTCAGCGTCAGCTGATTGTCGGAGATCGCCAAACCGGGAAAACATCAATTGCCGTTTCGACTATGATCAATCAGCGTGACAAGGGTGTTATATGTATCTATTGCGCAATTGGACAACGTGGTGCTTCTGTTGCCAAGGTGATCGCAGAGCTGAAGGAATCGGGAGCAATGGAAAACTCCATCGTTGTGGTGGCTGAGGCAGAGAATGGGCCCGGATTACAATATGTCACCCCTTATGCTGCTACCGCAATGGGAGAATATTTTATGGAACGTGGCTCTGATGTCCTTGTTGTCTTTGACGATCTGGGAAGTCATGCGCGAGCCTATCGTGAGCTTTCATTGGCATTCCGTCGCCCACCGGGCCGTGAAGCTTTTCCTGGTGATATCTTCTACATCCATTCACGTCTGCTTGAACGGGCAACCCACCTTCGCCAGGAACATGGCGGAGGGTCGCTGACAGCGCTTCCGATCGTCGAAACCGAAGCACAGAACATTTCCGCATACATTCCCACCAATCTGATTTCGATCACGGATGGGCAGCTATACCTTTCTCCCGTATTATTCCAGAAAGGCCTGCTTCCTGCTATTGACGTCAGTAAATCCGTCTCCAGAGTAGGCGGAAAAACTCAACTTCCAGCGTATCAGACTGTTTCAGGGGAACTGAAACTCTTCTATTCACAGTTTGAAGAGCTGGAAATGTTTTCCCGCTTTGGAACAAGGCTTGACGAGCATACAAGAAAGATTATAGCCCACGGGCGTCGGATAAGGCTTTGCCTGAAGCAATCTTCCAATGATCTTCTTACAGTCCATGAGCAGATGGCAATCTTGCTTGCTTTAACCGGAGGGCTGTTCGATCAGGTTCCTGAAGAGTCGATGGTTGAAGCCGAACTGGCTGTGCGAAAGATCGTCCCTCAAATCCCGGTTGCCATACGGGACGCTATTGTTTCCAAAATACCACTGGACAAAGCCTCCAAAGAAGAGATCCTCAAGTTTGCAGGAAAAGCCCTGGAAAGCTTTTGGGAGAAAAAATGAGCCAGACCCCTGCCGTTCTTGGACGGCAAATTAAAAGCGCCCAGGGGTTGAAATCTGTTATCCGAACGATGAAAACCCTTGCCGCTGTAAGCATAGGACCATATGAAAAGGCGCTTCAGTCGCTGAATAGTTATGTACGAACCGTGGAAATGGGAATTACTTCTTTCTTCAGGAACGCCGATCCGCTTATCTACGAACTAGCTACCAAAAAGCCTTCTGGCGCCCTTGCTGTAATCGTTTTTGGCACTGACCAGGGAATGGTGGGCGGATTCAATGACCAACTGGCAAGATTTGTAACAGAAAATCTGCGGGAATACAAAGGGGACACACTCGTCTGGCCCGTCGGTGAGCGCGTCCATTTGAAACTTCCCGATGGTCCCTTTCATCTTATGGCACCTATTCATGTTCCGGAATCAGTTGAAACCATTCCGGGGCTCATGAGCCAGCTTCTGACAGAAATTGAATCCGAGAGAGAAAAAAATAGAGTCACCGGAATTCAACTTTTCTATAACCAACCTTCTTCCAGTCATGGTTTCGAACATATCCGTGAAAGCGTTTTTCCACTGGACAAAAACTGGTTGTCGGGTTTGAAGGCATTGCCATGGCCGACACGGATTTTTCCTGAATTATTCGGGGGAGCGAATGTGATGTTTTCAGCACTGGTCAGGGAGTTTCTATTCGTTTCACTTTTCAAAGCCTGCGCCAGTTCCGGCGTAAGCGAACACGCCACACGTCTTGCTGCAATGCAGCGTGCGGAGAAAAACACCGACGAACGACTTGAGGAATTAGGCAGGGCGTTCAACCAATTGCGTCAGAGCTTCATTGACGAAGAATTATTCGACGTAATTTCGGGCTTCGAAGCTTTGAAGAAACCGTAAATATCGGCTACTATACTTTCACAAGCAGCCCTTTTCCTGAGCAGCGAGCTTTGAAAAGTCCACTTAACACCCTTTTCATTAATGAGTCGAGTGTATCGGATTTTACGACTTCGGTCATACCGAAGGAAAAGGATGTTGAAACTTCCTTTTGAGTGAACTTTTTTACTTTCAGTGTCTCCTGGAATCTGCGAATCATTATTTCAGAACTTTCCATTGAAGTATTTGGCATGAATAAAATAAATTCATCTGTACCATAAATTCCGAGGACGTCTATTCCTCTGATGCAGATTTTCAACTCATCAGCCAATTCTTTAAACATCTCTCGGGCAATTTGAAGCCCATAGAGATTAAGGATCTCTTTAAAATTGTCATTATCCATAATTGCCAAGGTCAATGGAATATTGTAACGAATGGAACGTGGAACTTCATCTCCAAGTTTTTGAAGAAAAAATGATGGGCATAGCAATCCTGTTTCCGGGCAGTAGCGCCGCAATTGATTCACTGAATCTTTCAATTCTTCTACTTCCAAAGCTTCGGAATAGATTCGGCAGATCGCTTGAAGAAATTCTTTATTTTCGTGAGTGATTTTCCCTGATTCATTAAAGTAAACAGCAATATAGCCAATTGTGCGTCGTCCGAAAATAATTTGCGAAGCCATTACTTCTTCATAAGGATTGTCGATTAGAAAATCTTCGTAATCCTCCTTGGGTGACTTCCGGCAAACTTCTATAACGTGCTCGGAGTAGAAGAGTTTACCAATCGGGCCATTCCCAATTCCTCTTCGGAAATCATGAGCGACCGTCATGGAAACGTCATTGTAGTGGGCAATTTCAAGATTCTCATTTTCCGGATTTTGAAGTACTACAATCGAGTAAGCTGCGTTAAAATGGGTATGAAATGAGCGTAGAACACAATGGATCGCTTGAGTTGCGTTCTCCCGACAAGCAAAAACGTTTAAGCAACAACAAAGGGTTTCAAATAGAGAATTTTTCACCTTTTCCTCCCTCCAATCCTCAAATTATTATCTTTATGGGTCTCTCTTAATATTAATATACTATTCTTTTTTTAAACAACAACACTTTTTTTCACTGACCCATATTACAGCTCATAATGTCAGTGCGATCCACCTTGCTAAAATCGGTGGAAAAGATCCAGGCACGAATTGATAGGCGCTAACCCTGCAGGTTGTAAAAAATAGGCTTCTTGAAAAATTGCCACGCTATTGAAGACCCGCTCGGGGGCACTTTTGTCGAACCAGGTTATTACTTCGCACATTCCCTAACCGCGTGTTGCAAATTTTTGCAAAATTTCCATTACACCTAAAATGAAATGAGTACTATTCAAATTTGGAAGCAAATTTCTCCCAACTCTTAACCTTATTCCACACTCCGATTCCCTTCAAATATTCTTCATCGTAAAGGGGTTTTCCACTTTTCCCTGCAATTAAAAATTCGTCCGCAACATGTATTGCTGTTAGGAGCGAAAACCCATCAGTTGGAAGTAAGGATGGCCTGTGATGGAGAGCAACGGTTTCAACGATTTCTTCCGGTAATCCCCATATTCCCAGAAGGTATCCACCAACTTCAGCATGGGAGGCGGAAAATACTTCATACTCCGACTCAGAAAAGCACTTTCCTTCCCTCATCTGCATTCTTACTTTTGCCATGTAACCTGGAGCATCCAACAAAAGAAGCTTTCCAACATCGTGCATCATACCTGCGATAACGGCTTCCTCCATCATAGTCTTGTCACCGCCCTGGTCACAGACTATTTCACGAGCAAGTACTCCAACCTGGCTGCTGTGAGTCCAAAGATCGTCCAATGACATCCCTGGAAGCGGTTCATCAGGAGCTGAATAAAACAGTTTAACGTATAGGACCAAAGACTTAATTATGTTTATCCCCAGCAATAATACAGCTTCCTGAGTGGTCGTAACCCGACGGGGAAGACCGAAAAAAGCTGAATTTACCAATTGTAAAACTCGTGCAGTCATAGTGACATCACGTGCAATTATGTCCCCAATGCTTTTTGCTGAAGAATTGGGCGACTCAAGCTCGCTTAAGAGCATGTTATAAATTTTTGGAAGACTTGGAAGATAAGGAATCCCGTTAATTATATCGAGAAGGGACGAATTTTTGAGAATTTGCCTTAATCCAAGTGAACGGGAGAGAGCTTTTCTTAACACTTCAGGATCGCATGGTTTAGCAAAAAACTGATGGGCACATCTTGCAGATGGAAGAACGAAATCAGAGTCCGATTCACCGGAAAGAACGATCCTGACGGTGTGTGGAAAGCGTTTTTGCACCTTTTCAAGCAATTGGGAGCCAGTCATTTTGGGCATGCGCAAATCGCTAATAATCACGTCCATCTTTTTTTCTTCCATCCATTCAAGGGCTTCTTCACCACTCGATGCAAAATACATATCCCATTCATCACGGTAAGCTCGAAACATTCGTTTAAGCCCTTCGATAACATTCGGTTCATCGTCAACAAATAAAATAGCTGGTTTCATCTAGCTTTTGCTCCTATCAGAATTCGAGTCAAAGGGGATTTTGATAATGAAAGTAGCTCCCAATCCTGGTTCAGATTCCACATCGATGCTTCCTCTATGCTTGTTGACAATGACGTCATGAGCTATCGCCAATCCCTGTCCAGTCCCTTTGCCAACTTCTTTGGTAGTAAAAAAGGGGTCAAAAATTTTCTGGAGGTTTACATTTGGAATTCCACAACCATTATCTGTAATCCGAATCACGGCAAAATCATCCTGAGAATAAGTTTTTATTATTATCAGTCCTTTCTCATACACCTTTCTTCGGATTTGTTCTTCGATTGCATGAGAAGAATTCACAATCAGATTCAGTATCACCTGATTAAGCTCATCAATTGAGCAAAAAACTCTGGGAAACTTTTCCTGAAGTTCAAGTTTCAATTCGGAAACGTATTTCCACTCGTTTCTGGAAATAATAACTGTATTATGAATTCCCCGATTAATATCCGAAAACGTTTTTTCTTTGAAACCAGGATGTCCAAACTCTTTCATTGCCAGAACAATTTTTGAAACCCGGTCGATTCCATCAAGCGATTGCTGAATTGCCTTGGGAATTTCTTCCTTAAGGAAAGTAATGTCGGCTTTTTTTTCCTCAGCTTCGATAACAGCAACTATTTTGCGAGTTTCATCACCTTCAGGCAGTTCGGCAAAATATTTCCGGTAAATTACTATCAAGCGCAAAATATCACCAAACGCATCTTTTAGAAACCTTGTATTGTCTCCAATATACTGCATGGGAGTGTTTATTTCATGAGCTATTCCCGCAGCAAGTCTCCCAATCGCTTCCATTTTTTGTGAAAATGCTTGCTTTTCATCAAACTGAAGTTTCATAATCTCAATTCTCCCTACTGTTCGTATCACCTCACATACCCAAAAGTCCAATGATTGTGGTGATACTAGCTATTGTACTACATAATTTTTTGACAGAACCAATTGTAATTTTGAAACCAATTCTTTTTTTTCCCTGCCTCTTTCAAGTATTTTATAGAATCCTACAAAAACACTAATTCCAAAAACAATTAAAAACAATATACATATTAAATTCTTTTCAAGAAACCACGTTCCCATGCCTGACAACAAACTCAAGCATGCAATAAGCAAAAGAAATACTTGTTTTCCTTGTTCATTTCGGACTTTTTCCTGAAATTTTCCCCAATTTTGGAAAAAATCAAAAATTGCCGCTAGTACAACTTTATTGTATTTTTCAACTTTGTTTATTCCAAACTCTGATAGTTTCTTTTCAACATCCTTCCAGTTTGTCAACCCATTCCAGCCTCGTTTTTTCAATTTGGTCGTCTCAGTTGGAATTTCCTCAAGGAATTTCAAATCCTCAAAAAAGTTGCCCTTTTCATTAATTCTTATGTTTTCCTGTTTTCTTTGAATATTCTCAATCATTTTTTCAAATTCCGGAGGTAATAGTGCTTCCTTGAAATCCCCCATTCCTCTTTTTATTTTTATAAACAAGGGAATCTGCTTCGCGTTCAAACTCCAGCAATCATCACCCAAAAATCCAATCAACGGCTTCAGATTATTATGAAGATCAGGGTTTTTCGACAGTATTCCTAATAACTCCTGAACATCAGAAATGTGCATTTCCCCGAAAATCCAGAAATTTGACAACTTTTCGATGAGTTTGGGTTCTGTCGAGAAAATATCCAAAAGAAACTGATACTTCAAATCGATGAGCGAGCGTCTGTTTGGATCTTCCCGGAAATAAGATGACGCATTCAAGCTCAAATTCAGCATTTGTTTGATATCGAGAATTCCTTCATTTCTTAACAAAGTCAACAAACCAGGGGTCTTTACAGCCTGGCTGATATCGGTATTCACTTGCCCTTCAACAGCTATTTTTAAAGCGAGTGCCTTTTTCGCGAGGGGCAAAGGACTCAAGCGGCCTTTATTTATTGAAACAGCCAACCTTAAGTATTCCACATATTCATCCGAAATCCTGGGAAGACAGGTCTCCATGGTTCGCTTCAACTCTCCGTTAAAAAGCAAAGTCAGAAACGTTTCCTCACGCTGATTTAATTTCGAAGCACCCGCTCCTGAAAGAATTCGGTCAAAAAAATCTCGATTAAGAGGCTTCCCACACCAGGCAGGGCCTAAATGCGGACAAAAATCACTAATCAATCTGAAGAGCGAAAGGTCGACTGAATCTCCTGATCCGGAAATTCTCGACACTCTATCTGCTCTTTCTAAATCATGATTATTTTTTAGCCAACCTGAAATATGCCCTTGCTCCAAAGCTTTCACTCCAACTTCCCAACCTTCAGAAGAAGAAGAAAACGCTTCCAACAATTCTTCAAGTGAGTCAAATAATTTCCCCATAAATTTTTTGGGGACGGAAAGTTTGTTAATCACTTTTCGCGCACTTTTCTCACCGGTTTGCGAGATTTCCTCCTCATAATTTCGAGGATTTTCGCCTTTCAGCCAGGCAAATATCTGAGTGGTTCCCCATCTATGCCCAGGATTTCGAGTCAAAAGGCCTTGAACCAGATTTCTCCATCTCCCTGTAACTGACTCATGAATCGGAAGACCTTTGGTAACAATCTGATAGAAAACAGACTGCCGCTTTAAACCTTCAAATGGATGTTCTCCAACGAGGATCTCCAGAATAATTACGCCCAAAGACCACCAATCACTCTCGATTCCAACTACCCCCGATAAGCTCTCCGGAGATTGATAAAGACTCGTTCCTTTAACTTTTGTAAATTTCTTTAATTCACTTTCTTCAAGTATTGAAGAAATTCCAAAGTCAGTAATGGCAATTTTCAGTGGTTCGGCTGATCGAATGAGAATATTAGATGGCTTTAAATCAAGATGAAGTATTCCTTCAGAATGAATTTTGGAAAGGAAATTTGAAATTGAAAGAAGAATTGATCGTGTATTCTCGTCGGATAATTTTTTCCCTTTGAGGAAATCCTCAAGAGTTCCGGATTGAAGATATTCCTGGAGTTCGAAAAACCTCCCGGTTTGTTCATCCAATCCGAATTCATGGATCTTGACAAAAGCAATAGGATCACTTGCAATTAACGCTTCAAGTTTGGCGTAGATAGCTTTTTTCGGAGAAATTCCCTGACGATAAAGTTTAAGAATACATTCTCGTCCGTCTTTTTGTACAAGAAAAAGATCAGATTCCCCGCCCTTGGCTGAAAAAGCTTTCTCTATCTTCCAATCCCTGAATGAGGTTGAAAAATGTGACGGCGATTGGACATTGGAAATTCCCTCATCATCAGAAACCGTTTTCCCCGAAACATCGGAAAAATCCTGGGAGGGGCCGTCTTCGACAGTTTGCGAAGAATTAAAGGGGTTCTTCAACGGGTTCCTGTTCCGCTTCTTTGGATAACTCACGAAAAGAAATGTTTTCATAAAACATTAAAATTACCCCAACAAACAGAACATAGAAGTATGAAAAAATGTGGCTGGCAAGGCTAAAAGCGACTGCCTTTTCTTTTTCAAGTCCGATGATATCGGTGAGCGCTAACACACAGCAGTATTGATAAATACCAATCATTCCAGGACTTGAAGGAATCATCGCCCCGATTGATAAAATTCCGACAAAGAGGAATAATTGTGGCATTTCCAGAGGGATCGACCAGATTTTCAACTGCAACCAAATCGTGAAAAGCGAAAAAGCCCAGGAAATATAAGTCCAGATGATTGAATTTAAAAAAGGTCCGGGATATTTTATCAAAGCAAAACCTTTAACGAAAGAATCTTCAATGCGAATGATTCTTTCCTGTAATTTTTCTGGAAGCGGTTTTAGAAAAAAATGAAAAAACCTGTCAACAGCTGGCTTCTTATACTGAAGGAGAGCCATAAAAACAAAAATACCGGCGTAAAAGATGACTGCCGAAAAAATAGCTTTCTCAATTACTCCTGGAAGTTTAAAAGAAAAAATCAAATAAGCCAGAATGGATATAACAAAAAGCCCATCCAGAAAGCGTTCAAGAAAAACGGATCCAAATGCTTCCGAGGTGGATATTATTCCCCCTTTTCCAAGGTGGTATGAGCGAATTATTTCTCCCGCTCTGGCCGGAAGAATATTGTTGAAAAAATAGCAAAAAACAATTCCGGAATATAAACTGTAAAAAGGGATATTTCGACCTCGAAGAATTGAATTCCAACGGAATGCTCGAAAAACGTGCTCACAAGTAAAAGAAATGATGGGTAAATACAACAACCCCAGCTTGGCCTGAGCAATCAGTGGAGGGATTTTATCCCATTCAACCTTTCTTAATGCTAACCATAAGAAAAGCGCACTAATCAAAAAACCGAAATACTTCTTCCAATGAGAAATAATATGGTTCATTAAAGTATTATAATTTTTTCAGATGGCTTTTTTCAAGGAAATAAAACTTTTAATATCCAGCATCAAAAATAGCCAGTTGTAGCTTGCCTTTCAAGTTACAAGAGACTGCTATTTTTTGTTCAAGGAAGTCATAATTCATTGCATTTTTGCCAAAGGAACGCGAAAAAATATGATTTTCCAAGTCGAAAGTTTCAGTTTCTCCTGTGACGGGATGAATTCTTGTCAAAGTAGATGGTTTGTTTGCGGAGAACTCATTAACAATCCATAATCCCCCTTGATGATCGACAACAGCTTCATCTGCATCCTGAGCTATTCTTTTGGATTCAGAGGCAAGAGAGAGCGAAATTTTCCTAACCTGACGATGATCTTCCACTACCACAAAACCACAGGAATCCTGATCTTTAAAACACGATAGATCGCTGACATTCGACCCCATACCTTTTTTTGCAATATTTTTCAGACTAAAGTCATCAAGTATGAAAAACTTTCCATTTTCTTGTGCAATGATTGATTTGTTATTTTCCCAAGTTTGAAAAACAAAGTCCCCATCCTGAGATAAAAATTCAATTTTGGTTCCGGGAACCTTCTCGGAAAAGTCATTCATAGATAAACAATTAAGAAAAGCTTGAAAGTGCTCATCTTTTGTTCCTGAGGTAATGACAAATAAAATCCCATCCTTCTCAAAAAATTTAGCCTTTCCTCCTGAATCAAAATTTGGTAAACAATAATTTCCACAAAATTTCAAAGAATCAGGATCAAACTTGGAAATTGTTATTGATCTAGGGGAAAAAATACTCAAGTAAACAAACTTACCGACATAAAACGGTCCAATTTCTCCGGAAAATTTTAAGGGAACGGAAGCAATACTGGAATCATCGAAGTTTACCCTGAAAAGAGATTTTTCGGAATTGTGTGATGAAATTGAAAAATATCTTCCACCTTTAACCTGTCCCCCGCGAAAATCTTCAATCCCAATATTGGTGTCAATAATCTGAGGTTGGTCAAATCCTCTTAAAGTCGAAGCTACAAGATTGGCAGTACAAGAAGAATTGAGAGATTGCCCACTTGCCGTTACTGAAATATTGTAACGAGCAGCAGAAGACAAGTTTTTAAAAGTAAAAGAACAAATTGTCGGCTCAAGTTTAACTTTTTCCTCATCGTTCAATGAAACTAGATAAGACTCAGCTCCGACAATCGGTTTCCAGTTGATCTTCAGTTCTTTTAATCCACGCTCGCAAGAAATAATTTCGGGAGTGTCAATAAAAGGAACAAAAAATTCCTTTTCATCTGTTTTACAAAAACCATCTTCGATTTCAATGGACAAAGAATATGTTCCAGGGGAGAGTGAAATATCCGATGACACCTCTGAGGTGTTCAAATATTCGGAATTCAGCTTAACAGATGTTTTCCCATCAAATGCAATGAAGCTAACGTCCTTTTCAGGAAATCGTCCTTTGATCAAAAGCTTTTTGGGAAAAATTTCAATTGAGTGAATCTCCGGAAAATCCGGAACGAGATTTAGTGCGGTTTGAAAAGACTGGTTTTCGGAAAGAGTAAAAATTGTTGCACTATCTGATGCAAAAAGATAATTTTTCCCAATTGCAAAAGAATATGTACCTGTAGATAAATTTTTGAACTGGAATTCAGTTTCGTTCCCCTTGATCAAATACTGACCATATTCACAGAATGACCCACCTCCGATATCCCGAAGAAGTAAAATCCTGGCAGGGTATTTCGGGTCTTTTCCAGTCACTTGTCCTTGAAGTTGAGCATACCAGGAAACCAAATCGATATTTAAAATATTCTCAGAGGAAGAGGAAACGCGAAAATCGTTCAGCGCTTCAGAAGGAGAAGCAAAATAGTCTCCCTTAAAAAAGATTTTATAGTGACCCGGAGAGGCCGGGCAAAAAAAGGACTCTTCCAAAACATCAATGCTCTTATAATTTTGAGAAGAGGAAGCGTTTTTGAGATCCACGAAAGTTAAGGAGATTGGAAAATCGGAAATTAAGCCATTTATTTTTCCTCGAATCCCAGGCGTTATTGATAAAGTATCGGTCGCTCTTCCTGTTTTTTGATCAAGGATGGAGGGAAAAGAACCAATTAAACCCGCGTCTCGAGAAATTTTCAAATAAGTTGTTTTCTCGGGTTCGGTTTGAACTTTGACTCTAAAGTAATTTCCTGCTTTTCCTGGAGAAAGAGATACGGTTAATTCGGTTTGACAAATAGGAAAATTTCCAAAAAAGAACTGGCCATTAAAATCAGATACTGTAAAAAGGGAAGAATTTTCGCAGGAAATAATCGCAGGAAAGATTATTTCAGTAGAATTAGCCAGAATCTTTCCAAAAATCTGGCCCATTTGCCCAGTAGGCTCATTTTTCGAAAGTGTTAGATTATCCAATCTGACCTCTTTCTCGGAAAAAACTTCGATGGGAACCTGAATGGCTGATTTCATATCCGGTTTTACAATATTCAATTGATATAAACCAGGAGGAACGTAATCGAAGGAAAAACCGCCATCTTTTCTTGAAACGGTGAAATAAGGTGCCCCCTTCAAAAAAATGAGAGAATTTTCGATCGGTTCACCGTCAGAAGAAACCACAGTTCCACTTATTTCGCCAAAGGGCAATAATTCAACTGAAATTGAGGAGGGCTCAACAGAAGGCCATATTCCGGTTTTAAAAGTAGCTTTTCCAGATTTTTCATCAAAGACAAACAAAGAAATTTCTTTAAAGGAAAGGCGTTCCAATCTAAAAAAACCGTTGGAATCAGTAATTGTCTGTGTATTTGAAGAAATTTTCGAGAAAAAATCATTTTGATCAGCTATGAATTTTTCAGTTTCTCCATTTTTAAAACGGTAAACCCCTATAGAAAGTGCATCTTGAGGAGAAACAATTACAACTTTTGCATTGGATAAAGGCAATTGATTTTCAAAAACTTCACCGCAAATTGAAACATTTGTCCCTATGGCGTTCGCCAATAAAGATGGCCCAAAGGGATTCTGTGCCAAATCCTGTTTATCAGATTGGCAACCAAGCGCAAACACAGATATAATTATAAGCAAGATTAATTCGAATCTTGCTATTCCAGAGGCCTTGTACATAAAATTCTTTCTATTTTGTTGCCATATTATATACTTAAACAACAATTTTTCAAGTTTTTTTTCACAAGGCTGGGCAAATGCACACTTTTACTAAATTACCGATAATTGCGATTTTTCCGAACGAAGCTCTTGTCTCAGTTCAATCACCAAAGTCTGCTCCCTGAAGGCAGTAAAAATTAATTTGCCATTGCCCTGAAGGTGTGAAAAAATGCCAAAATCGGAAGAAATCCAAGCGCTAAATATCACAAATGATTGTTGACGGAATTCTCAGGCGTTGTACTTTCGTGAATAACCCTAATTTTTCACAGCTTCCCTGAAGGTGTGAAAAAAATAAAAATCAGCGATTTAACGTAAATTTACAAAAAACTTGGGAGACTTAAGAATAATTTACAATCGAGAATTTCCAGGAAGAGCAAAAAATTGAATAACACTTTATATCGGCAAGAAGTGCTGATTTCCGCAATTGGTTTTCTGTATTTTTTAGAACAAATACCCTTGATTTGATTTTAGTACAACATGTCAAAATAATCAAATTTCTGCGGTAAATTCTTTTTTCCAGCCCTGAAATTCGTTGATTTGACAATTGAATTTTTAAATTTTATAAATACATCCCATTAATTTTTTTGGAGGTCATCCATTGAAGAAGAAACTTTGTTCTGCAATCTTACTAACTGTATTATTTTCTATTATTTTTACAGCAGGCTGTAGCACTAACGGGACCCCTTCGGCTACAACTATCGGGGGGCTAATTTTCTCAATTGCAATACTTGCTTCAACAGGTGGAGCTGGTGCTCCAGCAGCTTTTGCAGCTTCTTTACGGGAAAAACCTAAAGCAAAAATTTTATTATCCACTAACTTTATTTCGCCAAATGTAAAAATCCGAATAACTTCAACAAAGGGTGATGGCTCTGCCGTAAAGGAAAATGACTTTGGGGTCGGATCGCTGACTCCCTCACTTCAAAATGGAGCCACTTCCAGTTACAACCTGGTGGGAACCCTACCAGTTACAATCGATGATAACACTTTTACTCAACATAAAGTTGAAGTCATCTATACGAATATATTAGGTGGTACAGATATTACACTAATTAGCGGAAGATTCACCTTGACACCTTCGTCCGGAATTACGACCCCCTTGCAAAAAATCGATGCTAACTCCACGGCCAAAGTGGTGGTCTACGAAGCATGGTTAGCAAATGCTCCAAATCAAAGCTTTGATTTGTTTCAAACAAACTTACAGAACAATGCCACAGCTTCAAACCAAATAACACTTTTGGCCAATACCATTCAGGAAAATCTTAACCAGGCTGCTCAAAACAGCAGCCTCGTGGGAACAACAATAGTTGATCAAAGTCTGAAAAATCTAGCGGGAAGCATTGCCTTCGGTATTGCAACCACTTCGGTTGACACTTCAACCACCACCAACACAAATACAAACACTAATACCAATTCAGCCACAAACACTGTTACCAACACATCAACCGGCACTTCCACCGGAACCAATACAAACCTCGACATTAATCCAAACCCAAGCTCAGTTCCAACTCTAAAAACAACTACTGATTCCGTGACTTCCACTTCAATTCAAATTCAAAAAGCAGTTAGAGATTCTCTCAATACTGCTCTTACAGGGATTCCAGTCAATACAAAAGCATCTGTCCATGCATCGATCACTGATCAGGGGCTTCCCGGAATAATTCCGGTGGTGGGAGGCAACTCAGCCCTTGACGTTAACGGAATGGCCAATATTATGATGGAAGCTGTTACTGGCGTTGCCACAGCAAGTTATGGCCCATCGGGAATTTTTAACAGTACAAGTTTGGCCACGTTCACCGGTAGTACCGCTGTAATAACCGATTACAATCCTTTAACCTCCCTTCCAATTGCAAAACGAACTTTCACCGGTGTCCTGATAGAAACAAGCGATAATGCTATTTCCAAAATTACAATTGGAAATTCGAGCACTTTGACATTTGAAACGTTCGATTCAAATGGAAACAGTATTCGCCAGATTACTTTGCAACCGACTTCAGGATTTTCTGCAGTCACCCAATTTACTCAAAAAAAAGTGGCTGGCACAATTTCCCTTGCTACATATCTAGGGTTCAATTACATTTCAACAGCCACTGATTCAACCCAACTTTCGTTTACTTCACCGCTCAGCCTAAATATATCAATGCAGGGCGACCAAATTGGCTCAGGATCAATCACAATAACCGGAGTCAACGGTAATGCTACACAAACCAGATTATATTATATCGGGAATTACGGTACAATGGGGGCTTCTTCTTCCTGGCCATATGTAAATTATTATCCGTCAGATTCAGTCAAAGAAAATTCCAGAAATATTACTTTTACGAATAATTCGCTTTCACTTTTGATGAATGCCTCCCTGACATCCCAGAATCTTGCCCTCAAGAATTTTAGTCTTACAATTCCTAATATTACAACGGGAAAAGATTCTTCTGGAAACGAGGTCTATAGCTTCTCCGGAGCAACCGGAAGTCTGGCAGCAATATATTCGGGATCCAACTACAAAGATTTTGGCTACATTTACTCTCTCAACATGGCTTTCAGTAATTTGACATATAATGGAGTCACCCAGAAATTAGCAGACGGAGCAACTGCAGAAATTAATAAAGTCAGCACGGATAACACTGTAGAGAAAATAAATTATCTTTACACAAACGGGAAGCTTACAGAAACCAGCAACAAATTTTCGGGGGCCGGCTCCAGTGAATCAATTACAACCCTCTCTTCCGGAAATGTGCGAATCGTTGGAAACGAAATATACACTGACCCAACCGGAACAACCATGACAATCAACTACACGACTGTTGTTGACCCAACAACGAAAAAAGCAAATGTAACAGCAACGACAGTCGTGAACTCCACGACAACTATTTTGACATTCGCATATGATTCAACTTCCACAAACAAAATTTCTGGAACTATTTCCATGGGCGGAATACAAATTGCCACGTTCTTTTCAAACGGCGGTCTTATTTATGTTGCAATAGCCGCCACAAATAGTACTCAAACTTTTCCTATCGGAATGAATTTGTAACCTTCCATATCTCAAAAAGCGTGAAGGGACACTTCACGCTTTTTTTGTTTGATCCTTATAAAAATTAGGCGAAATCTGGCTCAATGGGTATGACCAGGGTGACTTTCATTCCCTGGCCTGGGGTGCTTTCGATGTTCAGTGTTCCACCGAGGTGCAGAAGCCGTTGCTGAAGAGAAAACAATCCAAAACCGTCGGTGGGAGTGTATTTGGCGGAGGGGAAGGAAAAGCCCTTACCCTTATCTTCGATGATAATCGAAAAGAGGTTCTCTTTCGTTGACACAATTGTCAGATAAGCCTCCAGAACACCCGAGTGTTTCAGGACATTCAAAAGCAACTCGCGCACCGCCTCAAACAGGAAAACGCGAATTTCAGATTTTGGGGGTTCGATGAAATTGTTGGCGCAGATATGTACCTTGAACTGGTGCATATTTTTCATCCGTTTGGCAAGCCAGAACAAAGCTGCCATCAGCCCTGACTGGTGAAGTATCGGCGGGAAGAGTTCGACCGTAAGTGAACGTGAAGTCACAAGGGCCTCATCCAGTACAGAGCTAATTTTCAAAGCAATCGACTGGACCATTTCGGGATCAGCACGCACGATTCGTTTCAATTGCATCTGGGCACTCACAAGTAGCTGTTGGATGTGGTCGTGCAGAATTGCCGCCAACCGCCTTCGTTCGCGCTGTTCGGCTTGAATGAGTTCGGATGCCAGTGCTCGAAGTCGGCTGGCCAGTTGTTTCACCTCAGCAGTTTGCTCAGCCACTCGTTGCTCCAGCGATTCGTTGAGCTCCTTTAATTCCTGCTCAAATCGTTTACGGGTGGTGATATCTTCAACAATTGCAATATGAAAATACGTTTGTGGTTTTTCCTCGGCTTTCCACAGGGGAGAAATCGTAAGGTTTCCCCAAATTATTTTTCCATTTTTATGAACATAACGCTTTTCGAAAGAAAATTCTCTATTCTTTCCTTCCATTAAATATCTGTTATTATCAGCATTGACTTGTACATCTTCTTGATAAGTAATATCCATGAATGTTTTTTTTAACATTTCCTGCATGGAATGGCCTACAAAATTACAATATTTTTGATTAATACGAACAAATTGCCCTGTTTTGGAATTCAATAAAGCAACGCCAATTGCAGCTTGTTCAAATATGACCCGAAATCGCTCTTCGCTTTCTTTCAACGTTTCATAGGAGCGTTTACGCTCGGTGATATCCTCGAACACTATGAAAACTTCCGACGGGTTCGTCTGGTCCGGTCGAAGCAATGGCACAGCCTCTATGTTGATCCAGCGATAATCATCAGTCTTCGGGTTGAAGATACCCATAATCACATTGTGCACCGGTTGACCAGTCCGAAGGGCTACCATAAACGGGTGTTCTGTGCCAAAAAAAGGGTTTCCATCTTCGCGGATGGGTTTGGGTTCTTCCTGAACCCAATTATTGTTTAATAACTCCTTGTGACTTTTACCCATGATTCGCTCGGCAGCCAAGTTCATCTCGATTATCTGGCCGTCATTGCGCTGTCTGACAACACCCTGCAGCATTGTTTCAACCAGCAAGCGGTATTGTCCCTCGTTCACCTTCAATGCCTCCTCCGCCATCTTCTGTTCAGTAAGGTTCAAAGTAGCAATTCCGATTCCAGCAATCTTTCCGGTAGAGTCACGCAGCGGTTCAAAGTAGATGTCAAGAAACAGGCGCCTGCCGTTGGAGGTCACCCATTTCTTCATTTGTAATTCATTCCCGTCTTTGAGTACCTTTTGTTTCCATTGGCGAAGCTCAGAAACATCTTCAGGGGAAAATAAGTCTGAATCTGTTTTTCCGATAATTTCATCGGGGCGCCAAGTCCGTTGATTGTAAGCCCACTGAAATACCAGATTGCAATCCTGTGTAGCGAGGGAAACCGGTGAATTTTTGAGCGCCAGTCGGAACCGCTCTTCGCTTGTTCGAAGGGCCTCCTCTACGGCTTCCAAATTCTCTTTGGTAGATTGATAGGTTTCCTGTCGCTTCCGAAGCTGCTGGATCAACTCCAGCGAATTCTCAAGTTCGGTCAAGTCGTTGACGACAACACAAATGCTCCAACTATCAGGTTGGTTCAAAATCTTCGCTGAAACGCGTGCCGGAACGACAGTCCCATCCCTTGCCTGAAAGAGGAGCCGCTGTTTCAAAGACTGTCGTTGTAGATCGTTCAACAAGGAAGAGATTGAGGCGGCACTGCTCCCGGCAACAAACTCCTGGAGTGGGTGTCCTAGAACCTCCTCTAATGGAAATTTGAGTAGTTGCGCAAACTGTGCAGTACAAAAGAGAATCTTGCCATAGACAGTAACGGTGAAAGCAGCTTCCTGCATCGTCTCAACGATCAAACGGTAAATCAAATCATTGCCCCCGAGTGAGAGGGGAAGGTCGCCATTGGATCCGGAGACTTTGCTCACTTCAACTTCACCCTCGCGAATAATCCGCAAAGTTTTCTCTGTTTCTGCTAAGCGAATCTGGAGCTCGGTGATCTTGCGTTTCTGCTCTTTTTCAAACTTGGTTGGTTTCCTTTTTTCTACCATAGCAGGAATCTCCATTTATCTTGCTCGTTGGTCAAGCCCCACCCCTATTCTCTCTTTTCTTGCAAAATAACAATTGACGGATGTTGTGGCTCCAGGAGGTTCTTTATCAATGTCTGCACCCCGAGAATCTGCTTGCAGCTGGGAAGATCAGGTTGCGGGTAAAAGCCAATCATCTCAATCTTAATCTCAGCAACAAAGAGTAAATTCACATTGACATTGGCAATTAACCATACAATTAAAAAAAAAAATTCGCAAAACTATATTTTTTCCAAATTTTCTGCGCTTGTGTTGATGCAGTTTTAGAAGTCAAGTATTTTTACTCTTTTTCGCTGATCTTAATCCAGCAATCCTCGACGAATTTTTCGGTCGATTGGCATTAGCACAAATTTTTACCTTCGAGCAAATAGGAAACCACATTTTTAGAAAACGCCTTCTCAAGTCAATCCAGACGCTGACCGAGATTCTGATCTTAATCCCCTTGAGGCCGATCGGATCATCAACTAACAAATATTATCATGCTATAGCGAAATAAATCAACTTTGCTGGGCTCCGTTCAGGAATTATCCATTAATAATTGGGGTTACTCTCCTTGTTCTTCATCTAATGTTTTTTTCTAACTTCGATTCTGCTTATTCGAATTTTGCCATGAAATCTTGAAACCAAATCATGGAGGGCCTCTGC
>JADFXM010000060.1 GCA_015233565.1 Candidatus Rifleibacteriota bacterium
AAGGCATTGGCGGTTCCGGTTGTGAGGAATATTCTCGCGTTGTAATACCTACCACTTTATATGACAGGTAAAAGATCGTGAGAATTTAGGCTCAAAAAATGAGATTTAGGTGCGGAAATTTACAAGATGGTATCCTCAATTATTTCATACATGATTCGATATGAATATATAGTAATCTCACGGACATTTTCTTCAGAAATTTCAGGAACGACTCTGCGGAGGCGAGGAAATTCCAAAAGTTTTTCTACCTCGGTTATGATATTTTCGACCACACATTTTGCATAGCGCTTAGAATCATTGGCGATATACTGATGAATAAATCGCAGGTCTTGGCGTGCAGGAATGGACCAAACGATTACCAATGCTCAACCTCGGATTTCAAATCATTGTGCCTAACTACCTGACCTTGTTCAATGGCCTCGCGACTTTTGTGCAACTTATTAACAACATATAGGTGATACATTATTTCATCAATATCTACGTCATCGGGAAGATGCCTGAGCGACTCCATTGCTTCATGCTTTAAAGTCTGAGTTTGCATATTTCGCTCCTGTTATTATTTTCCGAACTACCTGGGCAATATGGTGCTGATCGAGAAATGTCGAAAAGAGAATTCTCTGTAGGTAGTCGAATTCTTGCTCATACTGAACTTCGATGAGGATGACTTCCTCGTTGGAGGTTTTCGCTTTGAGATCGAGGCGATTGAATTTGTCGAAACGACTTTCTTGATTTGATTCACTTTCAAGAATTTCTACAATTCGAATTTCCTCTTTGAGAAGTTCGAAAAGAAATCCTTCGAGAACCTTGAAGTTGGCTTTACTGCGCAAAAGCCTTTTCATAGCCCAATCGAAACTCACTAATCGACGTTTTCCCACGACCACTCCCCCTTGGGTCTGGACCACCGATGAAACCATGTTATCAGATTTCCTTGCTTTTTGCAAAAGTTGGCAATGCCGGGATAACGAAAAGTTTAGCGATGCAGTCTGTCTGCGCAAATTTTACAGCGGTTTTTTAGGCGTTTCATCGGGGAACAAAATTGACGATCCTTGCATGAAATGCAGCCAAAAATTCATGGCCGCAATCGCTGCATTTGACATGGGTGAAGCCGTTGTGAAGACTTTACAATACATAGTCAAAGTGCTATCTTATATTGGTAGCAAAATGATTTAAAGTGCTACTGTCCATTAGATAAAGGATTGGAAAATTGTTAGGATTGCCCTGATTGTTTGAGGCGCTTTGGAAGCGGTAATGAAAATTATCTTCAATGAGGAATTCAAAAATTCCGGTTATGCTTCAGATAATGCTGCCACTCCGGGAAGAATGGAAGCTGCCATGTTGGCATTTTCCAATACATCGCGTTTTCAGATCCAATCTGCACGCCCTGCCTCAGAGAGTGACATTTTGTTGGCACATACTGAGAGAAGGCTTTTGGAAGTCAAGGAAAATCAAACTCTTTATCACATAGCCGCTCTTGCCGCTGGAGCAGCGGTTGAAGCCGCTGAATTAGCGTGCTTAAACAATGAACCGATTTTTGCATGCCTTCGTCCTCCCGGTCATCATGCTTCCAAAAACGCTGGTTGGGGCTACTGCACTTTTTGTAATATCGCAATTGCTTTATTGAGTCTAAGAGAAAAGGGATTGATTAAAAACGCGTTTGTACTGGATTTTGACGCCCACACTGGCGATGGAACGATAGACATTCTCAAGGATTGGCCGGAAGTTTCCATTCTTAACCCTTACGCCGATACAAACATCGAATATATAAAACTTTTGGAGGAACGGTTGAACCAGGTAGGGTATATGGACGTGGTTGCTGTTTCAGCTGGGTTTGACGCGTATATTCATGATGCAGGCCAAAAACTTGAAACTTTTGATTTTTATCTGATTGGCCGTTTGGTTAAAAAAATGACTAAAAGATTCGGACACAACAAGCGTTTTGCTATACTGGAAGGTGGCTATTACTTACCTGACCTTGGTAAGAATATACTCGCTTTCTGTGATGGTTTTGAGTAGAGGTGCAGTTTTATGAGTGAAGAGCTTACATTCATGGTTCTGCCAAAGCAAAAAGAGGACTCTGCTTATACTTGGATAAATATTTCCCGTAACTCAACGATGATAGGCAAAGCAAGAGTAATTCCCAAGAATAGCACCCTTGTCATTTGCTCTATCAACATTTTTCCCGAGTTTGAGCGTCGTGGTTATGCAAGAGCGACAATAGACGCCTTTAAGAAAGAGTACAAAGTTCTGATTGCTGATCGAGTAAGATTTACCGCAGTCTCTTTCTGGGTTAAAATGGGCTTTAAGGACGACGGTGACGGCTGTTACAGCTTTGAAAAATAACCCGGAAAATCTAAAAGCAGCCATTTAGTCGAGTTGACAATAAATCATTTTGCAAGTTATTATAATAAAGTAAATGCGATTCTGTTGCAAAATTACTGAAAAAAACTTGATAAGCTGGTCGTTGAGCGTTGCACTGAGCGAAGCTTAAGTGGAATTGAAACGACCAAGTAAATGTAAATTTTTGCAGTAAGTCTGATATTTTTTTTGACGTAGTAAGCTTGATGATAAAAGAGAACTCCAAATTAATTTTCAGTCACCTTGTTACAGGGTCGTAAATGCTCATAAATTGGAGATTTTATGAAACTGAAAAGTAAATTTATTGTTTCCTCGAGCTTCCAACTGTTAAGTGTATTAATCCTTGGGTTGCTTCTGAGTTCGGTTTTGCCAACTTTCGCAAAAGATTCAATTCCTGATTTTACGAGTGCTCAAAAAGGATTGGCGGATGGAACATTTATTCCCATCGCTTTTCAGAATCCAAATGGTCTGATCAGTAAAAAAGGCAACATATGGGAAATCAGCAACATCAGATGGGAAGTGAACCCATGTCCCGGAACTTCCTGGTATGCAGTTCCCCACAAATATGTTACAGCTCGGATTGATCCCAGTAAAGCTTTGCATGTCTATATTGGCCGGCAAACTGTAACTCCTTTGTTTATTCATTCTTTCCTCGTGATTTCCTTTGATAAGGGTGGACTGGAATTTAATGGCCAATCAAGTCAAGGCTTGCTTTTAACTATTGAACCTCTGCTTAGAAATGATCAACATTCCTGGAAGGTTCCAATTGATATGGTGAAAGGAAAATATCCAAGGTTGTACCAACTAGCCTCCTGGGAGGACTTTACAGTTTTTTGCGGTGAAATCATGCAACAGATGGCTTGGCTGAGGCCTCTTAGGACAAAAGACTCCACGGTTCCTCAACGGATGGTTGAATCTGTGCTTCAGGTTTCAACTGCGGCTCCAGCTACATCACAGTTTGATTATACTACAAACAACTGCGGGTCCTGTCTGTTTCCAATAATTAGTCAGGCTCTTCCAAAAGATGAGGCTGATCGCTTAGCTCAAGTTTTGAAAGCTTCTTCCAAACCTAATTTTTCACGATGGTTTCAGAAACATTTAGAATTGTCCGGCCTTTTGGATGAAAGCAAACCAGTTCGTATGTATCACGACAATTTCTTTATCCCTCTGGAAGACCTTTGCAAGGGTTTTTTCCCAAAAGTCGCCAAATAGGCCAGTTCCAAAAAACAGTCTTCACAAAAAAGGGCCATTACGATCAAATTGGGCTGGAGAAGATTCCCCTGGAAAAACGCAAATATATTGCATTATTATTCGGAAATACTGTTGGGGTTTGTGCGTTTTGAAATTTCCAAAAAACCTGTGCTGGTAAGAAATCCCGTTTTTGTTTGGAAAATAACCAAAAAGAAGGTATTACAAAATAGAAATCTTCCAAGTGACTTCGAAGAAGTAATAAAACTTGAGTTTGAAATATTGTAAAGGGATATGGAACCAATAATTGAAACTAACGGACTTGGGAAACAATTCCGGCTTTTAGAGAAAAAAACAGGTTTGATGGGAAGCCTCAAATCGCTGTTCAGACCAAATTACCGGTTGGTAAATGCCGTATGCGATGTTTCGCTGAAAATAATGCAAGGTGAAATTACTGCTTTCATTGGTCCAAACGGGGCCGGTAAGTCTACTACAATAAAGATGCTGACTGGAATTTTGCACCCCAGCTCCGGGTCGGCACAGGTTCTTGGATTCACTCCCTGGACGCAGCGTCGCGAATTGTCATATCAAATCGGTTCTGTGTTGGGACAACGTTCCCAACTCTGGATGCACCTCCCCGCTGGAGATAGTTTCCGACTTCTTGGGCATATTTATGAAGTACCGAAGCGAGATTTTGAACGACGGCTTGGCTCATTTGTTGAATTATTTGATTTGCGTGACATCATTGAAGTTCCGGTTCGAAAACTTTCACTGGGACAACGCATGAGGTGCGAAATAGCCGCATCACTACTGCACGGACCGCGGGTCATTTTTTTAGATGAACCAACGATTGGGCTTGATGTGATAGCTAAGGACAAAATCAGAAAACTTGTACAAACCGCGAATGAGTCTGAGGGGTTAACTATTCTTTTAACTTCCCACGACCCGGGAGACATTGAAAAACTCTGTCGTCGCGTTGTTATTATAGATCATGGACAAGTATTATTAGATACAGATGTACAAACTTTGAAACGTTCGCCGCATTTTTCGGTGCGAACCGTCAGCGCACGCCTTCGAACACCATTTGACGGCTCGGTGGCAATTAATTTGCCAGGAGTTGAGCTTCTCAAATCGAAAGGCCAAGGGATAAAACTTCGAGTGGATACAGCATTAACTCCCATTGAAAGCGTTTTGCGGGAAATCATCGATATTTCGGGAATAGAAGATGTAGCTGTACGACCGCCTTCGCTCGAAGAGATCATTGCACATATTTATCAACACAAAGGTTTGTCCATGGTTCCGTCAGGCCCTTCTATTCCAGGCAAAGACTTCCAACAAGAATCGGATGAATCATCGATGGAAAATTCTGTGCCTGAAGCTGATTAATTAGATTTCTGAGAACCCAATAACTATGAGCCAGATATCGCCATCCACAAACTCAATTTTTGGAGCTTTTCGAAAATATTTTGCAGCGGCTCGTATAGCCGCCTTCAATCGGTTTGCTTATCTTGGAGATACTTTATCACGTCCGCTATTTTTTGCCATGCTTCTGTTTGTATTTGTTCAACTCTGGAAAAAGGTTTTTACAGCGGATCGACCTCCGATTGAAGGTTTTGGGGCACTTGAAACCATCTGGTATCTGGTCATCACTGAGTCGATTTTGCTCTCTGTTCCACGCCTGGAGGGACGGGTAGACGAAGAAGTGAAAAGTGGCGCGATTGCACATCTTATTGGCCGCCCATGCTCCTATGTTTTGTACCATTTGGCGGCGGGAATTGGAGAAACCATACCCGTGTTCTTCCTTAACATCCTTGTTGGCTCCGTTACTACCTGCTTCCTTATTGGACCACCACCTTGTTCCATGATTTCTGTAGCCGTTCTCCCGGTTTGTGGAGTATTAGCGTTCACCTTGCACATTTATATTTCCCTTGCTATTTCCCTAACTGCATTTTGGGTTGAAGATGCCGCCCCTTTTTATTGGATTTACCAAAAAATGCTTTTTATTTTTGGCGGTTTAATGATTCCCATAGAATTTTTTCCAGAAACTCTTCGAAAAATCTCGGAAATTCTGCCTTTTCGGGCTGTTCTGAGTGGCCCGGCGCGAATATTTGTCCGGTTTAATATCGATGATGCACTACGCATTATAATCTGGCAAATTCTTTGGATATTAATCTTTTCGCTTGCAACACATGCAATTTTTCGTATTGGTGCACGGCGGGTAGAGCTGAATGGAGGATGAATCATAATGCTTCCGGCACAGGGTTCAAAAAAGAAATCCAAGTCTGAGACTATTATTTCTCCATGGTTGGTTTACAACATTTTTTTACATAATCTTAAATCCGGAATGGCATATCGGATAAGTTTTTTGACTCAGATCATTTTTATGATGCTCAATAACTCTTTTTTCCTCATTTTCTGGTACTTGTTTTTTGCGAAATTTAATGACGTCCGAGGTTGGACTCTTAATGATGTAATCGTTCTTTTCGCTATGGGTGCCTCCAGTTATGGATTGGCAGTGATGATTTTTGGAAACTGTATGCGTCTTTCAACTTTGATTCAGGAAGGACAATTGGATTATTACCTTTTGTTGCCTCCGGATCCACTTTCGCATATTCTCATTTCTCGTATGGTATTTTCAGGAATCGGGGACTTTTGTTTTGGAATCCTCACCCTTGTACTGTTTACCTCATTCGGACTTAAGGAAATTGCGATTTTTCTCTTAATGACTCCAATTTCAGCTATCGTATATGTAAGTTTTTGCGTTATTGTTCATTCACTTACATTTTTTATGGAAAGCTCTGAAGGAATCAGTCGTTTTCTGAGTGAAGCAATGTTAATGTTTTCCATGTATCCAGAGCACTTGTTCGATGGGATGGCCCGATTTTGCCTTTTTACGATAGTCCCGGTTGGTTTCATGACCTATCTGCCGGTTAAAGTAGTACAAACCTTTTCGCTGCCTTTGTTTATGACAATCTCAGTGGTTGCTGTTATGATGATTCTTCTGGCACGCGTTGTCTTTCAAATAGGATTGCGAGCCTATGAATCGGGAAATCTCATTTCGGTCCGCAGTTGATAATCCGCTATTCAGGTTTAGCTTTTAAACCCTGACTCTGCTCTTTCAGAATCTGCTGCGCCCTGATAAAATCCGTTTCTGAAAGGTCTGATTTTCCTAACTTTTTATAAATTTTTCCCCTTAAAATTAACACCTGAGCTGCGTCAGGGAACAAATTATCTGCGGTTTGTATGTCAGAAAATGCTTTTTCAAATTCGTTTGTCTGATAGAAAAACATGGCCCGAATCAGGAAATTATCTGAGACCATTGGATACATCCGGCAAGCAAGCGTTAAATACTTTTCAGCAGTTTTGTATTCTTTTTTGGAAAGGAAAATTTGTCCAAGTGATCGTAGGGCGGAATTATCTGATGGCTTAAGTTTTAAAGCCTTTTGAAAAGCATCTTTAGCTTCATCAAGTTTTTCCTGAGCCATTTTAAGTGTTCCAATGTTCAAGTAGACTCCGAAAAAATCGGGAGCGAATGAAGTAGCTTTGATTAAATCCGGTTCAACTTTGTCAAGCTTCCCCGCGTTGAAATACGCTGTTGCTCTGCTAAGATAGGGAACGTAATGTTTGGGATTGGATTTATTGATAGTATCACTCCAAAGAGAAATGCTGTCCGACCATACTTGGCATCGTTCCCACGAAAGAAAAGAAAGTAACAGTATTATGACTGTTATTGCACAAAATGACAGCGCTTTCACTTTGAAACTTCCGGATAATTCAAAAAAGTGGGTTACTATTGAGGCAACCAGGAAGGAAATGCCAATTGAGGCAACATAGGTGAACCGGTCTGCGGCGATGGCTTCACCAACTAGTACAATTCGTAGAAAAAAAAGAATGTTGAAGAAAAAAAAGGAGAAGGAAAAAAAGGTTACGCGATTAGGCGAAAGTTTTTCAGTAAATTTTTCTGTTATAATTACTGAAAGCTCGTCTGAATGATCGTTTGAATGTTTGTCCGGGAGGTCATTTTGTTGAGATCTCAGATTTTTCCAATACATAATAATAATTGGAGAAAGTGTCAACAGAATCAAAAAGCCTGAGTAGTCGATGAAATCATCCGAGGGGGGGTAAAAAGCGCAGAGATTTATAGGGTAGAAAATCATTCCTAGGTAAAATGAAATCAAAGAGAGGAATTGCTTAAGGTGTAAGAGAAATCCAATTGAATAGTCTTCATCAAGTTGCAAGTTTTGGCCGTAATACCCAATTATTCCAAAAACAAGGGAAATCAAAAAAAGGTGTGACACCTCCAGACAGGTTTTTTTTGTTAACTTTTCCCCTTTGAGATAATTCAGGAGAAGTGCAACAATTGGAAAAGTGACAGTCTGCCCTTTGGAAAAAAGGGCTAGTAAGAATAAAACCAGCACCTGCAAATGGACTGCCCGAGTTCTTTCCACTGCTCTTACCCAAATATTTGAAGCTGACAGGAAAAAGAAAATGGAGAGAACGTCCTTCAGTTCGATAACCCAAGCAACTGATTCCACGCGCAAAGGGTGTATTCCCCAGAGAACTGCCGTTAAAAAAGCCGGAAAAGGTTCTCTGGAAAGCGAGAGGAAGAGGCAAAAAACCAATAGGACATTTAGTATGTGAAGAATGTAGTTTACAAGATGAAAGAAAAATGGATCCAAGCCCCATAAATGATACTGTACCGCGAAAGCGGTCATGGTAAGTGGGATATAACTTCCAACAAAATAACTTGAAAAGAAACTCTGCAAATTATTGAGGGAAAGAGACCTGATTTGCGGATTATTCAACAGATATACTGGGTCATCCCAATTTGTGAAGCCGTTTGATAGGCAGGGGAAAAAAACAACAGCTGTCAATAAACATGCTAAAACAGGCAGCCAGAAGCTCCCTTTTTCACCCAGCGTTTTTGAAATATTCATTTTCAGTTTGTCTTTTCGATTGGATTTTTAAAATACATCTGATTAAAGCCGATAATTATTAACCAGGAAATTCATTCCGAGTTCAAATTTCCTGACTTGTATATGAATTGATCAGAACTTTGCAGTTTTGGAGAGTAATTGGGAAAGTTTGTTCGAATAAAAAGTGCCATTTTTAAATTTTCCCGCATCAGGAATTCCGGAGTTAACTTAGTTTCCCTTTACCTTTATCCCAGTTGAATTTAAGACTTCGGTCAATTTTCTTGTATTTTTGGACCAAATTATGAATGATTTAGGCACATCTGCTTTGTTATGTTTGAAATGTATCCCTCTCGAAATAAAATGTCTTTGGATAATAATTTCCTGTACATTGGAAAATGGCAAAAGGTAAATTGTTCTTCCATAAGCTGCAACTACAAATGTTTTGTAAACAGCGAACCTGACAAAAGGGATGGTCAAATTAAAAGAGTCGAATTGTCCGCCGCATTGTTCTGAAAAAATAGCTGTATCTGAACGCTCTTCGGGTGCCAAATTTATGCTGCCAAGATACCAAAAAACGAAGAAAAACAATACGATCAATCCAACTGTTAAACCGATTAATAAGAAAGCAACAAACATTTTTTTCTCCCAAGCGCTTTTTCAAAAACTCATTTAAATATTTTTTATTTCAACTGCGGTGGAACAAAAACCTGACAAAAAACCATTTGGTAAAAAGGTAGATAAAACAAGCTTAGCGACTTTGTTGTCGTCTAGTAAGTATTTAAAGACACTATCATAGATCGGATTGGCGATGTACATGCGATGAAATACCTCTCAGCGCAAAATTCCAGAGTTGAGATGATTTCTGTATTGTAGACAAATGTGGCAACTCTGTCAAATTGCATGTAAGCAAACAAAACCGTCATTTCTACGATGGAATTTTTCATTCGCAGCATTCAATAAAATTTCTAATATAGCTCAAATTCATGTTCTTACCATTTTGACATACTTTTCTTTTGAATGATTGCTATCTACAAGCAAAAGGAAGCTTTCATTAAATTCTTTGGAAAGGTTTTTTGGGTATATGAATTAGTCTGAAAACTATATAATAACCGGCTGGCCGTTCGAGATCGGAGTTTCAGGTTATGCCTAAGACTGGGCTAACTAACAAGTCTGTCGAAAATCCCATAAAATTCATTTTTTTTTGTGTGCCTACCCAAATTTATGCCCCGCTTTCTAGCATCAACAGTGAGTCGTTTTGAGTGGAATAAAATATACTGAGGTTTTCCGACAGCTTCGTTCACAATCGAATGTTGTGGAAAGCGGACAATTGTTTGTTGTACCGAGTTTTTATAGCCTCGTATAAAGCGGCCAGAATGATATGAAGGATTGTTGACCGACCACATGAATATCTTGAAGAACGACTCCTTCACTGCCATATTCTTGCAGATATCGATGCAAACTTTTGAGACTCCCTGATTTTCCGGTCTTGACTTCCAGTGGAAAAACCTTACCCTGCCGCGCTATAAGGTAATCGACTTCGGCAGTGGAGCTTTTTGCCTCACGTGCCCAATAGTAAAGGTTTTTTCCTTCACTTCCCAGGAGAGACTCTGCGAGCAATTCCTGGCCGACGAACTGCTCTGCGAGTCGACCATCAAAAGTTTTGTTCAGGTTGGACGAATTCATGATCTCGGAGGGATTGACCCCTGCAAGATGTTGGCCGAGCCCAATGTCCAGAAAGAGGAGTTTGAAATGTTTATCAACGGCGTTCGCCCCCAGGGGCAATTCAGGGGGAGCCGCCGGGCGTATCTTGTGGATCAGCATGGCCTGACAAAGAAGATCAAGGCTTCTTTTGGTACGTTTGATTTCGTCGCCATGTCCAATCAGAGTATAGTTCACTTGCTTCCCTACGAATCCAAACACCGAAGCGAGCACTTGGCGCGTATTTTCAAGCTGAGCATCGCCTCGGGAAAACTTGCGAATGTCATCGAGGTAGCTTATGGAAAGCTCTTCGTGGATGCGGAATACCTTTTCAAATGATCGGAACTGGACGAAACTTACGACCGCTTCGGGCATTCCTCCCACCAAAAAGTATTCGCGAAGGCAGTGGGCAAGCTCTACTGTTGCCGATGCAGGAACAGCTCCCTTATTTGTTGGGAACTCCGGAAGAAGTTTGGAAAGTCGAATATGGCCCTGTGCATGAAGGAATTCGCGGAAAGTCATGGGGAACATCCAGGCATAGTTGACGCGCCCAACCGGAAAGGGTGTATTGTCGAGGACGAATTCCAACAGGCTTCCGGCTGCTACCACATGGAGCTCCGGCAGGTCCTCTAAAAAAAAACGTAGTGATTGAATGGCAGCCGGACAAGCTTGAATCTCATCGAAAAAGAGAATGCAACGACCGGCCGGAATTTCGGTGCGAACCAACACCTCCAGATGCGGCAAAATGGCACTAGGAGACAACTCATCAGCAAACGCCAATTTGAAATTGGGTTTGCGCTCAAAGTTGATCTCTATGAGGGGAACCTTCCTGCGCTCGGCCAATGCCCTGATGGAGTGGGTTTTTCCTACTTGTCGAGCACCCCGTAGCACCAGCGGTTTGCGTTGTTCCGACTTCGTCTCATACCAATTATCAAACATGGTATCAATGCTCCGCCAAAGAGACGATCGTTGCATGTTTTTCTCCTAAAAGAAAATGTTCCATAATTACAAGGGTATTATATACTTTATTGTCCATAATTACAAGGTTGTTTTATGACAATAAATTTTCTTTTGAGGCCCAAAACAAGCCTATTTCATCTTCTCGTTGATAGCCGAAACCGCCGATTATTTCCTGTGGTCAGCAATTCGTCTTCAAGATTTCCGGCCACAAGAAAAATGCCGGAAATATCCCTTTCTTCAGATAACCGAACAGGCCGTCATTTTCATCGTTGGGACCAGCGGTGAAAAAGAGTTTGCTGGGATCTGATGGGTTGAAAAACAGATCCTACAATCCATCGATGGTTATGGCGTTATCCGCTACGTTTTTCAGCTGGCCGATATAGTTTCCTGAGATGTCGTAGGTATTGATTTTTCCGTCACCGAAATTTCCGACCAGGATTGCCATTGAAAGGTCTCCGAAGTTGGCTGGAGCTGGGACCATTCCCCAGGGTGAATTCAATGCTCCCTGTGACACAAATCGCTTGACCAGGGCCCCGTTGGGATTAAAAATGTCGATATACCCATTCCCGGCCCCTGAGACATCGTCAGCCTTCAAAGAGTTTTGTTTTAAATATGAGACATAAAGGAGACCATTTAAATTTTTGATATTGAAAGGGGCGAAATTCGTCGGAATCGAAGTATCGACGAAAGGTTTTGTGGTCACCAGATTGAAGTTGGAATCGTAAACGTCGATTTTTCCAGTGTTGAAATTGGCTGCATACAGAAAATTCGCGCCGCCATCTGCAGCCAGCGCAACGCCCTTGTATACGCCGGTGGCAGTGACTACCGATCTTGCACCGGCTGCCGTGCCCGAGTTCCATGCGGAAACAACCCCATCCTCACCAACGAAAATAAAGTTGGCTGGAATTCCGGTGCCTTGAATAATGAAGCCCTGGGTCGAGTTATAAATCTGCCCGCTTGGAGCACCGCCCGAAGAACTTGAGGGGGATGGAATTCTCACCGGAGTGATGATTTGAGTGCCATTGGAGTCATAAACGACAGAAGTTGAGGAATGGTTCGACGAAATCCAAAAATAGCAAGTGTTTGGGTTTAAAGCGATTCCCCAGGCGTTTGCCAAATTCGAATCCACCAGATTCGCCCCATAGGTGATGCTATTAGCTATCAGATTTGTCTGGGAAAATGTTTTTGTTTTTTCAGTTTTGAAAATATAGTAATCGCCGGAGGTGAGGGTGTTTCCGTCAATCGTTACACTCACGAGCTCAATCTTGTAGGTTGAATTCGGCCGTAGTGTCTTGGAAGCTGAGGTGAGAATGACCAATAATTCCGTGCTACTGTATTTGCTCACAGCCAGGTCCTGGGTTGTTGAAGAAATTGTGAAAGCAACATTGCTGTCCACCCTGTTGTCCGTCGAACTAATGGAAAGTCCGCTAGTGTTCGATCCTCCTAATAATGATGTCATTACGATCTGCGCAATTTGCATAGACGTTGGTAAGGTCGGTGTTGTATAGGAGATTGGCAACCTCCGTTATCCCACCCAAGGTCGTTGTATCGATAGCACTTGCAGGGACATCAATAGGAACCACTACATTCTTGTCTATTTAGGCCGTTGGTGCGATATAATCAGAGTTGCTTCCGTCATGCAAATTCCCGAGCATTCTACAACCGTTAAAGAAAACGACCAAAGATACTAAAAGACTGAGTGGAGCCAAATTATTTCATGGGACAAATCAAGAATCTGATCAAATTCTTCAAGGGAGTAGGCAAAACCACTCACCTTCTGTTGAAAGGCTTTTCCTTTAGTCGCTAGCTTTTGTTTTTAGTGCTTTTCGCCCTAATTTATTTTGATCAAACTTCCATAAAATATCGTGCTCACGCTCAATTTGAATTGATCAGAAATTCAGAGTTTCTAACCGGAAATCCATTTGGCACCTTTCAAGGAAAAAAAGTGTTTATTTGTGCTGAAAAAAATTTCAAAATTGTGCCAAATGAGTTTCTTTTAAATCAGGATGTCTGAACTTAAGAAAGAAATAATTGTGTTGTAGGTAGACGGATGGCTCGCTCTGGGAGCAGCGGTACCTACGCGCCTGAAACGCAAGTTCTGGTGGCAAAAAATCACTTTTTTGCCACCAGGACTGGTTCAAATCACTTGCCGTTGTCTTCCCTGAACAAAGCCAGCAGGCTTTGTTTGTACGCATCACAATTTACCTTTCCCTGAATCTCATGCGCCCATTTGGCTTTGTTTGTTTCCGCAACAAGGTTGGCAAGTTTGTCCATTTTTACACCGCAGGATTTTTGAATCGCGGTTTTGATTTTTTCCTTCATTACTTCATTCCAAGCCTCATCTGCCAAGGCAAGAAGTTTTTCCGGCATATCACAGGCTTCACCTTCCATTGAATCGCACTTTGAGATTCCTTCTAGTTCACATTGGTTAGTCATTGTTTTTCCTCACTTTTTTCATTTATTTTAATCCCCATCCAAACGGCGATGAGCGATTACATTTTTTACTGTATCAGCAAGGAATTGCTAAGAAAATGGTTAGTAATGCCTATTTTTTTAGGTAGAACCAAAGATCTTCCTTTTTTCTCTACGCGTGTTTTTTCGGTGGTCAAAATCTTTATGGACAGCATTTTCTGAAATGCGATGTAATTGCTGTTTTGCTCATCGTCCTCGCGATGGCTAACTGCTATGGTTCACCCGAACCATACGCTCTCAGTTAAGGCTTAAGAGAACCGTTGAGAGCTAATTATAATACCAATCCCAAAAAATACGTGCATCGCCCCAAGAACATTGATTTGATCAAAATGAAGTTGGATCGGTATATTTTCCAAGAAAACACGGAACTTTCATGAAAATAAGGAACCCTTATTGCATGGTTGAAACATTCATTTCTGTCAGGCCCAACTTCTATTTTCGCAGACCTGAAGCACGAAATAGGTCGGATGAACGAACTAATTGAAATTGGTATAAGATAAAGTTTTTCTCAAAAATACGTAGTTAGCAAAATGAATTAAGCTTGTTTCCGAGTTTTTCAAATGAAAAAGATCCTTAATTTTCACGTGTCTGAAAAGGCTTGATAGCTTTTTTAGTAGAGCCTACGGGTTAATGTTGTACAATTCCAAAACCCCTGAAAGTATGGCAGGCGAAACCATTATTAATGATTTTTAGTAATTATGAAACAGGTTCCAATGTCTACTTTTTTTTTCAGCTCGTTTTTTAATTCTTCTATGATGCGCTGATAATCTTGGAGAGTTTTCTCTCTCTCAAGAATTATATTCTCTTTCTCAGCATGCTTATAATCCACCATGCCTGAAAGACTCAGATCATGGACATTGGGCAAGGAATGTGATAAATTCAGCAGTAATTTGCAGTAATTTATTAATTTTACTGTTTTCGTTTCGACATTGATAGCGCACTCTGGAAAGGAACTCTTGCCGTCTCACCCTTCACCATTCCGAATTTCTGAAGGGAGCTCGACAAATCGTGTTCAAAGAGAGGTCGAGTTCCTTTCAGATTACCATGGGTGGCGATTCTGAAAGGTTACAGATTTGATCGAGGCTATCTTTTTCGATAAAATTTCGAAGGTGCGAAACGGTGTCCGAAAGTTAATTTTCAAAAATGCGCGAAAGCTAACTTTTACTCAGGAAGGTAAAAATGAAAGAAGAACTTGAACGTTGTTGTTGTAATTGTAACAATTCCTTTCCAGCTGAGCCGGTGTCAAGTGATTACCTGATTTGTCTTAATGATCCGGAATTTGTGCCTTTTATTGATGACCTTTTGGAGAAAGACGACTTCAGTTTTTGTGAAGAATTGATCAGGCGAAAACGTTTTCCAGTAGAGCAAGAAGCTTGTTCCAATTTTGATCCAGTTGAACCACTAGACGAATTTTCGGAATCACACGTTGATATTTTTCGATCAATCGGTTTGACACTTAAGGATGCTGATTCGATTGAGGGCGGCACTTCTGATGCGAAAGAAGTCAATTCAAAAATTTTGATTGAGGAATACTTTCAATCTCTTTGCAAGGCTGATTCTCTTCGAAAGCGTGAAAGAATTTTGAAAAATCTTGGCTTTTTTATTTTAAACCGAAATAAAGCCGCTTTCGACGCTCTATGCCTTTATCTACGACAACTTCCGGCGCCGCAGACTTCTGAAGAAAGTCATTATAGATCGGATATTCTTACCAATCTTACCTTCACCCTTGAATATAATTCTGAAATAGCACATCTCCTTGTACAAGATCTCTTCAAAGTCCCAAGCAACAATCAAACACGTTCCTGGTACACTGATGTGTGGAAATTCTTTGAAAGATGTTCTCACGAACTGACTGCGGAAGCGCTTCAACCGATCTTAAATTCACCGAAATTTTCCTATCGTATCAAACAGCGTGTTAAAGCAATCATCAATTTTGGGAACCGGTATCAAGATTTCTAGTTGCCAGCTGTTTTCACAGTGTTATTATTGTGCTTGTTGCATTAATTAATCTTTTTTATAGAATACTCAATATCGACTTTCCCTTTTCCGCTGGTAAACCAATACCAATATGCAAAATTTTGAAATAGCGGGACCTGGCATTTTTTTCCGTTTTCGCAAAATAACTTAAGATTAATATCCCTGTTAACAATTATTCCTGAATTTTTTCCTGTCAGTTTCCCAAAATAGTCGCCAGAATTGTCTAAGTTTTTGAATGTTACATCGACAGGTATCCACCCGATTTTTTCCAGATAAAATTCTGCCCATACGTGGAATGTTCCATCTGCTCTTAACGAGACGACATGTCTGGCTGGTATACCCCTGTGCCTTAGGAGAGATATGTAAATTGAGCTTAAATTGCCGCAATCTCCGCCTCCCGCCTTCATTAACTCTGAAAGAGGGTGTAACCCGGTATTGGGGTTTAAATAACGGAACTTGGATGCAACATATTCGTAGCAAGCTTTTGCGTAATTCAGTATGTCGGGGTTAATTTTTGAAATCTCTCCTGCTATTTTAGCTATTTCAGGGTTGTCTTTATCGATAATAGGCAAATTCGATTTAGAAGCATATTTGAGGTATATCTCAGAATTAACATCATAGGGTACAATATTCTTGATCTTACTGAAATCCACAAAAATATCGTAGGTTTTTGCGGTAAATTGAATATAACTTTCTATTTCCGAGCCTGCTTTTTGCAAAGTCTTCCCAATGTAATCAAACATTATGTAAGAAAAGCTTTTTTCATTGACTTCCTTTCCGCCATTTTTCCTGATATTTGTTATTTCCTGTTCCATCGAGTTCAGAGGCAGAGGCAAATCTACAACCAGATTTCTTAAGACCAATCCGTTGTTTTTAGCTAATGCGCTAATCTTCACATTATTTTCTTTACAATTTCCTCTAACTATTATTTCTTCTTGCCCAATTGCCAATGTTTTCAAACCTAAAAGTAGGAATAGAAAAAAGCAAAAACCCTTAAAATTTTTCATTTCTTTGGCCACCTCTCTTTTCCAGAATATTTTACCAATTATTCTTCCGGAGAGCAAATTTTCCAAAGTTTTTGGTCTTAAACCGATGTTAGGAAGCGCTTGTGGGCAAAGCAATCTTTCCGAAAAGCTAGGAAGGCTGCGAAATTGTCGAAAAAATTTTGAAAACAGGAAAAATAGGTGAGTGCCAAATATTTCTGTCATTTATAAGCCTTACGGAAATTTACTAAGTAACCTGCCAAGAAAAATGCGAAAATGTCTCCAAAGAATTAATCATTTCGGCAAAATCTCTTCCACTCCAAACAGTGAACTCAAATGAAAGGATGGCCCTTTCCGATAATTCAAAAAAGGGGTTGAACAAATCGTAACTGTAAGTGAGGCGGACATCATTGCGTCAATGAAATTTGCCTGGGAAAGGCTCAAGATAATTATCGAACCGTCATCAGCGGTAGCAATTGGAATTTTATGCCCTTTTTTGACTTGAAACTTTACGTTAAATGAAATCACCTCTTACAAATACACCAGAAAACAATTCCCATGATACCAATATTTTTACCCTTCAAAAATGACAGATTTCAGGAAAGTGAATTTCGACATTAAATGCAAGAGCCACATCTTTTTGCCAGGCAGGTCATCGGGGCCATAGACTGATTTAATGGTTCCATCGGCCTCAACTTCTATCTGATATTGTTTAGAAATAGAAATATCCTTAAATATTTCGTTTCTCAGTTCGGTAGCGAATTCTATTGATTTTACTGCCGAGACTACCTCTGAATTTACTTGCTCACTGATCAAATCCATGTTGTAGGTTCCAACGATGCTGATTTGGCCGTCAAAAACGAAGGTTTTGGCATGTAATTTTCGTTGTCCAGAATACACAAAAATACGACAAGTGGGAATCTCTTTAAGTATGCGCTTCCAGTCAGCGTAGAACATGGCTTGAGTCGCAAAACTGTCGGTTGAGGTTGGACTATTGGTGTGGACGATAATTTGAACGCCCCGTTTGGTCGCACGCTTGAGAGCCGCGTCCATTCTATCGGACAAAACGACATACGGGTTTTGAATGATGATTTCCTTGCGTGCGCCATCAATGAAGCGAACCAGTTGTTCGGTAATGTCATTTCGAGGGCCGACCAGAGAGTTTTTATCAATTATTTTGATTGGGACTTCGTGCGAGTTAGCGAATGGATCGAATTCGTCGAAAGCAGTCATGCCCTTATAGAGCTCCAATTCGTCATTGAAGCCTTTAATTGTCTGGGCTGTCTCGTTGTCGGTATTTTCCGGGTGGTACACTTTTCCGTCTTTCATGAAGGAGTCCATGCAATTAAACGCAGCATCGAGTGTCTTGGACTCGGAATCAATATTTCCAAAAAGGTCTGGAGTAATAGTCGTATTTTTCGGATGATTGAATTCTTCTTCAAAAGCTTCACTCAATTGTCGCGCAATGTCAACATTTTCGATAACCACATCACAATCGCGAAAGACAGTTGGTAAATCCCCCGGGTCAACGAAATAATTAACGGCTACGTTGCGACCACCTAGAACGGTATATCGACCGTCTACCGCGATAATTTTGTCATGATTGCTTGCCATCACCATTCGTGGATCGTGGAACATGGCTATTAGATCTTCATGCACTGGATTGTAGACTTTTACTTCAACATTTGGGTAGACGACCAATTCTTGTACAAAGTCCTGACCTAACAGTTTTCTGGTGAAATTCAGGGTCCCGCGAGCATCCATCATAAAACGGATTTTCAGACCTTCGCGAGCTTTGCGAAGCAGTAATCCCTGCAATGCAAAGCCGAAAACATCTGAATCGACAATGTAATACTGGACGTCGAGCGAGGTGTGAGCTTCGTTGAGCAATTTCCAGCGAGTGTACCAAGCGTGAGAGTTTTGATAGATTAGCGAAACTTTTGATGGAGCAGGAAGTCCTCCTGGGCCTTTGCTTGGAATAAACTGATCAAACACGAAACCCACAGGGGGAATGAATTTTGAAGCAAGGTTTTCATAAAGAAGCATAAATTCCTCAAAACTGTCTTGCCCATCGGTAAAGGAGAGCATCTTGGAAGCATACTCACCCCACCGGAAAAGCTTCACCGGAAGGGCCAACCAAGAGGTATTTTTAAATTTTTTGTAACTCTGGTCCATTCCTTGGTTTTTGCTGCTTAACGCAGTTTTCCATTGCCGATATTGGCCGGTAGCCTGGACATATTGCAAACGATCATTAGCAAGTTTCTGGAAATTCCCTGCTTTTGTGTCCTGGGATAGGCCTTTCAGAATAGAAGCAGATTTTGAAAGATCTCCCTCGAGTAATTCATATGATTTGGCAAGTTCGTATTTAGCCCTGAATACCCAGAGAGATTGAGGATTATTGCCTATAAATGATTCAAGGTTCTGCATTGCGGAATCAGGGTGATTTCGATTTTCTTCCTTCCAGAGATCGTTCAGGATAGACTTCAGGTTTTCGGGTAGTGGAGTTGGAGAACCAGATTTAGCCCGCGAAAGATTATAGTTTTTCACTTGAGGACTTTGAATTGGCGGGGACGCTGTTCCAGAAGTTTGTTCACCGGAACTATTCATGCCAACATTCTTGGTAGCCGCGGTATTTAGAGAGTTAATGTAATTTACACGAGCCTTTTCGAAAGCGGCAGCAAGGTTTTTCACTGTTTCCGCTGAAAGGTTCTGATTTACCGCATTCTGATAGTTTGTATATGCAGCCTGGTAACTGTCGAAGGCCAATCGGGTGTCGGTTTCCTGGGTATGCCCAACTGTGGTAAACAGCACCAGAAAGAGGCAAAAGATTCCAACACGAAGACTTTGTTTCATCCTTAATCTCCACGCATCTTGTTCCCTTTTCCCTCAACCTGTACCAAGCTCTTATCAGTGAAGTCTATTTTATAATTTTACGAAATAAATGAAAATATGGCAAGGAAGGCTTCCTGACGAAAATTGGAGTAAATATCTTAGCCAGATCAGGCAACGACGATAGCCCGGCTTCAAAACTGCATGCCGTGGAAAACCCAGCTCTCCTTTATGTTGGTGCCCAGCGCATCTATATCAAGCACTGTTCTGGTAGACCCGGCTAATTTCTGACCCACCATAAAAGAAAAAAAGACCCATCAAAGAAAATCAGCAACTAAAGAAAAAGCTTGGTCAAAAGAGTTAAATGTTGCCACACGGCAACGTGGGTCAGTATTTCAGCGGTGCCTGGGTCAGTTTTTATCCGGTGGTAACAGCACTGTTCCCCATTTCGGATCTTCTTTGCGATATTCCTCCAACGTAGTACGTCGCGACAAACCTCGCGGACTTGTGGCGTCGCGCCAGAAGTTCGGAATTCCTGGTATCGATAGTTTGCATTTTTTCGGAAAAGGGCTTCAAAAAGTAGTTTTCTGATTTTGGAATACTTTTCGGTTGGATTTTATCCTGAGACCAACTTGCACGAAAATAAATCAGAAGATTTCTTCCAAAGCAAGTTGGCAATTCATCAATCGAAAAAATGGTATCAAATCTAAATCCCCGAGATTGGGATGTCTGAAGTTATAATAATAGTTGCCTGCTTTATTCACATACGGAATCTTCGCATTCGAGTCGAGAATCTTGAGGATGCCGATCTGCAGTGCCTTGTAGGATTCGCTGCTCTCAAGTGTCTTGGCAGACTCGGCGTTTCGTTCGCGAACCCAGGCCAGGGATTTGTCACAGCTGACAATTGCTCAAGTCAGTATTGGGACAAGAGCAAATAAGCCAGCGTTCGAAGGGGGTGAGGATGCTTTTCGTCTGGGTTGTATTACAAACTTTGCGAAACGTGGTAGATTGTCTGAAAACGGATGATTACGCCAACCAGTCGCTTCAACTGACGCGAAAAAGTAGCGCCGCTGAGCTCCTCGATAGGCCTCAGAGAGCGGGGCCTATCCCCCAGACTGAACTGTGATATTCTAAGATGTTTCGTGGTTGTGCATGGTTTGGCCTATCAATCAGAATCGAGCGGTCTCGGAAGCTCACAGCTTATTCTGGGCGTTGGCGGATCTCGGTGAGTGTGGTATAAGTACCGGATTCACGGAGATTGACTCGGGAAAGGGACAAAAGGCATGATTAAAAGCAAAGCATGGGATTGGAGTATAAACAAGTCGGGAATATGGGAAATACCTTCACAGGACTCATATTATCTTGTTCAACGATGGAAGGAAAAGAACTATGTAAGATTTCTAGATCTCGGATGTGGCCTTGGAAGACATTCATTCCAATTTGCAAGAGCCGGCTTTTCGACTTTTGCCTTCGATTTGTCTTCGGAAGCAATCGACTATGTAAAGAGAATTGCGATTAGGGATAGTCTACATATTCAAGCTGACCTTGGAGATATGACAAACCTACCATACGAGGATTCCTTCTTTGATTGTGTGTTGGCATATAATGTAATCTCACATACGGATACCACGGGAATAGCCAAAGTAGTAACTGAAATCGAGAGGGTCTTGAAGGTAGACGGAGAGATGTTCGTGAGTCTATGTTCAAAAAACGCATGGAGCTATAGAGATGCAGGATTCCCCGTGCTTGATGAGAACACGGTCAGGAAGATCGAGGACGGGCCGGAGAACAATATTCCACATTTCTTTGCTGATAGGACATTAATTGGTCAGCTGTTTAGCGGATTTGAAGTAGAAAACCTAAGACACATTCAAGACATGGTGGTCAATAAGGAAGAATATGAATCATGGCACTATTTCTTGTTGGGGATTCGTAATCGGGATCAGAAACATCGGAACCCTGGCCAGTCCTGAAGCCCAAAGTTGGAGAGTCGATATCGACCCCTTGGATGATGCAGGGCGTCAGGCAAACAAGAGTAAGCAAGTGCAGAGCACGTCTTGTGGTGGATTTTTCAACTCGGTTTTGTCAGGGTGGTGACAAGTTCATCCAAGCTGATAACCTAAACTGCCTCCCAGGGGGGAAAGGGGACTTCGGCCTCGTCGGAGACGGCTGCGAAATACTTTCCGTGGGAACCCGACGGCAAGGGAGCAGTGTCGAAGAGCACAGAAATCGTAGGTTGGACATCCGTCTGTTCTTCCGCTCGGGTTTACGGGGGATTTCGTTTAATAGCATCCAAAATTTAATGTATGCGTTGAACTGATTTTCCTGAATTACATTTTGGAAGTGCAACAGCGAGAAGTTTTCTTTCAACTTTCCTTAAAATCCCGAAGGATATTTCCAAAATCTGAAAAATTGAATCTTGATTTGGTTGACTTTTTTAAATTATCAGGGTATCTTCTAAGAACTAGATATGGAAAATTGTATTTTTTGCAAAATAGCGCGTGGTGAGATCCCTTCTACCATAGTGTACAGGGATGAAAATGTCTTTGCATTCAGAGATATTTCCCCGCAAGCCCCGTCACATATTCTTGTAGTTCCGGTTAAACACATCCCTGACCTACTTGAGGATGAAGCTGCCAATGGTAATCTTCTCGAGAAAATATTTAAAACAATTCAAAAAATTGCAAAATCAGAAGGTCTCCAAAACGGTTTCAGAATTGTAGCGAACCACGGGGATGACGGTGGGCAATCAGTACAACATATTCATTTCCATATACTTGGAAAAAGGCGAATGGTATGGCCTCCGGGATAGTAAATAAAAAAACCCTGATGTCCGCTCCTCGCTGTATTTTAGTCGGGAGGGGGGTGAAGAGAAATGGCAGAAGTAAGAGTACTTAAAGATGAACCTTTAGAGAAGGCTTTGAAGCGCTTCCAGAAGAAATGTCAGGAAGCGGGAATTATCAAAGAAATTAAGCGGCGCCGAGCTTATGAAAAGCCCAGTGAAAAGCAAAAAAGGAAGGCCGCTGAAGCACGCCGCAAACAAAGGCGGAGAAGATAATTAGCGTTTTTTTTTTGAAAAAATCAAACCCGCGAATTTTTTTTCATATCGCGGGTTTGTTTTTTGGCCAATTGCGGCCACTAACTTTTTTTTCAGGAGAATTTTCGAGAGATTTGAAGGTCTACGGGATGCGAAGCGTTCCAATAATTGTTTTGAATTGTAATCGATTTTTATACATGCGTTTGGAATGATGTAAAATGTTCGAGTGTTTTTGCTGCTATTCTTGTTTATTGAGTCCTGCATATAGAAAACAAACTCCGCAGGCCGTTTTCTAAGTGCAGATCCTATCTGTTCATATTTTCTGAGTGAGGTTAGAGGCGACTTGCCTTCCATTTTGCAGTATTCAATAATGCTGCAATTGGTTTGTAGACCTGTAAGGAGATGCACTTTAATCGATATTCAATTGTAACCGGTTGTTTTGGTGTAAGTTCGAAATTTTACTCATAGAGAGTTGCTGATAGAGGGAAACGCACACTTTTGCAAAAGTGGGGGTGAATTGTGACTTTCTCGAACGAAAGTTGTGAATTAGTTCGATTCTCAAAATCCACTTGTTGAGCGGAGTCTAATACCAATCCCAAAAATTATGTGCATCACCTCAAGAACATTGATTTGATCAAAATGAGGTTGGATCGGTATATTTTCCAAGAAAACACAGAACTTTCATGAAAATAAGGAGCCAAAACTGGATGGTTGAAGCATTCATTTCTGTCAGACCCAACTCCAATTTACGCAGACCTGAAGCACGAAAGAGGTTGGATGAACGAACTAATTGAAATTGGTATAAGAATAAGAACTCAAGTTTGCGTTTCTCCTGAGTTGCTGGTATTTTTGAGAACTTGTAGAATTAATATGTGCTTTGGCGGTATAATCTCAAAATTTGGGAATTGAAAAAATTGGTTCAAAGCCAATTTTTGATCTGTTTTGAATAATGAGTTAGATTCATTGTTCTCAGAGGCTCTGAAGGTCTGGAGAATAGATATGCGTGAAAAAAACAGTTGGATCACTTCGAGCGTTTTTCCATTTCTGAAATCTTTTTCATTTTTCTTCTTTTTTTCAACCCTTTTATTTCTTTCATTTTTTCCAAACCCTCTTTTATCACAAAGTTCCGACCAGAACCAAACGACGTCCCAAGCGCAAAATCCAAGCTCAAATGAAAGTTCACCTCAGAACCAGGCCCAGACCCAGAGTCAATCCATTGCAAGCAATGGTCTTCCTAGTCTAGCTCAAAATTTTTCATCTCCCGATCTGAAGCTTAAGGGTCTTGTTATGGTAATACCAATTCACGGTGACATTGATGGCGGAATCTCCTTCTTTTTGCAGCGAATGCTCAGAAAGGCCGAGAAAGACCATGCAGTTTTCGTTATTTTGGAAATTAATTCCAACGGAGGGTTACTAACGTCTGCCCAGGAAATGAAAGATGCCCTCCTCGCTTGTCGTATTCCAACTTTAGCATATGTAAAAGGGCGGGCATTTTCAGCTGCTGCACTTATAGCCATTTCCTGCCAAAAAATAATGATGGAGCCGGGATCTGAAATGGGGGCTGCCACTCCCATAGAACTTATGGGGACTGGTGTTAAAGCTGCTGAGGAGAAATTTGTTTCCGCTTTATCGGCTGAATTCGAATCTACTGCGGAAACGCGAAGACGCCCAAAAGCACTTGCCGGTGCAATGGTTGACAAGAATCACGATACTATTTCCGGTCTGGTTAAGCGGGGTGAAATATTGACTTTAACCAGCGAAAGTGCTTTAAATCATGGCTATTGTGATCAAATCGTTTCTTCACTTGAATATGCTTTGCATTATCTAAATATCGAACCGGACCCTCTTGAAAGAGTGGAGCCAACTTCCGGAGAACTTATCGCTCGTTACTTGACAAATCCAAGCATTTCGCCGCTTTTGTTTACCCTCGGCTTATGGGCCATTGTACTTGAATTGTCAGTTTTTGGCTGGGGTGTGTTTGGTTGGCTTGGCATCGTATGTGTATTGCTGTTTTTTGGAGGCCATCTTTTCGCTTATTTAGCCGGTTTCGAGGCTGTTTTGCTTTTTTTTATAGGAATTTTTTTATTGCTTTTGGAGATATTGGTAATTCCAGGATTTGGATTAACCGGAATACTTGGAATCCTTGCTACTCTCGCGAGTGTTGTAATGATTTTTGGCGGATTGTACAAAGCCGCGTTCGCGCTGGCCGAAATAATCAGTTTCTCTTTTGCAATGATTCTGGCGTTGTTCTGGCTTGCTCCACGAATGAAACTATTCGATCGTTTTGTTCTCAAAGGCGATCTTACCACCGAAGCTGGATTTATAGCAGTAGATATGAATCAATTTGACCATCTTTTGAATCTTGAAGGAATCACTGTTTCACCTCTTCGCCCCTCGGGGAAGGCAAAATTCGGTTCTGAGAAATTCGATGTAATGTCAGATGGCGACTTTGTTGAAAAAGACACCCCCGTTACTGTGATTAAAGTCGAAGGACAGAAAATTGTAGTGAAGGCAATTAAAATATGATAAGAGAATTCAGGATGAGAAACCAGATTTCAATTTTGTTGATTGTTTTTGCAGTAATCATAGGAGTATTTTCACTTTCATTGCCGATTTTTTGTCAAAGTGAGCCTGAAAGAGATATTATTCCAAAAAAAGAACAGGTGCTCAGTCCTACAATTCCGCCCGACAACCAGGAATCAGAGAAGTTTTCGTTAAGTCTTATAATTTTTGGAATTCTTTTGATAGGCTTTGTACTTCTTTTCCTTGAGGTGACTTTGATTCCGGGCACTGGGGTTGCAATAATTGCTGCACTGCTAATTCTCGCAGGGTTAGGTCTTGCTTTCTGGAAACTTGAATTAAAGATTGCAATCCTGTTTGCTTTGGGTTCTTTCATTGGTACTGTCGCGGTTGTTTTATGGATGATATATGTTTTTCCGCATACTTCCCTGGGAAAAAAATTTGTGCTGGAGACAAGAATTACGGTTGAAGACGGATATACAGCTACATCCGATATGTCGCCTTACGTTGGAATGATTGGAACTGCACAGTGCGACCTTCGCCCCTCCGGAATAGCCAAATTTGGGGATGACAGAGTTGATGTTGTTTCCGAAGGGGAATATATCCCTCGCGGAACAACGATCAAAGCTCTGAAAGTAAAAAATTCCAATCTTATAGTAACCAAAGTCAGCGATTCAGATGCTTCAAAAAGTTAACCGCTCATTGCCAAACAGAAGGCGTTTTCCGCTATTTTTCACGGGAAATTTGCATTCTTCTCTTTACTCCGTTATCATTAGACGGAAATAATTTTTGGAGGACTTTAATAAATGGCCGAAGGGTTCGTTTTTCTATTGATCATCGGAGGTATCTTCGGGTTTCTGATTCTGGGATATTTTATTCCATTGGGTTTATGGATAGCAGCTTTAGCTTCCGGAGTTTCTGTTGGATTAACTGACCTGATCGCTATGAGATTGAGAGGCGTAGTTCCTCATGCAATAATAAATCCGGCAATAATGGGAAAAAAGGGTGGCCTTGAACTTGATCTTTCGGGCCTTGAATCTCACTACCTTGCAGGCGGAAATGTACAACGCGTTGTTTCGGCCCTTATTGCAGCCGCAAGAGCTGGCATTCCGCTTAACTTCAAGCAAGCCACAGCCATTGACTTAGCCGGAAGAGATGTGCTTGAAGCTGTAAAAATGTGTGTTAAACCCAAAGTTATAAATACTACAGAAGTTTCAGCAATGGCAAAAAATGGAATTCAAGTAAAGGTTATTGCCAGAGTAACTGTTAAAGCAGACATTACAAAGCTGATAGGAGGAGCAACCGAAGAGACTATTCTAGCTAGAGTTGGTGAAGGAATTGTAACCACTATCGGTTCTGCAGAAAGCCATAAAGTTATTCTCGAACATCCGGATTTAATTTCCCGAAAAATTCAGGAAAAAGGATTGGATGCAAAAACTGCTTTCGAAATCTTGTCCATCGATATTGCTGATGTTGATATCGGAAATAATATCGGTGCTAAACTTCAAATTGACCAGGCTGAAGCCGATATGAAGATCGCTTCTGCAAAAGCGTCTGAACGTCGGGCTATGGCAGAAGCCAAGGAACAGGAAATGCGTGCAATGGAACAGGAAATGCGCGCTGGATTAGTCGAAGCTGAACAAAGCATTCCAAAAGCAATAGCACAGGCACTTGCTGAAGGTAACATGGGAATCCTGGATTATTATGCTCTCAAGAACATTGGTGCTGACACTGAAATGAGAAAATCTTTCGCTGTGATGGCTGATCCTCAAGTTCCAGTAAAAGGTTAATCGTGGAATCTTTAATCGTACTACTGATAATTATTTTTTCGGTTCTTTCCGAACTTGGGAAGAAAAAGGATGACATTCCAGCGGAAGGCAAGTCTGATCCTCTTTCCGAGTTAAAAAAAATTGAAGATTTTCTGAGAAATCAAGGAAAAGCTCCACCCAACCCTGAACAAACTCCCAAAGACATTTTCTCCGATGTCGCAAGAACCGGAAAATCTTCTTCCAGTGGGCGCAAAAATGGAAAGAAACAAATCAAACAAATTCCTCCGCCACCCCAAATTGAAACTCAGACTGTTTTTACCGAAAAAGAAGAGGCTCCTCCACAGGAAAAACCAATATTTACCGATAATTCCAATCCCAATGTTGTTAAACTTAAAGCTTCATTGGAAACTCCAAAGGCCAAATTTAAATTCACCAAACAAAGTCTAATAAATGGAATTGTTTTCCAGGAATTAATGAACAGATATGATTTTTCCAGAATTTATAGCCGAATTCCCGGAAGACGGGAAGAATAAACGTCCAGCTAAAATTCCGGAAAAATTGAGCTGATGTAAGAATCAATGAAACAGATCCTTGGGAGACAAGTGGGATTCTCGCTTTTTTCGCTATACTGTCGTTTCTTTAATATTGATTTTTGTCAGTATGGGTTTGAGAACCTTTCATCTGATTACATAATTATTGCGAGACGAAAAAGCCCTCTGGATCACCACTTCTTCAATCAAATCTGCAATTCCTCCGCGGAAATATTTGAATCTTTCAGCACTGTGGCCACTGGTACCCCATTATTTTTTATTGATTCAATCCTTCCTCGACTCCAGCTTACCAACTCACGAAAATTGATTAGGGAAACTCCCTATAAGCCTTTAAATCTGATTCTTCTTTTTACTGAAGAAAACACGCAGGAGATGTTAGCCGCTGCAGTTTTGCTTTGTCGATTTCGGGGACTGACCATTATGCCGGCAGCAATATCAGGAAGTAGCGAAGTTTTGCAGTTCAATTCAGTCGTTCCTCATGTTGGTACAGTTAAAGCTCTTGCGGGAATACCACTTTCCCCTCCTTTTGCCTGCAATGGCTTTTTTCGAAAAAAGGAGCTCCATGAATCGGTTCGCCAATTGTTTGAGCAGCTAAGAAATGTTGAAAGGGTGAGTTTGACATTATGATAGTTTTGTTTGATATTGACGGAACTTTGCTCTCAGCTGATCGAAGTGGCTATATTGCTCTCGAAATGGCCATTCGAGATGTTTTAAAATCCCCACTAGGACTAACGGGAATCAGCCTCGATGGAAATACCGACACCAACGCACTTCTTCAAATTTCAGCCAGGGATGGAACCCCGTTCCCCGATGAAAAGTTATTGAAAGAATTCAAGTGTTATTATTCGGAGATCCTAAAAAGGGAAATTTTGAACAAGGGACATCTTAAACCTGGAATTTCTGAAATCCTTTCCAGACTTTCTTTGCAAAAAAATTTACACCTTGGATTAGTAACTGGAAATTTCAAAGAAGGTGCTTTCATCAAACTTTCAAGATTTGGAATTCAGAATTTCTTTTCTTTTGGAGCTTACGGTTGTGAAAATCCTGAAAGATCGCAACTTATTGGCTTAGCAATTGAAAGAGCGAAAGGGAAGGGGAGCATCGAAACCGTGAACCCACGATCTGTAGTGATGATTGGGGATACAGTTAATGATGTAAAGGCTTGCCATCCCTGGGGAATCAGAAGTCTAGGGGTAGCAACAGGATCGTTTTCTCAAGCGCGTCTTTCCGAAGCCGGAGCTGATCTGGCTGTAAAAGACCTTTCAGAAGTGGATGAAATAATCGACTGGTTATTGAAGATAGAGGAAGATTGAAAATCAATTTGGAAAAAAATGGATTTCCGGGGCCTTTTAAGAATGATGCAAAGTTAAGCTGCCATCTTTTATTGGCAGAATTCCTGTTGTCGTAAACTTCATTTTCTTTGATTGCTCAGCTTCAAAAGCCGATTCCGTAGAGATTAAAAAGTTTTCAGCCCGAATTTTGTTTTGAGACCAAATAATCCAAAAGTTAAGGAAGGAATCTCATCCAAACGAGTTCACGTTTTCAGGTTTTGGGAAAATGGTCTCAAGACTCAGACATCCCAATCTCGGGGATTTAAATTTGATACCATTTTTTCGATTGATGAATTGCCAACTTGCTTTGGAAGGAATCTTCTGATTTAGTTTTATGTAAGTTGGTCTCAGGATAAAATCCAACCGAAAAGTATTCCAAAATCAGAAAACTACCTTTTGAAGCCCTTTTCCGAGAAAATGCAAACTATCGATACCAGGAATTCTGAGGCTATATCCTCGGGAATTGGAATTCTGTGGGTAGGTATATGAATGCTAGCCAGGACTGTGAATAATACCGTTCGTTCATACGCCTTGTTTCTCGCTTCAGATCTGCGTAAAATTAGATTTTCTCTGACAGAAATGAATGTTTCAATCATCCAGTAAGGGATCCTTATTTTCCCGAAAATTTCGTTTTTTCTTGGAGAATAAAGGCGATCCCTTTACATTTTGGTCAAATCAATGTTCTTGGGGAAGTGCACGTATTTTTTGGGATTGGTATAAGAATAGTATTTTCCATGGTAGATTGGAACAACCTTTGTGTTGTTCCGGCTTTCGGAAGGTGATTGCGACTATCTGGGTTTTTCCGGAATCCCCAGTTCAACGTATACAGGATAGTGATCAGAGCCAACATACGGGCCAACAACTCTTGAAATTATTTTAAAATCAGGGGACACCAAACAATGGTCAATGGGAATTCCGAATAACCACCAAGAGTTTGTTGGCCATGTTGGCTGGATTCCACGACCGAGAGAACTGTCTTTCATTTTGCTCTCTAGGAGCAGCTTCTGGAAACGATCAACCCATGGGGGTGTGTTTAAGTCGCCTGTCAGGATTTTTTTCCCTTCGATCTGAGTTAGAAATGTAGTAATTTTTTCCATCTGAAGATTTCGACCTATTGAGTAATCATAATTTCTGGGTGGTAATAGATGAGTTCCGATCAGCGTAACTGTTTCTGATGCGGCCAAAAACGACATCAATACTGAAGGAAGCTCAGGAACAAAATAAAAAATTTCGAGTTTTTTCGGGGGAATTTTGCTGAAAAGAGCAATTCCAAAATTGTCAAGTTGTGGTTTGGAAATGAAATAAGGGTATTCCTTTTCAAGGGGTTTTAAATTGTTCAGCCATTCAAGGCTGATTTCTGTTAAAAGGACGATATCAGGCTTTTTTTCGTTGATATATTGAAGAACGAGATCAAATCTTTTGTTAGCTGTGTGAACATTAATCCCTGAGATTTTGAGTCTTCCTGAAAAATTCAGTTCAGTCTCATTAAAAAAATAATATGGTATGAGCGTGTAACTATTAAAAACGAAAAGAACAGAGCAAAACAGTGCCATGATTGTTCTTTTGTTCATGATTGCGAAAATGAATCCCAGTCCAATATAGAAAGCATATTGGGCTCTAAAAGAGGAAAGTACTTCAAATGCCCACCAATATGGACTTACGAAACCACTTAACACTCCCATTACTGAAATGTTGAAGAGTGTCCAGAAAAGTCTGAGAATAAAATGGGATTCGCTCCCAGCCTTGGTGTCATTTGGTGTTCTTGAATCATCTTTTTTTATACACATGCACCCACTATAAATTATTCCAGCAAATTTAACTAGTATGAAAACTTTTACCTTTTGCAAAGTGAGATTCTTAGACAATTTTAAAGGGAAAAAATCATAACCCTTCTAAATCCCCTCGACCAGAGGCTAGCCCAGCTGCTAGCCCAGCCGCCTGGGAGATTGGCTGTACTGAAATATTGCTTCTCACAGGGGTACAAAATAAAATAGCACAGAAAATGTATACTTCATTGGCCTTTGATGGTCAAAGAAAAGTCGGGTTCATTATGTTTCGGAAAGCAAAATGAAAATCGAAAAAAAGGGTTAAGGTTTTATGAGCTTCATAGCCCTGCGATTGAATGAAACATTTGATCTGGTCATGAATCTTGCGATTTTAGGTTGGACAGAGTTGACTGGTACAAGCAGGAGATAGAAAGAAAAAATAAAAAAGTTTAAACCTTTACGAATGATCAACCCCAAGAAAAATTTACTGATTAATGAGTGAGGTCAAACTATTTCATGGGAAAAATCAAGAATTTGAGCAAATTATTCAAGGGAGTAGGCAAAATCCACATAAACTTCTATCGAAAGACTTTTCCTTTAGCCGCTGGCTTTTGTTTTTGGTGCTTTTTTCCCTGATTTATTTTGATCAAACTCCCATAAAATAGCGTGCTCACGCTCAATACCTTCAAGATAGCGCAAAATACAAAACTACTTTTACATGATTGTTGGACTGTGAGGAATGAAAACAGTAAAGATCACAGCTCTTTTGATCTGATCAAAACTATGCTTGCTAAGTATAGAATACCAAAGCTTGGCATTACCCATATTAATCCAAATTGGAAGAATGATGATTTTGAGGAGCTGCGGTCCCGCTTTGAGCCAAAACAAAATATACAAATTTTGGAGGATGGAATGGTATTCGAGTTGTAGTGCGGTTTGTATTTTTCGCACAGAAAAAGAAGAGTTTTTCATATTATTTCCACATTGGAAGGAAGCAATTGATAATTCTTGTCTTGATTTGTTAAGGGATCGAACATATTCCTGGCATAGTCCTATCAAAAAATCATGCTCCGTTCTGAAAAAGGTGTTTAAGAAATGTGACTTGCTCGTGAAAAAAACTTTTCTGCAACAAGGGGTTAAAGGACTAACGCATATTGCTTTGTACCAGTATTTTTTCTGAACTTCTCCCGTAGTTTTATTCTGCCCAAATAAATAGGAGCAGTGGTATGTTTAGAATTCGAGGCGTTTTAGGGAAAACATTGTCCGTGTTGTGCGTGTTCTGTTTTGCTTGTAGCGTATCACCATTATGCGCAAATAATATTTTTGAAAAATATGAGAATGCTAAAAATGGCCAAACAGATTCCAGCTTAAAAATAATTAAAAGTAAGATGAATTCGGAGAAAGGTTCTTCTCCAATACTTGATTTCCTAAAAAAGAATAGCAATGAATTTTTTTTAAGGACAGCTGACGGTTTATATTACTGCAGCATTAAAGGTTCCCAGGTTTTAATAGATCGATTGTTTTGGGGAAATTTAAGCCAGATTGAGCCAGTAAAACTTTTTTCCATTGGTGAGAAACAGTTTTTGATTCTCCGGAATACTGAGATGAAAAAGGGGATTATTACTGAATGGTATCATATTTTAGAGATTTCCTGCAAAGCACCTTTTCAGAAACAGAATTATTATGATTTGTATGGGTTCTCCAGAGATAATGAAGAATCCGGAGAAAATGGAATTGATTCCGGTGAGGAAGTTTTAAAGATGGATGTCAAAGATTTGAAAAATGATGCGATTCCGGAGCTGCTTTTTACGGTCAAAACATTGAATTACAAGGAGAAAACTTCGGAGAAAAAATTGTATGTTTTTAAAATAAAAGGAAGCAAATTCGAAAAATGGAATGAGACGAAACTAATTCCAAAATGAAAATGAATAAAGGGTATTTGGCTGAATTCCCGCAGATTTTGTAACAAGGTGCTCCTTAATGAGCATCATTACTATATTTGTAAACATATTGTCCCCAAATACATAGTTACAATTGCAACTATGACAATTAATACCAAATGTTCATGAAATCTAACAAAATTCTGCATTGCACGCGGTTCACCTGCGAAGTCAGGTGCAGGCGCTTATAAACATTACTTTCGATTTAAATCCAGGCTACCGCTCACAGTCCGCACCCCACGGAAAAAATCTTGTTTATTCTGCTGTTGGTCTTACTGTCCGCGCCAAAGAAAACGTGAACATAAGGTAACATCAGCTCCAAGGATGCTGAGTTCAAGAATTTATCCTTCCCTGCCGATTATGAAGAGAAAATGTGTTACTAAATAAGCTACACCAAGGGGAATCCAATCGTCTGGAGCAATATCCTACCTATATGGTCAGACATCCCAATCTCGGGGATTTAAATTTGATACCATTTTTTCGATTGATGAATTGCCAACTTTCTATGGAAGGAATCTTCTGATTTAGTTTTATGTAAGTTGGCCTCAGGATAAAATCCAACCGAAAAGTATTCCAAAATCCAGAAAACTACCTTTTGAAGCCCTTTTCCGAGAAAATGCAAACTATCGATACCAGGAATTCTGATGGTGGAGATCAATGCATTTGCTTCCAGGGGTGAGCTTCCTGCGGAATCTATGTTCTGTGGTTATTATTCCTGGGAAGAGATCCCCAGTTTCTTTTCTGCTTGGGACTTTCGGGTTCTGTAGCCTTCGAGTTTTTTCATCAATTCATCCCTTTCCTTTTGTTTTTCGATCAAAACCTTACTTTTAGCCAGAATTTCTTTCCGCTTTTCATCGGTTTTTTTCTTATTGGCTTCTGTTGGGGAATTTGAATACTCTTTTTCCGTCATATCAAGCTCTCTTTCAAGAATTGAGTATTCCCGGTCGAGTGAACTTGTTGTCTCTTCACATTCCTTCAGCCTGGTTTTATTTATTGCGATGGCGTTATTGCAATACTCCAGTTCACCATTCGACTCCCTCTTCTGGGATTCAACGACCCGATTTTTCTCCTCTAAAACTTTGCGTGCATTCACCACAGCTTCCTGCTTTTCCCTTTCTTCTCTGTCACGCTCGGCTTGAGCCTCAGCTTTTTTTTCAGCCTCCTCCTCTGCTTTCAATTTGGCGGCTTCAGCTGCCTCTTCTTCGCGTGTTCTAACATCTCTGGCATTCTCAAGGCCGCTGCCTTTTTGTAATCCTTCGTTCTGCACATTCTCTTGTTCGATTCGGGCAATCTGCATTTGAAGACTCTTTTTGTACATGGGATCAATTGCGGCTTCGAAAGCTTTTTTCAAAAATGGAAGAATTCTTCTTGGCTCGCCGAGGCAAACGGAGTATACATATGCCAGTTTTTCCATGGATTTCGGATTTCCCGGAGAAAGTGCGAATTCTCTTTCCCGAGACTTCTTAAGCTCTTCAATTAGACCTTCATCATTTTGAGAAAGGATTTCCGGAGAAGCTTTGAGAGCACGTTCGAAAAGAGCAAGAGCCTTTTCAAGATTACCCTCTTTCTTGGATTTGAGAGCATCCTGAAAAAGGCTCATCCCCTGCGTCCCTCCGATCGCGGATACGGGGGATGAGCCTATGGAAAAAACATGGTAAGTTGGGGTTTGCCCTGCAAGGGAAAAGGGAAACATCCCCAAAAAGATTAAAAATAGAGAGAAAACCTTAACGACGTTTCGATTTATTCTTGAAGGGAACGTTAACACAACCACAATCATGGCAGTAACGAAATATGAGAAACATAGCAAGATCGCAGGTGACTCACTTTCTTCCTCCTTTTTGATTTTAAAAACTTCCGCCCAAGTCAAATCGAAAAACCGGAACTTCCTAATAGATGTTTTTGTTCATAATCAGAATTTGGCCAAGAGATGATAACCCAATCCGAAGCGACTTTCAAGCTATTCATCAGTAATTCGTATTTTCAATAACTCACGATGGGATAAATTTGCCCGAGCTGTAGGTAATGACATGGGAGCTTCGATCTCGGGGCACTATCCCAGGCTTGAAAACATCCGCCACGGAAAATACCCCAAACTCCGATCGAGCATCCAAAGTGTTTTTAAACTAATTTCTCCGGAGAAACGCTTATTCCTTGGCAGCGCATCCCTTCAACGGGGAAAAATCCAATCCATTGTTGCACATCCAAATATTTTTTAAACTTTTCATCATTTGACTTCGCTATTCTTCATCCGCTGAGGATTATCGATATCTTTTGCCGAAGGCAATAACAATAACAAACCATCAGACAAACTCCGCTACCACTCCTCCGCTTCGAGGAACCATCATCTGCCTGCCGGAGGCACAATCCCATGACCTAAAGAAGGGGGAGAGAAGTGATGCCTTGCTCATGGGTTCCTCGGAAGGCTCAGGATCCAGCCTGAAACCAGTTCGAGAACGTCGGTCGCCACCGTTTCAGAATAAAATCCTCCATGGAAATCCAACCCAGTTGAAAGATTTCAAATCCTCCATTAATTCAAAAATAAGCAAATACCGAATGTTTTAATTATTTTTCAATATCCGGATTTGATATTTTTGTCCGTTGCAAATTCAGCTCCTCTGAATTTTCAGCCCCGGCAAGAAACCGCCGGGGCTTCTTTTTTCCGGTAAATATTTTACACTGCTCCATCAGGGAATGATTTCTCACAATTTTTGGTATCATTTCGGATTTTCACGACAATTTCAGACGAGTAAATCATTTCTGTTCCCGTTCGCAGTGTCGAAATATACGCATGCCGAAAGATGTTGATTGTCAGTGAAATTTGAACCCGGCTCTTTAACTTTGTACCGAGGAAAATTTATCATATTCGAAAAAGAGACTTCTGTCTTCCACGCGTCGGAGAAATCTTCCCAGGGAGAAGAAACGAAGAAGTTTTGTCCAGTGCCCTGGCATTCCACCATGTCTCATGATCTGTTCTTTTGACCAATTCATCATTTTCTCCAGTTTTTCCAGGTCCAGAATTCTTACTATTGAGTCGACTTTCTTTAAGCGAGCCAGCTCAGCAAAGGCTTCTTCTCTTTCCCGTTTGAAATGGAAGTAAAAATCAGCCGCTTGCAGGCCCCGCCGGCGTTCATTCAGTACTTGTTCCGGAAGTCTCCCCTTCATCGCATTACGAATCAGAGACCGCGGGAGGCCTTTCTCGGAATAGTATTCCAAAGGAACAGATAAACAAAATTCAATCACACGACGATCCATGAAAGGATCAATTCGTGAAACACCTGTAACTTGGCGGAATGCTTCATCAATCGAAGGAACCTCAGGTCTGCGCAATAATAGTACCCGCATGGAATTTACATGGCGCCCTTCCAGAAAACGATCGTAGGCCTCAGGACCCAAACCCTGGCTTTGGGCAAATTCTCGGCGGATGATGGGATCTCCGGGAGAATCGGAAGATTTTTTGAACAGAGCTCTGATCAGAAAAGATCGGACTTTTATTGGAATAAAGAGACCAAACAGCTCATTGGCAATATTTCGCCAGGTACGATAGCCATTCCTGACCATATCACCTGAAAGTTTTACAATTTCAAAAAAACGCCTCTCCATGGCGAGAGAGCGCAGTGCATAAAATCCGTTATAGCTTACGCTGAGGTTTCCTGATTCACCGGTAAACAAAGTGTCAACTTCTCGATTTCGGGCTTGCAGGCAAATTTCATAGAGCCAATCGTAATTTGGTGGATTAGCGACTGGTTCAAGCTGTCTGGAAGAAAACAGGTCCATAAGCGAAAAAACCGAGTGGCGGCCATTTTGAACCAAAACATGGTCAATATTGGGGAACATAGCTGCAATCGATTCCGCAGCGGGACCCTCGTTTCCGAAACGACCGCAAAAATTTGCTATTGAGCGAGAAGGAACCGATGTAAAGGCAAATAGGCGACGATTTTCGTTCCTTAAGATTTCGGCGGTCAGGGAAGTCATTGTAGAACTGTCCAGACCTCCACTTAACATGGTACCGACCGAGGATGATTTTGTTAAACGGTCTTTGATAGCCAGTTTCATTACATCAGTAAGTCGTTCGGCATATTCGTGGGAATCAGTTAAATGAACCTGGTTAATATCCTCAGGGCGCCAGTAAAGTTCTCGGGAAATACGACCTTGCTCAAAAACAAGAATGCTTCCCGGAACCATTCGGAAAACATTTTCAAAAAAAGTACTATCGCTTTCAACAGATGTCAGAGTGAGCCAGCGAGCAACATAATTTTCATTTATATGGGGTGGAATCCCCATTTCTGTTACAAGATCACGTAGAGCTCTCGCGAAGAAAAAGTCTTCGTTGCGTTGCCCGTAATAGAGGGGAAAAGTTCCCCCTATCCCACATCCTAAAATGACGCGGAAGGTAAGTCTGTCCCAGAGTGCAAAGGCAAACTCTCCTTCCAGATGTTGTGGAAATCCGATACCCCACTTTCGATAAGCGCTGATCAACAACTCGGGGTCACTCGCATTTTCCAGGTCAAGTTGAAATGAAAGTTGCCTCGAATTGAAAATCCTCCCATCAAAAACAATTCCAAAATCACCCGAATTCGCTTTGGAACATTTTTCAAAAATTGCCAGTCGAAAAGCGCCTAATTGTAAAACATGGTCAGAACCATTTCCATCCCTTTTATTTCCGAATAAATATCCGGATCGCATGGAAATCATTCCACAAAAAGGTGAAATTAACATTATTTCAAGTGCCAAGCTCAATCAAAATAAACAAGCGCTTTGGATTCCATCTTGTTGACTTAAATTAAAGTAAACAATAATTTCTTAAGAGAAAAAACTGGTTCCATCAGTTACAGCGATAAAATCACCTTCAGTCTGATCGAAATCCATTTCTTGAATCTCTGGACAGTGCCAAGGTTTTTTGTTTTTCAAAGTGATGGACTCTTTGGGGTTGGCAAATTGTGTCATAATTAGTCCTTTGATTGATTTTTTGCTTCCAAAATTCTTATAATCCTAAATTTTAGTGCTTCATATTAGCATAAAATCAGATAATTAAAAAGAAAATTTTTCTTGATTTTATGCATAAAAGTCACCTTGTTTTTAACTTATTCGAAATTTTTTAACCAGTGTTAGAAAATATCATTAAATTATTATATTTTTATGTTAATACTCACCGTTCGCGTATTTTAACATGGACTTTTTTTTCTACCAATGAGGTATACAGATTTGCATTTAAGCCAGGGTAAGCCAGTATTTTTTCTAAAAACCCAGTAATGTTCGTGAGATGATAAGTGATCTTTTTTTATTCCTCATTTGTACAATAGATATATTGGATTTACCAAAAGTTCAGCTTTTTGAAACTTTATTAGCGTTTTCAAGAAAATAAAAATAGTAAAGTTTTATTTACGCGAACAGTGAGTTAATATTATGAAAAATTTGAGTTTTTTTAACTTATTTTTTTAATAGCGCTTCAGGAAAGAGATCAAAAGTATAAAAATGGGCAGAATATTTGGAATGGTCGATTTTTCCGGAAAACCATTTTCTCAGGAAAAGCTTTCAAAAATAAGAAAAAAAGCTGCTCTTTACAGGCCAGACTATCTCAACATTTTTGTTAAAGATGCATATATGTTGGGGTATTCTCATTTTATTTCAACGCCTGAATCCGAGTTTGAAAAAATGCCTTCTTGGGATGAGCAATTACAATTTGCCCTTGTGGCGAATGCCAGATTGGACAATCGTGAGACACTTCTGAATGTCTTTGACGTTCCACAGCATTTAAGATCATGTATCCCTGACGGAAAACTGATTTATTGGGGGTTTCAAAGATGGGGAGCGGATTGTCCCAAATATTTTCGAGGAGATTGGTCATTTGCTGTTTGGGATGAAAACAGAAAACGGATTTTTGTGGCAAGGGACCAATGTGGAAATACAGGTTTGTTTTACTATTTTAAAAAGGGAATTTTTGTATTTTCCTCCGATATAAGCGGGGTTTTTGATCTTAGCGATGCTTCTCGAAGCTTGAATGAAAAAGCCCTTGCCCAATTTTTAAATTTTATTCCAGGTTTTGAGTCCCAGACAACAATATGGAAGGATGTTTTTCTTCTTCCAAGCGCATATTTACTTTCAGTTGATTCACAAGATCTGAAGGTATTTCAATACTGGAATTTAAACGATGCAAAGCCTCTGCGACTTTCAGCGGATTCAGATTACACGGAAAGATTTATTGGTTTGATTGAAAAAGCTGTTCAGACCAGAGTTAGGTCAAAGGGCGCCGTGGGAACACATTTGAGTGGCGGGTTGGATTCTTCAACGGTCACGGCTTTTGTGGCTCGGCAAATTATCAAATCAAGTGAAAAAGTCTATTCATTTACTTATGTTCCACTTTATTCAGCTGAACATCTATTTCCAAATGCAATCTGCAATGAATGGCAACTCGCAGACAAGCTTTCTGAAAAATATAAAAACATTGTACATATTCCGGTTGACGCAAAAAATTTTTCACCGGTAAAGATCATTCACGAATCCTTGAATCTTCTGGAGACCCCTGTTCATTCAGTCTCTAATCTGTTCTGGGCAGCCGCAATACGAGAAGAAGCCCATAAGCTTGGTATAAAGACAATGCTCACAGGGCAGCTTGGAAATGGCGGAATTTCCTGGGATGGAGGAAAAAACCGCATATATAGTCTTTTTCGTGAGGGGAATTTTTCAACTGGATTAAAAGAATTGAGGGCAGCTGGAAAATACAGAAAAAACATGTCGAGGGCTATAAAGAATTTCGTTCTTAAGCCTCTTCTGATGCCATGGATAAATTACGCAAAAGGACTTTTTTCGGTCAGGCAATCCCCATGGCTAGATTTTTCCGCAATTAATATGGAATTTGCCAATAAATCAATTCAAACCTGCAATATCAATCAATCATTCCGGAACGTTCTATCATCCCCTCCGATTACTCCCTTGAAGGAGAGAGAGACATACCTTATGATAAACGCCACAATTGCCGGTTCTATTTTTCACCAGGAAAATAATTGGTCTTCCCTTCAAACACTCGACTTAACTGCCGACTTGGACTTGCTGGAGTTTTGCCTTTCAGTTCCCTTAAGGCTTTTTACATTGAAAGGTGGAAGTCGTATGCTTCTTAGAAAATCAATGGAAGGTATCCTGCCACCGGAAATACAATGGAACCCGAGACGGGGAAAACAGGCTTCGGACATTGTATTCAGGCTGATTGGGCATAAAGATGATGTTGAAGATGAACTCAATGAGATGGAAAAATCAGCCGTTTTGAAGGAATATCTTAACATGAAAGGAATGAGAGCCGTTTGGAACCATATTTGTAAACATGGGGAAAAACTTCCGGATAACGGAGCTATTTCAATTCTAATGCGTGGAATCCAAGTTGGTATTTTCCTGAAAAAATTCTTTGGATAGTTCAGAATTACCGGTCCATATTAACCTTTAATTCCTTCGAGAAAAAATTTGTGATTTATTCTGAATTCAACGAATTCTCCACTAATTCCGCCTGTTCCAGGGCCGTGAATTTGCCCTCTGGTCTGAGCAGACGAAAAACAGGTATCCGCGTTGCAAGCGCAGAACAAAGTCTGAAGTTGACTTCTTTCAAACCAAGCCCTTTTAACAACGTTTTTCGGTAAGTATGCCTAAGCAAAACCGCAATTTTTTCTAAGCCTGAAAGGCTTAGAATTTCTGTTTTAAGCCGTTTTTCAGCCCTGATTTCACAAATTCCCGATAACCGGACAGGTTTGCGGAAAAATCTGCTATTTTCATTGATGGCATATTTTTCTTCTCCGGAAAGCATTGGTTGAAGTCCGCTAACATTCACTCCAATTTTATCCGCACTGTCTTTCCAAAGTTTTTTCTGAGGATAACCCGGTTGAACCCAGGGCAAATCATCTTTATCTGCGGTAACAACCGACAAGTCATCAGACAAAAAATAATTTCCCCGCTCACAAAGAACGGACATCAGGGTCGATTTGCCTACCCCCTTAAATCCGGTAAAAATAATTGCTTGTCCTTTTATTTCAACACTGCTTCCATGAATTGGTAAAACACTCCTTTGAAATAGTAAAGCCCCAAAGACAGTGCCCAAAAGAAATAGTCTGATCATCCCAGGATCAGCGTCGGAAAAAGGTTCAACGATGACCTGTTTGCCTTCTGCTGCATAAAAATGTCCCAATTTGGAAATTTTGAACAGAAAGTGGTCGGAGGACAACTGATAATGTTCCTGATTTTCAATCGCATTGGGTATATTTGTTGGGGTTTTTCCCAAAAGGATCGTTACATCAGGCGGACCAAGCGATTTTTCCAGTTCTGGTAGAAAAATATCCGAGGAGATATTTATGCCGAAGGCCGTAAAATGAAAAGGTCCCTCCAGTTTGTAATTTCCGTCTTTTCCGGAAATGTTATCCCGAATTATCTTTGCCTGTGAGTTTCTGAAATTTTCAAATGTGCTGAAAGGCATAACAAAATTAATTTATATAGAGCTTCTTGCAGTATTGTATAAAATTTGCACACCAGACAAAGAGAAATTCAGGTTTGATGATCATTGTGATATTTTTCGCAAATCTGAACTTGCTATTTTTGCAAGAACCTCATATATATTGAATTTACAGCAGTGTAAATAACTTGGTATTGTATTTTGGCATCGCAATATGGTGTTTCCTCTGAATTTATGTTTTTAATTATGCCACAAACAACGATTTTGTGACAAACTTTCTTTAAACGAATTTTTCAATTTTTCTATAATTCCGAAACGTTCAGGAGGTATTTAAAAACAAATTTGTCACCTGGGACTCCATCACTGTCTTCGGCCACTTTTGCGAAAAGGTAGCCAGTAAAGCAACAACGAAAGTGTGACTTAATACTGAGGATTGGACCGTTCTATTTATTCGATTCCACCGACGAAGATACTTCAAGTTCTTAATTGCACCCAAATATTTAAGAATCTTGTCAAATTCAGCCTTGAATGTCTCATATTTTTTGATTTTATCGATTTTGCCAATGATGTCCGCCTTTATCACTTCGTAACCCCGGTCTGGATAAATCCTAAGATTGGTTTCGCATTCGTCAAGCGAAACCTTGCTCTGGGAAAAGGAAATTAAATCTTCAATCTCCTGTTTTTCCTCGTTACTTTTCGAGAATTCTTAACCCCCTTTTGAACAAACCGGCACAAATTCACGGTGGCTCTTACGGGAAAAATTTGGTGATCACTTCGATTGATCATGCTTCAACCATATTCGAACTTGATCCATAAGCTTCGTGTAAAATCATTAATCGAGTATCAATCCGAAACGCATTGTACAGGACAAATGTTTTTGTCCCAGAAAAAACCCAGCAAAACGAAGAGAAAAAAGCAAAATCAATTGACCGACTGGTTGTTGAAATCCACCGTATTAAAACGTCCGCCGCGAAACATATCCCAACCTCTCGAAGAATATCCAAAGCTCTTTGTCCGAAATTTATTTCCTCGAAGCACCAATTTCCAATGTCAGCACATTCATCCAATCCAGAAACCGCCTATTGCTTGATGTTGTCCCCTCCAAAAATCGAAGAAAAACTTCCCTTGACTTGAAAAAAAAGGCCATCGTATATTTCAGCTGGAAAAGGAAATTCCTATTAAGGCCTAAAATGCAATGAATGAAATTAGAAAAGCCTTGAATTCGTATGGCCCCAAGGTAATCGTTATTTCAGGGGGAATTTTGTTTTTTTTCATTTTAGTTTCCTCCATCTATTCTTTAAGATTCAGTCCAGATGCAAAAATAGCTCGCCAATTCCTGAGGGAAATGCCGGTTGAAAAAATACAGGAGGTTGTATTGGAACCCTATCCGGTGTCATCTCTCATTGAAAATAATATTCAAATTAAAGATAGAAAGAGAATTAGTGAGATCGCCGAAGCCTTTAGAACCCTTCAACCTTTTTCCGCGGAACATCCGTTTGCAAATTGGGTGTGCTTTATCAGGTTCAAACTTGCTGATAAGGATTTTGGGGGGCAAGTTGAGTTAACAAACAATGGTCAGGGTGTGATTTTTTGGTATTCAAGCGATGTCGTTGGGGGTTGGAATTATGGGTGCTTCCGCCAAGATACCATTGGTCCCATTTTAGAAAAAATCGCCAGGGAAGAAAAAACAAAGACATTCCCCCTAGGCAATTTGTCTGACAAGAAAAATAGAAAATAAAAAGACCCACGTCTTGTTTTCGAAAGATAACGTTACTGAAAATCGATGGAGTTTCCCCATTAAAACCCGCTATTTTGCAATCCATTCGAGCGACTCTTAGCCACTCGTTGAAAACACATTCCCAGAGTTATATAACTAACTTAAAAAAAACGTAACCGTTCACTTACCCATGCAAAAAACGGCAGGAGTAAATTTCTTTCATGATGTTTCGATTACCTCTAACCACTTGGAGTTGGCAGCAAAGAAGGTGGGGTAACCCCAACCCGAAAGCATCTCAA
>JADFXM010000061.1 GCA_015233565.1 Candidatus Rifleibacteriota bacterium
TTTAAATCCCCGAGATTGGGATGTCTGAGTCTTGAGAACATTTTCCCCAAACCCGAAAACGGGAACTCGTTTGGATGAGATTCCTTCCTTAACTTTTGGATTATTTGGTCTTAAAACAAAATTCGGGTTGAAAACTTTTTAATCTCTACGGAATCGGCTTTTGAAGCTGAGCAATCGAAGAAAATGAAGCTTACGACAACAGGAATTCTGAAGTTGCTGTTGCTGTTTTACTGAAGTAAGAATAACTTTCTTAGTCCAGGTCAAACTCCAGAGACGCTGCAACACGCCTTCCTGGCTCGCCGTAACCAAGGATCCTTTCATCGCGATTATTCAGCAGATTCAGGAAGGAGATAACTCCGGAAGTTTTTCCGAACTTTTTGGAAATATTCAGATCCCAGCGCCCGGTTCCGGACAGGGAACGGACATTCGATGCGTCATCCCATTGTTCGCCCCAAAGTCGATGCCGCAGCAGAAATACAGTCCTGTTGATTGTTTGCTCAAAGGAGGCAAAGAACTGCTTTCCTGGCACTCTGGGCAACATGGTCCCGGTGGTATTGTTTTTTGCACAGTCGATGATTTCCATTTCCGCAGAAAGCTTACCGGTATCGGAAGTTTGGGATCGCAAAGCAAATGAGTGTGTCCTGACTCTTGCCTGATCGACGTTCGCCGCCTTCATTCCATATGGGTAGGCTGGATCAGAAGTACTAGTCGTGGAAATCAAATTCGTCGCAAGCGTATCTCGTGCAGATCCTGACAACTCAAGTTTGTTTCTCCACCATCGTTTGGCCGCTTCAATACTCCATGTTCGGGCATCCTCAGGCAGTAACCCTGGATCACCGAAACCTGGGTAAAATCGTTCGTTCATAGTTGGGGTGCGAAATGCCCGCCCCCAGCTGATTCGGATGTCACCTTCCGCACGCTCTTTTACAAGCGCAATCCTGCCGGTATCAACCCAGTGCTCATTTTTCATTGGAGGTCTCTCTCGGCGAAAAATGCCATGTAAACGCCACCCCTTCGCAATTGGAGCCATTACTCCGGCTCGCAGGGCGCCTTCAGTTTCGCTACGGGTGTACAAACCCGAATTGCACGCTTCCGTTTCCTGACGCTCTATTCCGACAGTCCATTCTCCCCAGGATTCGTAGCCAGATCTATCCAATGCTTGTTTTCGGATAAAAGTGAAGAAATCATAATTACTGTAAAGATCTGCAGCTTTCACTCCGGCCATCCCGATTCGTTGATTTCCGAAGTAAAATTTCCATTCACCATTGCTATCAGGGCTTGTCAGATCAAAAACCCAGCGACTCATATCCCGTCGCTGCTGGAATGTGTCATCATCAACCGGCAAATTAAGTTTTGCAGAATAGCCATCCAGATCAGTTATCGAACGTTGCCAATTTCCCCGGAATGAAAATTTCAGGTTTTCTTTGATATTTCCGGAAAAATTCATTCCGAACCGCTCTCTGGAAAACCCGTCTGATTCAGGATTTCCATTTTTGGAATCTGCTGCGGAGATGCCGGGAGTCTGGAATCGTCCGGCATTAATACCAAATCGCCCCATACCTATTTCCTTGCCAAGCGTGAAAGATTGCCCTTGGCCACCCAATCCATCAGACACAAGTCGGAATGTGCTTAAGGATGGATCCCGTGAAGTGAAGTTAATCAATCCTCCCGCGCCTCCGGATGTCCATATTCCGGACCCAGCGCCGTGAGCAATTTCAGCTCCCGCAAGAATTGCAGGGTCCAGTTCTCCAAGGTCCGGATCACCGGTTATAGGGTCATTCAAAGGGAGGCCATCCCAAAGCACTCTGACTCTTGGTCCGGTAAACCCTCCCAGAACTGGGGATGCGGCTCGCCCTGTGCCACCTAACGTCGGAACGGATAATCCCAGCTCGCCATCCAAAGCTTCCCCAAGAGTTTGGGGGGTTCCATTCCCCAAGTCCTTTCCAGTAATCAGATTCTTCTGGGAATTAGCAAATTCCATTGCCGGCTGCCACTTTGAAGCTTCAACAATCACGGGCTCCAGAACAAATTGCGGAGCCCTGGATAAAGAGTTCGGGTTGGAGTGAGATTTGGCGGGGGAGTTTGAGCTCGGTTTGGAGCTAGAGCTTGAGTTGGAACTGGGGCCGAAGCTGGGGTTGGGGTTGGGGTTGAGGTTGAGGTCGGGTGAGATCTTTGATGATTCTGACGAAACGCGTAGCGGTACCCCGTTGTAATCAGCTCCACCAGACTGATTGGAAATAGCTGCAGCCATAGAAAAGACTGTTGGAAAAAAGAAAAGGGAAAAGAGAAAAAAACGCCTGAACATGCGGTTCGCTCCTAATGGAACTTACCCGCTCAACGCTCGGAAAGAACCCATACGAATGCACGGTCTCCCTGTCCGCGAGGAGTCGGTTCATGATTCCCATGGTATTCCGGCTAACGGATCTATCTCCCGCCGACCCTTCCCGCCTGAACTTTCAGGCAGTGGTAATGTCGACGTTTGTCCCCGATCACGGCGACGGGCTCGCGTGGGTTTCGCACCCAACTTCCCATGCTTCCCCTGTAAATCCAGGGGCTTTCGGATTCATGCGGGCGGAATATAGCATAAAATTTTCAAAAATACAAGAGTGGGAAATATTTTTGGAAATATTTTGTTCACATTACACTTGGAAGCTAGAAATTACCAATTGAGATAAGCACATGGAACATCCGTTACATGTAAAAGCGATACAAATTCTTAATAAAAAATGAAAATTGTCCGACGATTGTTTCGAAAACCGATTTTTCATAGCTTCTTGGGGGGTACTTAACAAAACTCTTTTACGGCGTAAAAGATGAATTTCAATTGATTTATTAACAGAATATTGATTCTGTCATTGAGGAAAAATGGAGGTTAGCATGCATTTAGCCTTTGATAAAATGACAATTGCCGATAAACTTCGTGCAATGGAGGAGATTTGGGACGATTTGTGTCATAACGCCGAACAATTCGAGTTGGCGGAATGGCATAAAGAAATATTAGATCAACGTGAAAAAGCAATTTTTGAGGGAAAAGAAATATTTCTGGAATGGGAAACTGCAAAGAAAATGATTCGTGAAAAATTATGAAAACTTAAGATTCAGGAGATTGTACTGGAACCCAATCTGGCTTCGTCTCTCATTGAAACTACTATTCAAATAAAAGATAGGAAGAGATCTTGACAGCGGAGAAAAATGGAATAAGTTTCCACCTACCATGTCGAAAAGATTGGTAAAACAGGTGGGGGGGTTTTCAGGCGAAACGTTTCCTCAGTGGAGCTAGCTCCACTAAAAAGCATTTTCATCGATACCTAGGATCTTCGCGATCTCGGTTCGAGACATCCCACATCCGAAAAGCTTTCGGGCGGATTCTACCAAACCTTGTTTGACACCTTGTTCGATGCCTTGTTTTACGCCTTGTTTTACGCCTTGTTCGATACCTTGTTTTACGCCTTGTTCGATACCGTCCATTTTTCCGGAACCATAACTTGATAGCACCATACTAGCTTGGTAATGAAGATCGTCCGAGTAGCGTTCATAAGCTTTGCGATCTTCATCCGATAGCCTGAGGATATCGAGAATCTCCTTGGCTTCACGAAGACCCTTGGCTTGGAAATCTTCCTTGATTTCTTCGTTCTTCAGAAAATAGATCCACTCGTCAAGGGTGTTTTTGGCAACATCATCAAAAGTGTTGACCTTGATCAGATAATACTCTGGATAAAGCTGATAAGGGAATTTCTTCTCGAACATCTGGGCCTGTTTCGAGGTGAGCAAGAGTTCATCCTGGAGATTCAGGCCGCGAAAGCTCGTCATACCATGATAGATATAATCTTTGCCCTGGCCGAGATCGAAATAGAGAATGCTGATGGAAATGACTTTGACGATGTCCGCATAGGCTTGCCCTTTGTCCATATGCTCTGTGACCGTTTTTGACGTCGAATAGAGAATTCTCTGTAGATAGTCGAATTCTTGCTCATACTGAACTTCGATGAGGATGATTTCCTCATCGAGGGTTTTCGCTTTGAGATCGAGGCGGTTGAATTTGTCGAAACGTCCTTCTTGATTTGATTCACTTTCGAGGATTTCGACGATTCGAATTTCCTCTTTGAGAAGTTCGGAAAGAAATCCTTCGAGAACCTTGAAATTGGCTTTGCTACGCAAAAGTCTTTTCATAGCCCAATCGAAACTCACTAACCGACGTTTTCCCACGACCAATCTCCCTTGAATACAGATCGTCCAATGGAACCATCTTATCAGATTTCCTTGCTCTTTGCAAAAGTTGGCAATGGCCGTGTGTATTTTGTTGAGGTCAAAAGACTCCATAAGACTGGCGCTGAAAAGCCGCTCATATAATATATCAGCGCTTGGAATGTCTAAAGATGGCTTCTTTTTTTTGACACTGATGATATAATACCGAAGTGGAATTATTTTATTCAAAATCAGCCTTATTAAAAGGCATTCTCCTGAGTTTTCTTGCAGTTCTTGCTTCACTGTTTTGTTTTCTTTTTACGGATGCTTTGGGCAAAATTGCGGGATTTACAGGCGGTTTTCTTTTTGGATGTTTTTTGATTACTGAGATTTTAAAGCTATTTGCTCATATACCTCAGATTGTAATCAGTTCCGAAGGAATAAATGACAGACGATTAAATTGCGGATTGATAAAATGGGAGGAGATCAATTCCATTTCGCTGCAACAAACCCAGTATTCAAAGTGGATAAACATTAACCTGAATAACCCGGAGACATTTTATAAAAAATTAGGGGGATTTCAAAAACTCCTGCGAGTTCTCAATGGACAAACTGGTGTGAACAATTTCAGGGTCAGACTTATAACCATGGACAAATCAGTTGACGAAATACTGGATTTCGTTGAAAAAAATTTCGTGAAAAAAAACGCTAGTGTACAAAACTAACCTACTGAATATTGAAACATGCACCATTCCTTAATCGCCCAAAACTTGTTTTATTTTGATAAACGTTCACCAACGAGTCTGTCGAAAAATTTCCTAATTTACACATTTCAATGTACCGCCCAATTTTTCGCCCCGCTTTTTAGCATCAACAGTGGGTCGTTTTCTAACGAATAAAATATACCGAGATTAATCGACAGCTTCTAACGAGTCTGTCGAAAAATGCCCTATTTTTCATACTTTTATGTACCTATTCGAATTTTCACCTCGCTTTTTGGCATCAGCAGCGAGCCGCTTGTACCGAAAGAAATGTACCGAGATTTTTCGACAACTTCCAATGAGTCTGTCGAAAAATGCCCTAAAATTCGCTTTTTTGTGTACCCGCCCGAATTTTCGCCTCGCATTCTCGCATCAGAAGCGAGCCGTTTTGTACCGGACCAAATGTACCGAGATTTTCCGACAGCTTCTAACCCCTGTAATTTTTGAATATTATCTCCCGAAGCCATTTACATGGAGCATGATTTCAACTATTACTTTTTATAGTAATGGTGAAAAAAGATTTTCCCGCTCAAAAAAATTTCGACATTTTGCGATTTTTTTTTTCGACAAGCAAGTAGAGCTTCTTGCAATATTGTATAAAATTCGCACACCAGACAAAGAGAAATTCAGGTTTGATGATCATTGTGATATTTTTCGCAAATCCGAACTTGCTATTTTTGCAAGAACCTCAAGTGGGATAAACTTTTTTCAAGAATCCTGGTATTATTAAGTATCCGAATCTAAATAGAGGTGCATTGATGAAAGGGAAATTTTTTCCGAACAGATCTTTAGCTTCTTATGTTTTTTGCACTTTCTTTTCGTTTTTTATTTTAAATGCTGTCTTTGCGCTAAATCTAGGGCATCCTGTTCCAACAAATGCTTGCGATCCCACAATAGATTTTGATGAGACTTTTTTAATTTCACAATGGGACAAACTACCCCATAAATGCCAGGAAGAATCGATGGAGAGAGTAAATGAAATTAATGCCCTTCATCCAAAGCGACCCTGGAAATATTGTGACAATCACCCTGTCTGGACTTGCCTCTCATATGCTGCTTCAACAGTTTCTGATTGGTGGGCAATTCAGTTGGGCTGGAAACTAGGCTCCTATAAAAATTTTTACAATAATCAAATGGAAAATGGATTTAATCCCCGCCCCATTGAAATTCAATATCTGCATCGAGCTGAAAGAAACCCAATTGAATATCCGGTCCTTCCACATGATCCGGTTACTAATGGATTTGATCCAGTTCATATACGCGGTTACGCTCGAATTTTGACATCAACAAAAAATGAGAGCCTCTCCGATAATATTGTTCAGGGGGAAACCTACCAATATAAAGAGGGGATGTATCCCTTTGAAGGTAACTATATTTCAGTGAGAAGATTGGTTGATTGCAGTACTGGAGATTTGGAACTCAAGCTTATCAAAGCCTTACATCACTTTGGAATTGCATATATCAAGGTAGAGAATAAAGAATTCCTCGGCATGTTGTATGGAAGCCACGCTGTTTCAATCATAGGTTATGGCAAAACCAAGGAAGGAAAAACGGTTTTTATTTACCAAGACAGTTACGGGGAGCATCCCAAAACTTTTGACACCCCCGATGGGAAATCCTCATATCGTTGCACTCCCGCCGGACAAATCGAATCGTTTATTGTTTTTCCGCACAAGCCGGTAGCAAAAATTTGTTTGCAAGGGAATAATGTTTCAGTCCAATTTTTTAATAGCGGCGCTCAACCTATTCAAGTCCGCCAGGTACTCTTCCAAAACAATCTCGGAAAAGAGGAAAAAGCTATTCAAGCCGGAGAAAGCTTCATGATACCCGGTAATGCTGTAAAAAATAATTTCCTCAATGTCTATGTCGAAGCGGAATATTACATGCAGGATTTTGAAAAGGGATATTGGTTAAAAGTCCCGGTAAAATAAATCAGGAATCAAAAAGCGCCTTTTTAACAGACTTTGTTAAAAGGCGCTTTTTGATTACTCTTGTTCAATTTTTTAATGAGTTATACCAATCCCAAAAAATACGTGCATCATCCCTAGAACATTGATTTGATCAAAATGAAGTTGGATCGGAATATTTTCCAAGAAAACACGAAACTTTCATGAAAATAAGGAACCCTTACTGGATAGTTGAAGCATTCATTTCTGTCAGGCCCAACTCCTATTTCCACAGACCTGAAGCACGAAATAGGTCGGATGAACGAACTAATTGAAATTGGTATTATTGCTGGAGAAAAGACAAAACCATAGATTAAATTCCCAAAATGTGATAACTTTCCAATTAATTCGTCCATTTGGCTCCTCCTTTGGGAAGTAATCGCGCCATCCGGGCACCATATTTTTTTATTTGGTACGAATTTTCGCGATTTTTATTAATTTTGCAAAAACCTCTTTATCGGAAAATTTATTCGAATTTTTTATTGTGATTATGTTGTGAAAAAGACTGAGTTTCTGAAAGATGTCGAATGGCTTTATGGGGAAACTCCCGAACATTTGGATAATCCTTCGTTCAAGGGTGCCATGTGGGAAGCCTCGCCAGGGCGTTTTTTGCTTACCGTTCCCCGGGTCGCCCGATATCTTGTGGAAGATGGAAGCAGGATAACCATAACTATTTTTGACGGCGCCACCGGAAATATGGTGAATCGATTTCTCAAAATGACTCCAACAGCAGCTCTTCTTTATCAGCGCAACATCATGGCCTTGCAGGCAGCGGTTGTCGTTGGGGCGGCGGGTGCGGTTTTATTGACGGGAAATTCGAGTTCCGGGAAATCAACTTTGTTGGCAGCGTTGGTCATGAGAGGTTACAGGATGATGTCCGATGACCTTGCGGTTCTCGATCTCGCCAAACCTGAACAAATTCAAACAGTTGGAACTTTTTCTGAGATAGCGTTGTGGCCAGATGTTGTGCAAAAGCTTATTCCACCGTTTGCGCTTTCCAGCGAAAAAGAGAGTGGGGAAAGAGTAATTTTCGATCTTTCGCCACAATTTGTGTCCGAACCTGTTCCCTTGTTGGCAATTTTTCAAATTGATGTAAAAAATATTAAGGAAGTTGAGGAAGAGACTGTTCAAGGCGCGTACCGCTTTAGAATACCAAGAAATTTTACATATAACGCTTTTATTGCCGATGCTCTCTTCGACCATGAAGCGTATTTTCAAAACTGCGCTGTACTGGCAAGAAATCGCTTGGTGACATTAAGACGTCCAAGAGCGGTTTGGAGGGTGGATGAGCTTTCAGATCGGGTGGGGAAAGTATTGCGATGAGTTTCCGATATTCAGCCTATGGCCTTACAATAGAATTGCCTTTCCCATGCGGTCCTCTTCCTGATGCTGATCCAACCAGGGCCTCTGACGTGATTGTAGTTGAAGGAGAGGTTCCCTTAAATTTTTCCTCACCTCAGTCAGTTGCGCCAAACTGCGAGTTACAGGACGGAAAAATACTTTATCGGCGAGGCCCCTGCGTTGGGCGTTTCCTCATCGAAAACCCCTCTCAGGTAGTCTTCAGACGTGGAAAAAAAGCAGACCAGATCTCCATTAACCATGCTTTCCTTAATTGCATCATGCCTGCCCTGTTGCAGCTAAGGGGGGAGCTGGTGCTTCATGCAAACACTGCTGCTTATAATAATGGCGCAGCTGTGATTTCTGGCAAAACAGGCATGGGAAAGTCTACTACTCTTGCAGCGTTAATGCGTTCCGGATGTTTGATGGCAACCGATGATTTGACGGTAATACAATTAGATCCGAAGGGGAATGTTGTCGTTGTTCCAGGTATGCCGCAAATGCATCTTGAACTTAAGGCAGCCGAAAGGTTGAAGTTTGAAGTTGATGGTTTTGAGCGAATGGGGGCCAATCGCATTCGAGCGGTGGTTCCGATAAAAAACGAAATAATCGATACACCCATTCCTTTGCGGGCTATTTTTATTCTGGAAACGAAGACCGAAGGGGAAACAGAAATTCAAGAAATTAGTGGTTTGGAAAAACTGCAAGCGTTTATGGGTTGTCAATTTGGACCGGTTTTGCCAAGCTCCCATTTTGAACGCTTTACGGTTTTTTCTGCGCTAATAAAGCAAACTCCGATTTTTCTCATAAAAAGGCCCTACGGCCAATGGACAGTAGACACTGTGGTTCGTTTGATCAAGGAAACTTTCCAATGAAAAATATATTCTGGATTGCCAGTTACCCTAAATCAGGCAATACATGGATGCGCATTTTTCTCTCCAATTATCAAAGAGAAGATGATAAACCGGTTGACATTAACTGCTTGTCTGGCGGCCCTATCGCAAGTGATCGATCTTATTTTGATACTTGGTCCGGGGTAAAGGCTTCAACGTTAGGTGATGACGTAATCGAGAATATTCGACCCGAAGTCTACCGATGTATGGCTGCAAAGAGCAAAGCGCCTCTTTTTTTGAAAGTCCACGACGCATATATTCTTACCTCTTCAGGTGAACCGCTATTTCCGACTGATGTTACATTGGGTGCAATCTATATCATTCGGAATCCACTGGATATGATTTCCTCTTGCTCAAACCATTGGGGGGTAAGCAAGGAGGAAGCGGTAGAAACTCTTTGCAACGAAAATAAAGAGCTTGCTGATTCCAAAGGAAAGCTCAACGAACAGTTGCGTCAGCGTGTTCTATCCTGGAGTGGCCATGTGCGAAGCTGGTTGGAAAACTCGGGTCTGCATGTTCTAATTGTGCGTTACGAGGATATGAAAAAAGAGCCAGAGGCTACCTTTGGAGAAGTGGTAAAATTTTGTGGGTTTTCTTTTAACAAGGAGCGGCTGTGCAAAGCCATATCCTTTTCTTCTTTTGAAGAGGCCAAACGACAGGAGGAAGAGAAGGGCTTCGAAGAACGTTCTCCCTTTGCGAAGGGGGCTTTTTTTCGTAATGGTGAAGCAGGAGGGTGGCGTTTGGAACTAACGCCAGCAATGGTAAAAAAAATGCTTTCGGCTCACAACTCAGTGATGAAACGTTTTGGCTACGTTAACGATACCGGGCAACCGGTTCAAGAATAAATGAAGGAGTTGGTATGGAATTAAGCCTTAAAAGCAGAGTAAAACAGGCCCCGGATATTATGTCGGCAAAAATGGACAACGAATTGGTAATGGTTAACATGTCCCGCAGCAACTATGTGGGAATGGATGAAATAGGTCGCATTATTTGGGAACTTTCCGTGGAACCTGTGACCGTATGGGACATCTGTAAGCATTTATCAGAAGAATTTGACGCATCGCCGGAAAAGATCGCTGATGACGTGTTGCCGTTTATAGGAAGTCTTCTCAAAGAAGGATTGCTCATTAGGGATGACAATTGACCTGCTTTTGGTGCCTCATTGATGAGTTATACCATTCATAATTAGTTCGTGGGTTTCAATCTTCTTGGCTGCTGAAGAAATTTTCCGACAACGTTGGGAGCCAAAGGCGATGAAGCAACCTTATTCGAAAAAAATTGAATATTCAGAAAAACGTCCAACGCTTTCCAATGATTTTATGGAAAATCTTTTTTTGGAGGATTTAAGCATACCTACGGATTAATAATAATTGGTATTATACCAATTCCGATTAGTTCGTTCATACACCTTGTTTCTAGCTTCAGATCTGCGTAAAAATAGATTTTATCTGACAGAAATGAATGTTTCAACCATCCAGTAAGGGATCCTTTTTTTTCCCGAAAATTTCGTTTTTTCTTGGAGAATAAAGCGATCCCTTTACATTTTGGTCAAATCAAAGTCCTTGGGGAAGTGCACGTATTTTTTGGGATTGGTATTATTGAAAATCCCTGCATATTCACTCCCCAAAAATTATGTGGAAAATGTCGAGGACGTTGGCCATTAAATTTTCCTGTAATCTTCCAGGAAAACAGCTTAAAACCTTTCAGTTTTCCCTTGATGTCTGGCGACGTTGCGCTTCAGTCCAGTTGACGAAAAGGCCCGCCATGATTCCCCGGGTTAAGGTCGTTACAGCCTGACGGAAGGTCTCTCTTGTGTCCTCGACCAGAATTTTTTGCCATATAGCATACAAATAAGGAACGTTAATATATTCTGCTGCCCGCCCTCCCTTCAGTTCGCTCAATGCCTCTTCAACTTCTTCTGCGCAATGGCGGAGGCGCCCAACCAGGTCACCAGCCTGCAAGCCCCGCGTTTTATTCAGACGGATTTCATCCGGCAAACGCCCTTTCATTGCTTCTCGTATAAGCCATCGGCCAACGCCGGTCTTAGGGTCGATAAAGATTTTATCGGGTATCGATAAGGTATATGCCTGAACACGTGCATCTGAGGTCGGATCACGTATTTCAATGCCCGCTGCAGCCGCAATAATTGCGTGGAGTCTTCCTGGACCGCTACGCCCGGGTAAAAGCACTTCAATCCGATTTCTGAAAGGGGAAATCTGGAAGTTGATTCTCGGATCAGCCATTTGCAAATCCCATAAATTCAGGTGGTTTGCAAAATCGGGGTGAATTGATGACGCCAGATGGCGAGTTTGAGAGGATTTTCTTTTTTTTCTCAGGGCGGTGATAGTGCATGGCGGGAGTATTTCGCACGCCATGAGTTTGACAAATCGAAATTGTTCTTTAAACATTCCTATTAATCCGAGATGACGGGCTTGAACTGCGAAAGGTTGCGACCGCATAAAACCTTTCCAGGAGATACTGGCATTCCCGGTTTGTCCGATAAGAAGAACTTTTGCGCCAAGCTCAGCCACTTGCCTGTTCATCTCAAGCAACCAAAAAAAATTGCCCGCTGCGTGAAGCGGTTCAGGATTGATGGCAAGAGCTTTTCTAATTGCTTGAATCGGATTGAGGGCTTCGGAATTTACTTCGTGCATGTGAATATTGCCAACAAACTCAGCAGTCCTCTGGGCGAATGGCAATTCGTTCAAAAATCGGTTGAAATTGTCGTTTGGAGTAGGATACAAGGGGATCGAAGTAAAAGTATGAAGAATTAATCCGTCTTGTTTCAATAGTGGAGCTGCTGTCGCAACTATTGAGCCAGAATCAAGCCCCCCGCTTAATTGGGCAGAAGGCGGTCCTAACGCACGTAAACGAGCTTTTACTGCCGTGTCCCAAACATCCAAAAAGCCATCCACATATTCACGACGGTCTTTCAAGCAAAGTTGAGGAGTGTCTTCAAGACGATAGTAACGAGAGGTTTCAATGCGTTCAGGTGTCAAAGATAGTTTATGGGCTGGTGGTAAGTGGCGGATGTGAGTAAAAATATCCCCTCCTCCTTCAGAAGGGCTCCAGGAAATCAGAATTTGCGCAAGATGAAATTCATTGATATCAGGGGGAAAAATTCCCAACGCCAACAATGCAATCTTATCACTGGCAAAAACGAAAATTTTGCGATCAGCATAATAATGGAGAGCTGTAACTCCGCAATGGTCTCTGGCAAGAAAAAGGCGACGCTCTCCGGGTTTCCAAATAGCGAAAGACCAGTCGCCGTGAATTCGAACAGGGCATTCCTCTCCCCATTTGAGAAAAGAACGTCGGATAAATTCACTGTCAGGGAGTTGATTTGCTTGCGCCAAGGGAATATTTAAGCTCCTGGCCAATTCCTTGCGGTTATCAACACGACATTCGGTGGTAAAAACCAGGCCGGTTTCTTTATCAAAAGCCAGGGGTTTTTCCAATTGAGCTTCGGGAGTTGATAACAAAAGATCTTGCCCAAATACAGCGCACCCGCTTTTCCAGATGTTCACCCGATCAGATTTCCAGTGGCACATTGCTTTCTGGAAAACAATAACCTGTTCGTCTGAAACAGGCGAACCGTCACGATGAATTATGCCAAAAATACCACTCATTGCAAGGATTTCTATACCTGAAAATACCAACAGAAATCTTTCCAGCAAGAAGAATAAACCCTGCTTCGCAAAGAACAAAAACAAAACCAGTTTTACTGAAAAGTAAAACTATAAAATTTTTGTGGCCAGAAAACTTCAATCACTGGCCAAATACTATTTTTTCAAACTTGGCAGATTCGTCTGAATTTTTCAGACAGAGTAGGTGATTAGCAGATTGAAAAAAAAGTTCTGGAAGAATTGATTGTGATCACTTTGTTGAAAATTGGTTTACTTCACGTGAAATGCCGATCAAAAGTCGTTTTTGCAAAAAAGAATTGCAAACCGCTAATCTCTTATGGGCTAGTTTTGTTCCCAGAATCATTGCCACTGCCAGTCGTAGACATAGTCTGTTTGACCATCTCGATGGAAATCTGCCTTGGCGCTCGCCAAGGTCGTTTTATTTTTGCCATTGGTTCTTTGGAATTTAAATCTTCTGCATCTTTTTGAATAAACATGTTTTCAGCCATTTTTATTTCTCCTCATAAATGGATAGCCAAAAAATTCACCACGGGATAAAAAAAAATCACGATTCTAGTCTTAATAGCAGGTCAGATTTCGAATGTCAAAAAAAAAAAATTTTTTCGATCAAAGCAAACGAGTCTGCCGAAAAATCCCCAAATTTTCATATTTTTATGTACCCACCCGATTTTTCGCCTCGCTTCTTAGCATCAACAGCAAGCCGATTTGTACCGAATAAAATGTACCGAGATTTTTCGACAACTTCAAACGCATACTTAAAAAAAGCAGGCTAATTTAGTCTAAAAACCCTAAGGGTCGATGGATAGGATTCCGTTCTTTTCGTCAGTCACATAGATTAGGCGTTGGTCTGATGGTTTGCGTCGAGAGGCCTCTGAAGCAACATCAATATTCACAGCGAACTCTGTCTTTCGGCCTATGTGGTAGAGTTTGAAGTCCTCGTTGCGATGTGCGTATCCCTTATCAATAAATTCGATGAGCTCCTTGAATTCAGTTGAGCGACGGGAGTCACGGAGGATGATATTCCGAACATCTAAATATTGTTCAAAGGGGTCTTCCAAAAACTGTGAGTTAAAGGGTACATAGAATCGCCAAGGTTGGCATGAATCAAGAGCAGTGCGAGGTTCTTTAGGAAAAACCATGAACAAAACCCTTGCGAGGTAGCCGTCGCTTACAACAACATGACGCGCATCAGTCTTCAATGCAGCCAATAATTTCGAATCGAGAACAGGGGTCCGCGCAATTCTATGATAGGTTCTTACACAACTCGAAGAAAAGAGGAGAAGAGTTAGTCCAAGCACTACTCCGGACAAAAATTTAGGAGCTCCCAGTTCCATGATCGAAATACCTAGAATAAGGGCAATACACTCAGTCCCTGCATATTGCTCAACGTTGCTGGGTTGAGCCAGCCATCCAGTAATTATCTGGAGGTTTTCAGCCGCCATTGGGGCAAGGGCAAGTATAAGAGCGGGGTAGCGCAAATTCGGGCGTATCAGAGACCTGAGGGTTAGATACAACATTATGGAAACAATGGAGGTAAATGACAATATAGGCGCATGTCCCGGCGCCATGATTGCTCTGGCTTCAGATTTCGCAGTAAGCGCAAACGCCAATCCGGAACCCAAGGAAAGCAACACGTAGGAAACTATCGGTGCCACAACCCCTGCTTTTGCCCAAGAAGACAAAATGAATCGACGAATGTGCAGCGTCAGGATTATGAAAGTCATTGGAATAGCTACGAATGGATAAAGCAAAGGGATACTACAATATAAAGAAACAAAGGATTTTCTTTTAATGGCAAAAAGAGTTGCGATAGCCAGTATAACCAGAGAAAATTGAGGTTCCGGTGTGCGAACAATCGGTATTGCATTTATCCAGGGAGTGCTTATGTAGCAGATCGTCGAATGCGCAATATTCCGTTTGTAAAGAGCAGCTAATAAAGGGTTGCCATAATTTGTGAGAACTGGACCAAGCGCTGCCAGGAGCGAAATAACCCCGGATTGTACCTCACCAAAATCCAGGGCCAGGGCGGCTGCGCGCACAAGGTATAGAAAAAGCAGCGGACAAACGCAATCGAAAATAAAATTGATCCACCCGCCGGGTACGCCAACTAAATGAAGTAGCGTAACCAGATATTGACCGGCGCGAGAAAACAAGCTCTGGGTGTTGACCGAAGTGTCAAATTGTAGATAGAGCGGTTCGGCGTCCGCGTTGACATAGTAAAGGGGGCCTCCCGTGCGAATTAATTGTGAGATAGCAGGCACATTTATTGCCAAAACGATGACAAGGGCCGCCACCATGAACAAAAATTCACCCCGCCGTGAAACACGAAGGATTGGAGGCAACTGCATATTCATCGGAAATTTATATCACTACTCATTTTGCGGGTCAAGGAAAATTTTTCACCAAATGAGGAAAAAATTTTGTGACAGTGATTTGCCATAGGGTAATTTTCACCGAAAAATATGGTTGGTAAATGAGTGGAGCCAAATTTTTTCATGGGAAAAATCAAGAATCTGAGCAAATTCCTCAAGGGAGTAGGCAAAACCCACATAAACTTCTATCGAAATGCTTTTCCGTTAGTCGCTGGCTTTTGTTTTTGGTGCTTTTTTCCCTAATTTATTTTGATCAAACTCCCATAAAATAGCGTGTTCACGCTCAGTAAAAAGGATAGCAGCAACTCACCAGGAATCGCTGAATATTTTGTTTACATTCCACTTAGGGGAAGGCCTTCAGATGAATGAACTTCATTGGTCAAGTTGCGCATCCAGAGCTTCCCGACTGGAACTCACTAACTTGTCCTGGCAACCAAATTTCTTGCCCAATTCGCGCGTGCTCTGCGGAAATAGAAAAATAACGACTTGGAGATTGATTCCAAAGCTGTTCCGAGAAAAAAACCCGGCATTCCCCAGCCGATAAACGTGCTGAAGAACCAGGCTGAGGGAATTCCTACAAGCCAGAAAGTTGAGAGAGTTATCACGCTTACGGCAAGGCCATCTCCGCCGGACCGCAGTACATTGGCAAGCATTACGATAATTCCTTCGAAGGGAATGACGAATGCAAAGAGGCGAATAAGAAGAATCGAGGTCGCAGCAACTGAAGGTTGGACATTAAAAAACGTCAAGTACAATGAGGCGAAAGCGATATAACCGAGCCCCATGAATCCGGAAAAGAATATTGACAACCGCATCGCAAAAGAAACAAGCGTATCAGCTCTTTTTCGATGATCGGCACCTAAAAATACTCCTGTCAAAGTTGCAACTGAGATTCCTATTGCTCCAAGCGGAATGTAACCCATACTTCGGAATCCCTGGAAAATGAAATAGGCTGCAAGAGCGTTTTGGCCGTTGAGTCCCACCACTTTGGTATAAGTTAAAGAAGCCGCCTGCCAGAAAAGCGCGTCGAGAAGTATGGGCATGGAAACTTTGAGAATCCTTATTGCCATTGAACTTGAAAAAGTTTTCACATACGAAAATCTGAACGATAGTTCCTTCCATCGCAGATTTCGAAAAAAATACAACGATACTGCAAAACCTAGAATTTCGGACGTGGCTGTAGCAAGCGCAGCTCCAGTGACTCCTAGTTTTGGAAAGCCAAACATCCCAAATATTAAGAGAGCATTGAGTGCTGTGTTACAACCAATGGTCAGAGCGCCTGAAATAAGGGGGGTTTTTGTATCCCCGAGCGCCCGCATTATTCCAGTAATAACAAATGTCCAAAGCACAAACGGGGCAGTAACTATTGTGATTCTGATAAAACCGGCGGCTTCAACTGAAATTGCAGCATTCTGCCCGGAAAGCCACATTGAAAGGGATTGAGCAAACACAAATACCGTTACTGCAAAGACCAGTCCCATAATTCCGGATAGTGCAAAAGCAGCTCCGGTAAGCTTTTTCAAACCATCGATGTCACCTCGGCCCCTAAGCTGTGCAGCAAGGATGGAAGCTCCTGCGGCAATAGCCCCACAAAGGTTCGCCGTAAAAAAAAGAGTTTGTCCACCGATTCCAACTCCGGAAATAGCAGTTTCCTGTAATGATCCAACCATAATTCGATCAATTATTCCCAGCCCTGAATGGACGGCAGATTGAAGTGCCAGAGGAAAGGCCAATTGGAATATATCTCTGGAAAATCGGCTTGTAATAAGGCGTTTAAGCCTCGCAACCGGATTAGTTAACAAAATTTTGGACACCTACCTGACACAGATTTAAAAGTAATGAGCCAAATCCAAATGCGTATAAACCAATTCTCAGCGCTTCGGCTCCGCTCAATGGCCAGCGTCATTCTGCACAGCAGAATTCCATGCATCATCATAATTCCCCAACTTTACAAGCTTTCACAATATTTGGCGTGACAATTATACAAAATGTGAAAGGATTTTAAAAAAAATAGTTAAAATTTATCCGACATTTTGGGAAATTAAGTCGTGGGCAGCATAACCAAAAGATCGTGAAATTCTTCGAAAATCAATTCACTTTCTTGGTCAACCGGAAAAATTTGCAAGAACGGCTTCAGATCAAGAGGACAACTGGCCTTTGGTTAAAACTGAGCACTGCCAAAAAATTGCCATTTGGACACAGTTTTTATTTCGGTGTTCCCCCTCTGAAGGTGTTAAAAAATAGGCTGATTTACAAAAGTACAATACCCAAACGCCTCACCAACAAACAATTGTGAAAGTTTTCACCGCAATTAACGGTCGATTTTTGATAATTTTTCACAGCTTCTCTGAAACAGGGTAAACGCATTAAAACCATCGAGATCTACTATTTAAGCTAGTATCAGGAACTTGGACACAGGTAATTTTTTTCTCAAATTCTACAGTATTCATATTTGTTTCAGGAATTTAAATGCGTTTGCCTTGAAACTGTGAAAAAATTGGCATTTCAATAATTTTACTAGCTGTTGGTGCTAGTTTCAGGAATCAGTTTTGTAAATTTTGGTGATTTTTTCACACCTTCCCTGCTCTCTGAAAAAACTATTGACATCCTTTCAATCTTCCTTTAACCTGGAAGTACTCTTTGGATGTTATTTTAGTAAGGAGTATACGATTCGAATGAGAAATTATTTATGTGTTTTGTTGGTGTCCTGCGTTGTAGGTTTTTCACCTGTGTTGGGTTTTGATGTTTCCCCGACTCAAACAACTGTCCCGGCTTCAGCAAAGAAAGCCGTTGTTGCTTCTCCCGAACTGCTTTCATTAATAGGTTCAAACAAGGCTTTCGAAAATAATATCGAACTGCTTACTCTCTCAGACGATGGCAAGCAGCTTTCAAGCCTGAGAGGCCATCTCTCTGAACCGCTGGAAGGTAACCTTGAAACAGCAGCTCGCAATTACGTATTGACGAACTCCAAACTTTTCAACCTTCCAACTTCCCAAAAAACAGATTTTTTAAAAACTGTAAAGAACTTAACTAATGATGGTGTTTCCCACATTACTTTCGGCTGGGAAATTGACGGAACCCGCGTCCAGCATGCTCTAATCGAACTTCACATCGGCAAAGACAAAGTAGTACAACTTGTCAATGGTTCCTTCCCAACGATTAATGAAATTTCCAATAAAATTGCAATCTCCGAAAAAACAGCCATTGAAACTGCAAATCAAGCGTTGGGAATAAAGGTTCTCCGAGGGGTAGCAAAGAGCGAAATGGTTGTACTTCCCGTCGGAAACGGAATGGGGAAAATGGCTTATCTGGTACGAATTCCCGCAAGCGATCCATTAGGCGACTGGGAAATTTATATCGATGCTGAAACCCAAAAGGAAATTTCTCACCTGAATCAAATGGTTTTCGCAGATACAGGAAGTGCAAGCGAATCCGAAGGAATCGGCTCTGTTTATGTCCACCATCCATTCGCAGGCCCAGCCGAAAACGTTAAATTGTACCATCTCACTAAAACCTCACTTTCGGGTTTGTTCGCTGACGTTGGAAATGCCACAAGTCCCGTCGCTGTCAGCAGCACTTTCTATCATGTTTACGATCCAGTCAACACTCATTTCGATGAAACCAATGTTTACTTCTACATGACAAATATTCACGACTTTTTTTATAACCTTGGCTTCAAGAAACTGGACAGGCCGCTCCACGCAGTTGTTCACTATGGCAATAACTACGACAATGCTGCATACAGCTCTTTTTCAGATGAAATTATTTTCGGTGATGGTGGAAAAAGGTTCTATGATCTCGCAAAAGAAGAGGCTGTAACCTACCATGAATATTCACATGCCCATCTTGCACAAATAGTACAACTTGATTATTCGGGCGAATCAGGAGCAATGAACGAAGGGCAAGCTGATTATTTTGCCTGTTCTTTTTCGGATGATCCCAAAATCGGCGAGTATGTTGCTTCAAGATCCTCCAGACCCTGGTTGAGAAATCTTACTGACAAGGTTCATTATCCTGAAGATATTTCGAATGAAGTCCATGCTGATAGTCGAATTTGGAGCGCCACCCTCTGGGATCTCAGACTTGTCCTTGGCGGCGAAAACATGGACAAACTGGTTGAAGGAAGCCTCTACTACCTCAAAAGTGGGGATCCCACTTTTATTGATGGTTACAATGCCCTATTAACTGCCGACGTTGCTCTCAATAGAGGAATTAACGGCCAAAAAATCACGCAGGCTTTCCAGGCGCGTGGTATTGTAAAAACAGCTTTCGTAGGTGCTTTTGACTCTACTGATCTGAAAACAATGAATGTTTTCAAAACGCTCCATAAGGATTAATTAGTCGCCAGAATAAACTTCCTTTCGGTGTCAACTTCATTCGGTTGATGGTCGATGCCAAAACTGAAAGTTACTTTTTGGGAAGATTTAGGTTTAATCTTCTGATGGCCGTGGCAAATGCGACGGCCATCAGGGAATTTAACCAGTCCAGTAGAATTCCCGATTGACTCAAATGGCAATGTCCAACAATCTTTTTCAGAAATGTAGAATAGTCAGGTTTTTTAAATTAAAAGAAGCGCTATCAACTTTTTACCATAGGTGACCCAACATGATTATAGACCACATTTCACGTGCAACGAAATATTATCAACTAAACCAGCGATTCAGCAAAGCTTTTACATTTCTAGAAGGGGCCGGTGAGAAGAGTGAACCCGGCCGCTTAGAACTTGACAATGAAAACCTTATTGCCATAATTCAGGAATATAATACTAAACCACTTTCAGAAGGATTCTGGGAAGCCCATCGCAAGTACATTGACATCCAATTCCTCATCTTCGGAACCGAACTTATCGGTTACTCACCAATAGAACTCATGCAACCTGAGCCATATGATTCATTAAAAGACCTCACAAAATGTAAAGGAAGCGGGTCATTTCTTTCTTTAAATTCAGGTTTTTTCATGATTCTTTTCCCGGAGGATGCGCACATGCCTGGAATTGCCGTGAATTCGCAATTCGGGAAAGTCAGGAAAGTGGTTTTAAAAGTTGCTTTAGAAAAGCCGTAAAATCCCACAAACTTTTTAAATTCTATAATTTGAGCGCAGGTTCAGTGTCATTAAGACATGCTCTCACAAGGATGAATCGTCATTCCTCATCAACACACACTGGCTCCCTAACAAAATTTGATTGCAATAAAATTCAATTCATACTTTCTGTTGAAAATATGCTCTTCTTGACGCTTTTAATTTAATAGATTAAATTTATTAGTGATTCATTATGAAAATACAAACTCTAAAAGAGGCCGCAAATGTTTTTAAAAAATAGTAAGAATTTCCTGTTTTTCCTATTCTTTTTGACTATAAGTTCAGTAACCATGTCAGCAGATAAAGAATTTCCCTACACATGGACCCCTGAAACCAATGTTCCGGATTGGGCTTTTTTCAGAGCTGAAGGAAGAACCCTTGTGGAAAGCCTTCCTCACGCAATGGCTTATTGTACAAAAGCTGCACGCATGAAAAAAACCGCCCCAATCGAAGAAATTCAATATTTCCGAGCAGCCGAGGAGACCATTAAATCCCTTGGACAAAAAAGATCTCCCGCCCAGGAAACAGTTCTTGCAAAATTTGGAATGGTAGGAGACATAATGTGGATCCGACAAGGCTGGACTGATTTCCTGGATCAACGTTTGTCAAATTACATGCAGGGATGGGATTTTTGGTTGGGAAATCTCGAAACTCCCATAGCTACATCAGTTCGTGTTCCTCATTTATTGCCGGATACCCGCTGGTTTAATTCCGCTCCGGAATTACTGACTTCCTTTTCCAGAAAAGACGGGACAAATTTGTTTGCGGCAGTTGGCTTTTCGAACAATCATGTCCTTGATCAAGGCCCAGTCGGAATTTCAGAAACTTTAGCCTTTCTGGAACAGTTGAAGGTTCTTACCAGTGGTTCTCGTTTAAAAGCTCAGGACAAACCATATGTTACTTTTTCTAAAAATGGAGTCAAATTTGGTTTCTATTCAGCCGGTTGGGGCCTAAATGACCCTCCTTCCTTGCTAAAATCCCCCTATCCGATTAATGTTGTTCCAGGACTAGCTCCTCCTCAACCTCTGGAAAAAGTTGATATTTCACAAATAAAAAGTGTTCTATCCGACATGAGCCAGGAAGGTTGCGATATTAAAATTATTTCCCTCCATTGGGGACATGAACACGAACTATTTCCGTCACCGGTTCAAATGCAATTGGCCCGAAAAATTGTCGAAAGTGGTGCCGACATAATAATGGGTCATCATCCCCACGTCGTACAACCTTTTGAAATATTGCCGGTCAATGGGTATTCCGAATTCCCATCAAAGGTAATGCTGCACGATGGGGCCGGCAAACCACGCAAAGCTCTTATTCTCTATTCTTTAGGAAATTTCTCCACTGCTATGAATGCTTGTTACGAAGTACAAGTTGGACAAACAATCGTTGTAGAAGTAATTAAGCGTGCAGATGGCTCCATCGACTGGAACTTAAAAGACGCTGAACAAGTTTATAACGAACCCAAAGATCCCTCCACCGGTCATCTGAAATTAATGTTGCTTCGTGATCATAAATAAATTCCATTTTGAGGAGCAAAAAATGAGAAAAATACTTATTTCCGTTACGTTTTTGTTTTTTTCAGCTATTGCAGTTATTTCTACGGGCGCTGATTTCACAAACAATGCCCCTGCAAATGTCCTTCCCGCAGCAAATCCTTTAGCCATCGCGAACGCGGGAATCCCGACGTTCAAATCTGTTGATTTTCCTGGTGGATTAAAGAACTCCATCGCGAAATCGCTTCTACAACCACCGATTGATCGAATTCCAGCACAAGCTTATGTTACTAGTACCGGCAAAATTGCAATATTGAACATCCTTGATTCAGGGGATCTTTGGAGCACAGAGATAGACCTGAATGATATCGAATCTGCTGAAATTTTCAATACCCCGATTGCTCCAAGAGTGTTTCATTTTGCCCAGGGTTTCCACTTCAAAGGAGAAGGAATTTTAATTCGAAATGATAAGGGGCAAACGAAACACATGAAAACCCTCATGATGGGAACTGGCCCTGAAGCGGCTTTCAGTGTCACCGGAATGCTCAGCATGCAAGTAATACAAATGAGGGCTTCTTCAATAGAAGAATACGCCAGAACCGGCTCTGTAGCTTCTGAAACACGCAAAATGGTTAATCCGCAAAAAATAAATTTGCGACGGTTGTTTCTTGCCAATGCTGAAGAAACCGCAAGGCTTGCTGCTTTCACCTATATCCGGGCAATTTCGTTTGAACGACCTGAATGCACTGAAAACACCTTTGTGCAGAAATATCAGGTTCTTGGTGCAAACTGCATTTCCAGCGGAATTCAGAATGTCTCCCGAGCTGTTGAAGAACAATACAGAAAAACGATTGTTGAACTCGAAAAGAAAGACATTAACAAAGTGCCAATTTGGAATGAGCTGGCTTTTGTTAAGGTAATAAAACATTGGAACCAGATTTCCCAACTTGCAAAAGATGCTGTAGAAGGAAAAGGAGTGGACACCAAAAGCTTTTTGATCCTCGATAAATTTCAGACACATTTGCGTGAACAAAACCAGGTTTCTCTCCCCTGGCGAGCAGTTGATTTAATTAAATGGGCAACAACCCCCTGAAGGTGTGAAAAAATAAGGCATTCCTCAGGGTACAACATTTGAGAGGGCCGCTGGCAAAAGATTGAGATATTTTTCACAGCCATTATTTACCTATTTTTGACATTTTTTCACAGATTCCCTGAGTCAGACGAGTCACTCTTTAACTATGAAAAGGTTATCCGAACAAATCGTTGGATTCTTGCAACAACCCCCTTAGCCAGAGAAGGTGTGAAAAATTAGGATTATTCCTGCAAGTACAACACCAAAAAAACCAGCCAACAAACGTTTGTGATATTTTACACTTGGATTTTCTTCCGATTTTTGGTATTTTTTGACACCTTCAGAGACTCGCTGTTTAACCAGCTTTGCTCTGAATAAGCAGAAGCTCAAATATTGTATCTGAATTCCCGCAGATTATGGCCCTTCGATCTCATGTCCTCTTACGAAGTTAAAAACAATTTAAGTGAGATTGGTATAAACATTTTTTTTGTGGGAAATGCCAAGTGGATTTCTTGGTTGGAAGCTCAAAAATTCTGATCAATTCAGACACGCATCAGGAGCTCTGATATTAGAGATTTGTAAGCAACGATACCACTCTAGAAGGAAGAAGATTGGCTTGGGCAAGCATTGCCTGAGAGGCTTGCGAAATTATTTGATCACGAGTGAAATTGATCATCTCTTGGGCGATATCGACATCTCTGATTTGCGATTCAGCATCCGTAATGTTGGTTTGTTGATCTTTCAGGTCGTTTAGAAGGTATTCCAAACGATTTTGATATGCCCCAACCCGTGCTCTTTCAGAGGACGCAAGGTCGATTGCCTGGTCAACTTTGGTGATTGCCTTTCCAGCTGCTTCGATGGTTGTTAAATCAAGGTTGGAAATTCCGAGGGAATCAGTGGACATTTCTCCAATGAAAAAAGGCATTTTTTGACCATCTTCAGAACCGATCTGCAATTGAGGATGGGAATCAACAACATTAAGAAAAAAGTTCTTTTGTCCTGACCCGCTGGTGGATTTGGAAATTAAACCGAATCTGCTGGTTGCATCTGTTGGTACTGAAAGAGAAACCATACTGGCAATTGGCCCGGAAGAGTCGGAATTTTCAGTGCCAACTCGAAGTGAAGTAAAAGCAATTGTGTTTCCGGTAGAATCAAGTCTGACACCAATTCCTGCATCATTCAATTGCGAATTGACGTTCGTCTGAAAATCAGAAAATCGTACAAGGTCACCGGAATTTGCAGCAGTAGTAGTTGTATAGGCAAGCAAGGTCAGGGAATTAAGCCCATCGCCAACGGTGAAATATTCATCGTCCGGGTTCGTTCCAACAAAGGATGAAAAGCCCGCAACCAGGTTAGTGGTATTTTTCGATGCGTCAACAAATCCGCTGAAAGAACCGTTTGAAAAGCCCAGGGTGGCTGCGGAAGAGGCTAAAGAAACATTGATTGTACTTGAGTTGGCCCCTGATGGAGTATAAACAAACCTAATTCCACCATTATTGATTTCTGCGGAAAGCCCTGATATTGTTGATGATGAACTAATCTGAGCATTTATATCGCGGGCAATTCCAGCCATGGAATAGTCGCCCGCAGTCACGGTTATGTTTTGAACTCCAGCTGAGGTTGAGAGAACAAAAGAATTGTTTGCGGAAATATACAAACCGCTTTCGAGCCCAGTGGTTCCTGCAATTTGAGCTGGTTGTGAATTGAAAAGAATATCCACCCCTTTTATCAAGCCGTTTACACGATTTGAATCGGTCGATATTTTGTTCGTGTTGCCATTCCGATCAACTGCAGTCAGTTCAAAAAGACTATTTATCGATTGGCGGGTCGTATAGATTCCCATGCTCGACAAAAGATCAGAATTACCTTGGATTGACAGATCTCCGCTGGAGCCAATGGATCCGGATTCGTATTGGAGATAGCCTCCTATGCCAGCCAGTTGCGTTTGCGCTGTCCCGATGTATTGAAAAGTTGAGTTGTTAAGCCCTAACCCGTTTGGGTCAGTGATGGCATTTTGAATTGATGCCGCCAGCTGATCAAGTGTCAAACCGCTATTAACATTAACTGTAGCACTTCTCGCATTTCCATAGAGGGTAAGGGTTTTAGCAGTATCGAGAACAAAAGTCCCAGTCGAATTATAGAATTGGGAAATATTTTTCAGTTGGGTCGACCCAAGCGCGAAAGTGTTTCCGGCAGTTAAGAGAAATACTTGAGACCTTTGCAGTTGGGAAACTCCTCCGGACAATAAGGCTATACTTACCTGCCAGGTTCCACTTCCGGAGACGAACCCGGAGGAAATTCCCCGGGCTGATGGAGCATCAGTAGCAGTTAATGAAGCTTGGCTCCCGTTCAAAAGGATTCTGGTATTATAATCAGTGGAGATTGCAATCCGGTTGATATCCTGTTTTAGTTGCTCTATTTCTTGTTGAATTCCGAATCTGTCAGTGGAAGTAAGGGTATCAGAAGATGCTTCAACTGCCAGTTCCTGCATTCTTTGTAGAATGGAATGAGTTTCGTTAAGCGAACTGTCAGCTGTTTGCATAAGAGAAATGCCATCCTGGGCATTCGAATAGGCGTGAGAAAGGCCCCGGATCTGAGAACGAAGTCTCTCGCTCATAGAAAGACCAGCCGGATCATCGGCTCCCGAATTTATTCTTAAACCAGTGCTGATCTTCTGGATGGATTTTGTAAGCTCAGTCTGGTTTTGATCAAGAGCGACCCAGGCTCTATACGCCACTACGTTCTGATTTATCCTCAGTGAGGACAAAGAAAAACGCCTCCTTATGCGGACTTTAGCTAATTCTTATTTTTTATTTTGCTAAAGCGTACAACAATTCTTTTTTTCTATTATTATAATGACAAAAATATTTCCATTTGTCAGCATTTATTTTCCATTTTTTTTTATTTCAATAATAACACCGAAATGATCAGGGAATTAGAAGCTTCGTACATTAAAATTCGCTTGAAAGACGCCGTTTAGTATTCTCGAAAATTATTTTTCAGATGCTCCACGTTTGTCTTTCAAACGAATTTGGAAAAAAAACAAGTATTAATAAGATCAATAATTAAAAGAAATCACGCAAATGGATTGGTTTGATCAGGCCTCTGGTGCTGTAAACCGTCGAAAAAGTTACGCTATTATTTCGTGGGATTGGTATAATGCAAAAATTGAATTAATTAGAGGTTCCTGCAAAATTAGCAAATTCAGTTTTGCGAAAAATATCAGAATGATCGACAAACGTGATTTTTTTTGTCCGATGTGCGAATTTTATACAATATTGCAAGAGACTCAATTTTTTAAGAGTTTATTTTCTGAGAGTCTTGTTTGCAATAACCGGAATTGGCGAACTAAGGATTTGCCGCCACCCACCCAACAACTGCCGGAGGATGGAAGAAACTTCGGATATCGCCTCGGGATGCTGTTCGTCTCCCGCAAATTTCAGTCGCAAAAGCATGTATTTATACAACTGATGTAGGTCGTGTGGCAACTCGCTGTCAAAAGAAAAATTAAGCGATCTGATAAGTTCATATAAAATGTTCTGAGTACGTACAATTTTTTGCCGCGCTTCATCAGATCGATTTTCCTGTAGCGCCGCTTCGGCATCTCTTAGGAACTGAATAGCTCCAAGATAGAGCTGAACTAAAATCTGAACCGGAGATGCCGCCGACACTTGCATTGTACGGTAGGTTCCTAGGGCTCCGGGAGGGGGTTTCGCCATATTCCTTGCTCTAACTCAATAAATCGAAAGCTGCTTGAGGAGAAACATTTGCCTGAGCCTTTACTGCCATCGGAGGCTGTTGTACTATCTGCTGCCTGGTTAATTCGGCGGTGGCCTGCGCTGTATCAATGTCTTGGATTCGCGATCCCGATAGAAGGTCAGATGAGGGCGTATTCTTCGAACCGGAATTGGAAAGAAAGGCCTGATCGTCCACTTTGGGGAATGCATCTTTTTGACTAACAGCCCCTGTTACATCTGACTTTAACTCGGTCTTTTCATCACGGCCGGGTTGAACCGTTTTATCCCATGAACTGGAATTAACGTTAATCCCGTTTACTGCCATAAAATCATCTCCTTTTCCCTGAGGTTATCACCGAAAGGCATACTTTAGATGTTTACCCTTAATGATAACGGTACACTGGGGATTTCTTCCCCCTACTGAAAGTATAACACAATTAATTTCAAATGGCAAAAACAGCAATCAATCACAGCAATTCTTGGTGAGTTTTCTGGCAAAATATCGCTATTACTGATTTTTGTTACGAAACTTATCGGAATAATTAGTTTTTTGAACCTTGCTCAAAATGGCTCATAGGAACAATCGCAACAACTCACCGAATCGCTGATCAATCGTACACATCTTTCAATTTATGCCAGCCTTCCATTGGCGAGCTTCTAATACCAAGTCCAATTAGTTCGTTCATACGCCTTGTTTCTCGCTTCAGATCTGCGTAAAAATAGATTTTATCTGACAGAAATGAATGTTTCAACTATCCAGTAAAGGCTCCTTATTTTCCCGAAAATTTCGTTTTTTCTTGGAGAAAAAAGCGATCCCTTTTCATTTTGGTCAAATCAAAGTCCTTGGGGAAGTGCACGTATTTTTTGGGATTGGTATAAGAGAGAAAATTAATTCCAAAAACCAGATACCGCCAGTTTTTGAAGCTTGCTCCCTTTCAGGAAAATCGCTCCACTTGTGCCATCTGGATTAGGGATATTTCTCACTATTCAAGCTGGCAACAACTGAAAATGTTGACTTTTTTAGAGGTTATCTGCTTTTCTTTTTCAGGATTTTTTCAGCTACTTCTTCAGCTTCATCCAGGAGTGATTTTAAATAATCAAGCCCTTCGTTCCAAAAATTCGGATGGTCTATTTTGGCTCCGAAATGGCTCATCAGCTCAACAGGGCTTTCAGACCCACCGGAAGAAAGCAATTTTATATACTTCGGAACGAAATCCTTCCCTTGGTTCAAATACATTTTGTACAAGGAGAAAACCAATAATTCCCCAAACGAATAAGCGTAACAATAGAATGGTGAATGGATGAAATGCGGAATATAACACCACCAGAGCCGATATCCCTTGGACAAAAGAACTGAATCATCAAACATTTTTTTATTTGATTGCATCCATATATCGCTGATTTGCTCGGAGGTCAGCTCGCCTTTTTCCCTTCTTGCTGAATGAAACTTATTTTCGAAATTAGTCATACACACTTGCCTGAAAACCGTTGCGAAAGCATCTTCAAGCTTTCCACAGAGGAGGGACAATTTTACTTCAGGTTTGGTTGATCGTTCGAGCAATTTCTTGAAAGTAAGCATTTCTCCGAAAACACTGGCCGTCTCAGCAACTGTAAGTGGAGTATCATACTGCAGATATTTTTGTTCCCGGGAAAGGTACATATGTACACCATGCCCGAGTTCATGTGCCAGCGTGGAAACATCACGCATTCGTTCAGTGAAATTCACCAGAATGTATGGATGAATTCTTGGGGTTGCACCTGCACAAAATGCCCCGCCCCTTTTTCCAGGACGGAGCTCTGCATCGATCCAGTCGTTTTTAAAGAAGCTTTCAACTATGTCTCCTAACTGTGGCGAAAAGCTGTGATACGCTTCCAAAACGATTTCCTTTGCTTCCTTCCATTTTACTTTGGGAAGTTCTTTTTCTAAAGGGGCATAACGATCGTAATCAAACAAGTTTTTCAGTCCAAGGAGTTTTCCCTTTAGACGATAATATCTCTGTACAAGAGAATACCTTTTGGAACAAGCTGCCAACAAGGCATCAACAGTTTTCTGATCAATTTCGTTTGAAAGATTACGGCTATCCATGGGGTTGGGAAAATTCCTCAATCGATCGATGGTCTTGCTGCTTTGTCCCAGGATATTGAAAATAAATGTATAAAGCTTGATATTGCTCTCAAAACCAAGCGTTAGTGCATCAGCAGAGATTTTTCTCTTTTTTCTATCAGGGTCATACAAGTAGGCCAGGGTTTCCTGTAGACTTAGCTTCTTTGTTTTTCCATCAACTTTGACACTGAAAGTAGCTCCACCACTGATTTCGTCAAAAAGTCGGGAAAAAGCTCTTGAACCAGTGGTTTCAAGTTCAGAAACTATCTTTTCTTCCTGCTCGCTTAGAAGATGAGGTCGATAGCGGCGTATTGCCGTCAGATAGTGTTTGTATTTGTCGCAAATGGAATCAGAAATTAAGGTTTTTACCGCTTTATCATCAAGTGCGCACCACTCAAGCTCAAAAAAAATAAGATGTTGTTGAATTTCAGTAGCCTGGTTTTGAGTCTCTTGATATAATTTGCCGTGTTCTGGATTTTGTGTGTCAGCAGCAAAAATCAATCCCGCAAAAATTCCGGGCTTGTCCCGTAGAATCAAGATTTCCTCATATTCTTCCAGAACTTTTGCCAGCTCTTTTGATGTTAGAAGCGGTTTTCGCAGGAAAATTCCCCGATATTTTTTTTCAAAATTACGTGCTTTTTTTAGCCCGCTTCTATAATCAAACCCCAAGTTCTCATCTTTAAGAGAGGCATAGAGGTCTGATAAATCCCAGGAGATTCCTTTTGCAGAGTTCACGTTTTCAGTGGTTAGATTTTTTTTGTTTTTCGCCGCTTTTTGCATAATTCAGCTCTTTTCATTTAACTTTTAAAAATAAAATAAACCGCTCCCAGAAGGCAAAACCAAGCATAAATAAATTCTATTCTAAATGGCTGTTTCATATAATACATGGAAAAGGGAACAAAAACAGCCAGCGTAATAACTTCCTGAATAATTTTTAATTGAGACAGGTTAAGTTGAGTGTAACCAATTCGATTTGCAGGAACCTGCAAAAGATACTCAAAAAGCGCAATAAACCAACTGGCCAAAGCAGCAATAAACCATGGTTTTTCGCTCAAATTCCTTAAATGAGAATACCACGCAAAAGTCATAAAAATATTCGATAGAATCAAAAGGGAAACAGCTTGCACAATAATTCGCATTTATAGAGCCTCCAAAAATCGGATAGCGAAAGATAAATTTAATTTGTTCAGCCTTACTTTCTGCATTTTATCATTTCAAACATCGGATGACAAATCATTTCTGGCTTAACTTTTTCCAAAAAGAATTTTTGCAAAAAATCAGCTATTATGTTTGAATCGTTTTACCGAAACTTTCGTTTGACACTTTTTTGAACGCAATACAAATTTCCTTGCATCCAAATTTTTAGGGAAATATGATAGTCAAAAAAAATTGGAAGAGGTTGAAGAGTCAAAGCAAACTCAGATGAAGGAATCAAGCAGTCTGGAAAATGGTTTAACGCTAATCTCAAATGATCGAAAAACGGCTTTTTTTGCCGGAATTTCTTTTTTCCTGATCATATCAGCCTATTATATTCTTAAGCCAATCAGAGAAAGTCTGGCACTTGAAATCGGCCCTGCCAACATTCCGGCTCTTAATGTCCTTTCAATGTTTTCACTGCTTCCTGCGAATGCTTTATACAGTTGGATAGTTGCCAATTTAGATCGTAAGAAATTTTTCCCCCTGATTTTTTATGGAAGCATAATCAGTCTGGTACTATTTTTTATTGTTTTTCTTGAAATGTCCCAGGAGATCAATAACTCCCGGATTTCTTTTTCCAGAAAAACCGCTATTACAATATACTATGTATGGGTAAATCTTTTCGCATTATTCTCTGTCAGCGTATTCTGGTCTTTCCTGAACGATATTTTTACCCTTCAGGAAGGAGAACGCTTGTACAGTTTCATCGGATATGGCGGTCTCTTAGGAGGACTTTTCGGCGGAGTTTCCCTAAAATTTTTGATCGCAAAAGTCGGAACTTCCAAAATGTTGATCGTTGCGGCATTATTCCTTCTTCCAGTAGTTTGGCTTTTTCATATTATGGAAAAACTGAAGCCCTCACAGGAAAAAAAAGTTGATGACTCCCAAAATTTTGAAGAAAAAACAAAATCTGCGATCAATTCAGGTGCTAGCGCTCTAAGTGGTCTACACACTACTTTTGCCTCTAATTTTCTTATTTTAATGGCTCTGGAAACGTTTCTTAACACCTTTGGAAATACCGTTTTCTCCTATAAAATCAACGAACTTGTTGAACAAAACATTGCTGAAAGAGACCTTAGAACACAATTTTGGGCAGACAATTACAACTTAATCAATCTTCTTTCAATTGTAACACAGTTTTTTTTGACTTCCACCATTTTACAATGTTCCTATCCCTGGATAGGCTTAATGTTGCTTCCCATAATTCAAATCGCAGGCTCAACCTTTCTTTTATTCAGTCCAATATTAAGCATCGCAGTTTGGTGTACCGCTTCCCGATATGCAGTGAATTATTCCGCAGCCAAAGCTGTCAGAGAGCTATTTTTTATCCCCCTATCCCGCCAGGAAAAATATCAGGCAAAAGGATTTATTGATACAGTAGTTTTTCGAAGTGGAGATGGCTTGGCTTCATCGCTCCTTTTGGCAGGAATTAGTCTCTTCGGACCGGGAAAATGGATTGACTTTCTTGTAATAGTGGTAATGGTACTCCTGGTTTTAGTTATTCAAGGGCTCGGAAGCCATTTCAAAAAGAGTGTCAAAAAGTAAGAACTTTAAAATTATTTTCTTGATAATTGATAAAATTTCAATTATTTATTCATCCTGCAACGTTTTTTATAAATGACTGTGGAGATGCTTAATGAAATCAATTTTCAAAGGAATTTTTTTGTTCTGGATTTTTTCTTCTTTGAACCCGACTTACGCTATGCCATCAATGGTAAACTATATTCCAAATTGTGACACTGTTGCCTACCAAAACTTTTTTCTGACTACCGGAATTTTAAAATATTCTTATTCAGGCCCTCTGAAAGACGCGCATGTAGCCACTGACAATTCAACTTGGTATGGCTTGCAATTAGGATTAAAAAAAGCGGAAATAGGTGTTGATTATTTATCCAATAAAGCTTTCGTGGATGAAAGATCAGCGTTATATCCGGGTCCGGTGTGTTACAATTTTAAATACCGTTTGTTAACGGAAGGAAAAGATCCCATTTCCTTGGCCATAGGGTCATATAATCTTGGAGCGCCAAAATTAAACGATTTGCCTTTCGATTGCTATTATCCGTCACCATATATTGTCGGTACAAAAACTATTCGAAGCGTCAGATTTCATCTGGGTTATCAAACAGCCTTGGTAGGATATAAAAATGTGGACTACGATAAGAAAAAGAACGATGGTGTGATAGCAGGTTTCGACACAGTAATCCTAAAAAGCAAAAATCATGCATTAACATTACTGGCGGAATATTTGTCCGGTCCGATGTCTTCAATCAATGTCGGACTACAACAATCGATTAGTGCCAGGTGGTCATGGTCATTTTGTTCTTTTCACCCACTCACGCAACATCTCGAACCGGTTCAGGGCTCTCCAGTCGAATTTCCAAGACAATATTATTTTGGAGTGGGTTATCAATTTCCGTGTGGATTTCAGTTTTAGGGCGTTTTGCAAGATTTTTAATTTTCGGAAGGTAATTCTCCGAAACGCTGATCAATTCGTGCATGTCTGAAATTTGAAGCATAGACGGCTGTTCAGACCCCTTCACGAGTCCGGCCGCCGAACTTTGCAGGTTCAGGTTCATCAGTTTTTTATTTGAATTGATAAGCAAGTTTTTCAAATCTGTGATAAAATTTAGCAATAGCGTATGCATTATTGAACCAGAAGGACTTTGAAAGATGCCCAAAGAAACAAAAACCACAGCAGACCATCAGACTGATGAGAAACTCCAAATTTATCAGTTGTTGGTGGAAATGACCAATACAGGTTATGTAATTCTTGACATAGAAGGCAAGGTGCTCGATTCAAATCAAGAATATGTACGGCTCACGGGGTACAACCAATTAAGTGAAATTCTTGGTCACAGCGTAATAGAATGGACAGCGCCATACGAAAAAGAAAAAAACAAGTTGGCTATTGCTGAATGCGTGTCGACAGGCCACATCAGAAATCTTGAGATTGATTATATTGATTTGAAGGGGAGTATTACCTCCGTAGAAATCAATGCAACTACGATACTCAGAAATGGGAAACCGGAAATTATTACCCTTTGCCGTGATATAAGTCAACGACGGCAGGCAAAAAAAGCGAAAGACCTGCTGGAAGAACGGTTTCGTAGCCTAACAGAAAATACAGGTGGCATGATTTGGGAAATTGATTCCAAAGGTTGCTTCACTTATGTCAGTCCAAAATTCCAAGAATTTATGGGATACACCTCTCAAGAGATAATTGGTAAAACTCCCGTTGAAATAGTGGTCCCAGAAGAACAAGAGATTACGGGGATACATCTTAAAACTCATATTGAAAAGAAAGTTTCATTTGCAAACAGAGAAACCACCTGTGTTAGAAAAGACGGCAGGAAGGTCATTCTGGAAACAAATGGTGTTCCATTCTATGACAAAGCTGGTGTATTCTGTGGATACAGAGGCATGAATCGTGATATCTCCAAACGCAAGAAGGCTGAAGCAGCCTTGATCCGCAGCGAGAAACACTTCCGCGCCTATTTCGAACGCTCCATGGTGGGCATGGCTGAAACTTCGCCGGAAAAAGGCTGGGTTGAAGTCAACGAGCGGTTATGTGAAATGCTTGGGTATTCCAAGGAAGAGCTGCTCTGCATGACCTGGGAAGAATTCACCTACCCGGAAGACCTGGCAGCGGATTTAGCACAGTTTAACCGGATTCTCGCCGGTGAGATTGACGAATACACAATGGACAAGCGATTCGTCAACCGCAATGGACAAGTGATTTATGCCAATTTAGCCCTTCGCTGTATTCGCCGGGAAGATGGCACAGTCGATTATTTTGTTGCATTGGTGGAAGATATTTCCAAACGCAAACAGGCTGAAGAGGAACTGGTAAAGGTCAATCGTCAACTTGAAATTGCTGTTTCTTCAGCCAACGAGAATGCCAAGCGGGCTGAAGCAGCCAGCTTAAGCAAGAGCGAGTTTCTTGCGAATATGAGTCATGAAATTCGCACACCAATGAATGGTGTCATAGGTATGACTGGAATTCTCCTGGATATGCCAATTACACCTGAACAACGACGATATGCCGAAATAATTCGATTGAGCGCGGAAAGTCTTCTGTCGCTAATAAATGACATTCTGGATTTTTCCAAAATAGAAGCAAGAAAACTTGACCTCGAGATGCTTGATTTTGATTTACGCGCAACTTTCGAAGATATAGCCGAAATGCTTGCTGTCAAAGCGCAAGAAAAAGGACTTGAGCTGATTTGTATAGTTGACTCCGAAGTACCAACGTTGGTATGTGGTGACCCGGGGCGATTGCGGCAAATTGTAACCAATCTTGCCGGAAACGCAATCAAATTCACCCAAAAAGGTGAAGTGGCAGTTCGAGTTCATCTCGTCTCCGAAAATGAGTACCAGGTGGTTATCAAAGTTACGATAACTGATACCGGAATCGGCATTCCTAAAAACCGTTTAGGTGCTCTTTTTGCACCATTCGGGCAGGTTGACGCTTCGACAACTCGCAAATTTGGCGGTACTGGACTAGGTCTGGCCATAAGCAAGCAACTGGCAGAATTGTTAGGCGGGAAAATAGGAGTTAATAGCAAAGAGGGTTTGGGTTCTGAATTCTGGTTTACAGCTGCACTGAAGAAGCAAGCAGACGAAGTGCCATCTATTCATGAAAGTTTTGCCAACATCCACAACTTAAAAATACTGGTTGTCGATGATAATTCAACAAATCGATTATTGTTGAAACAATTGTTGGAAAATTGGAAATGTTGTGTTGATGAGGCAGAAGATGGTGCTACCGCTTTAGAAAAACTTCAAAAAGCTAAGAATTTGGGTAAACCCTTTCAGGTTGCACTCATCGACTTACTAATGCCTACAATGGACGGTTTTCAGCTTGGACAGAAAATCAAAAATGATAACGAAATTTCGCAAACGGCTTTGATTGCAATGACTTTGCTGGTCAAAAAAAATGACGCAACACAGTATAAGCAAGCAGGTTTTTCAGGTAATTTTTCTAAGCCAGTGCGGAAAAAGCAATTATTGGAATGTTTAAAAAACGCTTGTGGAAGAATAGGCCAACCCGTATTTCAAAAAGAACCGATCAAAACAAAACATGCCGTTCCGGAATCAGTAAAAAAACGTGTCAGAATTCTTCTCGCAGAAGACAATCCTGTTAATCAGCAGGTTGCAACGATTTTACTAAAAAAACTGGGATACCATTGCGATGTTGTGGCAAATGGCAAAGAAGCGGTGGGAGCATTACAAGGTATCCCATATGATATTGTATTTATGGATTGCCAGATGCCGGAGATGGACGGCTTCGAAGCAACTCAAACCATTCGTTATCCCAATTCAAATGTCCTGAATTCGAATGTTTCCATCATTGCTATGACAGCAAATGCCATGCGAGAAGACAAGGAAAGATGCCTTGCAAGCGGTATGAATGACTACGTGGCTAAACCCATTAACCCACAGAGTTTGTCTAGGATTCTGGAAAAATGGGTCTTCCAAATTAAAAAATATTCATTTGAACCCGACAAAGCTGATACAAATCTGAAAGTATTCGACCGAAACAATGTATTAGACAGATTGATGAATGATGAAAGTCTGATGATGGACAGCATTCGTGAATTTATAGATTTCTTCCCCCAACAAATTGAATCAATTGCAAATCTTGTTTCAAGTAAAAACTGTGCGTCCATCGAAAGTCTTGCACGTTCAATGAAGATTTCCACTGCCAATGTTGGAGCAGAAGTCCTGCGAGCAATTATTTTTGGGATTGAGCAACTTGCATCTTTTGAAAAAATTGATGATATTCCACCTGCACTTGATGAAGCACGCGAGCAACTGGAGGTGTTCAAGCAAGCAACAACTAGTCCTTTAAACGTAAAGCAAACTGACATTTGCTCTTACAGGGGTTATATTTGACTTATAAAGTAAGCGGGAATTTAACCGGTTCTTTAAAATGATCAATTTGGTTTGTAGGAAATTCCCTGACAAAGATGGTAAATTTTGCTGATTTTGGATTTTTTGAATTCCAATATCACCAAACGTAAAACCCTGGAGGAGCAATTACAAATTTATCGTTTGTTGGAAGAACTGAATAATACTGGATATATGATAATATCCACGGGTGGTAAGGTCCTCGACGCTAACGCCGAATATATTCGCCTTACTGGTCATCGCAATTTAAGTGAAATTCGTGGGCACAGCGTAATCGAATGGACTGCCGAATACGAAAAAGAGAAGAACAAGTTGGCGATTGCGGAATGTGCAAAAACAGGACGCATCCGTAATTTTGAAATTGATTATGTAGATGCGATAGGCGATATCATCCCAATTGAAATCAATGCGACTGTGATACAACAAAATTCGTCGCCTAGAATTCTTGCTCTCTGTCGGGACATCAGTAAAAGACGGCGAGGAATGAAAGAACTGTTAGAAGCTAACCGCTTTCTACAATTGGCCACCACCCAAGCCAACGAGAATGCTGCACGTGCTGAGGTAGCCAGTATAGCCAAAAGTGAATTTCTGGCTAACATGAGCCATGAAATCCGCACCCCAATGAATGGTGTCATTGGTATGACCGGAATTCTACTGGATATGCCACTCACACCCGAGCAACGACGATATGCGGAAATAATTCGATTGAGCGCTGAAGGTCTCCTATCGCTGATAAATGACATTCTGGATTTTTCCAAGATAGAGGCGAGAAAGCTTGACCTTGAAATACTTGATTTCGATCTACGCAACACCTTCGAAGATATTGCCGAAATGCTTTCAATAAAGGCTCAGGAAAAAGGTCTTGAGCTGGTTTGTATCGTTGACTCTGAAGTCCCATCCTTGTTAAGGGGTGACCCTGGAAGATTAAGGCAAATTGTAACCAATCTTGCGGGAAACGCTGTCAAATTCACTCACAAAGGCGAAGTGGTGATACAGATTCATCTCGAAGAAGAAAGTGATGCGCAGGTTATTATAAAAGTTACTATTGCTGACACTGGAATCGGCATTCCGCAAAATCGCTTGGATACACTTTTTTCACCATTCGCGCAGGTTGACGCTTCAACCTCCCGTAAATTTGGTGGAACTGGACTTGGGCTTGCCATAAGTAAGCAACTTGCAGAATTGATGGGCGGCAAGATAGGAGTAAATAGCAAGGAAAATTCAGGTTCGGAGTTTTGGTTTACTGGTTGTTGACGAGAAAAACACCTGAGTAATTTAATCGAAGATCTTGTTGATGTAGCTCTTTAAGACTTTTTATGTCTGCTTTGATTTCGGAAACTATGGATTCAGGTATGGGTACTGTTCGATCTTTCTTTCCCTTTCCATCATGAACGGTCAACACGCCTGCAGTGAAATTCAGATCCTGCAATCGAAGTTGCAGACATTCGAAGAGCCTGAGACCGCAACCGTAGAGGAGTTTGGCGACCAATCGACAGGGAGGCTCAAGACAGAAAAAGATCGAATTGATCTCTTCTCGAGCCAAAACAACAGGAATATAAAGGTCGATCTTTTTCTTGTCACAGATGACAACAAGATCAGGTTCAACAAGTGTATCCACTGCGTCATTTGGTTCATTTCCTTTGGGAAAGAGAACTCCAAATGGTGCAAAAAACATTTCGCACGGCTTACCTTCCAAAAAATTGCGAACAATGAAGCTCAATTCTCTAGGTATTTTCTGATGGAATGTGGAAGGGGGTGGGGGGGCATGTCAAAAGCTTCGCCGCCAATCAATTCCCAGCGCTCGTTTTCAGGCCAGGAACATAAATCTTTGTAGGTGTATTTTTCTTTGTTTTTTTCAACCGGCAATGTCATTTCATTCCCTTCAAACGCTCTTTCCAAGATTTTGAAAGAATAATAACACAAATTGAAATTTTAACCCAAATTCCCACTACCCTAATTTTTACGTGCCATTTAAGTTTATTCTTTGTCCAGAATATCTTTTGCGTCTTTTTTAGAAATACCTGATTTGACAAGAACTTCCAACGTCCTGGAATATAGTTTTTCTCGTTGTTCTTTCTCTTTCTTCAAAAGCGCCTGGTTTTGTTCTTTCTGTCTTCGCTCTTCTTCCAGGAGCATTTGCTTTTCTTCTTTCTGCCTTCGTTCTTCTTCTTTCTGCCTTCGCTCTTCTTCCAGGAGCATTTGCTTTTCTTCTTTCTGCCTTCGTTCTTCTTCTTTCTGCCTTCGCTCTTCTTCAATGGCTTTTTCATACTGGCGTTCTTTTTCTTTCCAGTTGTCAACAATCTCATCTTCAACAATCATTTTTTCAAGAATGTCCCTGTCAAGGGCTGCGCGAAATAATCTATCAAGCAACGGCTGAAATTCATCAGGCAATTCCTCTTCAAAGTCTTTAAAGTGGCGCTTTCCATGGAACCTGATTTGTTCGAATACTGAAAACATCTTTTCAAGGTGATTTCGCCGACGTTTATTTAGTTCAGAAAGCTGTACAACGTAGCTATCGTGAGTCAAACTTTCTATGAAAGACTCTCTCTTTTCAATTTTTTCGCCTGTTACCGCATCAAAATAACTGCGCTTGACTTTTACTGCAGAATAGCCCTGCAAGGACGGTAAAGATTCACCAAGTAAATAAATTGTAATTATTGGTAAAACAAGCTTATCAGGCTCAAATTTGTCAAAATCTTTTTCTAAATTCGACGAATTTTCTGACTCAGAAAAGGAACCTCCCAGCTTTATTCCCGAAATTGGCCTTTCGTAATAGTTTTCCGCAAGATATCGTCTGAAACGCCTTACGTCATCAGGGCCATCAGCTTTTTGCAATTCGATCAGCACATTCTTTAGTTCACCTTCAGCAGTAAGTATTACAGCAGAAAAATCAAGTCTGAAAACAGTGACTCCAAGAGATGGAATATGCGCGGTACGCTCTTGCGGAGTCAGTTTCACTTCAACAACTTTAGACTCGATGATTGTGGAAATGAATAACTTGGCGACACGATCGTCTTCCATTAAGTATTTAAAAACGCTATCATAAATCGGATTCGCTATCAGCATTTCAGAAACTCCGGTAAAAAGCGCTTGAAATCAAGTTCATCTGGTCTTCACTATATCACCTTCATTAGAGGGTGTCAATTTCAGGAAGAGGAAGGCAGCAATTATGGGTTTGAGTCTTCATGCTCACTTCCAAGAAGCTTTAGTTTGAATATCTATTATTAATCACGTCCCGACACACCTTCAGTATATTGCGATTGAGCCATACTTTTTATTTTGAATAATTTCTTTTTCCGGTAAATTCATGTTTTTACTTTTTTTTGTTCAGAAATAATGATAACCAAACAGAACCATAAACCTTGAAAAACTGCTTCAGATCACAAACCCATAATACCTGAGAGGAAGGTTCAGTTTTTTTAAAAGATAGTCTATACCTGAGCTAACGCTTACTGGACAAAAGGCTAGTAGTTCTGCGTTTGGAGGTTATTTCTCGGGGTTAAATCTTTGCTGCGGTTATTTTTCCAGACTTCAATAAGTTTGTCTATGCCGGCTTGACCGCCGACGGCTTTTAAACAAGCGGAAACACGTTTGTCATAATCCTCGGGTGAATGAATTTCCAAAAGGTCATTTGTTGAAAAGCCTTTGCTCCAAATTCTAATAAATCTTTTCAACCGTGGCAACAGAAGATTTTTTTGGTGTAACTCAAACCAATCGCTGCCAAGGACGTCGTAATTTTGAACCAGACGAAGCAAGGACGACAAGTCCGAGTTAGCGTTATTCTTCCAATAGCCGCCAAGTATGCCGAAATCATACCGATCTTCATATTCTTGACGTGATGTCTGGCCGAAGCCCTTTTCTGGAATGACACGTTTCATACAAATTACAAAGCCGGCCTTCGTTAGCGTTTGCGGTTTCAGCCAGCGATGGTCAAAATAGATTTTTGCTGCGAGAATCCCATCATACAAGGTCCCGGTATTTTCATCAAACGGAATGCAAGGTTCCCCTGGCATGCAATAAATTTCATCGGTATGCCAGAGCATCCGCCAGTCAGAAGTTCCATATCCAAAAACCAACCCAGCGTGAGTTCGGTTGAAAAAATGGCCATCATTCATTGAACCATCGTTCTGATTCCGTACTGCTAATAAGGGAATATTCACGCTTCGTGCAAGATCGACCATCAATTTCCCTGCCGAATGGCATCCATAGTTCATCACTCCGTAGGGTAGAATGGGATCGGCAGACAACCGCTGAGTGAGCCAACGATGAGCTTCATAAGACTTTCGTCCGTTGTGCGGATCCCCGTGTCCATAGTTGTCTCGCATAAAGACCGTTAAAAGAGCAAGTGTTTCAATAGGACTATTTCCAATCAATGACCTGTGCGACCCGGAGGTTTTTCCGGAGACAAAATCGAAACCAATCCGGGGATCGGAGTTCGCTTCGCCCTGATTGTCATTTTCCGGGACATCGGCGAAATCTCGATCCGCTTGAATACCGGTTGGGTATGTGTTCGTCTTTGAGGGGGCGATGCGGGCAAAGTAGGAATCAGAACTCAAAAGCAATTTAAGTTGTACAGGAGGCAAAGAGGTGATACTCCAGGGGACCCTTTTGTTGATCTCTATATCCAGAACGTGGGCGACATTTGCCGCGAACAATTCAAAGGCCTGAGCCTCCGGATAATATACCCTGTAGGTTGTCGGGGAAAATTGTGAGTTGGCTTGAAGATTGAGATCGGAAGAAGGTTGCCTCATTTTGGTGAAATAGTTCTGGAGCGTTTTTTTCATTTCCCAGGTCCAATGGGGATAAAGCAGAAAATTGCCATCTCCTTGAACCCAGACGATAGCATTCTCGATAGCGGGATGGTCGGATAACCAATTTCTGAGATCAGAAGCCTGACCAGCACAAAGGAAAATTCCCGAAAAAAGCGTAACAACTACCAAGATACTGCGAAAATTTTTCATTGCCAACTCCTGGGGAAAGTTATCCATAAGGGCAAACGAATTGAAATTTGCCTTCTTTTAACATTTCAGGAAACAAATAAATTTTTTGTAAGATTTGTTGATTCCTCAAAATACTCTTCAATAGCCACTGCGGATCACGGGACGTAACGGAAGATGCAGCAGCTTCCGTCTCCGGAGGAGTTTCCTGATGCGGCGCCGCCGATGAGATAGATGAATGGGCCGCATGGAACTGCGCAGACACCAACTGGACGTGCTGCTGATGAGGTTTCGGAACCACCCACCATTCTGGTTGCGTTTGGAATAACTGGTGGCGCTCTTGTAACAGCAAGCGATGGGTTCCATGCTATTGCGCCAGAGGTAGCGACGCCTGAGGAGTTATAGCCGCCGAATTCAAAAATTTCGTCTCCGAAAGTACAAGCTCCCTGCATGCATTTTTGTAAAGTGGTAAATGGCGCTGTTTGTGAAGTCCAGGTGAAACCATCTGCGGAATAAGTTCCGTAGGTCGTAACAGGAACAGTAGAACCTGTGGTTGTTCTTCCACCGAGTCGATAAGCAAGGCCATTTCTCCAAACAAGGGTTTGGTCGAAGCATGCGCTTTCGATTGCGAGATCGCGACACAGGCCCCAGGCGTTGTTTTGCGTAAAACAAGTGGGCCAATATACCTGACACCTGGAAAGGGCTGTACTACTGCTGCCAAGTCGGCCATCTATCATTATACCGTATGGAGTTAGACATGCAGCTTGTCGTGTCGAGCCTATCTCTTCGACTGGTTCATCGGTAAATGTGGGATAATAACTTCCTTTCGCAGGTCCCTGGACAATTGATGAACATGTTAAGGAACTGAGATCGCAGATAAACCAGGGATTATTGAATCTGGAATTTGTACCAAACCCATCTTTAGATAGGAATTTGCTTTTTTGCGCAACTATTGTAGCATATTCATTTTTAAACTTTCAAGTCGTTTTTTTTTGTTTTTTGATTTTTGGTTTTTTGAAGCTTTTTTATTGAATTTTGGGGAGCGACGAATTTCTCTTTTCGGTTATTTAAAAAATTGCTGAGAATATGGCAGTGAGGATGAAAAGCAAGGAAATCGCCGAAAGTTTGCACTGCGACAACCGCCCCCGGCACTGGATTTTCATCGGGGGCTGCTGTTTTCAAAAATAGGCTGAGGGTTTCCCAAGCGCACCTGCTAAGATCTGCGAGAAGTTTTCTGTCGTAAAGAAAATATCGTCGAAGAATTTTGGGGAGGCTGAAAACCACATGCAAATGCGGAACCTTCTTTAAAACACTCGTACAAAGAAATTCACCAAACTCGATGACGCGCTTCTGATGGCATGATGGACAAAAATTCCGTCGCTTGCAGGTAAATGGTACCAAAAATTCATGACCACACCCACCACATTTCACACGGGCGAAACCGTTGTGAAGATCACCACAATCGAGATATTGAAGAGTATTTTGAGGAATCAACAAATCTTACAAAAAATTTATTTGTTTCCTGAAATGTTAAAAGAAGGCAAATTTCAATTCGTTTGCCCTTATGGATAACT
>JADFXM010000062.1 GCA_015233565.1 Candidatus Rifleibacteriota bacterium
CTCTCACTAATCGCAGCGGCCAGACAATAGCGAAGGTTGGTTACGACGCTTGGGGGAGTTTAAAATGGCCTGATAAGAAAGGCTACAATGTTCCGCCATGCACAGAAGCGGAGTTACTGGCGCTTCTCAAACGTTTGGACACAGCAAGAACGCTTGGGTCATCAACGATTGACCCCTGGTGGTATGGGAAATACTACGCTGCGACACTGTCGCCGCATCTTTATACCGGCAGAAGGTTTAGTCCGGTTACGGGGTTGTACAACCTGCGGTATAGATATTACCAGCCGAAATACGGCAGGTTCGTGAACTCAGATCCGCTGGGCTTCGGCGCTGGGCCGAATAGGTATTGGTATGTGAGAAACAGCCCCTACAGGTGGATTGATCCATGGGGTCTGTGTCCTGAGGACTCATGGTCGAATTTTGAGTGGGAAATGGGCGACACAGCTGCTCAGGCTGCTTTTACCCCTTACGGCGCTTATAAAGACTCAAAATCGGCCTATGAAGCTTATAATCAAGGCAGTTATTTAAAAGCTGGCATGTATGGCGCCGGAGCTGCTATGGCCTTGATTCCAGGTGAAAAACTGGTAGTCGGGGGTGCAAAAATTGTCGGCCGGGTGGGGGGTAAGTTGCTTGGTGCCGCCGAAAAGCTTTTTGCATGGGGCTCTAAGCTTGCTCGAGAAGAGAAAGAAGTAAAGGTATTAGTTGAAGAGGTAGAAGCGGAGACAAAGCTTTTAACCCAAGGGGGAAAAAAACTCATCAAGATGAGTGAGAAACCTTTTGACATTCAAATGTTTGGAGGCCAAGGGGGAAAGTTAGAAGTAAAAACTAGACCAACTCAAGGAATTGATGGTGGAACCTCGCAGATCATAATCGAGCGAGATGCTACCGGTAAAGCCATATCACAAACTCATCGTGTAACAACCGATGGTGAAATTGTGCATCAACATCAAACACATATTGGTGAGCAAGGTGGTCAACGCAGCGTTCCTGATGAATGGACTGGAAACAATACGATTAATGCCCAAAAAACAAAATTCAAACCATCCCAGTGGCGCAGCATCACAGACGAATGACACACATATTAAAAGAAAAACTTGAAAGGATAATCTCTGCTGGCTGTTTCACAATAAACGAAGCAAGAATCTTATCTGATCAAAATTGGCAAAACGAGTTCCTCCTATATTCGCAGACTGTACGTTATGAAATCGAAACCTTTTTCTTATTCGTTGACGGTTTTATAGATGAAGTTGAAGACGGTTTTGTTGACGGCACTGAGACAGATACAGAATTACTTGAAAGGGCAAAAAAGATATACAGCATATTGTGTTCCCCCCCCTGATACCATACCCCTTTCTATAGCCGTTTGTTTAACATATCTTTCTAGAAGTTGAGGGCGCACTCCCTTTAAAATATCAGGGGGAAGATCGATTTTTCGAGCCAGATTTATTCGAAAAGCGGTTTCTTTTATGCTTTCCAAACCGGCTTTCCCAGGCTCTGTCTTGATATTGCTTTTGGACTTGTCGCCATGTGGTATTCCACCTCCTTTCAAGAGGTTTCCCTCCTTGACTTAACTGTCGGTGGGCAGGTTCGAATTTTGACGGTGGTAGGCACGTTTTTTCTCACGGCTTGCCATGTCCGGAGAACCTTGTCAAGGGCCAGTTCGCTTCGCTCATCGCCTTCGGCGACCCTTGACAAGGCTCTCCGACCATGACGTTTTATTTTTATCGGCTGCAAGGCAGCCTTTTGCCTTATGGCAAGCGAGAAATTCTAAAAAACCCACTACCGTCAAACCGTCAAAAAACCCACCGTCAATGAAGTCGTCAATGTTCGAGATTTCGAGGAATCCGCAAACCTCGGCTTCAAGGTCCTGAAGCTTTTTTTTGCGGCAATCCATTTTTCCTTTTAATTAATTCTGCAATCGGGGCTTTCCCGTAAAGCCTACTTTTTTGGCTGATATTTGTGTTCTCCTTGGATTTCCTTGCTAGGAAAAGACGATATTTCGTCTCCAAGTTGACCCAAAGCTCAGGTTTCATGTCAAAAGCCGCGGTGAGTTCAATTGCAGTGGCAACAGTGAGTTGTTTGGAACCCTTAATGATTTCATTTCCAACCTGTACGGGTCGCCATGATTTCAGCAAGATCTTTCTGAGACCAACCACGGGCTTCCCATTCCCTGGAAATCAGGCTTCCTGGGGGGTTCACTTTCACCGGTTTTGGGTTTTCGAACATTTTTTTTCACCTCATTTCAGTGATAATCATCGATATCGCCAACCTCAAAAAATTTCTGGCCGTCTTTATCTTCGAGAAGCTTTACCAGAAGACGGTATTGTTTGTTGAGGCGAAGAGAGAAAAATTCTTTGAGTTTTCCACGCAACTTTTCAAAGTTCAGGCTTTTGAATTTCCAAAGTTCTTTTTCGTCCTGAATTTCACCAAGAAGATTTACATCGAAGAATGCTGCTTTTCAGTGCTGACTACAATAATCAGCCGCAATGCAGATATTGCTTAACGAGTTGCATCAACGCATCGCCGTTGCCAAACATCCGTTCACTCAGATCTTTATCTTTATACTTCATGAGGGATGCGGCAACCCCATCGATCATGGCTGTCGGGAAGACCTGATACTTTTCATAAAAAGCACGGTCCTTGAGAAGCTGCTCACCGGCTTCGAAACAGGAGGCTGGAAGTTGGGGCAGGTTCAACCCTTGTTGTTTTTTTCCGACATCGTAACTTACATATAGTTTTTCTGCAATTTTCAACGAATCGATGTTCTCCAGGCCATGTCGGGCTGCAGTGGTGATACTGGCCAGAAGAAGATAAACATTGGCTGAACCATCTGCGCTCCGGAGTTCGACTGTCTGATTGCTCATTGGATCAATGTATGGCTCTTTTTCTTTGGGATTGGCATCGTAAATCATATTACTGACACCCTTCCAGCCCAGGGGGACCCTGACCAGTACTGATCGATTCCGATCGCCCCAGCAAATGTTGGTGGGGGCTTCCTGGTGGGGGACCAATCTTAAATAGGAAGTCGGGACAATATTTCCGAAAGCGGTGATAGATGGCGCCAGCTCAAGAAGACCTCCGATCATCTTCCTGGCGGTTTCGCTCAAGGAGCCGGTTTCATCGATCATCATATTCTTGCCGTCTTTGACCAGCCGGGAATGGATATGTAATCCACTTCCGGCATGTCCAACGATGATCTTCGGTGCGAAACTCACTTCGAGGCCGTATTTATAGGCAACCTCCCTGACCACCCACTTGGCTATGGCGAGCTGGTCTGCGGCTTCCTCGACATTTACCGGGAGAAACTCGATTTCATGTTGAACGTATTCCCAGTCGCCAGATACGATATTACCTACTTCCGAATGGCCATACTTGATTCTGCCGCCCATCTCGGAAATCCGAGCCATTGCTTCGACTCTGACCAGCTCCCATTTTGCAAAGGGGTGGGATTCGTGATAGCCTTTTTGTGGGGTAGGGGAATAGATTCTGTCAAGCTCGGAAGACACATAGAATTCGAGCTCGCCGAGCGCTTCAAGCTGCATTCCGGTTTTTTCTTTCAACGAGGCGTGGGCTTTTTTCAGAATGTTCTCGGGTGCGATGCTGAGAGCCTGACCATCTCGATCATAATAGGAACAAAGGATATCAATGGCTGGAACTTCAGAAAATGGGTTGGCGAAGGCAGTTCGGTAGCGTGGAACCACATACAGGTCGCTCGAACTAGCTTCAATGTAAGAAAACAGACTCGAGCCGTCAACTCTTTCACCGACTGAAAGGATCTTGTCGAGATAGTTCCGATCATTGATGATGAAATTTAGAAGTTTGAGCTTGCCATCTCCGCCTATATAGCGGAAATTGAGCATCCGAATGTCATTTTTCTCAATGTAGTGGATGATATCTTTTTTTGTGAAGTCTTCCGGTCGTTTGTTGAGAAAATTAGCCAGTTTATTTGGATTCAGAGTGGTTGATTCATTCATTTGGTTCTCTCCGGTTGATTTGTTCTGATCTAAGAGAGGATCAGGCTTCCCTTGAGGAATTTTATAGGAATTTAGTGTTCCGTTTTGAGAATACAGTGCTTTGATTTTGCAAGTCAAGATTTTTCCTTTCCATTATTTTCATTTTGAAAAGGAAAATTAATTATGCAGTTTTTTTTAAAATTGTGCTATTATTGCACGTACTTGATAGAGGTTCTTGCAGAATTTAGATATTAATGACGCTTCTGGCACTCATCAATTCCAATTTTGCAAGTTGCTCAATAAATTGAACTATTAGGTAAGGAGAAATATATGTTCGGAAAAGGCCCAAATATCCAAGGTCTTATGAAACAAGCACAAAAAATGCAGGAAAAAATGGCCCAGACTCAGGAAGAGCTGAAGAAAAAAACTGTGGAGGCAAGTGTGGGGGGAGGAGTCATCTCCGTAACTTTCAACGGGGCCCAGGAATTGTTGAAAATTACGATAAATAAGGAAGTTGTAGACCCTGAGGATGTCGATACTCTTCAGGATTTATTACTTGCTGCGGTAAACGAAGGACTGAAGAAATCCCAAGAAATGGTCCAGGAAGAAATGTCCAAGGTCACCGGAGGCTTAAATATCCCGGGGCTTTTCTAAAATTAATTCCCAGATGTAAAAATGCCCGAAACTTCGTACATAATGGAATTATTCAGAAAATTGTAGGTTGCGTGTTTTGACCTTATTTTTCAAGTGTTCTCCAGTTTCAATTTAAATGAATCTATTAGGAGAGTGTGGATTATGCTAATAAAGATTTTCTCTTTTTTTTCACTCTGTGGTGCTGTAATAATTGGTTCCGGAATTATGGCCATTTTGAAGATGGGTTTTGACGAGCGTGTTTTCCTGTCGCTGATTCAAAGTCACCATGTTGCCATCATTTCAACCCTCCTTGTGTTCATCTTATCGGTAGTTTTAAGTACAATGCTGGTACTTCTTTCCGATAAGTTCGAAGAAGAATGCCACGAAAATAAAAAGAAGCCATGTTGCGACAAGGAAAAAGTGGATTACGAAGGAAAGCTGAAAGAGCTGGAAGCTCAATTAAAAGCGCTTTCAGACTCCAAAAAAACTTCTGAATCGCCTGATTCGAAATCGCAGAAACAAGCAGGCTCTCCTGAAATTCCACCAGTGGTTTATCAAATTCTTTATCTTCTCCAAAAAGATGGAAGACTTCTTGATTTTTTGACTGAGGAAATTTCACAATATTCCGACGAGGAAATTGGGAGTGCATTTCGGCCTAAACATGCTGATTTGAAGAAACTTTTTTCTGAACGTTTTGTTTTGAAGCACATCCTCGATGAATCAGAAAATATTACGATTGAAAAGATCGATCCCGATCAAATCAAATTGATTGCCCAAGGTGGCGGTGGAGTTCCGGCAAACGGGCCATATAAAGGCAGAGTCGTGCATCGTGGTTGGCAGTTGGTCGAATGCCGGCTTCCTGAACTTGTTTCCGGCTGGAACAGCAAAGTTGTTGCCCCTGCAGAAGTCGAAATTAATTGAAAGGTGATGAGTTAAGATGGCGCGTGCACCAAAAGAAGAAACCGCTCCCGTTCGAAAATATGTGGTCGGAATCGATCTTGGAACGACAAATACAGTTGTTAATTACGTTCAAATTGACTCAGTAGAAGAAGAGCACCCTAAGATAGAAACATTTTCTATCCTCCAGGAATTTGCTCAAGGCTCGCTCGAAGAGCGAAATGTTCTTCCATCTTTCCTTTTTGAGAGGCTTCAGGAAAAGCCAGTCTTGCCATGGAAAAGCGAATGTCCGTTTATTGTCGGTGAGTATGCCCGGGAGCGCGGCGCAGAAGTTCCAGCCAGGTTGATCAGTTCGGCCAAATCATGGCTCTGTAATCCGCGTGTTAACCGCAGGGACCCGATTCTTCCATGGAATTCACCTCCCGGCTCGCAAAAAATTTCCCCGCTCGATGCCGTAAATTATTACCTTTCTCACATCCGATCAGCCTGGAATAATTCCTTCAAGCAGAAGCTCGAGGATCAGCTTGTAATCCTCACCATTCCTGCGTCATTTGATGCTGCTGCCCGAGAATTGACAGTAGAAGCTGCAAAGATGGCAGGTCTTCCTGAGGTTATTTTGTTGGAAGAACCGCAAGCCGCTTTTTATTCCTGGCTTTCCCAGAGCAATGCCCCATGGCGGGATCAAGTCAAAAAAGGGGAAACCGTTCTTGTCGTTGACGTTGGAGGTGGTACAACAGATTTCAGCCTTATTTCAATCGACGAAGAAAGAGGACAACTCAGCCTGAAACGTATTGCCGTAGGTAATCATATTCTTTTAGGCGGCGATAACATGGATCTGACTCTTGCTTTTTTCGCGAAAACAAAATTTGAAGCCGCGAAAAAGAAGATCGATACCTGGCAAACTTTGGTTTTAAGCCATGCATGCCGCAAAGCCAAGGAAAACATGCTGAATAACCCTGACATTAAGTCAGAATCAGTGGTTATCTCCGGTCGGGGAACTTCCGTAATTGGTGGAACCCTCAAAACAAGCCTTGAGAGAAAGGAAATCGAGACTGTCCTGGTTGATGGCTTTTTTCCAGTCTGCGCAATGGGAGATGCTCCCCGCGATAATACAGGGTCAGGCCTTCGTGAATTGAACCTTGCGTATGCTGCAGATCCTGCAATTACTCGCCATCTGGGAAAATTCCTTTCGCAACAAACTTCCGAAGGTGAACCAGTAAAAACACCTGATGCAGTACTTTTCAATGGAGGTGTTTTCCAGTCAGAAGCTTTCCGGTCCAGACTGACTGAGGTAATAAACAATTGGATGAAGGATGGCAAGAAAAATTCCATCAAAGTCCTTCAAGGAGCTGATCTTAATGGTGCCGTTGCCAGAGGCGCGGCATACTTCGGACTTGCCCGGCAAGGCAAGGGGATCAGAATCAGAGGCGGTGTCTCTCAATCTTATTACATTGGTATTGAGTCCGCGCTTCCTGCTGTGCCAGGTTTGAATCCACCGCTTAAAGCTCTTTGCGTCGCGGCCCAAGGCATGGAAGAAGGAACCAGAGCTGATATTCCAGGACACACCTTTGGGCTTGTAATCGGCCGCCCTGTGGAATTTAAATTTTTTAAATCCAATTCCCGCAGAGAAGACTCCCTTGGCCAACTTCATGAGGAAATTCCTTTTGAACTTGAAGAAACAAGCGGCTTGAAAATTGATCTACCACCCACTTCAGGGCTAACCCCAGGAAGTGTTGTTCATGTTAATCTTCAGGTTTTCATTACCGAAATAGGAACTCTCGAAATCTGGTGCCAGGAATCAGGCGGAGAAGGTCGCTGGAAGCTGGAATTCAACGTCCGGGAAGTGATCAAATAACCTTTTAGAATGCTTGTTGGCAAGTAAATTCTCAAGTGAAAGAAAAATATGAATGAACTAAAAAGATATTTTATAGGAATTGACCTTGGAACCACTCAATCGGCTTTGGCGTATGTTGATACCTGGGCTGACGAGCCAAAAATACAGTTCCTTTCTATTCCGCAATTTTTCTCGCAGCGTGAGATTTCTTCACTTCCAACTCTTCCATCGCTGGTTTATATTCCTGAAGAGGGATTAACCTTTCCTCAGGCTCCCTGGACTGAAAGCGATTCATCGGAAAGGCCTATTGTCGGAGAGTATGCGCGGGAATTAGGTGCATCAGTTCCATCTCGATTGATTCATAGCGCTAAATCCTGGCTTTCTCATCCTCGAATTGACCCACGTTCACCGATTTTGCCCTGGCAGAGTGATGCGGTTTCAGAAAAGTTATCTCCCGTTGAGGCAAGCGCCAATTATTTAAAACACCTTTTGGAAGCCTGGAATTATCAAATCGCCGGGAAAGATTCCGATCTCGAATTCAGTAAGCAGAGAATTGCTGTTACTGTTCCGGCATCATTCGATCCCGCAGCCAGGGATCTTACTATTGAAGCCATCAAGCTGGCTGGTTATCCCGAAGTTACTTTGCTGGAAGAGCCCCAAGCCGCTTTCTATGACTATATCTTTCGTTTCACTGATAAAATTCGCGACAAACTTGGAAAAGCTAAAACGGTTCTTGTAGTTGATGTCGGGGGCGGAACCAGCGACTTCAGCTTGATCAGTGTCGAATGGCCGAACTCAAAATCTGCATCGCCCACACCCACACGTCCTGAATTCTCGCGCATCTCAGTAGGGCCACATCTCCTTATCGGTGGAGACAATATAGATCTGGCCATTGCTCGCATTGTTGAAGAAAAGCTTAAGCACCGTGGAAAGCGCCTCATGACCAGACAGTGGCTTTCAGTGCTTAACCAGAGCCGCCGAGCAAAAGAACAGGTTTTCTCGGACAGCCCGCCTAAATCTATCGCTTTCACAATTTTGGGAACAGGTTCTTCGATTATCGGTGGAACTATCAAAGAGGAAGTTTCTTCAGACGAACTGAAGAAGATCATTCTTGACGGGTTTTTCCCGATTGTTCCTTCCAGCGCCAAGCCTACTGAAGCAGGGACATTTGGTCTTTCTGAAGCAGGGCTTCCCTACTCAAGAGATCCCGGCATGACTCGTCATCTTGCAGCTTTTCTCGCCGAAAATGCTGTTTTTCCAGATGCTGTTCTTTTCAACGGTGGAACGCTCTCTGCGCCAATTCTTATTCAGAGACTGATGGATCAACTCACCACCTGGAACAAAGGCAAAAAACCGATTCTTCTGGACAACCCGCACCCAACTCTGGCGGTTGCATCAGGAGCTGTCTGTTATTCTCTCTCCCGTACAAAAGATTTTACCGGAATTAAAAGCGGAAGCCCCGTTGCACTCTATCTTGGAATTGGAAACGGAAAAAATTCCCGTCCAGGAAAATATGTCCCTGATAAACTTTTAGTATTGCTATCGCTAGGTTCGCCAACCGAAAAGATTGAGGAGCTGAAGGGAAAAACAATTGGCATCGAGAGGGGAAAAGACTCCGCTTTTTATCTATTTTTTACTGCCTCGCCGACTCCTGAAGAAAAAATCGGAGATCTAATCAAGTACAACTGGCGGAAGCACAAACCCCTTCCACATCTAATTGCAAGTGCCGAAGAGAAAAAAACTAGTTCTCCGGATACTGTTGAACAGGCCACTCTTTCTGTAAATTTTAGGGAAACCGGATTATTCCAGATTTTCTGCCATGGAGTGGATGGAAGCTTCCACAAGGAGCTTTCCTTCAGCGTTAGCGGGGCTATTAATCAAAAAAAGAAGACGTCATCCACAAAGAAGTCAAGAAGCGCACTATTAAAACGGGAAATTTCCGCGATTAAAAAGCTACTTGATGAGCTGTCTTCCCCAACCGCTGATAGAAACGCATTTAACGCCTCTTTCAAAAAGCTTGAGGACATAATTGAACTCCCTCGAAAAGATTGGGAAATCTCGACTCTGAGAGCCATTTTTGACATGGTGGCAGGGAACGAAGCAATTCTTAAAACACAAGCAGGTTTTGTCTGCTTCCTCCGACTTGCCGGTTTTGCTCTGCGTCCTGGTTTTGGGGCATTGAATGATGATGAGAGAATTGAAATGATCTGGAATCTTTTCCAGAAATCCCATCAATTCGATGATGCAGAATATTTTTCCGAATGGTGGCTTCTTTGGAAAAGAATCGGAGCCGGTCTTTCAACAGAGCGCCAGGAAGCACTAGTTGCATCAGTTGAACACTCTGTTTTCCCGCCCAAAAAAACCTCCAAAGAGCTGCGTAAAGTCGAGCAACATGAAAAGAGCAATATTTGGAGGATGTTGGCCAATCTTGAGCGCATCCCAGTCTCCCTGAAAGAAAAAATAGGAGCTGGGATCATCCAAACCCCGTTTTCCTTCAGTCGGGACACGATTTCTTTGTATACGCTAGGCCGGCTTGGAGCCAGAGAACTGCTTTACGCGGATCACACATTCCTTGTTCCACGGGAAACAGTAACAAAATGGGCACAGGAACTTCTAAAACGTGTCTCTATGAAGATTTCCTATCTGGATTGGGCTTTAAGGGAATATGGCCGAAAAACCGGGGACAGAATGGTTCAAGTTGAAGAAGCCACTCGAAAACTAATCATTGATTCTCTTAAAGTACATGACCGGAAAAAAGATTTCATGGCTCCTTTATACGGCATTAAACGCCTTGAAGCATCTGATTTTGCGGAATCTTGCGGAGAAACCTTGCCATCAGGCTTCTTGTGGGTACGAGACGAAGGGGAAGAGGAAGCCTGAGATATTTCGTGGCCTATTAAATCACCCAAAAACTTTGCAGGAAAGGTATTAGAGATTTTAACCAATTCACAAACCACCGCCCTTTTACACGTTGAAGAATACGCTAAGAAATTGCGTATGATGGGGCAGGGTGAGTTAGCATACGTTCTGGTGATGTCGAACATTACCAAAGAGACCTTTGAAGCGGCTGAGAAGAAGGTTAAAGAACACGCGAGGGTTGCGCTACATTTTCATCCCGATAGAATCTCAAAAAGTGGCAGAACTGTAGCTCAAGCACTGGCGGAAGAGGGTTTGTATAAGAATCAATTCGAAACTAATTTGTCGAGTGGCAAACTTGATCCTCAGGCTGAGGGTATAAGAGCCGGCTGGGAAGACAATTTATTCGGAAGAGCCTTTAGCACGCACGGTGCAAAATTATCAGAGAGGCCCAAATATGGGGCCCTTCATCTGATGCTATATCCTGATGGACCCTGTCCTCGCTTTGGTTCCTGTTATTTTCTGCTGAACCCTATGGTTTCCCGTCGATGTACGTTTACATATATGGATTCGCACAGAAATCCTGCCGAGAAGGGCACTTTGAAAGTTTTTGAGCCCATAATGGCGGCCCTCATGACAGAGTGCTTCGAGCGGAGATTCGCATTAGGTAAGCACGATATTTCCCCCAGCAAGTTGATTAATCACCTGCTTACTAAATTGGAGGTTCCATTTCCTTATCCCGCCGAAGATCCTGCTGAAATATCACTGGGCCGGAATTTGAACCATTATATCGAAGCACAGGTGCATGGCGATATCTTATTAAGCAGAGATGTCCAGTTATTGGTAGCGGATCCTTGTTTCAGAGGAAGTTCAATAGAAAAGGATTTCCAGGGCCTTTGCGGGAAGTACGAGATCGAATTGTTATGGCATGGTGGATTTAGACTCCCTGTTAATAAAGTCCCAGAGGACTTTCGAGGTCCGAATATGCCCTCTCTTGCTAAACGTGTTTCAACTAAAGACTATGTTGACGCGCTTATGATTGGAAAGGCCGCTGCCGATTTGAGCAATAATCCTGAAAAGTGGGCTGATCGTGGGACTTACGAGGTTGTCCTTCAAGAATTGAAGTGTCTTTGGCACGTGATAGTTCAGTTTGGGGAACCCGTTTCATGATTGGGAACTAAGAGTGACAGTACTGGATTGCCTGACCCAGAAAGAATTAGAATGATACCCTTTGAGGTAAAAAACGTAATAGTAAAGCAAATTAATCTCTAAAAAGTGGCTTTCTATTTCCCGAGAAACTTCTCCGAAATGTTGATCAATTTGTACATGGACCAGGAGGTCTGAGGTTACGAGGCCACGGAATAATTCTTTTGATTGAAACCTGCTTAGCGAGGCCCGAAAAAGCCGTAACAGAGAAAAGACCAGGCTTCTCGAAGTATTTTTTCAGGGGGGTGATGCCCATCTTCCCAAAGAATCCAACGCATTCCGATGTTACTTTCGGCTCCCATAAGTATGCATGCAGTAACCTCAGGATCAGCCGTCCGGATCTGGCCTGTGGCCATAGCTTGCCGGGAAAGCTTTGCCCACTCTGCTCGGATTAATTCGTAATACCCACGGCCGATTTCAGGTTCTGCAAATTCTGCTTCACGAACTATACGATAGATGTCATGGTTATGAATGAGATACTCCAAAAACGTCAAAAACGCCTGAAGTTCGATGTCCATGCGGTGAGTGAGCCCACGACAAGAATCGAAAACCATTTTCTGCATTTCCGCCCGGATTGCGGTGGTCACTTCTGCCAGAATTTCCCGTTTTTCCTTGAAATGGAAGTAAAATGTCCCGAGCGCAGCTCCAGCAGCTTGAGTGATATGAGTGATATGTGTCATTGAGTAACCGGTTTTAGCGAAACATTCACGGGAAGCCAGCAGAAGAGCCTGTCGAGTTCGCTCTGCCCGTCCTTCCGGTTCAGGAATTGCTGGTTTAGATATGTTTTTGCGGACTCGGAAATGAGCAGGTAGCGACCATCCGTTCGATACAATCCCGTTCTGAAGAACATCGAAAAAACTCAATCGGATCCCGGGTTGGACTGGTTTTCCCTCCCAACCCCCGAAAGTTAAGGCCGTCAGAGTCAATGCTCCCAAAAAAGCCCAACAGGCGGCTTCTCCGATATTTAAATTCTCCTGAAGCCGGTCGATGACCGCATCATAAAAAATATCCCTGGGATGAGGAACTTCAAGAAATTCCGCCTCACGAAAAATTTGGAAAGATTTTCCTCTGGTTTCGAAAAAATCAAACAGTGCATCACAAAGGCGTTCTGGGTTTTTCTCGCTCCCGATTGTTCCTAGAAAATCTCGGGAAATCCGATGGATGATTTCTTCTAAAACATCTGTTTTGTCAGGAAAATATTGATAGAAACTGCCGTTGGCTACATCAGCACAACGGCAGATCTCAGAAACGGAAGTCGCGTGAAAGCCGCTCTGGGAAAACACCTGAATGGCCCCCTCAAGAATGGCTTCATAGGTTTTCCTCCCACGCTGGGTAGAAGGAATTCGTGATTTGGTCAAGTTTTGCACATTTCTGTTCATTTGCACAGGAGTGATTATATCAAAAAATCATTATCAGCTCAATAATTCCAAGACACTTCAACCATTGATGGAACGGTAGTATGAGTGGTTCCAAGACAGTGATACATGGGGCTGGGTCGTCGAAACAACGACCCAGAAAGAAATTTCAGAATTCCTAACTCCGTGCTCTATTTTTCTCCTGGAAAAACAGCTTCTGAAACCACTTAATTTGGAATTTCTTATATTTACGGTTGGATATTTTCTTGAGACCAATTAATCCGGAAATAAACTCCAAAGACACATTGAGAGGAATCAGAATTCTCTATCTTTGGAAAAATTGTATCAGATTAAATCCTCGATGTCAGGAATTCTGAACTTGGTATTTGCTGGTTTTTTGAAAATGTATCAATTTTCAGTCATTGTTCCGAAAGGAAACAGTCAGGATGTTTTTTTTGACTATTTTAGCGGGCAGAATGATGTTCAAAAGCGCTTGAAGAATATCGTGAAGAAAGCCGGGGGATAGATCCTCTTTTAACAGCATTTCTCGAACGATGGTAAATCGGTGGCTTTGGTTTTAATTAGCGCCAACGGACTTTCATTGCGAATGCAGTTTTGGGGGATTATACTCTTTTCCGAAGATATATTTATAAACAAAATCATACCTATCGGGGTAATTTTGTTTCATGGTCACAGGGTCAACCCAGAACATTCTAGCTGATTCAGCTAAATCCTCGCTTGGGGAAACATTACCGTAATCTGAAACTGAGGGCGGGTTAGGCGCCGTTCCTACCCATGAAACTGTTACAGCGCTTGTTATCATTGGTTGAGCGTCTGGCCAGAATTTATGAACCCAATTGTTAAGTATTCCATCTTTATTTGAAATGTAAGCGTGAGTCATTTCATGAACCAAATATTCTTTAAATGTTTTTTCGTTCCTCATGCCGCTTTCATAGATCCTTACCACTGGGGTAGTTGTCTCTATCTTTTTCGTTGCTTGATTATAGAATTTTTCGCTTCTTGTGTCTCCTAAGAGAAAAGCGTTATCGCTAACAGCCGGCAAAATATCGGAAGGAGCGTCAATTATATGTTTTGGAAGTGTCTGAAGCGTTTCATCTAACCATACGAGTTGTTCGTTGGTCCACCGAGCTTTTCCATCATCATAAATGTTGATCCCATATTTTTCCCTTAAAGATTTCAAAAGTTTTAGCCGGTTATATTGACTTGGATCAGTTTCGGGAAGTTTCGTTTCAGCAATTTTTTTAAGCAAATCAGTGTTTTTCGTCCAACTGGAAAGAATTTTCAAATCTGAGCTGGATTTTGCCAAAGGAATGGCTTTCTCGACAATTTTGTCCAAGATATTCTGATCAGTTGTGCGAACGCCTAAATCAATGATTTCATCGAAAGTTTTGCAATGTTTGAGCCCCTCCAGTAAAATCTGAGATTTTACCGGCTCTGTAGCTTTTCCTGCAAGTATCAGGTAATCGAAATAAAATTCAGCTTTTTTCATAACTTCCAGTAACGCTTTGTTTGTTGTGTCTTGGTAATGCATTCTGTTTGCACAATCTAAAGCTTGCTCGAAATCTGTCGTTTTTTTCAAAGCTTTACTCAATGTTTCGTCTTGTGGGATATAAGCTTTTGTCATATCAGCTAGACGTGTCATTTGAAAACGAGTGCATTTATCACAATTTGTTTGGATAATTTGATCGATGACTTTCGAGTTATCGGTTACTCCAATCATCGCGACAATATCATTAAAAGTTTTGGGGGTGTTAATTCCGCTAAGAAGTATTTTGTCTCTTATTTCTTTACTGTGGGCTTCCTTTGACAATGTAATAATTTCGGTTGTTGAAGCCAGTTTTTTTGCTCCATCGAGAAGAATCTGGTCATGATCATTCCATCTCCATATCTGATAAGAAGAACCGGCTTTCGTTAAAATATCTTTCAACGAAACACTTCCTTCAGGAATCTTTGAAGGCGCTGTCGCAGCAATCGTTACATTGGAACTTTCATTAAAAGGCACTGCAATTTGGGCGAAAACAACTTCGGTGAAAAGGAAAGTAGTTAAGAAAATAACTCTTACAAATTTGCTCAATAAACTCATATTTTCTTCCTCCAAAGAGGGTCTTATTGAAATCCCTTGAATTAGTAAGACTTTAAGTTCGATCCATTATATATACCAAATTAACATTAAAAAGTTTTTGGAATTTTCTTGATTCAGAAGTAAAAAATTTGTTATAAAACATTTTTGTTGGAGTGGAAAAACATTACCGACTATTTCGGACAGGGCAAATGCTGGCTTTTACCCCATTAAGTTAATTTAATAACTTATTTCTGATACACCGATCATTTTTTCGTGAATTCACTAATCAATAGACTTGTAACTGACGCAATGATATCTTCTCGCTTTTTTGCATCTTTCTTATCGCTTGTATAATAAATTGCTACAACAATTGGAGCAAATTGAGGTGGCCAGATAATTCCGATATCGTTGGCTGTACCATAATTAAAGCAAGTTCCTGTTTTATCTCCAACAGTCCAACCTTTTGGCACACCCGCCCTGATACGAGCATCACCTGTGGTATTGCCTTTTAACCAGGACAGTAACATCTCACGCTGAGGCTTGGCCAAAACGTCAGTCAAGGTTAATCGTTGTAAGCTTATTGCCATATCTTTGGGAGTAGAACTGTCACTCAAATTATTCTTCCCGCCCGACATTGCTTCTTCCGGCCACCCATTGTCTTGACGGAAGGAATCGTTATGGATTGAACGTGCAAAGGCATTAATTTCTTCCAGAGCTCCTAATTTTTTTACCAGAAGATTCATCGCTGTATTATCGCTATAGCTGATAGCGGCAGCGCACAATTCAACAACCGTCATCCCGGTCGAAATGTGTTTTTCAGTGATGGGATTCCAATTTGTTAAATCTTTTTTCGTGTAAATCACATTTTGCGACAAGAAAGAACTATCATTCATGCTCTTATTAAGAACGGCCGCAACACCCATGACCTTGGAGGTGCAACCCATAGGGAAACGCTCATTTGCACGATGTTGCAGGTGTGAGTCATTTGCTGTATTTATTGCATAGACACCAATTCGTCCGCCTGAAGACGCTTCCAGTTCGGCTAATTTTTTCTGAAATGTAATTGATTGATTAATCTTTTGTTCTTCTGCAAACGAAGGCGTACAAGTGGTGGAAAAAGAACTTGCAATAATTATCAAAAATGCCAGCCATTTGGTTGAGAAAAGGTTCATGCCAATTATTTCTCCGTTGAGGAAATTTTATTAACTGATACTTACATTGAGGGCAAAATTCTAACAGCTAAGTCTATTTTTTTCAATGGTTTCATTTATTTTTCACTTGGTTTGGATTCGTAGAATCGTATCTGAAGGTATTTCCACTTTTCTTCTAACTCTCTTTCCATTGTACCCAAGCTTGGTTTGGATTGTTTTCTTTTTGCCCAAAACGGCCACGGACAAGTCGCGTTGCTGAGCTCAACTTTGCCAAGATCTAGGGTCATCGGCAGAATGCAAGGATTTTTCCGATAGTGAGAAATTGCGATCACATGAAAAAACGTGTATTATCGCTTAAGATGTTGAATTTAAAGTTATTGCGATTCTCACTACTGGCTGATTCATCTTTCCAAGGTTAATCGCTAGCCACGCAAAACTCAAAAATTTTAAATCGGCGCTTTGATTCTTGTCAGGGAGTTCAAGATGGACGAAATAATAATAACTGATCAACCCTGCATATTTAGTTTGTCTCTGTTACTTTAATAATATCTGAGATGAATTGGAAAAGCCGTTTTTTACTTACAATTTTTCTGTTCTTTCCAATTTTTTTTCAAAATTTTGGAAACATCCTGCTTTTTCATGAGAATACTGACCCCGAATGTATCATACCAATCCCAAAAAATATGTGCATCACCCCAAGAACATTGATTTGATCAAAATGAAGTTGGGTCGGAATATTTTCCAAGGAAACACGGAACTTTCGTGAAAATAAGGAGCCCCTACTGGATGGTTGAAGTATTCATTTTTGCCAGGCCAAACTCCAACTTACGTAGACCTGAAGCACTAAATAGGTCGGAAGAACGTACTAATTGGTATCATATACCGAAAATTGAAATCATTTACTGGAGGATCCACAGTATGAGCGACAAACATATTGAAGACAAGGTTTTTGAAAAAATCAGTTATTCGGAAACCAACTTTGCGAAAGGGATTTATGAAAACTGCAAATTCCTGAATTGTGATTTTTCCGAGACAAACTTATGCAACACATGCTTCATCAACTGTGTGTTTGATGGATGCAATCTTTGCCAAGCCAAAATTGGGAATTTGTCATTAAATAGCGTCAGTTTTATAAATTGTAAGCAATTAGGATGGAATTTCAGTGATTGCAATGATTTGCTTTTCTCGGTATCGTTCGAAAGTTGCAATTTAAACTATTCACAATTTTCCAAAATGAATTTGAAGGGTACCCATTTTAAAAATTCAAGTCTTCATGAGGTTGATTTTCGACAAGCGAACTTGAGTAGTGCCATATTTGAAAATTGTGATTTAACAAGAACCATCTTTAATAAAACAAACCTTGAAAAGGCAAATTTTCGAACCGCCTATAATTATACGTTTGATCCGGAACAGAATCGAATTAAAAAGGCCAAATTTTCTTTACCAGGCGTCCTTGGTCTCTTAAGCAAATTCGATATTGAAATAGAGCCATAGCTTGCGTAGATAATTCATTGTTTTATCTGTAAAAATTTTAAGAAACAGAGGAGAGCCTGTTGCATAAATAATTTTTTTGATTAGTACAATTCCCTCCAAAGCAGTTCAAAGAAAATAAATAAAACTTGTACTTTCGCTATCAATGTGCTAGCATGGAAAGGGCAAAAAACATAGTTAGAGATATCATGGCCTACAATTTTTTTCTTATAGCAGAGAGCAAGGTTTTTTAATGCCACCAATCATTCTTGATTAGCTTAATCCTGGCTTCTTATTATAGTCTTCGTAGCAAATTGTCAGTTTTCCCTATTTTTGTTATAAATAAAGAATAGCTCAAAACTTTCTTACAGGGGGAAAAAAATTGAAGCGCTATCCGAAAGACATTTTTCTTTTGGTGTTGTTTATTATTTTCATCAATAATTCTACGTTCAGCGCTTCTGGCCAAACCCAATATACGCTTCCAAACATTATAAACCTTTCTTTGAAAGATTTATCAAGTGAAAACAGCGAGAATAAAACTGTAAAACAACTGCTCGGTTCAATCGCAAGCAACTTGGGAAGATTAACCTCTATTGCCTACTTCTTTGAATCTTCCCCCGATTTAAGCCTCATCGAATGCCCTCAGAAAATCATCTCAATAGACCAGGCAGCTTCAATCACTTTCTTCGTCAAATTTACCACCTCTGAGAAACCTCCCTCAGAGATTGGATCATGGGTAAAATTGGTCGTGCGTTATAAACCTGATTACGAAAAGCTTCTTCAATATGTAACAGAAAATGTCTCTCTGTATCCAATCGAATATGAAAGAAATCGTCTGCTCGAAGAAATTAAGAAAAACGAGGCTTCTTTTCCGATTCAGACTGAAGGATTCCGACTTTTCCTCAGAGGCAAAAATAGTCCAAGCTCCCCCAATTCGTGTTTGAAAGGAAGTAAAAATTGAAGAAGTTATTTTTTATAATTTTGTTTTCTTCTGTTCTCTTCTCTTTCAATAATTTCGCCTTAGCGGAAGACCACCCTGTTACCACAGAATATAGCTTTATTGAGAGTTATGCCCCATTCCGTGACATAATGAACAAAGAACTTGGCCCCGGAGAAGAATTTGCAATCTCTGCCAATGGACTCAACGCTTATATAGTTAAATCCGTCACAGTGACCGATGAACAGCAACTTATAAATCTCATGGGAGCAAGTTCTGAAGCAAACCTAACAGATGCTCAAAAAGGATTATTGGAAGTATTCCGATTTTCAAAAAGTGAAAAGATTTCCCAACTTAAAAGCTATATTCAACCTCCCGATAAAAAGATTACTCTTCAGTTGAATGACATAACCGGTTATGAAGATGAAAAAAAATATCCAACTATCAAGAAAGACTTTTGGCCTCGTTTAGCGAAAAATTCGACGATAGTTATGAGTGCTGCTCCTTATTTGCACGATGGAAAAAATGTTTCGGAAATGCTGCCGAAGGTTCTTTCTCACGAATTGGGGCATGTGATATGCGATTCTCGGGCAGAACCCTCAGGCTATGGAAGCGATGGATCACATTATCTAAATGAAATAATAGGACCTCAGGCGGCGTTTGCAGAAGGATTCGCTGATTTTACAAGGTTGTTGTGTTTTCCTGAAGAAGAAAAAGAGTATCGAGGTTCTTTGAATTCTTTTTTAATCGAATCCCAGGGTGGAAAATACGTAAAGCTTGGACTTAAGGAACTTTCCGGCAAGGATTTACTTAATAATGAAGGAATAGATGCGCTGATTTTGTCTTCTTTAGCCAAAGAAATCCCAAACGGCAAAGATGCAATTATTCGATGCGTTCAAAGGAATAATTCTCAACTTAATCCCATTGAAGGCTTTTTGTACTATTTCGTAAAGGAAAACCCTTCATTAAAAGATAAAGTTTGCGAAATTCTCAAGAGAGAAACTTCTAACAAGCTTTCTGATGATGAGATTTCGAAAATTTTCAATCCATTCGGTAATAATACCAATACATTTCTAGACTTAACTTCCACCATGAATTCAAAGCCCGCTATGCCAAAAATGTACCAATGGGTAGATAAAAACGGGGAAATTCACTTTTCTGATGAGCCACCTTCGCCAAACGAATCAGGGGTAATTATGCTTTCCCCATCACCAAAAGGAAATCCCACAATTGCTACGTATTCCGAAATACATGTCGATTCAAAAAGCTCCAATCCATTTGGAGAATAATACCAATCCCAAAAAATATGTGCATCACCTCAAGAACATAGATTTGATCAAAGTGAAGTAGGATCTGTATACTTTCCAAGAAAACACGTAATTTTCGTGAAAATAAGGAACCTTTACTGGATGGTTGGAGCATTCAGTTGTGGCCAACCCAACTCCAATTTCAGAATTCCAATTCCCGAGGATATAGTCTTGAGACCATTTTCCCAAAACCTGAAAACGTGAACTCGTATGGATGAGATTTCTGCCTTAACTTTTGGATTATTTGGTCTCAAAACAAAATTCGGGTTGAAAACTTTTTAATCTCTACGGAATCGGCTTTTGAAGCTGAGCAATCGAAGAAAATGAAGTTTACGACAACAGGAATTCTGAATTTCAGAATTCCTGGTATCGATAGTTTGCATTTTCTCAGAAAACGGCTTCAAAAGGTAGTTTTCTGATTTTGGAATACTTTTCGGTTGGATTTTATCCTGAGACCAACTTACATAAAACTAAATCAGAAGATTCCTTCCAAAGCAAGTTGGCAATTCATCAATCGAAAAAATGGTATCAAATTTAAATCCCCGAGATTGGGATGTCTGAATTTACGCAGACCTGAAGCACGAAATAGGTCGGATGAACGAACTAATTGAATTTGGTATAACAACTTGCACCTTGGCAATAAACGCCTTTGCATTCATTCAAACAAATAACATGTCATTGATAATGAGCCTAGGGTGCATGAGTCATTGAAAATTGTAAGTCGGTCTCCTGTATTTGAAGCACCTAATATATAAAGAAGAGGAAAAAAATGTTCGGGTGTGGGGAACGACATTTCAGAGGATTTTCCGGCTGACTTATAATTTATAACATCCTGATAATCCCTGCTGATTATTTTATCCTTAATGTAATTATCAAATTCGATTGCCCATGGATGCCCACCCTGCATTCCCCAGTTTATCCGGGAAAGATTATGCACAACATTGCCGGACCCAAGTATTAATACTCCTTTTTCACGAAAACTGCTTATTTCCTGCCCGATTTGAAAATGTATTTCCGGACTTGCGCTGCTGTCCACGCTAAGCTGGAAGACAGGAATATCTGCTTTTGGATACATTTTATGAAGCACGGACCAGGTTCCATGATCAATTCCCCAGGTATTATCAATTTGCACATTTCGGCTTATTGATTTTTTTGTTAAATTTGCCAATTCTGGCGCACCAGGTGCGTTATAAGTTACTTTGTAGAGTGAGTCGGGAAAACCATACATATCATAAATGGTTTTAGGTTTTGCTGCATCAGCTACTCTGCTGCCATTTGTGTACCAATGGGCTGATATGGCCAAAATGGCTTCGGGTTTGGGAATTCTTCGGGAAATTTCTTCCCAACCTTTGGTATAAGCGTTATCTTCAATTGCATTCATCGGAGAACCGTGGCCTACAAACAATATCGGCATTTTTTCTGTTTCAGACATGATTTACAGCCTTTAATTAAATTTTTTCAATTATACATTAGTCAAGAGAACGACCTCAAGAGGGATCAAATACTTCAGCAATAAAGAGTAAAATTCAATTTACTTCTATTATAATTCGGTTCCCGGCAAGTTCCTCAAAAGAACTTAGGAGACCGAATTTACTTTTTTAATGCCAACAGGCAAGACAATTTTTTTCAACTTGTCAAGATTGATTTAAAAAAGTAAAATTTTATCTGAATCCGGTTATTTCTTTCTTTTTTAAATTATTGCCAGGAGAGCAGGTATGTGTAAGTTCCTGTTTTGCTTTTCCCTTATGTTTCTTTTTTCCCTGGAAGTGGCAGTGGGAGAAAACCATTGCGAAAAAGCACATAGCGAAAATAAAGGAGGATTAATTATTCAAATTGATCCCAAAATTCTTCACAATGCTGATTTGGAACAGGTTGTAAAAAAAGGCGAGGGGCGTTTTGATAGCGCCCTGGCGATGAATGTTCATTGTGAGCGGTTTCCCATGCTGAGAGAAAAAATCAGCTCTGTGATTGGTCGGCCTTTAACTTTTTATAAGCAATGGAATCCTGAGGGGGAAGCACATATAACGGTAATTGCCCCTGTAGAATACTATGATTTTTTGCGTGGCTCTGACCCACAACATCCCATTCTAACAATGAATCAAATTGGCTCCATTGCAAGCAAATCCGAAATGCAAAAAGCAAAATTTGAGATTCTATCCATGGGAAGTGGAAAAATGCTTCTGAAAGGAAAAATGGAAGAAACCTTTTTTATCATTGTTAAATCAGAAAGCCTTCTCAAGATTCGACGAACCATTCATGAAGCTTTTGTTCAAAACGGGGGGAAACCGGAAGCTTGGAATCCTGAGAAATATTATCCACACATCACGGTAGGTTTCACGTTGCGTGATCTTCATGAAGCTGATGGTGTAATAAAAGACGTTCATAATTCTTCTGATTCTCGCTTTATAGTAAAAATAGAAGAGTAATTACAGAATTCCTGGTATCGATAGTTTGCATTTTCTCGGAAAAGGGCTTCAAAAGGTAGTTTTCTGATTTTGGAGTAATTTTCGGTTGGATTTTATCGTGAGACCAACTTACCTGAAAATAAATCAGAAGATTTCTTTCAAAGCAAGTTGGCAATTCATCAATCGAAAAAATGGTATCAAATTTAAATCCCCGAGATTGGGAGTCTGAATTAATATTCAGGATTATTGGAAAAAAATGATTTGAATGTTAAACTCGGGAAAATAATTTTAGTCTATTTTTTTTTTGAGGAATTATGAATCTTTTAGAGATTTGGGACCGCTTTAAAAAAAATGGTTTCGCCCGTGTGCATAATATTCCTACTAATGATGCAATCGAGTCTTTTTATATTGCACTTTTGGCATTTAACAGTAACCGGATTGATGTTGCCTTGGCATTTTCTCAAAAGGCGCTATCTCAAGAGCCCTGCAATATTCTTTATACACAGGCAACATCGTATCTTAAGAAAGTTCTTAAGAACGGCAAAAAAAACGTTTACATTTCCCCTACTGGGTTTGCTGAATTTATAAGGGGTGGTGGAAACGTTCCTCTATACCAGGCTGTTGCAAAAATGCTTCGAAATATTTATCAACAGTATTCGAATCTGTCAGTTTTGGATATTGGTGTTGGAGACGGGCTGGCACTTCTTCCGGCACTGACAAAAAACATTCGTCATGTTGACGTTGTTGAACCATCTAAGGCCCTGTTAGACAATGTTCGGAAAGAATTTTCGAGATTGAATATTTCTCATGAGGCTTTTGAATCGACACTTCAAGAGTTTGTAAAATCTTCTCCCAAGAGATCATGGGATTTAATTCAATCAACTTTTTGCCTCCAATCGATTCCTCCAAATGAGCGTGGAGACCTTTTTAAGTGGTTAGCAGAAACAGGCTCTCGTTTGATTATAATAGAGTTTGATGTTCCGGAATTTCCTGAGCAATGTTCCCCAGATCAAGTAAAATACGTTACTGAAAGGTATAATCAAGGTCTTACCGAGTATTTGGAGAACCGTGAGCTTGTAGCCAAGGAGTTCTTAATGCCGGTAATGTTTGGATATTTTGACCAAGACTGTGCTCGAACAAACTTTGAGCACTCTGTTCAGGAGTGGATTTTACAATTACGAAACTCAGGATATCAAACGATTGAGTGTTTTGAGGTTTATCCCTATTGGTGGGCACCAGCAGTTATGATTGATGCTAAGTTGTGACTTAATTTCGGATATTTTCAGGAGGGTCTGAGAACAATATGTTGATCAAAAAACTTTGTCCTGCAGTTCAAAAGAACACGGGAACCATTTCAGAAGAACTGCTGGAAACCGACGAGTTGGAAGAAAGGTCAACAATAGCAGTAAAAGCATCTGGTATTGACAAAAATGGTGTTTTTGCGGCAAGACCTATTAAGAGAGGTGAGGTTGTTATAAAGTGGTGCCCAAAAACACTGAAAGACTCGGAAATAGCCAAGGTGCCAGCCAGTGAAAAGCATTATGTGTGCCGTTCCGGAAAAAAACATTTTTTGATGCAACCGCCAGAGAGATTTGTAAATCATTCCTGCGAGCCTAATACGCGGGTGGAGAACTGTTGTGATGTCGCAATAAAAGATATCGCGAAAGGCGAGGAGATCACCTCTGATTACGCAGGCTGCGGTTCGGAAAATTTCAAATGCAACTGCGGCAGCAAAAATTGCAGAGGGATAGTTAATTGACAGCAATTCTCGGACAACGTCTAGATTGGCTTGAGAAGCCGTTTTCCAAAAAATGTGGTTTCCTGTTTGCTCGAAGGTAAAAATTTGTGTTAATGCCAATCGACCGAAATACTAGCCGAGAGTTGCTGGTTAATTGAGAAAAGACTTCAAGTATTTTCGAGAGATTGGTAATTTTCTTGGAAAAGTTCGGCTAGTTGGTGATTTTTGCTTTTAGAAGACGGGTTTGTGCCTGAATGATTTGCTCAAGAGTGTCCTGGGCTTGAAAGTAATCGTCACTGTCACGTTGACCGCTTTTTTCGAAGACCTGCAAAGATTCTCGAGCAAAGGGTTCTGCATCGGCAAAACGCTTTTGATTATATAAAAACCAGGCTAATTCATTCAGGGAACAGGCATAATCGACATGGTCATTTCCAACCGTCATTTTCCATAGTTCCAGTGCCCTACGGTAAAACGTTTCTGCTTCAATATTTCTCCCCTGATTGAACAGTACTATTCCAAGATTGTTGAGTGAAGAAGCGACATCTCGATGCACTTCTCCATGGAGTTTTAACTGAATTTCCAGGGATTGTCGAAAAAGCGCTTCCGCCTCTTCGTATTTTCCACTGTTTCCAAGGACAATTCCAAGGTTATGGAGGGAATCGGCAAAATCGGGGTGGTCATTGCCGAGAGTAATGCCACGGACTTCAAGGACATGTCTAAGCAATGTTTCTGCATCTGAATAGTTTCCCTGATTTTCAAGTTTGATTCCATGGTCGTTGATAAAGTCTAAAAGATCCGGATGCTCATAACGAACGGCATATTCTTCCTCGGGAAGGAATACTTTAGCGGTTTTTTTTTCTTTAACCCTTGGAACATTCCTTAGTTTTTCGCTCATTGAGCAGACTCCTTCTTTTTTCCAGATTTCAGGTTTTCTTCCATTTTTGATTAACATAATAATACCAGATTTCTTTACTGACTTCCTCCCCCGAATTTTGCTGGAACAATTTGAGCTTAGACTTGGTAGGTGATGATGCTTGTCTCTTGCGATTTACCGACGAGCATTATCAGCAATTTATGCGAGTTTGGAAGTCCCTAATCATTAGTATCTCATCAATGGACATTGGCGGGAGGAAAGTCTTTGCAACAGTTTTTTTATTGCTCGTTTTGGGATGCTTGATTTAGGTAGCAATATAGAAATCCTTTAACTAAAAAATCATGGATTATTCAAAATGATTTAGAATCCTTCCCTTTTTTAATAATGTAAAAATTCAGCCTTTTTTGCTTTCCAAAATTGAAATAATGTGTTAAAAAAAATGCGGTAAATTTAATTATCTCTTTTCCACGCGAAAATTGGCAAATGTTAAGTGCTGTGGAATTGAAGCGTGACGGTGTTGAAAAATACGTTGGTACAAAGAGCGGTGTCATTTTAGGGAGTTTCCCGGCAGTATTTAGGGGATTCTCGTAATGGCAGAATCGTGGTTCAAGAGGTTGAATCGCTAATTCAGGGGAAATTATTAGTACTTTTGCGTTTTGTGTGAGGAACCTCGAAAAAAAAGGAGTGGCCATGAGTCAGGTGATTGAACACAAACCATATATTTCCGCGGATCAGAAGATCCCGGAGTTTACGCTCGGTCCCATCATTATCGGGACATTGCTCGGAATTGTCTTTGGCGCATCTTCGCTGTATCTGGTTTTGAAGGTCGGAATGACGATTTCAGCCTCTATTCCGGTTGCGGTCATCTCGATTACTCTATTCCGTTACCTGGCTGTAACATTCGGGTTCCGGAAAGCTACGATCCTTGAAAACAATATCGTCCAGACCGCCGGATCTGCCGGCGAGTCGATTGCTTTTGGTGTTGGTGTAACGATGCCAGCTCTTCTCCTCATGGGTGAGGAAATGGAAACCATTAGGGTTATGACAGTGGCCATCTTCGGGGGCCTGCTTGGAATTCTGATGATGATTCCACTTCGCCGCGGCTTGATCGTTGAACAGCACGGAAAGTTGACCTACCCGGAAGGAACCGCCTGCGCCGAGGTTCTCATCGTCGGCGAGCAGGGTGGAATGAACGCTTTAACTGTATTTTCGGGCTTTGGACTTGGAGCTTTATACAAGCTTTTTTCCTACGGATTGCGCTGTTGGCCTGATACTCCATCGACCATACTTACATTTTTCAACCGTACTTGGAAAAAGGGTATCCAGGTTGCTGGTGAGTTTTCTCCTGAGCTTCTTGGAGTTGGATACATCATCGGTCCTGCGACCGGATGCATCATGATGGCCGGTGCAGCCCTTTCCTGGCTGGTCATCGTTCCCCTGATAAAGATGTTCGGGGAAGCCCTCGCAACACCTGTTTATCCTGGTGTGCTTCCAATCGCACAGATGGATAACGATGCCATTCGAAGCGCCTATATCTTGTATATCGGTGCGGGAGCTGTTTCCATGGGTGGCTTGATTTCCGTTTTTTCCTCGATCCCCATAATCTGGAATTCTGTAAAAAATGGAATTTCTGACCTTCGCGGTGGTTCGACGGAGAAAAAGACCCGCACTGAAGATGATCTTCCGATTATTTTCGTTATCATTGGTTCGATTGCTTTGACCCTTGCCATCTGGCTGACCCCGATGCTGAAAATCAATCTCGTCGGAGCGGTTATGATCATGGTTTTCGGATTCATTTTCGTTACCGTGAGCTCTCGTTGTACCGGAGAAATAGGAAGTTCTTCCAACCCGATTTCTGGAATGACGGTTTCCACGCTTCTTCTGACTTGTATCATTTTTGTCGGACTCGGTTGGACTGGCGTATCATACAGAGTAACAGCATTGTCGATCGCTGCTGTTGTCTGTATTGCCGCCTCAAATGGTGGAACGACATCTCAGGATCTGAAGACCGGGTTTCTCGTTGGAGGAACTCCTCGGTATCAGCAGCTTGCGATTCTTATCGGAGCGTTAACCTCTGCTCTTGTCATTGGATATACACTGCTAGCACTGAACGAAGCCGCAACGGTTTATGTGCGTCCTCAAGTACCCATACATATTAACATTTCCCAGGATCAGCTGACTTTAAAGGAAAAGCTTCGTGGCCCGGAAGCTCAGTTCGATAAAAACGAGTATTTCGTGTATTACATGAAGGAAGCGACTACAACTGTCGGTCTTGACCAAGGAAAATATCTCCTCGATGCTTCCGGAAACGTCAAGTTTTTTGTCGATCCGGGTGTCCAGGGAACCCATAAATACCATGAATGCAATATCGTGAATGAACCCTTTACCGGAACTCAACCGGACATCTCTATCGCCTCCCTGACGGATAAAGAGCATCTTCGTGGCCCGTCAGCTGAGAAAGACAAGAAGGAGTATTTTGTCTACGATGTCGAGAAGGAATCCGCAGGCTTGAAAGCAGGCCATTATCTGGTCGATCCCAACGGAAAAATCGTTTACAAGGTGAATCTGGGAACCCCTCTGAAAAAACTCGGAGCCCCCCAGGCTAACCTGTTTGCACTGATGATTGACGGTATCTTGACCCAGAAACTACCTGGAATGCTCGTGGTCGTTGGGATGTTTATTGCCCTGATCATGGAACTGGCACAGGTTTCTTCTCTTCCCTTCGCCGTTGGACTCTACCTCCCGTTCAGTTCTTCAGTTCCGATTTTCATCGGTGGTCTAGTTCGATGGCTAGTAGACCGCTCGACAGCGAAAAAATCCCAAGGTGGGGTTCAAGAGATCACTGAAACCGAGACCAGTCCTGCTGTTCTTTTTTGCTCAGGCCTTATTGCCGGTGGATCGATCATGGGTGTAGTCGTGACCCTTATTCAAGGATTCTGGGAAGACTTGTTCAAATCGCTTGATTTCTCAAATGCCCTAGCCTCACTCGGTGATCCGGATCGCTTATCGACACTGTTGTTCCTGCTGATGGCCTTTTTCATCTATTCAGTTGGCCGACAGTGGATTCTCAGTCCGAAAGCCGAAGCGGAGCCTGCAAAACCAGCCTGATTTCCTTGATCCCTTAAAACTGCGAGCGCTGCTAAACTAAGCTGCGATTACTAAAGCCCGGTCATTGATTGTTGTCAAAGTGATCGGGCTTTTTATTTCCAAAACCTCCCGGTGAACCCTTGCCTATTCTTCCAGAAATTATCCATTGCGCCTAGAATCAAGTTCAGCGAATGTGTACCCGGAAAGTTTTTCGTGTTCGAAGCATTTTTTTATGTATCCCAAAAAGGTGCCGTCCCGAATTCATCATACTTTTCAAAGCCTGCTTTTCAATTTACGAGCATAATCTGTACCGATCAAATTCACGAAAGCAGCGCACAATAAAAATTCCCTTCAAAATTAGTTCAATGGCTAATTCCTGCTATTCTTCGTAGCACTTTGGCAATTTCCCCCATTTTTGGTCAGCAATTCTCGATGAGTTTTCTCGCAAAATATAGCTATTACAGATTTTTACTACGAAACTTATCGGAATAATTAGTTTTTTGAACATTGCTCCAAATGGCTCTCAAAAACAATCGCAGTGACTCATCGAGAATTGCTGATTTTTGACTAAATTACAAATTAGCTCAAAATCGGCTTACTGGGGGCTGAATACGGGGCATTTTCTTTTCGTAAGTTTGTGCTGAAACTTCCGTAAAATTCGGGGCGGCGGTGATCAGCAACCATGAAATCAGCGTAAGATCACCACTTCCGGTGGTGGCCTTACGCTGATTTTAACTTAACCCTTGTACAAGGCGTTCTTTTTTGAATTGCATTGTAAGGTTAATTTGAGAACACCGCACTAGAATGTAATTATACTTCCATTTCCAGGAATCTTCAATTGAGAAACTGGTATCCCTTCTTTGTCAGCACTTTGACGAAGCATGTTACGAGTTACCGTACAATGGTCCAATGACTCCATGTGTATTGCCACTATTACAGCCTTGGGAGCTGATTTAACAGTCGCAAGGGTCTGCTCTATATCCATAATTATCGGTTCATATTTCGGAATCGTTGCACCGCCGGAGTGGGTAATAATGATGTCAGGCTTATACATGTCTATGGCGTTTTTCACCTCTTCGCACCAGATACTGTCACCTACCCAATAGATTGTCGGTTCACCCTTTGCCTGAAATACGAAGCCGGATACTTTTCCCATTAATGGAAGAATTTCTCCCTTCCCGTGCTTACCATCCACTCTGGTTATAGTAATCTCTCCCCACGTTTGGGAAGTCTTTATAGGAACGACGTGCTGAAATTTTTCCTTCTCGATCTGACTTTCGTCTCCCGATTGGCAAAAGATTGGCATTTTCTTCGAAATCGCCTGAATTGCCGCTGGGTCAAAATGGTCAGTATGAAGATGAGAAACAATGACACTTTCTACATCTGTTAAAATCTCCTCTACTGAAAACGGTAATTCTGCCGTCGGATTGCTGGCGATGCCGGCAAAAGGTTCAAATGCACCTTTTGGCGAAAGCATTGGATCAGTTAGAAACGTTTTGCCAGCATAAGTGATTTTCATGGTTGCATTTCGGATCAGTTGAATTTTATTTTTGTTCGATTGCTGCCCTTGATCTTTAATCTGGTCTTTGGCAGGGTTTCCGGAAAGAACAGGTTTTTGCGATTTGCTGTTACCCGAGTTTTCGGCAGCATAGGCAAGCGGTACCAGCATCAAGATTCCAAAGATTGCACTTACATTCAAAAGCAATTTTTTCATAATTGCCTCCTTCAGATTTTAATTTTGGATTAACTAATCCAGAATAAATTCAACAGTATCTATTATCGCAAAATCCAAAATGATATAGTAGAGGCAAAACAGACATAAAAAGTGCTAAAATAGACAAATGGTAAATCGTTGCGTAAAATTTGCAGTGGTAGATTATCCGGGAGCCTTGCAGTCAGCCATACACGGTTTTCAGGAACTGTTTTCACTTGGAAATCAGCTATGTCAAGAGCATAAGCTCGGGCGGCAATTTTCCGTAGATGTGTGTCAGATAGATAAGATTGTACAAATGATTCAGGAAGACAGAAATCCAGCGGAGTCTTCTTATAAAGCGATTATTTTGCCTCCGAGTATCGGGTCAATATTTTGCTCATCACCTGATCCACGCCTCAAAGATTGGCTTGTAAGACATCATTCGTCTGGCGCCATAATCTGTTCGGTTTGTGCTGGGGCCTTCATTCTAGCCTCTAGTGGTTTATTATGTCGAAGAGTAGCAACAACCCACTGGGAACTTGCTTCTAAGTTTTCTCAGAAATTTCCTGAAGTTATTACAGATTGTGAAAAAATCCTGATTAACGATGGTGATATCATTACAGCTGGGGGGCTCATGGCCTGGGTCGATTTGGGCTTGGAACTTGTGGCGCAATTTGCCGGTTTAAACGTAATGCATAAACTGAGCAGACTAATGATAGTCGACTCGGGATTGCGTGAACAACGTTATTATCAAAGTTTTTCCCCAAAATTAGATCACGGGGACAAAGGTATTATTAAAGTTCAACATTATCTACAGACACATTTCAGTAAATCGGTTACTGTCAAAGCGCTTTCAGATTTGTGCTGTCTCAGTGAGCGCACGTTTTTAAGGAGATTTGAAAAATCCACAGGTCTAAAACCAATTAAATATTTGCAAAAGTTGAGGGTTCAAAAGGCTTGTGACCTTTTAGAAACCACCGACTTAGCATTTGGTACTATATCCGAAAAAGTAGGCTACGAAGACATCAGCGCTTTAAGAAAAGTGTTCGTAAAAACTATTGGTTTGACGCCAAGAGATTTTAAAAAGAGATTTGTCAACGAAAACCATAAGGCATGAATCCCTTTTTTCCTTCACCCTTGATCAAAATCCCCGAAATTGTTGGGATGGGAATGTGGGCAATTGCTTGTCCGAATGTATGCTTCCACTCCCAATGAGCTGGAAGAACACATAGAACATGCTAATATTGCTAATATCGTGATTAGGCGCCATCTTTAATCAGGGATCACTTAGTTGTTCCCGCAAAAATGATACTGCCTTCTTTAAGCTCGTTCACTACCCGCTCATGGTTTTCCCTTGAAGTGGCCAGACATCCCCAACTCCGACCGGGTTTGATGTTGGCGTCTTCAACGTAGTCAGCTCCATGAATCACGATATTCCGATCTCTGACATTGGAATTCGTTTTGGAAAGACCGTCCAATCTGCAGCGGATATCTCCGTTCTCCCCCTTGTACGTTTCGGCAGTCAAATAGATTCCCAACGAGCTCATATGTGATTCCGGAGTGTTTCCAAATTGTACAGCATAACCCGTGTTCTTCGGATCGGATCCTATTCCATGGGCAACCCGTATAGAAACAACCTCGCCTGTCGTCATGTTGATGATGTGAAATCGTACCTTCCTTGATTCTTCACTGAAATTCACGACGGAAAGACAATGTTGATTGGAAATAAGGTTTTTATTCACGTCAAAGTAAACCAAAGCTCGATTCAGGAGGGCTTGCGGAATAACGTGCTGCGGATCAACAAATTTATACTGCGAAAGAATTTCGGCGATCTGTTGGGGAGTCAGATTTGGTTCCTGGAATTGGGCCAGGAGCGCTGCTCGTTCAGGGGTCAGCGGGGGGCCGTCGTGCAATTTCTCCTGGGTTGGGTCGTCAGGAAGACTGAGGAGTGTCTCATCTGTTTCTGCGTGAGAAGGAATCGCAGTGCTGATAAATAGAAAGCCGATCACACTTGCGATAAGGATCCTGCAAATGAAAGTGGAAATTCTTGAGGAAAGCCAAGTGGAATTTTGCATTGTCGCATCTCCCAATAAAAAAATTGATTCCTATACTTACCGGGCTATTCGAAAAGGTTACAGTTGTTTAGAACTCAAAAAAAGGAAAAGAGAAAATTTAGATAGAATGCAGCAATTCTTGGCATATGTCTAGATTCAGAATTCCTGGTATCGATAGTTTGTATTTTCTCGGAAAATAGCTTCAAAAGATATTTTCCTGATTTAGGAATACTTTTCGGTTGGATTTTATCCTGAGACCAACATTCATAAAAATAAATCAGAAGATGCCTTTCAAAGAAACTTGGTGATTCATTAATCGAAAAATGTTATCAAACTAAAATCCCCGAGGTTGGGAAATCTGAAATTAGCTTGATGAGCCATTTTCTAAAAATGTGATTTCTTTATTGTTCGAAAGTGAAAATTTGTGTTAATGCCAATCGACCGAAATACTCACCAAGAAATGCTGCTTGCAATGGCCTTGTCTTTACCTTTCCGGTTCTTTGTTGTATTATCAGGTTTGGATATTAATTGTAAAGTGATCTGAAGGAAAGGAAAGCAAAAGTGCAATATAGAAAATTTGGAAAAATGGACTGGCAACCTTCCGCTTTGGGTTTTGGCTGTATGCGGCTTCCCACAAAGAGCAAGGGGTTTTGGACCTCGGATGTCATCGAAGATGAAGCTATTCAGATGATTAGATATGCCATTGATCACGGCGTGAATTATTTTGATACTGGGTACCCTTATCATGGCGGATTCAGCGAAAAAATACTTGGAAAAGCGCTCAAGGACGGATACAGGGAAAAAATAAAAATTGCCACAAAGTCTCCGACTTTTTTCTTGAAAAAGGAGTCGGATTTTTGCACGTTCCTTGATGAACAGCTACAGAGGCTCCAGACCGATTTTATAGATTTTTACCTTCTTCATGGTCTTGATAGATCCAGATGGGAAAAAGTTGTAAAGGAATTTGAGATTTTGAGCAAAGCAGAGGAAGCAAAGAAGGCGGGGAAGATCGGACACATCGGTTTTTCTTTTCATGACCGTGAGGATGCCTTCCCGATAATAATTGACGGATACGACAAATGGGAATTCTGCCAGATACAATATAATTATCTCGATACAGAAACCCAGGCGGGAACAAAAGGTTTGAAATACGCGGCATCAAAAGGAATTCCGGTAATTATCATGGAACCTCTATTAGGTGGAAAGTTGGCAAATGTTCCCCAGACCATTCAGGACATTTTTGATTCTTCCGGATTAAAGCGCCCTGCCTTCGATTGGGGCTTGCAGTGGGTCTGGAACCACCCTGAGGTGGGATTTCTTCTTAGCGGAATGTCTAGCATGGAGCAACTGAAGGCGAATCTGCAATCTGTCGAAAAATCCGGCATAAATTCCATGTCCGAAAAAGAAATGGCTGCGATTGCCAGCGTCCAGGAAGCATTCAAGAAAATGAACGTGATTCCATGTACAAAATGTGGGTATTGTTTGCCTTGCCCCCATGGAGTAAATATCCCTAAGAATTTTGAAATGTACAATGATTCACATGCTTTCAATGATCTGAATGGAAGCAAGAAGGCTTACAAGGGAATCGGCGGATTTTTTGGCCCACAGTCCCTCGCCAGTGGATGCGTGCAGTGTAAAGCCTGTGAAGAGAAGTGTCCACAGCATATCCCGATCGCTGAATGGATGCCCAAGGTACATTCTCGCTTGAAGGAAGAATCCTGATACCTAACCTGACAACTGTCGAGAACAAGAACCTTCTTTTGCTTGTTCTACAGCGTTGAGGGCTTTTTTGGTAATGCTACCCGGTCGACGATTACAATTGTAAAATCGTCTGGTTGCGGTTTTCCACCGAGAATATGAGGGTGGTTGTTCAGATAATCATCGCAGGCTAATTCGGTTTGAATGATAGGACGGGTTAACAAATAATCTCCCAACAGATCAAAATTTGTTTTCCCGTGTACTTCTGTCAAGGTTTCCACTAAACCATCGGTGTACATTATTATTCGTTCCCCGGGTTGAAAAATAAAATTTATTGGTGTTAGGCGGCTTTTTTCACGCATTCCGAGGGCGACACCTCTTCCTTGCAGCATTCGCAGATTACCCCCTGGTGAGATAATAAAAGGAAATGGATGACCGCAGTTAAAAAAAACTCCCTCATTGCTTTGAGAATCAATAAAAATAAAACCGGCCGTCATAAACAACTTCCTGTTCAAATCTCTGAACATTGCTGTGTTTAAAATTGAAATTGTGTCCGAAAGTTGGGTGCCAGAAAACAGCCGTTCTTGTACTATTCCTCTTGCCATAGCCATTACAAGGGCGGCAGGAACTCCATGTCCGGTAACATCTCCAATTAGAATTAGAAGATATCGCTCGTCGATTTGAAGATAATCGAAATAATCGCCACCTAGTTCGCTGGCAGATCTGGATCTTCCAAAGATAGTGTATTCCCCTAGTTTTAACGGTTGTCCGGGAAAAAGCTGTTGTTGTACCATTTGGGCAACGCTTATCTCATACAAACTTTCCGTCATGTGGTTGAACATTTCCGTTAACTTTCCCAGTTCGTCAAATTCAAGAAGAGGTAAAAGAAATCGGAATTCCTTTCTCTGAATAGATTGGATACCTTTTGAGAGATTATCGATTGGCTTCAACAGCTTCTGTGAAAGAATCATTCCTAGAAACAAGCTAATAAAAACACAAATTCCGGCAAACCCCAGAAGAAATTGTCTGATTCGATTTATTCGGGATCGAACAAGCAGATCGTTCTGTATTGCAAGCAAAGAGCAAGTTTTCAATTCCTTTGGTTTAATTCCCGTAAGAAAAATTGTCTTTGAGCTCTCAAAAAATTTCTTGTTAATGGTTGTTCCCATTATTTCTATCCAGGGAGAAAAGGCGTAAGCAACTGTGGTCAAACTTGGGATGCGAGAAATGTTCCACTTACGGTTTGTTCCCAAAGCAATAACTTCGCATTTTCCGAAACTCTTTTTCTTCCCCAATATTTGCTGAACAAGGTATTCTTCTTCCAAATCATCTCGTCTCCAAAAAAGGCTTAAAATATGAGTTACTTTTTTCTCTGAGTTATGGAAAGCCTTAAAATAAATCCATCCGCGCTTTTGTGTAAACTGATATTCTTCAAGCTTTCCCAGACCTTTGGCAAGAACCGCTATCAAGTTAATTCCTCCCAAAGTTTGAAATATATCGGCTTTAAAATCTGTCTTCAAGTCAGAAGTTTCGTGGTTTAAGAAAGGGATTGCAGACTGAATCAGCTCCCCTAGCACTTTTCCTCCCTTATCAAGAGGATTAGCCATCCCTTCTTTCCAGTAACAGAACTCACTTTTTCCTTCTTTATCATAAAGAACAAGAGTAGTTGCTTTAAACCTCTTTCCCAACAGCGTAAGTTTTTCAAGGGTTTCTCTCTTCTGCTGATCGGTCGTATATTCCATTGAATTCAAAATTTCATTGATTTTTTTTTGCAGATTCAACCGAACATAAGGAAAATGAAGATCAATAGAACGAAGTGTCTTTTCGGTTTTTTCAAGATTTTCGGCCATTTGAGCGTTATATTCTTTTCCTAAATAGTCCCATCCGAAAGTGAAAATGACAAGAAGAGGCAGGAGGCTTGCGTAAAAGAAAAGGGAAACCAATCGCCATTTTATTGAAAAAAAGAATTTTTCATCCCCAAAATGGATTCGAGCTGAAACCCAGGTGAGAAAAGCAAAAAGTAAAGTTCCAAATGCTACCGCCAGAAGACGAAGAAAGCGTGTTTTGGATTTTGAATCCCTTTGAAAAGCTATCCATAAAAAGGAAGAAGATTTTAATCTGGTCAGAAAGACCTGACAATTTTCAAAAACAAACGAGGTATCTGAATTCTTCTGATGTTTTAAAAGAGCAAAGGAAATGGGAGGACTTGGAAGAATGCCTCCTGGGGCGGTAATTCCTATTTGAAAAAATGGAACCCCTTTTTTTCTGTCGCCCATTCTCGCTATGTATGACCCTACTCGGTCCATTATTCCAATGTCTGACCATTCGGGGCATTCGTTTACGTGCACAAAAAAACCGCCATTACAACTAATTGATGAAAAAAACCAATGGTTTTTTAAGCCAGGATTTACTTCAATAATTTCTTTCCAATTTTCTCCAAGTTTTTCCAATGTAATATCCTGCCCGATAAACGGTTGAATATGCGGCCAGGCTTTGGCCAAGGAGTTAGGCTGATGCAGAAACTGTTTAAGATAATTTAGAAAAAAAACCTTTAAGATGTATTTGGGGGAATTTGGCTCAGATACATCATTGATGATGTCCCCATTTTTATCAACTACGTAAATTGAACAGAGACCAGGAAAACGTCTTTTTAGGTCCTTAATTCCTAAAATTAATCTGGAATTGGCACCATCAGGGGACATTAATTCAACAAGGTTTTCAAAAAGATGTTTGAAATAAAGGTGAGTCTCTTCTCTTTTTCGGAGCCGTAGAAGAATTTGTTCCTGAACGGAAAAAATTTTCTCCTGGGAGAATTTTTCGATCTCGTCAAGTCTGGTTTTTACGCCCAAAATGGCTAACAGAGTTGGCAAAGCAAAAAAAACTAAAATGGAAAAAAACCAGAGAACTCTTTTCTTTATTTCTGAAAAATCAAAATTCACAATAATTATTCCAATTTTCTCAATGTTTCAGGATAATTTTTTTGATATTGAGTTCTTCATTCTTTATCAATCTTTTTTTCTAAAGTGAAAGTAAAATCAACAGCGACAAATTTTCATTTACTTCGTTTTGGCCCTTATTTTTAAAAAATCATATTGAAGAGCTATATCTTATTCTAAATTCTCAAGAAAATACAATTTTTCGAATTGTTTGGTGTAACCAGAAATGTTTTTTCTTTCCAAAAGTGAGAAAAAAGAATAAAATTTTTTCGTGAAAAAACTTTTGGAGGGATAAATGAAGAAGAAATTTCGGTCGCTTGCTTTTGTTGTAATTCTTTCTTTTGCATCTATTACAATGACTGGTTGTGATCCAGTTACAATAGCTGCAATATTTCAGGCTATTTCAACTATTTGTGGCGGGATCAGCACCGTTATGAATGCTTCGGGGGGTAGTGCCAAAACAGCAAGTGCGACAACCCCAACTTTTCCGATTGCTTCAAGTGCAAACACTATTCCCGTCACTCCTAATCCAACAACCGCTAGTACTACTGCGAGCAAAACCGACCCGGTTCCAGCTTCAGGCGGTGACCCGGATAAACCTTCCAGTTCTTCCAGTCCATCTGGTTCTAGCGGATCAAACAGTTCTAGTGCATCTAACGGCTCAAATGGCTCTGGCGGATCAAACGGATCAACCGCATCTCCAAGCGATCCCCAGAAGGAAGAAAAGATCCGGCAGGCGCAAGAAGCCAGAACTCAGGCAAACGCTGCCAGAGATGCAGCATTTCAGGCGGATGCATTAGCTTCATCAGAAGACAAGGCCGTTGCCGGAATGCAGAATGCTATAAATGATCTTAACCAAAAGATGGCCAATGCGACAACCGATGAAGAAAAGCAGGGAATACAACAGACTATTGACACGGACAATCAAATTTTGACAAGAATGCAGAATGAGGCAAGCCAGTTACATGAAAAAGCAAATAATCTTGCAAAAACCGCAACAGATTTAGATAATACGGCTAAACAGGCAGAAGCAGCGGCTGGAATTTAGCAGGTTTATTTTACATTATGCTCATCAAACATGAACCCTTCTACCAAACCGATTGACAAATCCACCTTTGGGGGAATAGTCTATTACCTTTATAGCCTACCTAACCTCTTAAAAGCTACACATTATGCTACTTAACAACACGATTCAAAGAAAAGCACTTTGGGAGGAAGCAAATCACTAATAACTTAAGCTTTGAGCGACTTGGAGAGAAGTTTAAATGGAACAGCAAAGTTACTATCTCTTCAATTCTGTAAAAATGCGGCAGTATTATAATTCAGATTTTGACATTCTTAAAATTTTAGCTTCTTCCCTTTATGAAGAATGAATAACATAACAAAAGTCCTATCAACAAAAGCTTTCGCCAAATCAGGTTTTGTTTCTTATTTGTTCCTTTTTATTGTGATGTTCATTTCAATTCTTGCAATTCAATTCTATAAAGTCGCTGAACAACAACGGCAGAGCAATTTTCAGTTCAGGCAAGTAGAAATTGCAAGAAACATTGTTGAAGGCGCGTTGGAAGAAGCTTATTCCTGGTTTTTCAAGGAAACCGCAAACCCAAAATCCCCTAGCGGACAATGGTTGATTGCCCGAAATTCCGCTCCATTTTCTATTCCATTGAATGTTTCCATCGACGAAGCAAAAACGATGGTCAGGGCGAATGTTCTTCCCGAAATTACTGCTTCAGCTAGAGTGATAGATTTCAGAACAACTGATGAGTTCGGAAATCAATATGCCGCTCCCTCTGGAAAAGATTGCCTTGGAACAATTGAATTTCGTGCAAAACTCATTTTTAAAAGTTCCGATTCAAGACCTTCAATCGCTTTTACCGGTGTACGGCACATCGAATATAATGTTGTAAGCATCGTTTCTCCCAGAGAAAATGCTGGACAACGTTCTGCTTACTCCCATTGTTTTCCCCTAGACTACGTATTATTTGTAAGAAATGGATTAGATGAATTTAGAAAATACAACTCTTTTTCACTGAATTCGGAAAAAAAGCGGCTTATCGTTGAGCAAAAGCAACTTTTGGCGGAAAAAAGGGGAAAAATCTATTTTGGGGAGACTGATTCGCAGAAGTCCCCCACGGGGCTGGAAAATTCCCCCCCACTTGAAAATAATGTTTTTTTGGATGTACCGGAAGCCCTTGAAAAGATCATTCCACCATGCTCCCAAACTTTGGAAATTGGACACGATGATGTTCTTACACTTCTCCCCTGGTTGAACGACAAACTTCTGGAAGCCTTAAAACAGCAGGAGAGCGCTGTACAATCAGCTCATTTTGAGAATCTTAAAGGGGTTTTCGAAATTAAAACCTTGCCCCTTCCCAAAAAGGAATATTCTTCAGAAAGAGATTTGGCAGAGAAAGATATGATGTTTCTTTTGTCCCAGCAATTTTTGGGAGGGGAAGGTGTGTTTTTACCGGAATCAGGACACTTTTTGCTGGGAGAAGATCCTGATTTTGTAAAAAATTCCGGCAATGCCTTGAGTATTTTGGAGGGAGCTATCCGGAAGAGATTTTTTTATCTTGTGGCATTTCATCTTGACATGTCCCAAGCTCGGGTAGTAGGAAAAGCAAAAAAGGGTCCTATCTCAAAAAGTTTTAATGAAGCTATTCCGCCTGATGCCCAGGCAGAGTTTCTGCAAGCAGGAAAGTCTGTACCATGCATTCCTCTTCCAAAAGACCGTGGGAAAATCGACAACGAGTATCTTAAGGGTTTCCTTACCAACTTGCCGACTGTTGCTCAGAAATACCCCCAGGTTTCTTTGATTTCCCGATTCGATACGAACTTTTTATACGGAGGAAGCGGAGAAGACGTGCAAAATCCTCCTCAAAAGGCGCAATTTCCAACTCCCAGATTTTTTAATTCCAAGGGGCAAAATATTGATGTCCACCGAACAGGAAATGAGGGATTTCGGCCATTTAACTTTTTTTCTTTGTGGAACCGCAAGCTGCTTCCAGTTGGTCGATTAGAGGAAATTGGCTATCTTTGTCCAACCGAAGGGTTGATTAAACCAAGGGGAATTATTCATTGCCAGGGAAGTTTGGAATTTGTACCAGTAAATGGTGGCGATTGGAAAATTAAGGGGCAGGGGGTTATTATTGCTGATAGTTTTGTTATTTCAGCTGGAATTCAAAAATCAGGTCCTGAAGATTTATTGATATTGTTTACCCGTAAGGGCGGAATTCGGGTAACAACGGATCGTCCGATTGAAGCGGTTCTTATCGCCACGAATGACAATGAAAACGGTTCCATCGTGTGCCAACAACCTCTTAAATTGAAAGGCGCGTTGATTTGTGACTTGCTCGAAACCTATCGTTGGGTTGATGGAAAGCATCTGATTGAATATGATTCTTTATTGAAAAACTCCGATGAATACCAGTATCAAATCTGTCTATCAAACTGGACAAATTTTGTACGAATGGCGGAAGAATGACTATCTCAAATGTTACAAGCAAACAACACCAAGCCATTACGGAAAATGAACTAATGAAGCAACCTCAAAATTTGTTTAGAAATGTGCCAACGAAGAACAAAGTTTTAGGAAAAAATGGATTTTCCATGGTTGAAATACTTATTTCTCTGCTTTTTATTGCATTGGTAATGGTTGGAATAAGTAATGTAAATATTATGGCAAACAAAAGCTCCATGGATGCTTATTATGAATTTTTAGCAGTCCAACTGGCACAAGAACCTTTAGAAATTTTTCGCGCATTTGGGTATGATTGGCTCTCCAACTATCAATCCCATGCGCTCGCAGATTATCCACTTGACACCTGGAACCAGGTTTTATCCTCAAAAGCGGGTGGAATTCAATACCCCCAAGAAGCTGAACTTTTCCAAAGAAAAGTTTCATTGAAATCAATATCAACAAGTCCAGTCAAAGCAATAAGAATAAAAGTCCAGGTTGCTCCAAGAGATATGAGTCGGGCTAAAATTTGGCTCTCCCAAAGTGATGTTTCAATGGAAGCCATAGTATGTGAAAGACCAAAATAAATAGTCGTTTGATATTCGGAATTCCTGATACGGAAGGGTATTAAAATGGCACTGTTGGACTTAGAAAGTGAATCCATGCACGATTTAGAAAATCCTGAATTATGAAGTATGAGCACAGGTCAGCCTTTACATTAATCGAATTATTACTAGTTGTGTTTCTTGCCATTTGTTTGCTGATTCCGGGTTATCGACTATTTCGCAGTTCCTCCCAAAGTTCAATTCAGGGGATTCAACAAATAGACATGGTTTCAGAAGGAAGCCGGATTATCAGACAGATTCATAATGACTTGAAATCTGCCTGTATCGCTTTGGCATCAATTGACACACAATATTCGTTTTCCGATTTCGTTAGAGCTTCCGGAGGTTCAAGCGATTCTTTGGCTGGTACTACTTTTTCTTTTTTGTCGTTTCCACAGCATGGCGACCTGGATAAAGCTGTATCATTAGGAGTCTCTTCCGGCCAAAGTATAAAATGCGCAAATGAAATCAGTTATTCTTTGAAAGCTTCCGGAAAGCCAAATGTCCCATTTCTCATTCTGACAAGGACAGAGAAAACTCACCCGAAACTTGGTGAAGACAAAATTGAGCGGGTTTTGTCCCAGAGAGTTAATTTTATTGCTATCCAGCCAATAGAAATTCCAACTACAAGTGGCCGGAATCAATGGATTTTCAATATCACTCTTCAATTGGCCGAAGCTCGAAATCCGGGAAATTTAATGGATCTGTCAAAAAATGGATTGGTTTTGAATTCTCAAAGTGGATTAATGATTTCTGATTTCTTTGATGTTGTATGTCCCACCTTTTTTGAAGCAGTTTGGAACCGGAATAACGCTAATCGCAACTGGCAGACTGTTGTACAAGCACCCTGATTAGCACTAAACATTTTGGTCGCGAAACCCCTTTTTCCGAAGCAATGTATATGTTCATGCCACTTACCAGGATTGTTTCGACTCCACTTGGAATCTGTGAAAAAATTGATTTTTCGAAAAACTAACTCGTTATTGATGAACTTTTCGTGGGGGGGGAATTTTGTCAAATAAGGTAATTATTTCACAGGAACAAAGAGTAAATTCATATTGACATTGGCAATTAATCATACATTTAAAAAAAACGCGAAAAATAAATTTTTCCAAATTTTCTGTACTTGCGTTGTTGCAGGTTTATAAGTCAAGTATTTTTACTCTTTTTCGCTGTTATTTCACAACTCCTTAAAATCTGTGAAAAATTACAATGATTCATGGAATTGCAGTGCTTGGAAAAACTACAAGCAAATTATTGTGATATTTTTTGCTTTCATTTTCAGCCTATTTTTCATTCGTTCTTAACTACTGCAAATTGAGTTGGCCTCTGGCCGTCATTCAACAATGATATCCAGACATTGCCCCAGAATACTTCCATCTCTTGAAATTCTGTATGGGATATAGTTTACTTTAATTTTGGTTCCTGATTTTAAATCTGGCAAGAAAACACCTGCTTTTGGAATCAAAATAAAAGTTTTTCCATCGTCTCCAAGCAAAGTTAACGAACTTTTTCCGCTCTGGATTATTTTGCCGGCAGTGGCATTTTTGACGGCAAAAATCGGAGTTCCTTTTGGACTTTGTACTGGAGTCAATGAGGATGGCATAAGAAAATATAGAAAGGTCAAAAAGAGAATTATTATTACTGTGGCTGCAAGCTTGGGGTGCTCATAATAGAGGCTTTTGGCAGTTGAAACTATTTCTTGGTTAACCTGGGAAAGATTATTTAACACCGATTTTCGCAGGGCGCTAAATCTTCGGATTTTTACCCCAAAATCACGCCGTCCATTTTATCTCCATTGGTACATTGTTTAACCATGGCACCAAAAATGGCTTTGACAATTTTTCGA